>NZ_LXSP01000003.1:0-378075 GCF_001648435.1 Eikenella sp. NML120348 | reverse complement strand
CGGTTTCTATCTCTACCACAAACTGCGCTACCGCACCCGGGTGATCCCGCTTGAGGAAGTGGATTTGGGCGACGAGGAAGAGGACGAAGACGAATAAGCCCCCTCATATAAAAGGCTACCTGAAAACCGTGTTTCAAGTTTTCAGGTAGCCTTTTGTGGTTGTGTTATATTGCTTTTTATTTTTACGGTTTCAGGTAGCCCTATGTCATCGCCATCCACTTCCACCATCGCCGCCATTGCCACTGCCGCCGGGCAGGGCGGGGTGGGCGTTATCCGGCTTTCCGGCAGGCAGCTGCTGCCGCTGGCGCAGCAAATCAGCGGCGGCAAAACCCCGCAGCCGCGCCGCGCGCTCCACACCGATTTTGTCGATGCCGCAGGCGAAGCCATCGACAACGGCCTTCTGCTCTATTTCCCCGCCCCCGCCAGCTTCACCGGCGAAGACGTAATCGAACTGCACGGCCACGGCGGGCGCGTGGTGTTGCAGATGCTGCTGCAACGCTGTTTCGAGCTGGGCTCACAACCGGCCGAGCCGGGCGAGTTTACCAAACGCGCCTTTTTAAACGGCAAGCTCGATTTGGCGCAGGCCGAAAGCGTGGCCGACCTTATCGATGCCGCCAGCCAATCTGCCGCCCGTCTGGCCGTGCGCTCGCTTAAAGGCGCGTTTTCCCAACAGATTCACGAGCTGGTGGACGAACTCATCACCTTGCGCATGTTGGTGGAAGCTGCCCTGGATTTCCCTGAAGAAGACATCGATTTTCTGGCCGAAGCCAAGGTGGATGAGCGTCTCGCCGCGTTGCAAGAGCGTCTTGCCCGAGTGCTTGCCCAAGCCGGGCAGGGCGCGATTTTGCGCGAAGGCATGAACGTGGTGCTGGTGGGTGCGCCCAATGTAGGCAAATCCAGCCTGCTCAACGCTTTGGCTGGCGAGGACGTGGCCATCGTTACCGACATTGCCGGCACCACCCGCGACACCGTGCGCGAGCAGATTACGCTTGAAGGCATTCCCATACACATCATCGACACCGCCGGCCTGCGCGATACCACCGACCCGGTGGAGCAAATCGGCATCGAGCGCAGCCGCCAAGCCGTGCAGCAGGCAGACGTGGCCTTGATTCTCATCGATCCGAACGAAGGGCTGAACGAGGCTACCTGTAAAATCCTCGCCCAGCTGCCGCCCGGGCTCAAACGCATTGAAATCCGCAATAAAATCGACCTCAGCGGCGAAGCGGCGGAAAGCTGCAGGCAAAGCGGCCAGCCCAGCGGCGCCGACACCCTGATCAAACTTTCCGCCAAAAACGGTGCCGGGCTCGATTTGCTCAAACAGGCGCTGCTGCGGCAAATCGGCTGGCAGGGCGAAAGCGAAAGCCTGTTTCTCGCCCGCAGCCGCCACCTGCGCGCGCTGGAAGCCGCCCAAGCCGAGCTCGAACTCGCCGCCCTGTGCGGCCGCCACCAGCTCGAACTCTTCGCCGAACACCTGCGCCTGGCACAAAACGCCTGCAATACCATCACTGGCGAATTCAACGCCGACGACCTTCTGGGTGTTATTTTCAGCCGCTTCTGTATCGGCAAATAGAGCGGTTGGAAGGCGAATAAACCACACGTTGTGGACTTGTTTCCCGCTTGCAGTAAGAAAAAGGCTACCTGAATTTTCAGGTAGCCTTTCTGTGAGGCATAACTGTTTTGGAAGGGATATTTTATTAATTAAATGATTGATATTATATAAATTTATTCTTTATGGTGATGATGGGATATTGGAATGGGCTGGCTGCCACAAGCTTCCGGCACATGGCTGGCATGCCCCGATGCAGTTCGCTATAATGCGAGCTATTATTATTTTTATGCAGTTGAATTTCTCAATTCATATTCTGTTTTTAAGCCAACTATATAGCGATACAACTTGGTGGAAATTGAAATAAATTTAGCTATATCGTTTCGATGTTTTCAAACTGCGCCGCTGTGTTTCAGGTAGCCTTTCCACATTTCACGAGGAGAAACCCAATGGATATTTTGTCGCGCCTTCATGCTCTGCCTTTAAGTCGTTTCCACTACCGCCTGCTGGCCTTAATCGGGCTGGGCTGGCTGTTTGACGCGATGGATACGGGCATGGTGTCGTTTGTGTTGGTTACTTTGGCCAAAGAGTGGGGGCTGAGTGCGCAGCAGTCGGGTTGGGTGGTGAGCATCGGCTTTGTGGGCATGGCGCTGGGCGCGGTGTTGAGCGGCTGGGCGGCCGACCGTTTCGGGCGGCGCAATGTGTTTGCCAGCACCATGGTGCTCTACGGCGCGGCCACGGGTTTGTGCGCGTTGTCGCCGAACTTGGCCGCGCTGCTGTTTTTCCGATTCTGGGTTGGCTTCGGCTTGGGCGGGCAGCTGCCGGTGGCGGTGTCGTTGGTGAGCGAGTATGCGCCGCCGAAGGTACGCGGGCGGTTTATCGTGCTGCTGGAGAGTTTTTGGGGCTTGGGCTGGCTGGCGGCGGCGCTGGCCTCGTATTTCCTGATTCCGAAATTCGGTTGGCACAGCGCGTTTGCGGCGGGCTCGGTGCCGCTTTTGTATGCGTTTGCGGCGTGGAAGCGGCTGCCGGAATCGGTGCCTTATCTGATTGCGGCGGGTAGGGCGGAGGAAGCGCACGAATTGGTGTGCCGTTTGGAGGCGGAATCGGGCGTAGCGCAGGCGGCGGAAATGATTGTGCCGACTGTGCAGAAGAAGGAGAAAATCCGCCTCGCGCAGCTGTGGCGGCCGCCGTTTGCCCGCCGCACGCTGATGCTGTGGCTGATTTGGTTCGGCATCGTGTTTTCTTATTACGGGATTTTCACTTGGCTGCCCAAGCTGCTGGCGGGGCAGGGCTATTCGGTGGTGAAAACGTTTGAATATGTGCTGGTGATGATTCTGGCGCAGCTGCCGGGCTATTTTGCGGCGGCGGTGCTGGTGGAAAAAATCGGGCGTAAGGCCACACTGGCAGGCTTTCTTGGCGCGTGTGCGGTGTGCGCCTATTGCTTCGGCCAAAGCGACTCTACGCTGGAAATCATGCTGTGGGGCAGTTTGATGTCGTTTTTCAATCTGGGCGCGTGGGGAGTGCTCTACACTTACACGCCGGAGCTGTATCCGGTGCGCTTCCGCGCGTTTGGCTCTGGCTGGGCAGGCGCGGTGGGGCGCATCGGCGGGATTGTGGCGCCGATGGTGGTGGCCGGTATGAGCGGCAGCGGCGGTTTCGCGCGGATTTTCGTGATGTTTGCGGCGGTGCTGGCGGCGGTGGTGATGGTGATCGTGCTGCTGGGTGAGGAAACGAAGGGGCGCACGCTGGAGGAAATCAGCGCGGATTGATGGGGTGGAGCGCTATAAAGGCTACCTGAAGATTTTGGTTGAGCAGAAACTTTGCTGTATTGTGTTTTTAACTGCGTTGAAACTTCTCTTTCAAGTAGCCTGCCGTTTGGTTTTTGGCTACACTTGCCGCCTTCGGAATAAAGCTTCCGACCAGTCAGGGCAGACCGCGGACATTGCGACCCGGCTTTGCCCGTCGGCGACATTGCGCCGCCGCAAACCCTTATTGAAGGAACACTCCTATGACCACCCTCTCCCCGGTGGCTTTGCGCCGTCAAACCGAGCCAAAGCCGCATCCCACTGCGCAGTATTGGAAAAAATGCGATGTCGAAGCCCTGTTCGGGCTGCCCTTTCTCGACCTCGTATTCCATGCCGCCGAAATCCACCGCCAGAATTTCAACCCGCGCGAAATCCAGCTTTCCACCCTGCTTTCCATCAAAACCGGCGGCTGCCCGGAAGATTGCGCCTACTGCCCGCAATCGGCGCACCACAACACCAATCTGGGCAAAGAGCAGATGATGGATGTGGGCGAAATCGTGGAAAAAGCCAAAATCGCCAAATCGCGCGGTGCCAGCCGTTTCTGCATGGGTGCGGCATGGCGCGGGCCGAAGCCGAAAGATGTGGCCGTGGTGTCCGAAATCATCAAAGCCGTGAAGGGGTTGGGCATGGAAACCTGCGGCACGTTCGGCATGCTGGAAGACGGCATGGCGGAAGACTTCAAAAAAGCCGGCCTGGACTACTACAACCACAACCTCGACACCGACCCCGAGCGATACAACGACATCATCCACACCCGCAAACACGAAGACCGAATGGACACCTTGGGCAAAGTGCGCAATGCCGGCCTGAAAATCTGCTGCGGCGGCATTGTGGGTATGAACGAAACCCGCGCCGAGCGTGCCGGGCTGATTGCCAGCCTCGCCAACCTCGACCCGCAGCCGGAAAGCGTGCCGATTAACCAACTGGTGAAAGTGGAAGGCACGCCGCTGGCCGATGCCGAAGATTTGGATTGGACGGAGTTTGTCCGCACCATTGCCGTGGCACGGATTACCATGCCGCACAGTTTCGTGCGCCTTTCTGCCGGGCGCAGCAATATGCCCGAATCCATGCAGGCGATGTGTTTCATGGCGGGCGCGAACTCGATTTTCTACGGCGATAAGCTCTTAACCACGGAAAACCCCGATGAAGACGGCGACCGCCTGCTGATGGCCAAGCTGGATTTGGTGCCGCTGTCATACCATGCCGAAACCGGTGAGGCGGTGGAAAGGCTACCTGAAAACCACCACGCAGCCGGTGGTTGCGGCGGCGGACATTGCGGCTGTGCGCATTGAGTGTAAGCTTTCAGGTAGCCTGAAGTGGGAAACAAGAAAACAGCATGATTTTATGTCATGCTGTTTTTATGTGTGGGGGAGAGGCTACCTGAAAAAATATTTGCTGCCGTTGGCTGCCAACCGATAGCGGCCTTATTCGTCTTCCTCTGCATGCCTTGCCAAGTGCCGCAGCGCCGCCGCCAGCTCTGGGTGGTGCGCCAAATCATCCGCTGCCGCTAAGCATTGTTCGGCAGCGGTGCGGCTCAGTTTGGCCTGTTTTTCTTTTGGACGCTCCTGCTCCGGCGGGCTGATTTTTACCTGCACTTCGCGCACCTCCGGGCACACCGCTCGCCAAGCCGGCAGCAGCCCCGCCGCGAGCATCCGCAGCCGTGCCGCTGCCATATTGTTGCTTGCATACCAAACCAAAACCCCTTTGCGCACCCGTACCGCCCGGCAATGCTGTTGCAGCTTGGCCGGTAGCCGTGCTTCCAGTGCTTGGGCGGCATGCCGCCAGCTCTCGGCCTGTACGATTAAATCGTGTAGCAGCGATTCGCCACGGCTGAGGTTGTCGCGGCTGTGCAGGCTGTGGCGGCTGGGGTTGAGGCGGTTGAGGTCGGACATATAAGGCTATCTGAAAAGAGGGGTTGGGCAACGGCAAAGCAGGCAGGATACACCTAAAAACCTCATCAAGAGACTGCCTGAAAACAGACAAACTGCCGCTGCTGATAAAAAAGCTTGCCCGATGCGCTTGAAATCCTGCCAGGGCGAGCCATATTCCCAAGCGCGAACAGGTTTGATTATGCTAGAATTACCCGTTATTTTACTATCGCAGTGGATTAGATTTGAACCGGAATAAGCCGGCAGGCGAATGCCGCCGCGGTTTGAATCGAGCACACAGGGCAACAGCAATACCGCATAAGGGATTAAATATTTTATGATTACTTCACTGGCCAAGAAAGTGTTCGGCAGCCGCAACGACAGGCTTCTGAAACAATACCGCAAATCCGTGGTACGCATCAACGGCATGGAAAAAGACATCCAGCAGCTCGACGATGCGGCGCTGCAAGCCAAAACCGCAGAATTCAAACAACGGCTCGCCAAAGGCGAAACCTTGGACGACATTTTGGAAGAAGCTTTTGCGGTGTGCCGCGAGGCCTCCCGCCGCACGCTGGGTATGCGCCATTTTGATGTACAGCTTATTGGCGGCATGGTGTTGCACCAAGGCAAAATCGCCGAAATGCGCACCGGCGAGGGCAAAACCCTGGTGGCCACGCTGGCCGTGTATCTGAACGCGCTCGCCGGCAAAGGCGTGCACGTGGTAACGGTAAACGACTACCTTGCCTCCCGCGATGCCGATATCATGGGTCCGCTCTACAACTTCCTCGGCATGAAAGTGGGCGTGATTGTGGCCAATATGGATCAGGCCTCCAAACACGAAGCTTACAACGCCGACATCACCTACGGCACCAACAACGAATTCGGCTTCGACTACCTGCGCGACAATATGGTGCACCAGCTGAGCGACAAAGTGCAGCGCGAGCTGAACTTCGCTGTGGTGGACGAAGTGGACTCCATTCTGATCGACGAAGCCCGTACCCCGCTCATCATCTCCGGTCAGGCCGACGACAACACTGATCTGTATTTGGTGATGAATAAAGTGCCCGCCCAGCTGGTACGCCAAAAAGAAGAAGAGGGCGAGGGCGATTATTGGGTGGACGAGAAGAACCGCACCATATTGCTTAGCGAAGCCGGCCACGAACATGCCGAGCAAGTCCTTACCAGAATGGGCCTGCTGCAAGAAGGAGATTCGCTCTATTCCACCGCCAACATCGCCCTGATGCACCACTTGATGGCTGCTTTGCGCGCCCACAGCCTGTTTAACTTGGACGAGCACTATGTGGTGCAAGACGGCGAAATCGTGATTGTGGACGAATTCACCGGCCGCCTGATGACCGGCCGCCGCTGGTCAGAAGGCCTGCATCAGGCTGTGGAAGCCAAAGAAGGCGTGGAAATCCGCCAAGAAAACCAAACCCTGGCTTCCATTACCTTCCAGAACTACTTCCGCCTCTATAGCAAACTCTCCGGTATGACCGGCACCGCCGACACCGAAGCCTATGAGTTCCAAAGCATCTATGGTTTGGAAACCGTGATCATCCCCACCAACCGGCCGATGATCCGCCAAGACTTCAACGACCAAGTATTCCGCACCGCCGAAGAAAAATTCGAAGCCGTGGTGGCCGACATTAAAGAGCGCCATGCCAAAGGCCAGCCCATCCTGGTGGGCACCACCAGCATCGAAAACTCCGAGCTGGTGTCTAATATGCTCTCCCGCGCCGGCTTGGCGCACAACGTTTTGAACGCCAAAGAGCACGCCCGCGAAGCCGATATCGTGGCACAGGCCGGTAAAACCGGCATGATTACTGTGGCCACCAATATGGCCGGCCGCGGCACCGACATCGTACTCGGTGGCAACGTGAAACATCTCAGCCACATCATCCGCAACAATCCCGATTTGAGCGAAGAAGAAAAAGCCGCCCGCATCAAAGAACTGGAAGACGGCTGGCAGGAAGAGCACGATCGTGTGATCGCTGCCGGTGGCCTGCACATCGTCGGCACCGAGCGACATGAAAGTCGCCGCATTGACAACCAGTTGCGCGGCCGTTCCGGCCGTCAGGGCGACATCGGCTCCAGCCGCTTCTACCTCTCGTTTGAAGACCCGCTGCTACGCCTCTTCGCGCTCGACCGCCACGCTGCCTTGCTCGAGAAACTTGCTCCGGAACGCGGTGTGCCGATTGAAGCCAACCTACTCACCCGCCAGATTGAAAGCGCCCAGCGCAAAGTGGAAGGCCGCAACTTCGATATGCGCAAACAAGTGCTGGAATACGACGACGTGGCTAACGACCAGCGCAAGGTTATCTACAGCCGCCGCAACGAAGTGCTGGAAACCGAAGACAACTCCGCCATGATGACCGAGATGCGCCAAGAAGCGCTCGACAACTTGGTTGATTTGTATATGCCCGCCGACAGCATCGAAGAGCAGTGGGATTTGGTGGCGCTGGAGAAACAGCTGTTTGCCGACTTCCACATTCACGCCCCGGTTACCGAGTGGCTCAAGCAAGACCCCACTCTTGACAACCAAGATGTGAAAGAGCGCGCTTGGAAACTGGCACAAGATGACTACGCCGCCAAAACCGATATGGTAGGCGCCGGGTTGATGCATCAGTTCGAACGCAATATCTTCCTGCAAGTGATGGATAGCCAATGGCGTGAACACCTCTCCGCTATGGACTACCTGCGCCAAGGCATACACCTGCGTGGCTATGCCCAGAAGAATCCGAAGCAGGAATACAAAATGGAATCTTTCGAGATGTTCCAAAACCTGTGGCAGAGCATTCGCGGCGAAACCGCCAGGCTCCTGTCGCAAGTGCGTTTCGAGCAGAATGAGCCGGTGGCCAAGGAAAGTGCTCCCGTGCAAATGGCCTATCAAGAAAACCATGCTCCAGCGCCGGATATCAGCTACTTGGCTGTTAATGGCAGTACTGCCGAAGCCGCTGATTTTGCCGAGGACGACTTCAGCCCCGAAGCCCTTACTGCCCGCGGCCAAATGGTACACCGCAACGACCCCTGCCCTTGCGGCAGCGGTCTACGCTACAAACAATGCCACGGCAAATTGGACTAAACTACTCTGTTTAAACTAGGTAAAAATAAAGGCTACCTGAAATTTCAGGTAGCCTTTGATTAAGCCTGAAGGATTAGTTCTGGCCTTCTTCCGGACGCATATGCGGGAACAGGATAACGTCGCGGATGCTCGGGGCGTTGGTCAGCAACATTACCAAGCGGTCGATACCGATACCGCAACCGCCGGTGGGCGGCAGGCCGTATTCCATGGCGCGGATGTAGTCGGCGTCGTAGTTCATGGCTTCGTCATCGCCGGCTTCTTTCTGAGCCACTTGTGATCTGAATCGATCAGCCTGGTCTTCCGGGTCGTTCAACTCTGAGTAGCCGTTGGCCAGCTCGCGGCCTACTGCAAACAGTTCGAAACGTTCGGTGAGCTTCGGATTGGTATCGGAAGCGCGGGCCAGGGGAGACACTTCAACCGGATAGTCGATAATGAAGGTGGGGTTCCACAGCTTGCCTTCGGCGCAGCCTTCAAACAAGGCCAGCTGCAGGCTGCCGATGCCGGGGGCGGCAGGCAGGTCTTCGCCGTGTTTCACCACTTCTTTTTTCAGCCATTCTTCATCGTTCAGCTGCTCGTCGGTGTAGTGCGGATTGTATTTTTTGATCGCGTCCACGATGGTGAGGCGGTCAAAGCGTTTTTCCAGATCCACTTCTTTACCGTTGTAAGGAACGTGCAGGCTGCCGCAAACGGCGTTGGCGCAAGCGCGGATCACGCCTTCGGTCATGTCCATCATGCGGTGGTAGTCGGAGAATGCCTCGTAGAACTCCATCATGGTGAACTCGGGGTTGTGGCGGGCAGACACACCTTCGTTACGGAAGTTGCGGTTGATTTCAAACACGCGCTCGAAACCGCCTACCACCAAACGTTTCAGATAGAGCTCGGGAGCAATTCGCATAAACAGCGGGATGTCCAGCGCGTTGTGGTGGGTAACAAACGGACGAGCCGCTGCGCCACCGGCAATCGGGTGCATCATCGGGGTTTCCACTTCCAGATATTTTTCACCGATCATGAAGTTGCGGATAGTCTGGATAATGCGAGCACGTTTTCTGAAGATCTCGCGTGATTCGGCATTCACGATCAAATCAGCATAACGCTGGCGGTAGCGGGTTTCCTGGTCTTTCAGGCCGTGCACTTTGTCGGGCAGGGGGCGCAGTGCTTTGGCCAGCAGACGGATTTGGCTTACGCGTACGGTCAGCTCGCCGTGGTTGGTTTTAAACAGCACGCCTTCTGCGCCGAGGATGTCGCCCAAGTCCCAGTGCTTGAACTCTTCGTGAATCTTCTCACCAACACCTTGGTCATTTACGTAGAGCTGGATTTGACTGGAAACGTCTTGCAGGGTGGCGAAACTGGCCTTACCCATATCGCGTTGCAGCATCATGCGGCCGGCTACCTTGACGGTTACGTTCTTTTCTTCCAACTCTTCCTTAGACAGTTCGCCGTATTGGCTCTGCAGGTCACCAGCAAAAGCATTGCGGCGGAAGTCGTTCGGGAATGCTACGCCATGCTTGCGGATTTCTGCCAATTTCTCGCGACGAACTGCCATGACCTGACTTTCGTCTAATTGGGGGGTGTCGGTATGTTGAGATTCATTCATGATATCCATCCATATATTAATGAGAAGCAGTGGTCTCGGGCAGACGGCCTGTCTCTGTGGTTGAAGAACTTCATTTCTGAAGATGCCGTTGCATCAATCGCCCTTACCGTGAGGTTGACGAGGATCAATGTTTGTACATTTATTTGCGGCAAACCTCGCAGCTTTACGCAAAGGCATGGCTGTAAAGTAAAGGAAAGGCGAGGTGTATGTCAAGCGGGTAAATCAAAATTTTTTCAAGTGTTAATGCTTGAGGTGTGGCAATAATGAAAACAATCTGTCTGCAGAACAACTAGATTATTGCGGCGTGAAAGGATTTATGCGGCCATGTCGGCAGCGCGGGCGATGGCCAAGCCTTTTGTTGGCTGAGGTAGCGCGGGTTATCGGGGCATTCGTGTCCAGGGTTCGTTGGCGGTCAGGGGTTGTGTGACAATAATGGTCACGCAGTCGTGGGCGTAGTCGCCGCGGCGAAATCTACAGTTACGTCGTTGTCGATAAGGTGCGCTTCGCCGAAGGGGGGCGGATGATACGGATGATGTAATACAGCAGAGTGCTGGCGTGGGCAAACAGGATTTCTCTGTTGGACAGCATGAAATTGAATAATTCGTGGTGGCGGATTTGGGCGGTGAATGTGGCCACTTCGGTAAATAGTCTGCCCATCGGCAGTTTGTGCTCAAAACGGCTGTGCAGTTGCTCCAGTTAATATAAAGCAGAAAACACGTTCGGAGTCAGTGCTGCCGATGGGGCGGTAGTATTTGCCTTCTTTAGGTTGGAAACCACCAAGGTGGCCGTTGTGGGCAAACAGCCAGTATTTGCCCAATATTTCGCGGATGAAGGGGTGGGTGTTGGCCAGGCCGACGCTGCCTTGGGTAGCCTTGCGGATGTGGGCGATGACGTTGGTGGATTTGATTTGGTAGGTTTTTACCACAAACTCGGCCATCGGCGAGTTGGCGTAGGGTTTGTCGTCATGGAATATGCGCACGCCTTTGTTTTCGAAGAAGCCGATGCCGAAGCCGTCGGCGTGTCGGTCGGTAGGCCCGCCGCACAAGCGGAATCCTTCAAAGGAGAAAATGATGTCGGTTGGGGTGTTGCAGTTCATGCCCCCAAGCTGTACATGATGAGTTCCTCGAGATTAGTTGGTGAAACTGGCAGGCGTTGTGCCGCTATGGTTATTTTAACAACGGCCTTGAGGCTACCTGAAACCTGTTCTGTTGCCATGTCGATATAACGCGTGGTTATATGCTTGCATTTGGAAGGCATGCATTAATTTCAGGTAGCCTTACTGTGTGGGATTAAGGCAAAGTTTCTACTTGAAAGTTTTGGTGAAAATATAGTATAGTTAGCATCTTGGCATTTTTGGCCAAGTTTTTGTTTTGTTCAAAAGGTCGGCCAATCGTAGCTGACCCGTTGTTATATAAGGAAGAATCATGACTTTAGGTCTGGTTGGGCGAAAGGTGGGCATGACTCGCGTGTTTACTGAGCAAGGTGTTTCCGTGCCGGTAACCGTGTTGGAAATGTCTCCTAATCGCGTCACTCAAGTAAAATCCAAAGATACCGACGGCTATTTTGCTGTTCAGGTTACCTTTGGTCAGAAGAAAGTCAATCGTGTAAACAAGGCGGAAGCCGGCCACTTTGCGAAAGCGGGTGTTGAGGCAGGTCGTGGTTTGCATGAGTTTGCTTTGACTGAAGAAAAATTGGCTGAATTGAAAGTGGGCGACGAAGTAACTGTTGCTATTTTTGAAGCTGGCCAGTTTGTGGATGTAACCGGCACCTCTAAAGGAAAGGGCTTTGCCGGTACTATCAAGCGCCATAACTTTGGTGCGCAACGTGCTTCTCACGGTAACTCCCGTTCTCACCGTGTTCCTGGTTCTATCGGTATGAACCAAGATCCGGGTCGTGTGTTCCCGGGTAAACGTATGGCTGGTCAGTATGGTAATACCACTGCGACCGTGCAGCGTTTGGAAGTGGTTCGTGTGGATGCGGAACGCAATCTGCTGTTGGTTAAGGGTGCGGTTCCTGGTGCCGCCAATGGTGATGTGGTTGTTCGCCCCAGCATGAAAGTAGGTGCGTAATGGAATTAAAAGTAATTGATGCTAAAGGCCAGGTTTCAGGTAGCCTTGCTGCTTCCGATGCGCTGTTTGCCCGTGAGTATAACGAGGCATTGGTCCACCAGCTGGTTACTGCTTTTTTGGCAAATGCCCGTTCTGGTAACCGTGCACAGCTGACTCGTGCTGAAGTAAAACACTCCACCAAAAAGCCGTGGCGTCAGAAGGGCACAGGTCGTGCTCGTGCTGGTATGTCTTCCTCTCCGTTGTGGAGAGGGGGTGGTCGTGCGTTTCCAAACAAACCCGATGAAAACTTTACTCAGAAGGTTAATCGTAAGATGTACCGTGCCGGTATGGCGACTATTTTGTCCCAGTTGGTGCGTGATGAGCGCTTGTTTGTGATTGAAGAGCTGTCTGTTGCTACTCCTAAAACCAAAGCTTTTGCTGAGCAAGTGAAAAATTTGGGTATGGAGCAGGTTTTGTTTGTTACCAATCAGCTGGACGAAAACGTATATCTGTCTTCACGTAACCTGCCAAATGTGTTGGTTCTGGAAGCTCAGCAGATTGATCCGTACAGCTTGCTTTGCTATAAAAAAGTAGTGGTAACTAAGGAAGCGGTTGCACAACTTGAGGAGCAATGGGTATGAATCAACAACGTTTGATGAAAGTAATTTTGGCTCCTGTTGTTTCTGAAAAGAGCAATTTGTTGGCTGAGAAACGCAACCAGATGACTTTTAAAGTGTTGCCTGATGCAACCAAGGCAGAAGTTAAAGCTGCTGTTGAATTGTTGTTTGGTGTTCAGGTAGCCTCTGTGACTACAGTTGCAATCAAAGGGAAAGTAAAGCGTTTTGGTCGCACTCTGGGTCGCCGCAGTAATGTGAAGAAAGCTTATGTCAGCTTGGCTGCTGGACAGGAGCTGAATTTGGAATCTGTTGCAGCAGCTGCAGATAAGGAATAAATATTATGGCTATTGTAAAAATGAAGCCGACTTCTGCAGGCCGCCGCGGCATGGTTCGCGTGGTTGCAGAGGGTCTGCATAAGGGTGCTCCTTATGCGCCGCTGGTGGAGAAGAAAAACTCTATCGCTGGCCGCAACCATAACGGTCATATCACTACTCGTCATAAAGGTGGTGGGCATAAACATCACTACCGCGTAGTAGATTTTAAACGCGATAAGGATAATATTCCTGCGAAAGTTGAGCGTATTGAGTACGATCCGAACCGTACCGCTTTCATTGCGCTGCTTTGCTACGCTGATGGTGAGCACCGTTATATTATTGCTCCTCGCGGTATCCAAGCGGGTGCCGTGTTGGTTTCTGGCGCAGAAGCTGCAATCAAAGTTGGTAATGCTTTGCCGATTCGTAATATTCCGGTTGGTACCACCATCCACTGTATCGAGATGAAACCTGGCAAAGGTGCTCAGATTGCTCGTTCAGCTGGTGCTTCCGCGGTTTTGCTGGCTAAAGAAGGTGTTTACGCTCAAGTTCGTCTGCGTTCAGGTGAGGTGCGTAAGATCCATATCGATTGCCGTGCCACTGTTGGCGAAGTTGGTAATGAAGAGCAAAGTCTGAAGAAAATTGGTAAAGCTGGTGCTAATCGCTGGCGTGGTATTCGTCCGACCGTCCGCGGTGTGGTAATGAACCCTGTGGATCACCCACATGGTGGTGGTGAAGGTCGTACCGGTGAGGCTCGTGAGCCTGTCAGCCCATGGGGTACTCCGGCTAAGGGTTACCGAACTCGTAATAATAAGCGTACGGACAATATGATTGTTCGTCGCCGCTATTCAAATAAAGGTTAATTGATATGGCTCGTTCATTGAAAAAAGGTCCATATGTCGATCTGCACCTGCTGAAAAAGGTTGATGCTGCTCGCGCCGGTAATGATAAGCGTCCTATTAAAACATGGTCTCGCCGCTCAACAATTCTCCCTGATTTTATTGGGTTGACTATTGCGGTACATAATGGCCGCACTCATGTGCCTGTGTTTATTAGCGATAATATGGTTGGCCATAAGTTGGGTGAGTTTGCGCTTACTCGTACTTTTAAAGGACACTTGGCTGATAAAAAGGCTCAGAAATAAGGTGAATTATGAGAGTATCTGCACAACATAAAAATGCCCGTATTTCTGCTCAAAAAGCCCGGTTAGTTGCTGATTTAATTCGAGGCAAAGAGGTAGAGCAAGCTCTTAATATTTTGGCATTTAGCACAAAGAAAGGTGCTGAGCTGATTAAAAAGGTATTAGAGTCTGCTATCGCTAATGCTGAGCATAACGAAGGCGCTGACATTGATGAGCTTAAAGTTGTAACGATTTTTGTGGACAAGGGGCCGAGCTTAAAACGATTCCGTGCCCGGGCAAAAGGTCGTGGCAACCGTATTGAAAAACAAACGTGTCATATTAATGTGACAGTAGGAAACTAAGGAAAAGCTATGGGACAAAAAATTCATCCAACTGGCTTTCGCCTAGCTGTAAATAAAGACTGGTCATCTAAGTGGTTTGCTAAGAGCACAGAATTTGCTGCTGTATTGAAGCAGGATATCGATGTGCGTGATTATTTGCATAAGCGCTTAGCCAATGCTTCAGTAGGCCGCGTAGTGATTGAGCGTCCGGCTAAATCTGCTCGCATCACCATTCATACTGCACGCCCTGGTGTCGTGATTGGTAAAAAGGGCGAGGATATTGAGGTATTGAAGCAAGATTTGCACCAATTGCTTGGTGTTCCTGTTCATGTGAATATCGAAGAAATTCGTAAACCTGAATTGGATGCGCAAGTTATTGCTGATGGTATCGCTCAGCAGTTGGAAAAACGTGTACAGTTCCGTCGCGCAATGAAGCGCGCTATGCAAAATGCTATGCGTGCTGGAGCTAAAGGTATCAAAATTATGACTTCAGGGCGTCTGAATGGCGCGGATATCGCTCGTAGCGAGTGGTATCGTGAGGGCCGTGTGCCGTTGCATACTTTGCGAGCAGCTGTTGAATATGCCACTAGCGAGGCTCATACCACCTATGGTGTTATAGGCCTGAAAGTATGGGTTTATAAGGGCGAGACTGGGCAGTTGTTGGAAAATACCAACACTGAGAATAAGCGTAGAAAAGGAGGTGGCCGCCATGCTACAGCCGGTTAGAATGAAATATCGCAAGCAGCATAAAGGTCGCAATACAGGTGTCGCTACTAATGGATACGATGTCAGCTTTGGTAATTTTGGTTTGAAGGCAATTGGTCGTGGCAGATTAACGGCTCGACAGATTGAAGCGGCTCGACGTGCTATGACTCGTCATATTAAGCGTGGTGGGCGTATTTGGATTCGTGTGTTTCCAGATAAACCTATTACTGAAAAACCAATCCAAGTACGTATGGGTGGCGGTAAAGGCTCTGTAGAGTATTATGTCGCTGAAATCAAGCCTGGCAAAGTGCTCTATGAAATGGATGGAGTATCAGAATCCTTGGCTAGAGAGGCGTTTGCTTTAGCGGCTGCAAAATTGCCTATACGTACAACATTTGTGTCCCGGCAGGTAGGTAAATGATGAAAATGATTGATTTAAAAGATAAATCATTGGAGCAGCTGGAGGCTGATCTGGTTGGTTTGTTAAAGACGCAATTTAGTTTGCGTATGCAACATGCTACTGGCCAGCTAAGCAAGAATAGTGAGCTGAAGCGCGTTCGTCGTGATATTGCTCGCGTAAAAACCAAGTTAGCTGAGAAAGGGGTTGGCAATGAGTGATGCCAAAATTATTCGAACTTTGCAAGGTAGGGTGATCAGCGACAAGATGGATAAAACAGTAACCGTCTTGATTGAGCGCAGAGTAAAACACCCCTTGTATGGTAAGATTATCCAGCGATCCACTAAAATTTACGCTCACGATGAGCGAAATGAGTGCAAAGTGGGTGATGTGGTGGTAATTGCTGAGGGTCGCCCTTTGTCCAAGACAAAGTCATGGGTTGTCCAAAGCCTGCTTGAGAAGTCTCAAGAAATTTAGTTGTAATTTTGGTATTTTTGTAGGCGAGGTCTTGCAGTAGGAAAGAAAAGGCTGTAGACTCCTCGCCTTTCTAGCTTCTAGTTTCCTAGGAGTTTCTCCCTGTCGGGGCCAAAACTGATCTATTTTGGTAGATGCTGGTCATCTATTTGAGACTAATGATAGGTTAAGTTGGTTTTAAAAAGGTAATGACATGATTCAGATGCAGACTATTTTGGATGTGGCTGATAACTCTGGTGCTCGTCGCGTTATGTGCATTAAGGTGCTTGGTGGTTCTAAGCGCCGTTATGCAAGCGTTGGTGATGTTATTAAGGTATCGGTTAAGGATGCGGCTCCACGTGGCCGAGTGAAAAAAGGTGATGTATATAATGCTGTTGTTGTTCGTACAGCTAAAGGCATTCGTCGTGCAGATGGTGCGTTAATTAAATTTGATAATAATGCTGCTGTACTGCTGAATACTAAGCTTGAGCCTATGGGTACGCGCATTTTTGGGCCGGTAACGCGTGAATTGCGTACTGAGCGGTTTATGAAGATTGTTTCGTTGGCTCCTGAAGTGATCTGAGAGATAAGATTATGAGTAAAATTATTAAGGGCGATCATGTTGTTGTTATCTCGGGTAGAGATAAAGGTAAGCAGGGGCAAGTTACCCGTTTGTTAGGTGATAAGGTAGTTGTTGAGGGAGTGAATCTTGTTAGGAGGCACCAAAAGCCTAATCCTATGCGTAATATTGAGGGTGGTGTGGTTGTTAAAAATATGCCTATTCACATTTCAAACGTCGCTATTTATAACAAAGAGACGCAGAAAGCGGATCGAGTTGGTATTAAGTTGATTGATGAGAATGGCAAGGTTAGACGTGTGAGAGTGTTTAAGTCTAATGGTGCTGAGTTGGCTTAAGTTGAGCTAAGGAAATTTAGGTATGGCACGGTTGAGAGAGTTTTATATTGAGACGGTTGTTCCTGCGTTGATGTCGCAGTTTGGGTATAAGTCCATCATGGAGGTTCCTCGTATTGAAAAAATAACATTAAATATGGGGGTTGGTGAGGCAGTTGCTGATAAAAAAGTGATGGAGCATGCTGTTAGCGATTTGGAAAAAATTGCTGGGCAGAAGCCTGTTGTTACTTTGGCTAGAAAATCAATTGCTGGGTTTAAGATCCGTGATGACTATCCGGTTGGTTGCAAGGTTACTCTTCGTAAGGAGAGGATGTTTGAATTTTTGGATAGATTAATTTCTGTAGCTTTGCCGCGTGTTAGAGACTTTCGAGGGGTGAATAGTAAATCTTTTGATGGTCAAGGTAATTATAATATGGGTGTTCGTGAGCAGATTATTTTCCCTGAGATTGAGTACGATAAGATTGATACACTTCGTGGGTTAAATATCACGATTACTACTACTGCGAAAACGGATGAAGAGGCAAGAGCATTGCTTTCGCTTTTTAAATTTCCATTTAAGGGATAATCATGGCAAAAAAAGCTCTTATTAATCGAGAAGCTAAACGCGTTGCGCTTGCAAAAAAGTATGCTGCAAAGAGGGCTGCAATTTTTGCAGTAATTAATGATGCTGGGGTAAGTGATAAAGAGCGATTTGAGGCTCGTTTAAAGCTTCAAGCTATTCCTCGAAATGCATCACCTATTCGTCAAAGAAGACGCTGTGCTTTAACGGGTCGACCACGTGGCACCTTCCGTAAGTTTGGCTTAGGGCGTACTAAGATTCGCGAGATTGCGATGCGTGGTGAGATTCCTGGTGTTATTAAGGCCAGCTGGTAAATTTAAGGATAAATAGTAATGAGTATGCATGATCCTATTTCTGATATGCTGACTCGCATTCGTAATGCGCAGCGTGCAAATAAAGCTTCCGTTGCTATGCCTTCTTCTAAGGTGAAATGTGCAATTGCTAAAGTTCTGCAAGAGGAAGGGTATATTGATAGCTTTTCGGTGTCTTCTGGTGTGAAGCCCGTTTTGGAAATTCAGTTGAAGTATTACCTGGGAAAGCCGGTAATTGAGCAGATTAGGCGAGTTTCTCGTCCCGGCTTAAGGGTGTACAAGGGTGCAGATTCAATTCCGCGAGTTATGAATGGGTTGGGTATTGCTATCGTTAGTACATCCAAGGGCGTGATGACTGGGCATAAGGCTCTTGCCTCAGGTGTGGGTGGTGAGTTGTTGTGCATCGTGGCTTGACTTTAAGTGGCCAATTAAGGAGCTTTATTTAAAATGTCTCGTATAGCAAAAAATCCAGTGCATGTCCCTGCTGGTCTTGATGTTGAGCTTGGGGCTGGTAAGTTGGTAATAAAGAATAAGAGTGACAAGTTAAGTGTTGCAGTGCCTAGTAGTATCTTGGTTCAGTTTGCTGATGGGCAGTTAGTATTTTCTGCTGTTACTGATACTAAAGAAGCAGATACAATGTCAGGTACTATTCGGGCGATTGCAGCTAACATGGTTAAAGGGTTGGCTGAAGGATTTGAGAAAAGGTTACAGTTGGTTGGTGTGGGGTATCGTGCACAGGCCCAGGGCTCTACCTTAAATCTTTCTTTGGGATTCTCGCATCCTGTTGTTTATGATATGCCAGCAGGTGTGTCTGTTCAGACACCGTCTCCCACGGAGATAGCGCTGAAGGGCGCCAATAAGCAAATTGTAGGGCAGGTAGCAGCTGAAATTCGTGGTTTTCGACCTCCTGAGCCTTATAAAGGTAAGGGTGTACGCTATTTGGACGAAGTGGTAGTTTTGAAAGAAGCAAAGAAAAAATAGCTAAGGAATTGCATTCATGGATAAGTATACTAGAAGAGCTCGTCGCGCGCATAAAGCGCGTGCGCGCATAAAGCAACTTGGAGAGATTAGGTTGTGCGTATTTCGAAGTAATAACCATATTTACGCACAAATAATTGATGCAAGTGGTGGTATTGTTTTGTCTCAGGCTTCCACAGTAGAGTCAGAGGTAAGAAAAAGCTTAGACTCATGCAGTAATGTTCAAGCTGCATCTTTAGTGGGTAAAAGAATTGCGGAAAAAGCTAAAGCATTAGGTATTGAAAGAGTTGCTTTTGATAGATCTGGTTTTCAGTATCATGGGCGTGTCAAAGCATTGGCAGAGGCCGCTCGTGAAAATGGCCTGAATTTCTAGGATAATAGTTACAGATTTGAGGATCAGATAATGGCAAAGCAAGATATTGAAGAACGTAATGATGGCTTGATTGAAAAAATGGTTGCCGTTAATCGTGTCACCAAGGTGGTTAAGGGTGGTCGAATCATGGCGTTTTCAGCACTGACAGTGGTTGGTGATGGTGATGGCCGTATCGGAATGGGTAAGGGTAAATCTAAAGAAGTACCTGCTGCGGTTCAGAAAGCTATGGATCAGGCTAGACGTTCAATGATTAAGGTATCATTGAATAATGGAACTATTCACCACGAGGTGGTTGGTAAACATGGTGCTACAAAGGTGTTTATGCAGCCTGCAAAAGAAGGTAGTGGTGTAAAAGCCGGTGGCCCAATGCGACTAATTTTTGAAGCAATGGGGGTTCATAATATTTCTGCAAAAGTACATGGTTCTACTAATCCATATAATATCGTTCGAGCCACTTTAGACGGTTTGGTAAAATTATATACCCCGAGTGAGGTGGCAGCTAAACGCGGTATGTCTGTGGAAGAGTTAGGGGTTTAAGATGAGTACGCAAAAGACAATTATTGTAACGCTTACTAAGAGTTTGATTGGTACGGTTAAATCTCATCGGCAGTGTGTCCAGGGCTTGGGTTTGCGCCATCGGCATCATTCAGTTGAAGTGTTAGATACTCCTGAAAATCGTGGAATGATTAATAAAGTAAGTTATCTCTTGAAGGTTGGGGGCTAATTATTTATGTTTTTGAATACAATTCAACCATCTGCAGGCTCTATCCATGTTAAGCGTCGTGTTGGACGTGGTATTGGTAGTGGTCTTGGTAAAACGTGTGGTCGTGGACATAAAGGGCAAAAAAGCCGTGCTGGTGGATTTCATAAGGTTGGTTTTGAAGGCGGGCAGATGCCTCTTCAACGCCGCCTTCCCAAGAGGGGTTTTAAGCCAATCTCTTCTTTGAAAGCAGCAGTTATTACTTTGTCTGACTTGAATAAAGTAAATGGTAAAGAGGTTGATATCCTAACATTAAAACAAAACGGCTTATTAAACTCTGAGGTGAGCGCGGTTAAAGTGGTTGCTACTGGGTCTATTGCTAAAGTACTTACTGTTCGTGGCGACGTTAAGGTTACCAAAGGTGCTCAGGCAGCTATTGAGGCTGTTGGTGGGGTTGTAGAGTTGTCTTGATATTTGTTGAAAATACCGAGAGGTGGCTGTAATTAGGAATTTAGCAAGAATGAATGATTTGAGAAGACGCCTGTTATTTTTGCTCGGGGCTCTTATCGTCTTTAGGGTAGGGGCTCATATTCCTGTACCTGGAGTCAATGCTGCAGCACTCGCTAATAGTTTTAAGGAAGGTAATGCCGGTATCTTGGGGATGCTTAATCTCTTCTCTGGTGGTTCTTTAGAGAGGTTTAGTATTTTTGCCATAGGAATTATGCCATATATTTCAGCATCTATTATTATTCAATTGGTTGCTGAGGTACTACCATCGTTAAAGGCCTTGAAAAAGGAAGGGGAAGCGGGACGCCGAGCTTTGACCAAATATACTCGTTGGGGAACTCTGATTGTTGCGATAGTACAAGCATTTACAGCGGCAGCGTTTGTTTATCAGCAACCAGATCTTGTAGTGATTGGACGGTCAGAGTTCTACATTTCTACAATTACGTGTCTGGTAACCGGAACCATGTTCTTGATGTGGCTTGGAGAGCAGATGACTGAGCGTGGTATTGGTAATGGTGTTTCATTATTAATTACAGCAGGAATTGTGGCTGCTCTCCCTAGCGCGGTTAGTAACTTGTTGAATCTGGCAATTACTGGTGCTAGTGGCTATGGGGCAATTCTTTTTGTATTGTTCGGTGGGTTGTGCCTGATCTATATAGTTGTTTATATTGAGAGTGCTCAGCGTAAGATTCCTATTCATTATGCGCGTCGACAAATCGGGAACCGAATTGTACAAGGACAGAAAACCCATTTGCCATTTAAAATAAATATGGCAGGCGTGATTCCTCCAATTTTTGCATCTAGCGTAATTTTATTCCCGTCTCAAATTATTGGGTGGTTGGATAAAAGAGTGGATGGTAATGTATTTGTTGATTTTATCGCTGCTAATCTTTCCCCAGGTAAATCTTTATATTTGGTAGTATTTGCAGCGGCCATAATTTTCTTCTGCTATTTTTATACTGCGTTAGTATTTAGCCCAAGAGAAATGGCTGAGAATTTGAAGAAAAGTGGGGCTTTCATCCCAGGTATTCGGCCAGGTGAACAAACCTCAAATTATTTGGAAAAAGTGGTTATGCGCCTTACCTTCTTTGGTGCGTTGTATATAACTATTATTTGCTTGATTCCAGAGTTTGTTACGGGAGTGCTCGGCATTCCATTTCATTTGGGTGGAACGTCTCTTCTTATTTTGGTTGTTGTTACTATGGACTTTGGTACTCAGGTTGCTTCCTATCGTATGAATCAGCAGTATGAGCATTTAATGAGGAAAGGTTCAGCTAAGAAGTAATTGTACTATGTAAGTAAAGAGATTATGGCTAAAGAAGATACTATACAAATGCAGGGCGAGGTATTGGAGACTTTGCCTAATGCGACTTTTAAAATTAAACTGGAAAATGGCCATGAAGTATTAGGACATATTTCTGGGAAGATGCGAATGCACTATATCCGGATTTCACCTGGTGATAAGGTTACTGTAGAAATGACACCTTATGACTTATCCCGTGCTCGTATCGTTTTTCGAGCTCGTTAAATCATGAAAAGGAAAATAAATGCGTGTTCAACCATCGGTAAAGAAGATTTGTCGCAATTGCAAGGTTATTCGTCGCAATCGCGTTGTGAGAGTGATCTGCACAGATCCACGTCATAAACAGCGACAAGGCTAATTGTTTAAAATAAAATATGCTATGCTTGTGTAGCTTTTCGTCTTAAAAGGAAACGAAGAATGGCTCGTGTTGCAGGAGTGAATATTCCTAATAATGCCCATGTTGTAATTGGTTTGCAGGTAATTTATGGTATTGGCGCCAGTCGCGCAAAATTGATTTGTAATAATGCAGCTATTGCTCCTGATATTAAGGTAAAGGATTTGACAGAGGGGCAGTTAGATGCTTTGCGTGAGCAGGTTGCGCAGTATGAAATTGAAGGTGATCTGCGTCGTGAAATTACTATGAATATCAAACGACTGATTGATATGGGTTGTTATCGTGGGTTTCGTCACCGTCGTGGTTTGCCATGTCGTGGGCAGCGTACTAGGACTAATGCCCGTACTAGAAAAGGTCCTCGTAAGGCAATTGCAGGCAAAAAGGGTTAGGAGATTAAGTTAAATGGCTAAAGCAACTACAGTTGCGCGTGCGCGTAAAAAAGTACGGAAAGTAGTGAATGATGGTATTGTCCATATTCATGCCTCTTTTAATAATACTATAATTACCATTACTGATCGACAGGGTAATGTTCTGTCTTGGGCTACATCTGGTGGTGCAGGGTTTAAAGGATCTCGTAAAAGCACCCCTTTTGCCGCTCAGGCAGCTGCTGAAGCAGCTGGTAAGGCTGCGCAGGAATATGGTGTGAAAAATTTGGAAGTTCGCATTAAAGGGCCTGGGCCTGGTCGAGAGTCTTCTGTTCGTTCTCTAAATGCTATCGGTTTTAAGATTGTAAGTATTACCGATGTTACTCCATTGCCTCATAATGGATGTCGTCCACCTAAAAAACGTCGTATTTAATCTGGAGTAATTAACTTATGGCACGTTATATTGGCCCTAAATGCAAATTAGCTCGTCGTGAAGGTAGCGATCTTTTTTTGAAAAGTGCGCGCCGTCCTATTGAGTCAAAATGTAAACTTGAAAACGCTCCTGGTCAGCATGGTGCAAGAAGAGGTCGTTTGTCTGACTATGGTATTCAGCTACGTGAGAAACAAAAAATCCGTAGATTATATGGTGTGTTAGAGAGACAGTTCCGCCGTTATTTTGCTGAATCCTCACGTCGTAGGGGTGCGACTGGCGAGCTGTTGTTGCAGCTGCTTGAGTCACGTTTGGATAACGTGGTATATCGCATGGGTTTTGGTTCTACTCGTGCGGAAGCTCGTCAGTTGGTATCCCATAAAGCAATTTTAGTGAATGGCGAAGTAGTTAATATCCCGTCTTTCCAGGTAAAAGCGGGAGATACTGTCTCTGTGCGGGAAAAAGCTAAAAAACAGGTTCGTATCCAAGAATCATTGCAATTGGCTGCTCAAATTGGCTTGCCAAGCTGGGTTTCTGTAGATGTCGATAAGCAAGAGGGCGTATTTAGAAATATGCCTGACCGTGCTGACTTGTATAGTGATATTAACGAGCAGTTAGTGGTTGAGTTTTACTCAAAATAATTTCATTGGCTCAAAAAAGGGGGCAGTTAAATGCAAAACAGCACCTATGAATTTCTGAAGCCGCGACAGATTGATGTAGATGCTTTGTCTGCAACGCGTGCAAAAGTTTTTATGGAGCCATTTGAGCGGGGTTTTGGTTATACATTAGGCAATGCGTTGCGCCGTATATTGCTATCATCAATGAATGGTTTTGCACCTACAGAGGTGGTAATTGACGGTGCACTGCATGAATATTCTACTTTAGATGGTGTTCAGGAAGATGTTGTAGACATATTGCTGAATATTAAAGGAGTGGTATTCAAGCTTCAGGGACGTGATTCGGTCCAGGTTAGCTTAAATAAATCAGGTAGTGGGGTAGTAACTGCTGCTGATTTGGAATTGCCGCATGATGTGGAAGTAATTAATCCAGAACATGTTATTTGCCGCTTGTCTGATAATGGCAAGATTGAACTGACAATTACTGTAGAAAAGGGTCGTGGCTATCAAACTGTTAGTAGCAGGGATGATGACCACAAGCAAATTGGCGCTATTCATTTGGATGCCAACTTTTCTCCTGTTCATCGTGTTAGCTTTGAGGTTCAGGCTGCTCGTGTGGAGCAGCGGACGGACTTGGATTGTTTGGTTTTAGATATTGAAACCAATGGTGCAATTGATCCGGAAGAGGCAGTGCGTCGAGCAGCTCGGATACTGATTGATCAAATGTCGGTATTTGCTGACTTGGAAGGGACACCGGTTGAAGAGTCTAAAGAAGAAGCTCCGCATATCGACCCGATTCTGCTACGCCCAGTAGATGATTTGGAATTGACTGTTCGTTCAGCGAATTGCTTGAAAGCTGAAGATATCTACTATATTGGTGATTTGATTCAGCGAACCGAAACCGAATTGCTGAAAACCCCGAATCTTGGCAGAAAATCTTTAAACGAGATTAAAGAAGTATTGGCTTCAAAAGGCTTGACCTTGGGCTCAAAATTGGATGTGTGGCCACCTGTTGGTTTAGATAAGCCTTAATATTTAATTGAAAAGGATAATAAAATTATGCGTCATGGTAATGCCAACCGCAAATTAAACCGCACAAGCAGCCATCGTGCAGCGATGTTGCGTAATATGGCTAATTCGCTTTTAACCCATGAAACTATTGTAACTACTCTGCCTAAGGCTAAAGAGTTGAGACGAGTAGTAGAGCCTTTGATTACTTTGGGTAAGAAGCCTTCTTTGGCTAATCGTCGTACTGCCTTTAACAGAACTCGCGACAGAGATGTTGTAGTGAAACTGTTCGATGAGTTGGGTACTCGTTTTGCCAGCCGCAATGGTGGTTATGTTCGTATTTTGAAATATGGCTTCCGTAAAGGTGACAATGCGCCGTTAGCATTGGTGCAATTGACCGATTTGGCCGCTGAAGACTCAAATACTGAGGCTGCATAACTGTTTGATTGAGCTGTTGCTGAAAGCTGAATTCTGTGGATTACATAGAATTCGGCTTTTTTTATTTGTTGGGCTTTGAATTAAGCTTTATATTTGTTCCAAATAGGGATGAGACAAGGTGGTAAGTTGCGGACAGCACAGAGGAGTGTGGCAAAGCAAACTAAATTTATATTCTATTTATGCAACAATTAAATGGCCAACTCCTTCTTTCTTCAAAGCTCTCTTCTGAAAGGCGTTGAATCTAATCGTCCCATATTTGGAATCATGCACAACTCCGCTACTTTTGCTGAACTTCGGTGTAGTATCCTATCTTGATGGACAGGACACTAATCCCGTTTATTCAGTGCTCTCAATTCTTATGATTGGCACACTATTTTCAGGCAGCTTTGTTCGTATTCCAGCTGCGGATACTAATCTACCCCCGCAATAGCTATCTGCTACACCTCCTATCCAAGCATCGGTATAATCCCTTAAGGTTAGCCAGATCCACCAATCGGCCGGCTAAATACATTCCCAATATAAGGCAGTATAGCAAGCTAATACATAGCCAAGACTAGGCTAATTTGCTAGCAACCCTGTGTACAAAATGCTTTCCTGCAACCAACACACCAATTATCTAATAAGGATACCCACCATGCCCTACCAAGTACAGCTTCCCATCGTTATCACGCCTGCTGATCTGCCTCTACATTGCAGCGGCCCCACGCACGAAGCCTGGGATGGCCAACCGTGTGTATTTTTGCCGATTACCTCCAACGGCAGCATCGAATGCTCGTATTGTGGCAGCATCTATCAGCTCAACGGCGAAGTAGGTGGGCATCACTAACGCTCTGGTTTTAGTATAGTGGGGCAGTTCGCAACTGTTACCGCCTTGGCCCTCTTAGCATTACTACAGGAATCCCTCTATAACGGCATACCAAAGCCGCCAGAGTCTGCCTGAAAAATGTCTACGCCGCTGTTCTATAGCGAACGTTAAATTCATTCGCTATATCCCGCCGATTCCTTGCCATGCCCAAAAATATCCTCATCATCTCTCCTTCTTGGATTGGCGATTGCGTGATGACGCAGCCGCTTTACCGCCACCTGCGCGAATTGCATCCCGGCTGCCGGATTGACATATTTGCGCCCAAGTGGTCGATGGCCGTGTTCGAACGCATGCCCGAAATCAACCGGATTTTGGAAAACCCCTTCGCTCACGGCGCATTGCGGCTGCGCGAGCGTTGGCGGCTGGGCAAAGAACTGGCGCGGTGCGGTTATGACCAAGTGATCGTGTTGCCCGGCTCATTTAAATCCGCGCTGATTGCCCGCGCCGGTGGTATCGCGCAGCGCACCGGCTATGTGGGCGAGAGCCGCTATCTGCTGCTCAACGACATCCGCAAGCTGGATAAGGCCGCGTTGCCGCTGATGGTTGATCGTTACACCGCCTTGGCCTACCCGAAAGGCGTGCCGTTCGAACCGCGCCCCGGCGATTTCCCCCGCCTCGCCGTTTCCGCTGCTGCCAGCGAAGCCGCCATGCAGACACATGGTTTGGACAACGCCCGGCCAATCGCCGCCTTCTGCCCAGGTGCGGAATACGGCCCGGCCAAACGCTGGCCGCCGCGCCATTTTGCCGCGCTGGCCAAACGCTATGCCGCCGAAGGCTATCAGATTTGGTTGTTCGGCTCGGCCAAAGACCATGAAACCGCCGAAGAAGTGCAGCGGCTTTCAGGTAGCCTCTGCACCAATTTGTGCGGGCACACCAGCCTTTCCGAAGCCATCGATTTGCTCGCCTTGGCGCAAATCGTGGTGTGCAACGATAGCGGCCTGATGCATCTGGCTGCCGCGCTGAGCCGCCCGTTGGCCGCCGTCTATGGCTCGTCCAGCCCCGAGCACACCCCACCCCTGAGCCCGCACGCGCAGGTGGTGAGCCTGCACCTCGAGTGCAGCCCCTGTTTCAAGCGCGAATGCCCGCTGGGCCACACCGACTGCCTCAATAAGCTCGAACCGGAATTGGTGCACCAAGCAGGCTGCCGTGCCATCTGCTCTCGCTTCCCCGAACAAACGCCGGAAACCCCCGCAAAATGAGTGTGCCCACCACCTTAGTCTGGTTCCACCACGACCTGCGTACCGACGATCAGCCCGCCCTGCAAGCAGCCGCCCGCAGCGGCCGTCCGCTGCTCGGCCTGTATGTCTGGCCGAGCGAAAGCACGCTTACGGCGCGGCGGCGCTATTTTATTTGGCAGAGCCTGCGCGATTTGCAGGCGCGGCTGGCCGAGTGCGGTATTCCGCTGTATGTGCGTGAAGGCAATCCCGTGCAGGCGGTGGCCGAAACGGCGGCACATTGCCGCGCGGTGGAAATAGTGTGTGCAAGCGACGGGGCTGGGCAGGGCGCATTACGTGCCGCGCTGGAAAAGCAGGGCTGCCGTTTGTACAGCGTGGCCGACGGCTTATTGCAGCCGCCCTTCCAATTTATCCGTGAGCCGTATTTCAATGAGCCGGCCTTTGCCGCGTTTCAGGTAGCCTGGCAGGCCGCGTGTGTTGAACAATATGCCTCTTGGCAAGCGCCGATCTGGCCTCCGCCGGATTTGGCTGCGCAGCAGCAAAGGCTATCTGAAAATTTGAAAATCGCCGCGCTGCCTGTTGTCCCTCGAGCCGTGCTCACCATTCCCGGTGGCGAAACTGCCGCCCAGCAGCAGCTGGCCGAATTTTTGCCGCGCCTGCCGTATTACGCCGTGCTACGAGACCTGCCCGCCCAACACGGCAGCTCGCAGCTCTCGCCGCATCTGGTGCTCGGCACGCTGTCGGTGCGCCGAGTGTGGGCATCAGCCGGTAACGTGCCTGATGCCGCCGCTTGGCACGAAGCTTTGGCACGGCGCGAATTTTGGCAGCATTATTTCCGCCAATATCCCGATGTGTTGCAGCATGGCCTGCCCGAACACCGCGCCGCCGGGCAGACCAATCAAGCACTGCTGGCCGCTTGGCAGCAAGGCATAACCGGCTACCCGCTGGCCGATGCCGCCATGCGCCTCTTGCGCGATACCGGCTGGCTGCCGCACAGCCTGCGCCGTTTCTGCGCCGCCTTTTTCTGCCGCGTGCTGGGCGGCCGCTGGCAGGATGGTGCCGACTGGTTTGCCTGCCAGCTGCTGGATTTCGAGCCCGCCGCCAATAGCGGCAACTGGCAGCTGGCAGCCGGTTTGGGCGGCAAGCGGGTTGAGCGGCAGCCCTTCAACCCCGTGGTTTGGTCGCAAAAGCTCGATCCCGACGGCCAATTCATTCGCCGCCATTTGCCGCAGTTGGCGCACCTCGATAGCCGTCGTATCCATGCCCCGTGGCTGGCCGCAGCGGAAGTGAACACCAACGGCTACCCTACGCCGGTGGCCGATTATCGGGCGCGGTAAGGCCGGGATACTAAGAGGCTACCTGAGAAACAGAGATGGTTTAACTTTGTTGCAGCTTTCAGGTAGCCTCAGCTTTTGTGCGAACGTTTATGGCTTTGGCGATATAATGCCGCCTTTCCACAACCAACGACTGCTTGCCATGTACCGATTGATGAGCGATGCCGCCAACCTGATGCGGCTGCGATTGCGCCCTGCCGAAGAATACGCCTACTCACTGCCGGATTGCCTGGGCGCGCTGGTGATGGTGGCTGCCGTGAATACAGCGATGCTTTCGCCCGTGCTGACCGGGCAATACGGCATGATGGTGTTTGTGTTTTGCCTAAATTTGGTGAAATGGCCGGTGTTTGCCGGCGTGATGACCCGGCTGATGGGCGCACTCGGTGGCCGGCGGCAATCCTTGTGGGGCTACACGCTGCTCACCGATGTGCTCACCGTGCCAGCCTTGTTGGTGCTGTATGTGCCTGCTTTGGCGCTGTTGCTGCAAGTTTGGATGGCTTGGGCGTTTGCCGTGGGTGTGATGGGCTATGCCCGCCTCTGCGGCGTGCGTCTGTGGCAGGTGTTGCTGGGCTATTTTGCCGGTTTCTGTACTTTATTGGTAACGGCCATGGTCGTTATGGTATTGTTTGCTTCGGCCGGTATCATCAACCAAACGCAATTGGAGCAGAATATGCAGCGCTGGCAGGAGCAGATGAGCGCGCCACAGCAACAGAAATAAACGGCTGCTTGAGCATATGAAAAGGCTACCTGAAAACAAATTTTCAGGTAGCCTTTTGCTTGCAGGTATATGCTGCTTAACGGCCGTCTATCCGGCGTATGGCGGCATCCACTTTGGCTCGGCGCTCGGTTTCCTTGGCGCGGGTTTGGTGCAGCAGTTCTGCAGCGGAGATGCCGCGTTTGGGGGCTTCTACAGCGGCGTATTCGGCCATTTTGCTGTCGAGATAGGTTTCAATCTCACGGCGCAGACGGGCGCGTTCGACTCGGCTCTCGGCGCACAGTTTGCCCAAATCAGCGTTGGTGGGGCGGGCCGTATGGCTTTGATTTGGAGATTGCCTAGCTTGCTGGCGGCATTGATCCACTTTGGGGTGGTTAAACAGCAGTATCATGGATAAATCGTTGAAATAGCTTGATGCTTCCGGGCTTTCCCGATAACAGAGCGTGCCGTTGGCCAAGGTGTTGGTATCTTTAATTAGCTGCTCGCACTCGGCAGCCAGTGAGGCATGGTCGGTGCCTGGCCGGGTTTGAGCAAAGGCAGGCACGGCGAAGGAGGCCAGTAGCAGGAGGGCGAGGGATTTTTTCATAATATTGATTCCTCTAGCAGAGTTGCTTCAGCAAGAAACGGCAGTAGAATGTATCAGAAAAGGCTATCTGAAAGCAAGGTTTCAATGCAGCACAGTAGTGTAGTGTCTGCGAAGCTAACAATTTTCAGATAACCTTTCCGCATTTAGCAAACCTTATCCCCGGGCTGAGCACCAGTATCGGGGCTGAGGATACGGGAGGAGCCGTCTGGCAGTTCGGCGGAGAGAATCATGCCTTCGGATACGCCGAATTTTGCCATTTTGCGTGGGGCGAAGTTGGCGACGGCGATAACCATGCGGCCGTTCAATTCGGTAGGGTTGGGATAAGACGCGGCGATGCCGGAGAAAATGATGCGTTTTTCAAAACCGAAATCGAGGTCGAATTTTAAGAGTTTGGTGCTGCCTTCGACGGCTTCGCAGTTCAATACTTTGGCAACGCGCATGTCGATTTTCATGAAGTCGTCGAAGCTCGCTTGTTCGGTAACTTTTTCGTATTTGCTCTCTTCGGCGGCAGGCGCGGGGGTCGTCTGAATGCTTTGTTTGTTGGCTTCGATTAAATCGTCCACTTGTTTTTGCTCCACTCGTTGCATTAAATGTTCGTATTTGTTGATGGCGTGTTCGCCTAGGGTTTCGCGCGTGTTCGCCCAGATAATCGCGTCCAGATTGAGGAAACGCGCGGCGTTGGCGGCGGTTTGCGGCAACACGGGGGCGAGGTAGGCGGTCAGCATGGTGAAGGCGTTGATGAGTTCGCTGCATACTTCATGCAGGCGTTCGTCCTGACCTTCCTGTTTGGCGAGCTCCCACGGCTTGTTGGCATCGACGTATTCGTTCACCGCGTCTGCCAATGCCATGATGTCGCGCAGGGCGCGAGCGTATTCGCGGTTTTCGTATTGCTCGGCGATGTCGTCGCTTTCGGCAGCGAGTTTTTGCAATAACAGGCTACCTGAAACGTCTTTCAGACGGCCTTCAAAGCGTTTGGCCAGAAAGCCTGACGCGCGGGCGGCGATATTGACGTATTTGCCGACGAGGTCGCTGTTTACGCGGGAAATAAAGTCTTGCAGGTTCAAATCGATATCTTCGATTTTGCTGTTGAGTTTGGCGGCGATGTAGTAGCGCATCCACTCGGGGTTCAGACCTTGTTCCAGATAGGATTTGGCGGTAATGAAGGTGCCGCGCGATTTGGACATTTTTTGTCCGTCCACGGTCAGGAAACCGTGTGCGTACACGCCGGTCGGGGCGCGGTGGCCGGAGAAATGCAGCATGGCGGGCCAGAACAGGGCGTGGAAATAGAGGATGTCTTTGCCGATGAAGTGGTACATCTCGGTTTGGCTGTCGGCTTTGAAGTATTCGTCAAAATCGATGCCGATACGGTCGCACAGGTTTTTAAACGACGCCATGTAGCCGACAGGCGCGTCCAGCCAAACGTAGAAGTATTTGCCCGGCGCGTCGGGGATTTCGAAACCGAAATATGGCGCGTCGCGAGAGATGTCCCAGTCGGACAGGGTGGTTTCTTCGCCTTCGCCCAGCCATTCTTTCATTTTGTTGAGGGCTTCGGCTTGCAGATGGGGCTTGCCGTCGTGCGGGTTGTTGCCGGAAGTCCATTCTTTCAGGTAGCCCGCGCATTTGCCCAGTTTGAAGAAGAAGTGTTCGGATTCGCGCAATTCGGGTTTGGCACCGGAAACGGCGGAATACGGGTTAATCAGTTCGGTCGGGGAATAGGTCGTGCCGCAGACTTCGCAGTTGTCGCCGTATTGGTCTTGGGCGTGGCATTTGGGGCATTCGCCTTTGACGAAGCGGTCGGGCAGGAACATTTGTTTTTCAGGGTCGAAAAGCTGCTCGATGACACGGCTTTCGATTTTGCCGTTGGCTTTCAGCGCGCGGTAAATCTGTTCGGAAAACTGTTTGTTTTCAAGTGAATGGGTGCTGTAATAATTGCTGTAGCCGATGTGGAAGCCGGTGAAGTCGGCGATGTGCTCTTCGCGCACTTTGGCAATCATGTCTTCGGGCGCGATGCCTTGTTTTTGCGCGGCCAGCATCACGGGCGTGCCGTGGGTGTCGTCGGCGCAGCAGTAGTGGCACTCGTGGCCGCGCAGTTTTTGAAAGCGCACCCAAACGTCGGTTTGAATGTGTTCGACCATGTGGCCGAGGTGGATGCTGCCGTTGGCATAGGGTAGGGCGGAGGTAACCAAGATTTTACGTTGCAGTGATTTGGTCATGATTAGCGGTTGTTGGAAAGATGGAAATGGGCGGTATTATGCCACAAAGGGCCTGCCCTTAGCAGACGCAAAGGCTACCTGAAATTGAGCTTTGCCGTGCTGAATTGCAGCAGCGCTTTCAGGTAGCCTGTGTGCTTAGGGCTGTTTGTTTTGCTCTTCTGTTTTGCTTTTTTCCGGGAACACGAAAGAAACGGCCACGCCCAAGGCCAGTACCACCAGCACCACCACCAGCGAGGCGTTGGGCGAAATTTCGTAGCCGTGTTGGAACAGGTGCTCGGAGGCGGAAAGCGCCAGTTTTACCGCGATAAAAAACAGCAGCGCCACCACGGCTTTTTCCAGGTGTACCAAATAGCCGCGCAGGGCTTCGAGCACGAAATACATGGTACGCAGGCCGAGGATGGCGAACATCATGGCGCTGTACACAATCAGCGGCTCTTTGGATACGGCAATCACCGCCGGCACGCTGTCGAAGGCAAACATCACATCGGAAATCTCAATAATGGCCAAGCACAAAAACAGCGGCGTGGCCACTAGTGCGCCTTTTTTCACCGGCTGCGGGTGGTGTTGCTCTGGGTGTTTCAGGTCTTCGCCGGCCGGCTCGAGGCGCACGTCGGGGTTTTGGCGGCAAGCTTCGGTAAGCTCGTGGCCGTGTAGGAAGAAATTGTGCCCATAGAGGTGCGGCCATACCGGGAAGAAACGGTGCGCCCAGCGGTAGGCCAGGTGTTCGGAGTAGTCTTTGTTGGCTTCCTCCTCTTCATCGCGGCGCAGCATCATGACGCCCGTCCAGCCCACCACTACGGCAAACACGAGCTCCACATACGGCCCCAGCGCCATCAGGCCGGTGCCGATGGCCACGAACACCATGCGGAACACAATCGCGCCGATGATGCCCCAATACAGCACACGGTGGCGGTAGGCCTCTGGGATTTTAAACCAGGAAAACACGGCCATAATCACGAATAAGTTGTCCACCGACAGCACTTTCTCCAGCGCATAACCGGTGAAAAACAGGCTGGCCATCTCGCTGCCGTGGTGGAACCACAAATAGCCGCCGAACGCCAGCGACACCGCAATCCAAAACACCGACCACAGTGCGGCGCTTTTAAGCGACATGGGCTTGTCGCTGCGGTGGGCAAACAGGTCAATGGCAATAGCGCCCACGGAGAGGACAACGAAAACGGCAACGGTTTCCAGCGGGAAACCTAAATGGGTAGTCATAAGGGAAATCCTTGTAGTGGTGTGTAATGGGCTACCTGAAAAACCGGCTATACCTGAACAAACATTTTGTAATACTCAATTTCGCCGCACGCAAACGCAATCACCAGCCGGTCTTCGCTTTGGGGATTTTTTGCCGCCCATGCTGCCGATGCACACGCCCAGGCCGGGGATGGTGAGGTAGTAGTTGTCTTCCACATAATCGTATTGTTCGTTCCAGGCGGCAATGCTCTCGGCAGAGAACACGGCCAGGCTGTTTAGCGTGGGGTTGGTGTGCTTGTTGCAGATGATGGATTTCAATTTCTTGCCCTGATTTTCATACACCAGCTCGCAGGCAGAGCGGTATTCGGTGGTTTGGCGCAGGATGTTGTCGATTAGGATTTTCGAGGCCTCGCCCCATTCTTGGTTGATGCTGTCGAACGTGCTATCCAAACGGAATATTTCCGAGTTGGTGCGTACCGATTCGAAGGGGGTGATGATGAAATTGTTCATATCAGGCAAGTTCTTCTGATTAGGCGTGGGGTGATGCAGAGGCTACCTGAAATTTCAGGTAGCCTGTTGCGATGCGGCATTGTAATTCATGCTGCCTGCGGCGGCAGCAAAATTTGCATATTGCTGCAAAATGCAGCACAGCTTGCCTTCTATACGGGCGGGCAAAGCGTAATTGAGGCTACCTGAAAACCCCGCCGTGCAAAAATAGCGGCGTGGCGTTTCAGGTAGCCTTTGCTATGGCTGTCTAGCCGGGCTTACTGCTTGGGCGGCAGCTCTTTAGCCAGATAGAGCCAGGTTTCAATCACGGTATCCGGGTTCAACGAAATGGTTTCGATGCCTTGTTCAACCAGCCATTTAGCGAAATCCGGGTGGTCGGACGGGCCTTGGCCGCAGATGCCTATGTATTTGTTCAGCTTGCGGCAGGCTTTGATGGCTAGGTGCAGCATCACTTTCACCGCCGGATCGCGCTCGTCGAAGGTACCGGCAATCGGGCCGCCGCTGTCGCGGTCTACGCCGATGGTGAGCTGGGTCATGTCGTTGGAGCCGATGGAGAAGCCGTCGAAGTATTTCAGATACTGTTCGGCAAGGATGGAGTTGGTAGGCAGCTCGCACATCATAATCAGACGCAGGCCGTTTTTGCCGCGTTCTAGGCCGTTTTCTTTTAGTGCTTTCACCACGGCTTCGGCTTCGTGCAGGGTGCGCACGAAGGGAATCATAATTTCCACGTTGGTGAGACCCATTTCGTCGCGCACGTATTTCAGGGCGCGGCATTCGAGCGCGAAGCAGTCTTTGAAATCGGGTGAAATGTAGCGGGCGGCGCCGCGGTAGCCGAGCATGGGATTTTCTTCGTGCGGCTCGTAGATATTGCCGCCGAGCAGGTTGGCATATTCGTTGGATTTGAAGTCGGACATCCGCACGATAACCTTTTTCGGATAGGCGGAGGCGGCGATGGTGGCGATGCCTTCGGCCAGTTTGTCCACGTAGAAATCTACCGGTGAGGAGTAGCCGGCGATGCGCTCGTTAATCTGCACCTGCAGTTCGGCATCTTGGCGGTCGAATTCGAGCAATGCGCGCGGGTGGATACCGATTTGGCGGTTGATGATGAATTCCATACGCGCCAGGCCGATGCCTTCGCTGGGTAGGCTGGCAAAGCCGAAGGAGAGCTCAGGGTTGCCCACGTTCATCATGATTTTCACTGGCGAAGCAGGCATGTTATCCAATGCCAAATCAATTACCTCTACTTTTAGCAGACCGTCATAAATCAGGCCGGTGTCACCCTCGGTGCAGGATACGGTTACGCTTTGGCCGTGAGTGAGCACATCGGTGGCGTTGCCACAGCCCACTACTGCCGGGATGCCTAATTCTCGGGCGATAATGGCAGCGTGGCAGGTGCGGCCGCCGCGGTTGGTAACGATGGCGGAGGCGCGCTTCATCACTGGTTCCCAATCCGGATCGGTCATGTCGGTCACCAATACGTCGCCGGGCTGCACTTGGTCCATCTCGGCGGCGTTTTTAATCAGGCGCACGGTACCTTGACCGACTTTTTGGCCGATGGCGCGGCCTTCGCACAATACGGCAGATTTGTTTTCGATGCGGTAGCGGCGCAGGGTGCTGTTGCGCTCTTCCTGCGATTTCACGGTTTCGGGGCGAGCCTGCAGAATGTAGAGCTTGCCGTCCAAGCCGTCGCGGCCCCATTCGATGTCCATCGGGCGGCCGTAGTGCTCTTCAATAATCAGCGCGTATTTGGCCAATTCAGTGATTTCTTCGTTGCTGATGGAGAAGCGTTTGCGTTCGGCTTCGTCCACATCTACCACCTGCACAGATTTGCCGGTTTCGGCGGTGTCGGTGAACACCATTTTAATCAGTTTAGAACCCATGGTTTTGCGCAGGATGGCGGGGCGGCCGGCGCGCAGGGTGGGCTTGTGCACATAGAATTCGTCGGGGTTTACCGCACCTTGCACTACAGTTTCACCCAACCCGTAGGAGGCGGTAACAAATACTACCTGGTCGAAGCCGGATTCGGTATCAATGGTAAACATTACGCCAGAAGCGCCAGCGTCGGAGCGCACCATACGCTGTACGCCAGCAGACAAGGCCACCATGTCATGTGCGAAGCCTTTGTGCACACGGTAGGAAATGGCACGGTCATTATAGAGCGAGGCAAACACATGGTGCATCGCTTCCTTCATGTTGTCCAGCCCTTGGATATTGAGGAAAGTTTCCTGCTGGCCGGCAAAAGATGCATCCGGCAAGTCTTCAGCAGTGGCAGAAGAGCGTACGGCCACGGAGATTTGGTCGGTGCCCGCGTCGGCCACCAGTTTATCCCAAGCGGCTTTGATGTCGGCTTCTAGTTCAGCCGGAAACGGAGTATCCAAAATCCACTGGCGGATTTGTGCGCCCACTCGTGCCAGTTCGGTCACGTTGTCTACATCCAGCGCAGCCAGCGCGACGGAAATGCGCTTGTCCAAGTCGTTGTGCGACAGAAACGCACGGTATGCTTTGGCCGTGGTAGCAAAACCACCGGGCACGCGCACGCCTTTTTCAGCCAGCTGGCTGATCATTTCTCCCAGGGAAGCGTTTTTGCCGCCCACCTGTTCCACGTTGGTCATACGCAGATTTTCAAACCAGATTACATTGTTGCCAGACATGATTCTATTCCGTCCTGTGGGTAGTTAAGGGAAAGCGGCAGTATTTTAGCCGCTGGCTGGGTTTCTGTCATGGGCTATAGCTGAAGCACATGCTTTTTTCCTGCTGCGTTGGCTCGTCTTGCTGTACTGCCTGTACTGTTGGCTCGTTGCCTTGTAGGAAAACTACACCCAAACCTGGACCGCAAAAGCTGCTAGAATAAGTCGTTTTTAAGCATATTTACGCATCAATAATTTATTAGGAATCCCACTAGGCTAGCTGAAAGGAACACCAATGCCACCCTGCACACGCCACGCCATCTTCATTTCCGATCGCACCGGCCTCACCGCCGAAGGCATGGGCGACGCCCTGCTCAACCAGTTCGACAGCATCGAATTCAAACGCTTCACCTACCCCTTCATTGATACTCCCGAAAAAGCTGAACGCATTGTGGCCGAAGTGAATAAAATTGCCGACGGCTGCAACCTGCGCCCCATTATCTTTACCAGTATCGTCAGCGAAGACATCCGCCACATCATCCGCAACTGCAACGGCCTACACCTGAGCTTTTTCGATGCCTTTATCAATAAACTTGAAGAAGAACTCGGCACCCAAGCCGTATTGCAGGTGGGACGCACCCACAGCATCCAAAACACAGAGCGCTACGATGCCCGCATGGAAGCCGTAAACTTCTCCCTCAACCACGACGACGGCGTATCCGCCAAAGATCTTGCCGACGCCGACGTAATCCTCATGGGCGTATCCCGCAGCGGTAAAACCCCCACCTGCCTCTACCTCGCCCTGCAATACGGCATCCGTGCCGCCAACTACCCGCTTACCCCCGACGATTTGGACAACACCGACCTGCCGCGCATGGTTAAGCCCTTCAAATCCAAAATCTTCGGCCTCACCATCGATCCCGCCCGTTTGCACCATATCCGCACCGAACGCCGCCCCAACTCCCAATATGCCAGCCCCGAAAACTGTCGGCGCGAAGTGCGCGAAGCCGAATCCATGTTCCGTCAACACAGCATCCCCCACACCAGCACCACCCATAAATCCGTGGAAGAGCTTGCCGCCAGCATTATGCTCGCCTGCAAACTGCAACGGCGCACATAAACTGCACTGCTGCAATATGAAGAGGCTACCTGAAAATACGGTTTACCGTTTTCAGGTAGCCTTTTGTATGGCAGGTCGGCATTACCATGCCGATATAGGGCTCCGTCTGTTCCTTTGGGTTTCAGGTAGCCTCTAGCAGTACAGCTAGGCCGCCAACTTGCTTTGCTATAATCCCCGCATCCAATCCGCTATTCGCCAACCATGCAACTCACCAAATACCTGCAAGCCCAAGGTATCGGCAGCCGCAAACAATGTCGCCAGCTGGTCGAACAAGGGCGCATTACGATTAACGACGAAGCTGCCGAGCAGCCTGCTGCCGAAATCGAGCCCGACCAAGTGCAGCGTCTCGCCATCGACGGCGAAGAGCTCGCTGTCATCCCCCTGCCGCACTACTACATCCTGCTGCACAAGCCCGCCGGCTACGAAACTTCGCACAAACCGCGCGACTATCCCAGCGTGTTTTCCCTGCTACCCGACCACATCCGCGCCACCGAGCCGCAAGCCATCGGCCGGCTCGATGCCGACACCACCGGCGTGCTGCTCATCACCAACGACGGCGCGTTCAACCACCGCCAAACCTCGCCCAAACACCATGTGGGAAAGCTCTACTGCGCCACGCTCAAGCATCCTGCCGGCGAAGAGCTGTGCGCCGCCCTGCGCCAAGGCGTGCTGCTGCACGACGACAACGAAACCGTATCCGCTGCCGCGGCCGAATTGGAAAACCCGCACAGCCTGCTGCTCACCATCACCCAGGGCAAATACCACCAGGTAAAACGCATGGTGGCCGCTGCCGGCAACCGCGTGGAAGCCCTGCACCGCCTGCGCTTCGGCGATTGGGAGTGTGATGATTTGCTGCCGGGGCAGTGGCGCTTTATCCAGCCCGAGGATTGAGTGGCTCGGGTATTTGAGGCTACCTGAAACAATGTTGGGGCGGGTATATAACGAAAGTATTTCCCTTCTGTACGGCATTAGCCCGCTTTGCCGTACTCTTGTATTCGCGACGGCCTACTGCTTGTGTCGAAAAGTGGATGTAAATAAAAGCTACCTGAAAATTTCAGCTTCGCAGAAACTTGCTGTGCTGCTTTTCAGGTAGCCTTTTCACGTCTTCTCAATCAGTCTGCCTGCCATTTAAAGCTGTGATCGCAGAAGGGCAGGAACAGCAGCTTGGTGGCGCCGACTTGGATGATGTCGTTGCGTTGCAGGGTGGGCTCGCCACGGATAGTGCTGCCGTTAAGCATGGCAAGGTTGCGGCTGCTGCCGCGCTCAATGAAGAACTCGTTGGCGTGGTGGTCGTATACCACGACGGCATGGGCTTCGTGGCTGACGGTGTTGTCGCTTTGCGCGCCGAAATCGAGGCAGACTTCCAGATCGGCGTTGCGCCCGATTCGGTTTTCCCCTTGAATCAGGCGGAAATCGGTGCCGTACCCTTGGCCTTCGGTAATAACCAGCCAGCCGACCACGGGGAATTCGCACATGCCTTTGGCGCGGGCTTCGGTATCGGGTCGGTTGCTCATGCCGATGATGTGGGTTTTCAAGGCAGGGTTGCCATTTGCCGTAGTGGTGGAGTTATCAAGAATTTGGGTCTTGGCACTTTGGGCAGCCAGTCCCTGCGAATCGGCAGTGAGCATTTGGGTGCGTTCGTTGGCGAGAGCCGGGGTGGCTACACTGTAGGGGCTGCCGGAAAAGCCAGAATCTCCGCAATAGGGGCAGTCGGCCTGTATTGCGGAGTCGTAGTAGTGTTTGCCGGCAGCACAGAGAGTCATTGCCATGCTGTGTTCCTTTTATGATTGGGTGAGTTGGTAGGCAATATCGCGGTTGGCCAGATAGATGGTTTGGCCGGGACGCAAGGTGGTGCGGCTGATGCGCTGCTCCAGGCTGTCTACAAAGGTGCCGTTGGTGGATTGCAGGTCTTCCAACACAACGTTGCCGGCTGCATCTACGCTGATACGGCAGTGGCTGCCGGAGATTTGCTGGCGGTTGATCACCACGTCGTTGCCGCTACTGCGGCCGATGCGGACGGTTTGACCGAGGTAGAGTGCGATGGCGGGCAGACCGGCGCTGAGCGGTTGTAGGGTGGCGGTAATACGAGGTTGGGCGGCTTGTGGCGAGCCCATGCTGAAGCGGGCAATGTTTTCGTCGGCAGTCAGTTGCAATACATCACCGGCGTTTAAAACGGCACGGGTGATTTTGCTGCCGTTTACATAGGTGCCGTTGGTGCTGCCCAAGTCTTCCACCTGTACTTGGCGGCCGTCGAACAGCAGTTGTACGTGGCGGGCGGATACCTGTGCTTGGTTGATAATAACGGAGGCGGGTGCGCTGCGGCCGATAATCGTGGGTTTGCCGGCCGGCAAGACGATATTGCTGCCGCCACAGAGTGCAGAGAGTGTAACGCTACCTGAAATGCCGGCTTGGGCTGGCTGCGCCTGTTGTATCTGCTGCGCGCCGACGATGCGGCGGATCAACTGGGAGTTGATCGGCGGATTGGAGCCGGCTTTCACTTGTTTTTTCAGGCGCAGCAGATACACGCCGCCGCCGCCGGCCAGCAATATCAGCAAACCCATGCCGCTATAAAGCAGGGTGAGCTGGCGCTTAGTGCTGGCGGTGGCGCTGTCTACGCATTCGTTCTTGATTTGGGTGAATTTGACGTTGTGGCTTTGCAGAATCGGTACAAGTTCGGAATTGGAAACGGCAATAACAGTATTAACCTGTTCTTTGTGCGCACCTTCGTTGGTGCCGACCACCTGGCCGCAGCGGTTTACCAGCGGGCCGCCGCTGTTGCCACCGCTGATGGGGGCGTGGTGTTCCCAGTAGCTGCGGTTTTCGTAGTTTTTGAATTCGCGTTTGAGCGTACCTTCGGCAATTACCGGCTGGATGTAGGCATTGGGGTCGCCGAAGCCGAAGCCGGAGGTAATATCATCGGAAGCACCGGGGAAACCGATGGAAAACACCGGTAGGGTAGGTTGGAGGAATTTTTCGGCAGCCAGCGGCAGCGGTTTGCCAGTGAGGCCGTGCACTTGCAGTAGGCTAAGATCTTTGGCACTGTCGCTGAAAATCTGCTGGGTGGAAATTAGCTCTAGGTGGGGGGCAATGGTGCGCACCACAAACACTTCCGGTTTGCCCAGCTGTGCCATCTCACCCACATCTGCGTTAGCAACGTGGTCATTGGTTACGAGGTGGCCTTCTGTCGACACCAAATAGCCCGAACCGTGGCCGGCAAAGAGGTAGATTTGGCCGTTTTGTTTGAAGAGGGTAAGGTTCTGCCCGTTTTGTGCGGCAACGCGCACATAGCCGTTGCTGTTGATTTCCGAGAGCATCTGCGGGCTGACCAGCTGCGAGGCGATTTGCGTCGGCAGCGGCACGCCTATCCATAGGCGGTATACCGATTTGGCCGCGCTCAAAACATCGGGCTGATTGGCGCTGGCCTGCCAGGGCAGCATCAAAAGGGATAGCAGCAGAAATTTTCGCCAAAAGTGTTTCATAGAGGTTCCTTAATTGATTGTGCAGATGGTGTTATCGGGTTTGCGGCGCAGAGGAGTCAGGCGGCGTCAGTGGTAGCGGCACGGAAGCAGCGGGTGGATTTTTCGGGTTGGATACGACAGAGGGTGGCTCAGATGCAGGGGTAGGAGAGGCCGGTGTATAAGGTTCGGATGTGGCCGGTGCAGAGGTTGCGGATGCGGAGGAAACATCCTCGTTTGGCGGCATGTGCTGGGTGTGGCGGTCGGATGTGAACCACCAGGTACCAACTAAGAGGGCACCCAAAATAAAGCCAATGATAAGGCCTTTGGCTGGGAAGCTGGGGGTGGATGGTGCGGGCGGGGGGCTACCTGAAATTCGGGTAGAGAGCGTGGACTCGCCGGTGGTAGGGAGGGCTTGCGTAGACAGGTCGTGCACTTGGGTAGCGGGCGAGGTTTGTTTGGCAGTTGCCTGTACCAAAAGTAGCGAGGTATTGTCTTGATGCGGATGCCGTTTGGCCTGCACAAGGGCCAGTAGGGTGTTTACTTTGTCTTCGAGGCTACCTGAAGCAGCTATAAGGGTTTGCTCGATTTCCTCATCGCTTAAGGTTTGCACACCGTCGCTGGCCAAGAGCAGTAATTCGCCGGGAGAGAGTGTGCCGGAGGAACAATCGATATGGGCGATGTCTTTGCCCATTACGGCGCTGGTTACGGCATGACGGGCGGGGTGGCGGTCGGCGGCTTCGCTGCTGATTTCCCCCGCAGCGATCATGCGTTTGAGATCTTCGGCAAAGGCATGGTTGGCATTGATGCGGCGCAGGCTGCCTTGGTCGTAGGTGTAGAGAGGGCTGTCGCCGACGCTGATGTAGCTGTAGCGGTTGTCGGTTTCGTCTACCACCACGGCAATAACGGTGGTGCCCATACCTTCGAGTTCTGGCTGTCGGCGCAGGGTGTCGGACAGGGTCTGGTTGGCTTGGTGCAGGGCTCGGCGCAAATCCTGCTCAGCTTCGTGTAGGCCATATTGTTGAAAATAGTCTAAAAAGGCAGCTACTACGGTTTTGGCGGCAATTTGCCCGCCGCGCTGCCCGCCCATGCCGTCGGCCAGCACATAGAGTTTGTGCTGGGGAGAAAGCACCAGGTTGCCCAGTGCGTCTTGCTGTTCTTCACGTTGGCCGATGTACTGGCCTTGATGGAAATTGATCTGCATAGGTACTCCTTCAGCGGCCATCTGATACCGCAATTGGGCAGCAGGCTACCTGAAAACTATGTGGCAGAAGGGGCTGGTTTATGGACAGTCGCTGCCGGATACTGTGCCATCGACAAGGTGTTTGCCGTTTTTGTCGTAGAAGGCAATGATAAGGGTACCGTTATGCTGGATCAGCCACGGGCTGATATTGGGATCGGTACAGGAGGTTTTGGCCATAGCTGGGCCGATAGCACTCTGCAATTCGTTGAGCTGGTCGTTGTTGAGGTCACGGAGGTGCAGGTCGGTCATGGTAATCTGCATTATCAGTTCGTTGCTACTCTCGACATAGACGGTTTTGTCCCAACGCACACCGTCGCTGATCATTTGTGGCAGCTGTTTGTTAATTTCGTTGAGATAAGCAGCCGAGATACCGGTGCCGTCATTCTTGCCGCTATCGTTTTCGGCGGGCTGCTCAGGTTGGGTTTGGCTGGCGGGTGGCAGTACTACCGGTGTATCAGCAGCAGTTGAGGCAGTGGGTGGGGAGGCAGGTTCGCCGTTTTTATCACTGTCGCGCATCAGGACGGAAGCGGCGATAACCAGCACTACCAACATTGCTGCAACGATGCTACCCCACAACAGCCATTTCGATTTGCTGCTGGTCGCTGCTGGAGCAGTTTTACGCTGTTTGGGTAGCACTTTCCCGTGCACGGCGGTTTGTGTCGGGTAAGAGGCTTGGGTGGTATTGCCGGCTTCGGGGAGGGAGGCAGCCTGAGATGGAATTTCTGCCAGTCCAAGCAGTGCCTGCTGCATATCCATAGCATTTTGGAAACGGTTTTCGGCACGCACGTTGAGAGCGTAGTCGATGGCGGCAAGGAAATGATGGCTGTAGCGGCCTTCATAGCGACTGCCGGCCAGCTTGGGTTGGGTATCTTCGCCGGCGATGCGGGCGGGGGCTTCTTCAATCAGCTGGTGGGTAATGGATTGGTAAATGCAGGCGCCGATACTGTATAAATCCAGAGCGGGCATGAAAACATCGCGTGAGTGGTATTGTTCGATAGGGGCGAAAGGAGGGGTAAGGATTTGGGTAAGTGGTCGGCTTTTTTGGCCGACAGCCTGCCGGGCGGCTCCGAAATCAATTAATACCGGGGTTTGGTTTTCGGTGATGAAGATATTTTCTGGTTTGATGTCACGGTGCAGCAGCTGGCGCTCGTGAATATATTTCAGGCCTTCAAGCAAGGGGATAAAAATACTGGCCAGCTCATTTTCACTCGGTCTGGGGTGTTCTTTAATCCATTGGTGCAGGGTGATACCGCGCAGATAGGGCATCACAAAATAGGCGGTGCCGTTGGCCTCGAACAGGTCGGTTACCTTGACTACGTTGGGGTGGCTTAAGCCGTAGAGCAGCTTGGCTTCGTTGAAAAAGCCGTTTAAGCCCCAGTTGAAGATTTCCTGGTCACTGCTGCTTTTGGCTTGAATGGTCAGCCCTTGAACGCGAACGCCGCTGTCGGGCAGGTATTCTTTGATAACGTGTTGCGAGCCGAAATGGATATGTTCGGCCAGATAGGTGATGCCGAATGCGCCGGAGCCGAGCACTTTGAGGACGATGTAAGTGTGAAGCTGGCTACCTGCAACCAGCGCGTCTGCCCGTTGGACGTTTTGCTGCGTCATAAACACTATCCTTTACCAAAACCTGCAAATAATCCACATTGCCCAGTATTATATAAAGGAAGCTTGAAACAAGGCAATTTCCGCAGTCAAGCAAAGTGGTTAATTTTTAGGATGTTGGAAACTGGTAATGACTACAGAGAGGTTCTCAATGGACCAATACAATATTAGGGCAGAGTACTGTAGATGGCATCAGGAGTGCTGTGGAGAGGAGTAATGCTGCCCCCGTATTGATTGGGAAAAAGCGGTAAGATAAAGGTTTCCTGTTTTTACATCTTAGCAGCGATTATTGTTATGGCTACCTGAAACTTTTCAGGTAGCCTGCTCCCATCTTCCCATTTCATGCCTCAGTTAAACATTACTTTCTCTGCTAATCCTGCCACCATATGAAGCCCCACCGTTTGCCTATATAATCGCCGCCATCACACACCGCACGGAAAATCATTATGCCTCCTTTGCTCACTGCCGCCACCAATGCCGATTGGCTCGACCAACTCGGTACCAATCTGCACACCTTTTTGCTCAGCCTGTTTTCGCGTGAGGAATTCGGGCTGAACCAGCTGCTCGGCAGCTTATCCAAAACGCTTGGTTGGGTGGATTTGGTGTTGGCGTTAGCTTTGCTGGTGGGGGCGTATTTCCTTTCCAGCCGGCTGCTGGGCAAGATGCCGACGGAAGACGGCAAGCCGCATTTTTTGCGCCATATCGGGCGCCGCATTGCTTGGCCGCTATTGATGCTGCTGGGTGGGGCGTTGGCTTTGGGCGGCTGGTTTGCCTTTTTCGGGGCAACGGCGGTGTGGTTCCGCCTGCTGGTGATGGCGGCGCGTTGGATGATTTTGATTCGGGTGGTGCTGGCGGTGTTTCATTCGGCGATTCCGGCCAACCGTTTTTCCGAGCGGATGGAATCTTCACTGGCCGCTGCGCTGTGGGGCGCGTTTCTGTTGTGGGCTTCGGGCATTGACGATTTGATTCTGGCCTGGTTGCGCGGCTTGCAGTTTTCAGTTGGTTCGGCGCGGCTTTCTCTTTATACCGTGCTCACCGGATTGTTGTGGGTAGGCGTGATGCTGGTGGGCGCGATGTGGCTGTCGCGCTATATTGATGCGCGGCTCAAAGGCAGCACGCGGCTAGATCCGAACCTGCAAATCGTGCTTTCCAAATTGGCGCGCTCGTTGCTTTTGGTGTTGTCGGTGTTGATTGCGCTGCCGCTGGTGGGCATTGATTTAACCGTGCTTTCCGTGTTCGGCGGCGCGTTGGGTGTGGGCTTGGGCTTTGGTTTGCAGAAAATTGCCAGCAATTATGTGTCGGGCTTCATTATTTTGGGCGACCGCTCGGTGCGCCCGGGCGACCGGCTCACGGTGAACGGCTTTACCGGCTATGTAACACAAATCACTTCCCGCTTTGTGGTGCTGCGCAGCGGCAACGGGCAGGAGGCGCTGATTCCGAACGAAACCTTCATCACCTCCACCGTGATCAACGAATCCTACACCGGCAAATCCCTGTGGCAGAGTTTAGATGTTCAGGTAGCCTACCATACTGATTTAACCCAAGCGATTGAGATTCTGCAGGAGGCTGCTGCCGCGCAGGAGCGCGTGAAGGCTGATCCGCCACCTAAGGCCTATCTGATTGATTTCGCGGATAACGGCATCAATCTGCGGCTTGGCTTTTGGGTGCGCGACCCCGAAAACGGCTTTCTCGGCCTTAGCTCAGCCATTTTGCTCACCGTGTGGCGGCGGTTTAACGAAGAAGGCATCGAATTCCCCTTCCCGCAGCGTGAAGTACGCATTCTGAATCAAGACCTCTCCCCCGATGCTGCCGCTCTGCTCAAAGCCGGCTATCAGGCGCAGGGCGATACCGCCTCCGACGAATTTGCCAACGCCAATCCCGAGCCGGCCGAGTCATCGGAAAGCCAAGAGGACGCCCGGTCATGAGCCGCCCAGCCTACAAGCGCCCGGAATCCGTGCTGGTGGTGCTGCACGACGGGCAGGGCCGCGCCTTGATGCTTGAGCGCGTGTCTCCGCCCGGCTTTTGGCAATCCGTAACTGGCAGCCTGGAAAAAGGCGAAAGCCCGTTTGCCACTGCCTTGCGCGAAGTGGCCGAAGAAACCGGCATCCTGCTTGCGCCAGAAGAGCTTGAAGACTGGCATACACAGAACGAATACGAAATCTACGAACACTGGCGCCACCGCTACGCTCCCGGCGTTACCCGCAACACCGAACACGTCTTCTCCGCCCGCATTCCCGCTGCCAGCCCTGTGTGTCTTTCCGCGCGCGAACACCGCGCCCACCGCTGGCTGCCGCTGGCCGAAGCCGCCCATCTCGCCTTTTCCCCTTCCAACCGCGAAGCATTGTTGCGTCTGGCCGCCGAAACCGAAGGCAGGCTACCTGAAAAATTGACTGCCCCACCGCTTTGATAGATGATGGCAGTCATCACCCCAAACGAGCCCTGTTATGGATACCCTGCTGCAAGAAGTTACCCAACAACTCGCCCAACGCGGCGAAACCATCACCTGCGCCGAATCCTGCACCGGCGGCCTGCTTGCCGCCGCACTCACCCGCCTGCCCGGCAGCTCCGCCTGGTTTGAAACAGGCTTCGTTACCTACAGCAACCACGCCAAACAGCAGCTCCTTAATGTGAACGCCGCCACCCTCGGCCACTACGGCGCAGTGAGTGAAGAAACCGTGCGCGAAATGGCGCTGGGTGCACTCATCACCACCAAAGCCGACTATGCGCTCAGCATCTCCGGCATCGCCGGCCCCGACGGCGGCAGCGAAGAGAAACCCGTGGGCACGGTTTGGTTCAGCCTGGCCACCAAACAGCGCATCTGGGCCAAAGAGCAGCACTTTGAAGGAGACCGCGAAGCCATCCGCACCCAAGCCGTGCGCTTTGCCCTGATACTGATGAAAAAGTATTTGGAGCGATAGCCCGGCAGGGTTGATTGGAATGGAAAAGGCTGCCTGAAAATTTCAGGTAGCCTTTATTCAAGCCGTCGGCCTCACGCTTTGGGCAGGGTAACGCCGGTTTGCCCCATGTATTTGCCTTTGCGGTCTTTATAGGAAGTTTCGCACACTTCGTCGCTCTCGAAGAAGAGGACTTGCGCCACGCCTTCGCCGGCGTAGATTTTGGCGGGTAGAGGGGTGGTGTTAGAGAATTCGAGGGTAACGTAGCCTTCCCATTCCGGCTCGAACGGGGTCACGTTCACGATAATGCCGCAGCGGGCATAGGTGGATTTGCCTAGGCACACGGTGAGCACGTTGCGCGGGATGCGGAAGTATTCCATCGTGCGCGCCAGAGCAAAGGAATTGGGCGGGATGATGCAGCAGTCGTCTTCCACGGTCACGAAGTTTTTTGGATCGAAGTTTTTCGGATCGACGATGGTGCTGTTGATGTTGGTGAAGATTTTGAATTCGTTGGCGCAGCGGATATCGTAGCCGTAGCTGGAGGTGCCGTAGGAAATAATGCGCCGGCCGTCTTGCTCTTTAACTTGTTTGGGCTCGAACGGCTCGATCATGCCATGCTCTTCGGCCATGCGGCGTATCCAGCGGTCGGATTTGATGCTCATGGTGTTTGTCCTGGGTTGGGGTTGGTTTGGGGGGAGGCTACCTGAAAGCGCAGCTGAAGTTTTCAGGTAGCCTTTTGGAACAGCAGGCTACCTGAAAAATGGGTATTTAATCCTGCCAGCCGCCTAGAAGCGATACCAACTCCTGCAGCAGGGTGGAGAGCGCTTCAGCCATCAGGATTTGTGAGGCAAAGGCCAGGCTGGCGGCATCGTCGCCGTGGCTTTCGGCCTCTTCCTGCAAAACGTCAAGATATTGGATGCGTTTGAGCGTGAAATCCTGGGTGAGCACGAAGGCAATCTGATCACGCCACACGAGGCCGAGCTGGGTAACGGTTTTGCCGGTTTTCACGTGCTGCACCACTTCGTCGGCGGTCAAATCCTGTTTCGACACGCGCACGGTAGGCGCGGCATCGCCCGTGCCTTTGAGTTCGCACATATCATCCAGCTCGAAGCCGCCGCCACACGTGCCGGCGAGCAGCCATTCGGTCATCAGGGAGGAAGGCGATTGTTTGGTGTTCGGCAGTTTGGCTTCGAGCCCGCCCAAGGCTTCACGCAGCTTGGCCAGCAGGTTTTCCGCACGGGTGGCCGAGGCTTGGTTTACCAGCAGGAAGCCGCTGCGCGTGTCGCACACGGCCTGCGTTTTGCTGCTGCGGGTGAAGGCGCGGGGCAGCAGGTCGTCCGTAATCTGCTCTTTGAGCTCCTGCTTTTCTTTGCGCCCCACGGTGCGCGCTTCGGCTTCTTGGATTTCGGTGATTTTGTCGTCCAAAATCTCTCGGATCACGCCGGCAGGCAGCACTTTTTCGGATTTCTTCAGCGCCACGCTCCAAGTGAAATCGGCGGGAAACACCAATTCCGGCGAAAACCCTTCCGGTGGGGCAAAGCCTTCGCCAAACCAGTCCAAACCCTGCGGCGGGGCAAATTCGGCCTCTTGCAGCTTGGAGGACAAGGTTTCCAAATCCGGCAGTTTGTCTTTGTTTAGGGGATAAAAGCTGACTTGTTTAAACCACATTTTGCTTGCTGTTTCAGTTTGTTTCAAAACGCGGCATTATACTGCCAAGCAGGCTTAGAAAGCTATTTGAAACGATGATTACTAAGACCGGCAAGAGAAGAAAAACCAAAGTGAAAACGGGGGAAGAAGAGTGGTGCTACACCTACAAAAATCTGAGGGAGGTGCTTATGGCAGTCTGAAACGCAACCCGCCGTATCTGGGTGATTTTGCAAAGAGTAAGGAACTGATGATGCCTAACGTTATCAATATATTGGAGAGCAAATTTAGTGAAAATAAAGGCTAAAATCACTATCAGGCTGGGATGAAATTATGTACTAAAAGACTATTTATAATAATTTTATCTTATGGCTAGAGAAAGGACAAAAGAGATGGAAAACCCATCCTTTTGTCCATTGAACTAATTTTTCATACAATACGGCAAGCCGCAGTAGTGCAGAATCAGGCAAGGCTAGCTAATGCTCCCAGTAATTTTAAGTATCCTCCCATATAAAAAAGCCGTCTGAATAGTTCAGACGGCTTTGCTACTACTACAGCCTTAGAAAATCTCACGCCAAGAGATACGGCGGATTGAGGGGGTTTCTGGCAAGTAAACTTCGTGTAAGTTCACATTACCCTGGCTATCTTTTGTTAAGAGCAGCAATTTACCGTCGGTTGTTTTCAACAAGAGAGGAGAACCCACTGCATTCAGCTGTTTGCGGTATGAGGAGCCGTTAAAGTTGCCATCGAAGAAGCCTCTCAAGCCGGAGCCAGTTACCGCATTCAGCGGATAAGTATAACCAGAAGATTGAATTACGTTACAAGATAAAGCCGGGTTACTGCCATCAATGAAAGTATTTACAATCAAATATTTACCTCTCTCCAGGTAGGGGTTGTAAATTACTTGCTCATATTCAACTTTGCCATTGATAGTTACTCGAGTTAAGTCTAAATACCAACCTGATTTGGTATTCCAATCAACGTTCATATTACTCAACTGATCTTTTTTACCACCTTCATGTATTACTTGTGCTTGCATTTGGCTACGATTTACCTGAGCTGCAGTGGTTCCAGCAGCAGGATTAAAAGCCAAAGCCGTTTTGTCGCGGATACCATAGATACTTTGTTGGCCGGTGGCGTAAGTGGTTTTTGTACCCAAGTAACCCTCTTTGCGCATGCCTGTACCAAAGTTCAGAATAACGTCGCCAGAAGCACCATTTCGTCCCATGCGAGTTACAATAATTTTGGTGGAAATTGGTTGAACAGCGGGGGCAGTAAAGAGCTTCTGCGGTTGCACAGTCCAATCATTACTATTTTGGGATAGAAGGTTAAAGCGCCACACATTGCCTTTTATGTCACCTGCATAAGCATAATCGTAAATGTTGTCCCCATCCAAATCCACAGGGGTAACATAAGCAATACCGTTGGGAGCATCAGGTGTGCCTGCTTCTCCCGTACTGATGAATTTGAAAGAAGGCTTACCAGTACTTTGGTTGATGGACATTACATAAATACCAGCCGGACCGTTGGAGGCGGTACAGTTACCGTTAGCAGCATCAGTGGTAGAACACCAGCCATTACCGAACACAGCACCCCAGTTGCCATCATGGAAACGGCCGAAGACGGGTGTGCCGTAGGTGTTACCCAAATTGCTCCATTCTCCTCCGGAAGAGCGAGACCATTCGCCTATTACATTGGATGCATTGAAGGAATCGGGGTTGGTAACATCCAAAGCATAGATAGTATCGCCACCGGCTCCCAAGCCACCCATAACCCAAGTGTGCCATGAACCTCCGTAGAACACGTCTCCAGTACCTACAGGGGCATCGTTATAGTAGTTGTGGGCATACTGTGGGCTGAAGAGATCCAAGCCTGCATTGGTTTTATTGTGAATCCGTGATAGTACAGCACCGGGGATGTAGGCAAACATTTCTTGACCGTCATTGTTTGCGGTCTGGAATTGCCCGGCTGCGTTATAGCTACCGCTGCGGAAGGCATGCAGGAAACCGTCATTCGAACCCGCATACACAATATTGGTGCGTGTGCGGTTCGAATTGGCAAAGGTGGTGTAAGGTTGACCATTGTTTTCCTGCATGGCTGCACCTAGATAACGCGAATCGCGCCAACGGGGAGCAGATAGATAATTCTTGTTATTCGGATACCCTAACCATACCGGGCTGGAGTTGATGATATCGCCTAACAGTTTTTTGCGGGGACGGAAGACGCCGTTGGGCTGACCGACTTCCCGGCTTGTATCGCCCTTCAGATAGGCTAATCTGGCTTCGCCCATGCCGGCAGGCTCGCCAGGGGATGACAAGGCAGCCTGTTGCGAAGGACTGATGTTTGACCACTCCAATGCGGCACCCGCTGTACCAGTCCAAGTAAAGAATTTACGCACGGGCTGTTTATTAACAATTTGGTTACCTTTTCTCTCGCATGGGCCGCCGGTTAGAACGCACGCAGCATCCCAGTTGGCACCAGGCTGCACCGCATAAGTTCCATTGGGTTTACGGAGAATGTTTTGTGCCGTTAAGTTGCCATACCAGTGCACTTTGTTGAAGAAAGATAGATAAACCTGTGAATCAGATGCTAATTTTGCATCAGGCAGATTTACGTCTGCAGAACCTTCAGATTGAGTGGCCGGGGTGGCTTTGAAGCACAAGACTTCGTGGTTGTTATGAGCGCCACCTGTTGCCCCCATAAATCCAAAGCGGAAACTTTTTGGCAATGGACCATTTGCGGCCACAATATCAAAATCTGTCATTACCGGTTGGAAGTCACCACCGTTATAGCTAATCCATACACTAGCTTTGCCGTTCGGCGTGATACGGATTTTATATAACATTGGAACTGCTTGGTCACGCGAATGGGCAGATTCTGTGGCAAATCGCCGAGGTAGTTGTTTATGGGCAAAATACTGATAATTATATAATTTTAATCTTGGATCTGTTGCTTTATCACTTAATACAAGAGCCCCTTGGCCTGAAGGCAGGTATGCGGAATCAATGGTTAATTGACCGGTTTTGCATACATTGACAAATCTACGATAAGACGGAGCATTAATAGCCCACTGCCCGAATCCAGCTTTAGAAGTCCATAAGTTAGTCCAGTTGTTTTGTACGGATGCAGGTACAGTACCCCACCCAAACTTAGTATAAATCTCCTGCAACAAATGTTTACTGATATAGGTATGATTAATGGAGCCCGCACCGCGAATACCAATCGTATTTGGCAACCGTTGGCTCAAGCCTGGCGCACCAGTAGTAGTATTATCATGCTTGTAAACAAAGTTACCCCACTCATCAATACCGATACCCATGTATCCGCCATAAACACCACTAAAAATCGGGTTTTCATTGGTACATGAATAACCAATTGAACCCCCTGATGCCCCTAACGTAGCCGGTTTACTACCATCGGCCAAGAAGAAGGTCATGCCGTCGGCACCACTACCACCCCATGTGTAGGTAATAAAAGTAATTTCCACACCTTCTTGGGTGCCAAAAGTGAAATCTGAAACAATGCCGCCAACTACTTGGTTTTGCGCAGGAGTTAGGCGCAAGACCCCTTTGCCCAGATTATCCTGAACCCCGGTACATCTAGGAGGAGAGCCAGCAACTGTAGCTGTAGGTTTGGATGATTGAGTTCCCGCAGTCAGACAAGCGCTATTAATTACTGTGGGTGAGGGAGAGGACGGATCCCAAGGATTTTTAAAGCCATCGCCCGGCAGCGGCATCAACCATTTATTAGTAGTTGTTCCGCCGGAAAAGTTTTCTTCAATTACGCCGTTAAAAGGGGTATCACCATGCACTTGTGGTATATAAACCGCCATCAGGGCGGCTACCAATGCCTGATAAGTCGGGATGATTCTTTTTCCGACGTTGGCTTGCTGTTTTCTCGTTGTGGTTTTCATTTTTAAAACTCCCGCGGATATATATAGACACCGTGTAAGCCCTAGTCTTACTGGGCGAATTCGGCGCGTCCTGTAAACACGTTATATTTTGATTGATTGAATTTTTGTTAAATTTAGCCAATAACTGCCATACCGAGAACGGAATGCTCTACCTTGTATGGCAAGCAATTTCGATACCATGCTGCTTGCAGATAGAAGGATTAACAAATTTTTAAAAATAACTGGTACATAAGTAGTATGATAAAGCGTTCTTGGTCTTTTTGGCAAGTTGGCTTAAATTAGGAAACTTGTAAGGTATAGAAAATCAGGAGGATTGGGAGATTGCCTGATGACTTGGGAAGTTTACGAACCCGCTTCACCCACCGGCTGAGGCTTGGCGGGGTTGTTGTTGCAATAGTTTGGTTAATAGGTAACTTTTCTGGTTATCTGCTGTTTTTGCCTTTCTTGGGCGTCAGGATTTTTTGTCCATTGCCGGAGAGCCTGAGTGTTGTGGTTGTTTATTGAGTCACTCTGACCTGTGGGGTTGCCCAATTTGCTGTTAGCAAATGGCGTATGGCAGATCTTGCAAAGATTGCCTGCCGTTGTTTGTCAGAAAGGGCGGGGTAGAGAGGCGGTGAACAGGTTGCCTGAAACCATTCTTACCGGTTTTGGGCAGCCTTGATTCTTGATTGCTAGATGGTGCCGAGTTCAAACTGTGCCAATCGGGCGGCATCGACATTTGGGGCACCAGGGTTCATTTTTTCTCCCCAAAGGGGTTTCAGGTAGCCTCATTCAAGCGTGGAGGCTACCTGAAAAATGCGGCGGCAAGACGCTTTATCGGTTGCTGCTGTTGTAGCGTTGCAGGCTGCGCTGTACGGGGGTTTTGATGGAAGCGCAGTATTGTTCGTGGTCTTTGCCTGCAGTTTGGCTGTTGAGGAAGGCGCGGGCTTCGGCTTTGCTCACCAGACTTTCGCAGCTGCCTTGCTCAAACTGTTTCATAGCGGCGAAGAAAGCGTTTTTATAGCGTTCGTCTTGGGCGGCGGTGCTGTCGCAGGCAAAGGTGTGGATGGTGATTTGGAAACCATCTTTCAGGTAGCCTAGGCATTGCTGTTTGCTGGCTTGGACAGGCTCGGCTTGGGCAAGGGCGGGGAGGAGAGCGGCAGTAAGGAGGGCTAGGGTACGGAGTTTCATTGGAGGAGTTCCTTGTATGTGGCTGGGAAGAAGAGGCTGCTTGAAAACTGCTTTTTGGTTTTTCAGGTAGCCTGTGGGTTATTTGACGTTGCGGTAGCGGTGGGCAATGCCTGGCAGTTCATCTGTGACGGCTGGGCAGAACAGGCGGCTGGTCTGACCTAGCCGCTGGAGTTCAAGATTGATGGCGGCTTGGGCTTCGTCTTCGCTGACGATGTCTAGGCAGCTGTCGTGCTCGAATTGGGTCTGGGTATTTTTAAAGGCGGTTTGGTAGCGCTCGTTGGTGGCGGAATCGGGACGGCAGGCTTGGGTGAAGGCGGAGAGGTTGTTGCCATCGACAATATAGCGCAGGCATTGTGCTTTTGCGGCGGCGTGTTCGGCAGCTTGGGCGCTGTCTTGCGGGCTGTTGTCTTGTGGCTCGGGGTTGGGCTGCGGGCGCTCTTGGATGTGGGCGGGTTGTTCGTTATCTTGCTGGCGGGTTGGCCGGCTGTGCCGGATTGGGGATTGGGTGGCGTTGTGTCCGGTATTGTGCTGCTGGCGGGCGTTGGTGCGGGTGTTGGCAGGTTTGGTTTCCTGTTGTTGGCGTGAGTGTGCACGGCCGTTGGCGGACCGGTTGTTGTCGTGCTCCCTGCTTTGGCTGTTGCGACCGCGGGCGGGTTTGACATCCTGCTGCTGACGTGAATTGGCGCGGCCGTTGGCTGGTTTGTTGCTGTCTTGGGTTCTGTTTTGACTGTTGCGGCCGCGCTGGGGTTTGTTGTCTTGCGGTTTGGAAGATGAGTTTCTGCCGGAGGAAGCACGCTCTTGAGACCTGCTCTGTGCGGGTTTGGATTGGGATGCACGGCCGGATGAGGGTTTGGCGGGGGCGGCGATGGCGAGTGCGGGAAGGATGGCGGCGAGGGTGGCGAGGGTTTTGAGTTTCATGAAGTTTGCTTTATGGCGTTATGGGAAATGGGTTTGGCAGGTTTCAGGTAGCCTTATATTGCGGTGCTAAAGAAGGCTTAGTGGACGCCGTCGGCGTCTGCATTGTCGAACCATTCTTCCGCTTTATCGACAGCGGGTTTGATGGCGGAGCAGTATTGCTCATTGTTGAGATTTCTGCCGCCAAGGCGGTTGATTTCGGCCATTGTGGCGTTGCGGACATCGGCTTCGCTCAATATATTTTGGCAGCCTTGGTTGCGATAAACGGCGCCGGCGTTCTCAACTTGAAGGGTTCGCACGGCCTCTTCCTTGCTGTAGCTTCTGCATGTTACGTTGTAGGTGACCATGTGTGCCCGTGCGACGGCAATCTCTAGGCACAAGGCTTTTTGCGACTGACGGGGGCGGCGGTTTGCCCTGCCGTTTGGTGCGGCCAGGGCGAGTGCGGGCAGAAGTAGAGCGGATACGGCAAGCAATGTTTTAAGTTTCATGGTTTTTTCTCTCGTTATGACAGCGGTGGGAGAGCCTGCCCGGGCGGCTGTCGGCGTTCGGGCGGGATGTTGTGCGTATGGCGGAATCATGGCGTAAGGCAGGTGAAAAGGCGATAGCTTTCATGACTGTGCCTATTGTATTTTCAGGTAGCCTTGAAGCTATTCTTGTCGCTGCCACAACACAAACGCCTCGTGTTTTTCGCGCGGGCGGTTGGCGCTGGCGAGTTCGGTGGCATCGGGCACGGATTCGTGGCGCAGGGTGGTGACGAAGCGGCAGTTTTCGCCTAGAGGGTAACGGCTGTATTCCTGCCAGGCGTGGCGCACCACGGCATGCTGCGCGGAAACGCAGGCATCGGCCGGCAGTTCGGCTTCCAGCTGCTGCACCACGGGGCGGTAGCTTTTGGCTGCATCCAGCCAGGGCAGGAACAGAGTGAGGATGAGCGACCAGCACAGCGTGAGCCCGGCCGCCCAGTTGGTTACCGCCTGCCGGCCGCGCACATATTTGCGCGTAATCGCCAAGAGCCACACCGGCGTGAACAATACGGCCACGATAACCGGGAAGTAATCGATATCCCGCTGATAATACGGGCTGAAATAAGCCGCGCGCTCGGCCAGCTTGGCCGGCCAGCCGAAGTTCATGGCGAAAAAGCCGAGCCACACAAACAGCGCCAGCGAGCCGAACGTCATGATGCCGAACCAGTTGAAAAACGCCGCTGCGCCGCGCCGAAGCTGGTCGGCCTGCGCCGCTGCCGCCAACACCAAAGGCGGCAACAGCAACATTAAATGGTCTTCCATGTGCTGCGGCGAGGCGGCCAGCACGAGGCCGAACACAGCCAGCCAAATCAGGCACAGGCTGTTCCAGCCGTGGCACGGCAGGCGGCGCTGGCGGTAGAGCGTCCACAAGGCCAGCGGCCAGGCCGGGAAGGCAAACCACAGCAGGTTTTTCAGATAATAAGCGGCGGAAAAACCGAAATCCAAGCGGGCGAAGCCGCCGAACGGCGCGAGCGCGTGATACCGCCACCACTGCAGGAAGGCCTCGTGCGACAAACCATTGAGCACCAGCGGCCATACAAACAGCAGAGGCAGCGTCAGCCCTGCCGCCGCCAAAAGCGTGAGCCAGAAGCGTTTGTTGTGCCAATGCGAATCCAGCAGCAACAGCGCCGTGGTGAGCATCACGCCCAACAGCGGCAACAGGCTACCTGAAAGCGACAATACCGTCCAACCCAAGAGCGTGAGCACAATCGCCTTCACCGTTTTCTGCCGCGCCATTGCCAGCGCGTAGAAACTCAGGCTTAAGCCGCACAGGGTAACGATTTGCCCGCCGATGAAGTGGCTCATCATCAGCAGACCGGGGCAGCCGATCAGCACCAGCACCGCCGTACGCCCGTTGCGCCGCCCCAAAAGCATCCGTCCCGCGCCGCCCATGGCCGCGAGCGACACCGCCGCGAGCAAGGCGTTCACCATGCGCACCGCCTCATACGGCGGCAGATGGCCGAACAGTTTCAAAAACAGCAGGGAAAGCCACATATACAGCGGCGGCACATCCCAAAACAGCGCCCCGCCATCCTGCGGCAGCCACCACTGCCCGCCCTCCGCCGCCTGCCGGATGACCGCATACACCAAGGTTTCGTCTTGCCACAAATCGTGCGCGAACACGCCCGGCCACAGCCAGACAAAAGCCAGCAGCAGCAAGAGCCAGGGCCGCTCGTAGGTGGGCGGGGCGGGGCGTTGCTCGGGCGGAACGTAGGTTAGCATGGGATGTTTGGCGAGAAATTCAAATTGGGCGCTATTGTATAGCAAAGTGCGGGGCGGGGGTGGATAGGCAGGAGGCTACCTGAAAACGAAGCGGCCACGAAGTGAGCATATGGCAGGGCAGGGTGGTGCTGTGCCGCCGTTTGGCTGCGTTTATCAGCTTTCAGGTAGCCTGCCGGGTTCAGTTGGCGCGGCGCAGGTAGGTGGCGAAGCGGGGGGTGCCTTTGGCGGTGAAGCCGCGGTATTTGTAGGTGATGCGGCTGCCGATTGGCGGCGGGTTGCGGCGGTCGGTGTCTTTGAAACCGGAGCCGATGCGGAATTCGCCGGTTTCGTTGCGGCAGGACACGGCGCCGAGCAGGCCGGCGTTGCGGCCTTTGCCTTCGTGGTGGGCGGTAACGATACATTCCGCGTCGTGCGCGCTTTTGAGCTTGAGCAGGTTGTCGCTGCGGCCGCCCTGGTAGGGGATATTGGGGTTGCGCAGCATCACTCCTTCGCCGCCTTGGGCTTCGATTTGGCGCAGGAATTGTTGGGCATGGGCGGCATCGCGCACGGGGGTTTGCGGGATGACGGCGATTTTGGCCTGCGGATGGGCGGCGAGGTGGCGCTGCACGAGGGCGAGGCGCTGATACAGGTTGCCCGGGGCTTGCGGCGCATCGAAAACGTGCAGCCTGATGCCGCTCCAATCGCCGTTGGCGCTGCGGACGGCGGCGGAAATCTGCTCAAATGCGCCGCGCCGGCTGTAGAGCTCGCCGTCGAGCGGGTAGGGCGGGAAATCGCGGGTGAAACCGGCGGGTGGGGAGAAGGGGTGGCCTTGGCGGCTGATGAGTCTGCGCCCGTCCCAATAGGCGCGCACGCCGTCGAGCTTTTCGCTTATCGCCCAGCCGGCAATGTTTTGGCCGCTGTATTCTTTGGCCAGGATAAGGTTGGGTGCGGCGTGCAGGGCGGGGGCGAGCAGAAGGACGGCGAGGAAGGGGAGGAGTGATTTCATGGCGGTGCTTCGCTTGGATGAGATAGTTAAGGCTACCTGAAAATGTTGGTTTTGGCGAGGCGAAAAGCCATTTTACAGTTTTCAGGTAGCCTGAAAGGGATATACGGCAGAAAACACCTACCAATGCCTTGTATGGCCGGAATGGGGTTCTCAGGGTGCAGGCTGCTTTTGGGCGGCCTGCTGCCATGCAGTTACTTGCTCGATAAAACCTTGTTTTTCGGCTTCATCAGCAAAAATGCTGTGCGGCAGGACGATGAACGCGCTGCCGAAAATCAGGAGGATATCGCCCTTTACGGTGTGCACGCTGTCTAAAGTTGCCCAGCCGAACCATGATTCGTGCTGCTGCGGGTAAGATTGGCGGCAGCCTGCGCTGTCGGCGCTGAAGCGGCTTTCGTGCAGCAGGTAGCTGCGGCAGTAGATATATTTCAGGATTCGGCGGTTGAATATGCTGCTGATAATGCAGATCAGGAGAAAGCCGACTGCGACGATATTCACCGCTGTTGTGTTGGCATGTATGATGGAGCCGAGCGTACCTTCGTCTAAATAGCATTCTTCCAGCAGGGCGGACAGTTGGGTTTGGTTGTGGAACAGCAGAAAAGACATCGCCAACACAATAATGAGGAGCGGCAGATAAAAGCACAGCAGCGGCGAATATTTGCGCGGCGCGGCTTTGTTGTAATACCTCATCTGGGCATAAGCGCCTTTCAGGTATTCCTCGGGCGTGGTCGGCACGGTGTAGCTGTATGTTAAGGGTTCGGACATGGGGTTCTCTGTTGGAATTTCGTTTATATTTGTTTGATTCTTAATTGATGCCCACAGGCTACCTGAAAGCGCGGTTTCAGCGCAATTTCTGCAAAAACGGATTAAATGCGATTTCCCACAAAAAGCCGTCTGGATCGGCGAGGTAGCCGCTGTAGCCGCCCCAGAACACTTTCTGCGGGGCTTTGATGATGGTGATGTTTTTCGCGGCAAACCCGGCAAACAGTGCGTCCACTTCGGCTTCGCTGCCCACGTTGTGCGCCAAGGTAAAGCGTGGGAATCCGCTGCTTTGCTCCGGTATTTGTGCATCGTGCGCCAGGGCAGCTTTGCCGAACAGGGCGAGCAGCAGCGTGTTTCCGGCTTGGAAAAAGGCAATATTTTCGTTGCTGTCTGCCATTTCCTGCCAGCCGAATACATCCCGATAAAAACGGCGCGATTCGGCGAGGTTGGCCACGCCGAGCGTAATGTAGTTGATATGTTGTTCCATTGACTGTCCTTGTGGCGAGAGGAGATATTGAGAGGCTACCTGAAAAGCGGTTCTGCATTTTCAGGTAGCCTTTGTCATGCCGCGCTTTAAGATGAGGCGAAGGCTTCAAACGGCACGGCGAGCATGGGCTCGGCGCCTTGGCGGATGCGTTCGGCGCAGGCGTGGGCTTGGGGCAGAACGTAGGCGAGGTAGGCGCGGGCGGTGTGCTGCTGGGCTTGGCAGAATGCGCTGCCGAAGCGTGCTTCTGCGTTGCGCGCGGCTAGGAAGTTTTGTGCCAGGGCGGCAGCGCCGAGGGTGAGGGAGATTTGCTCCAGATAGGCGGTGGCGTTTAGGGCGGTGGCAGCGGGGTTGGTTTCGTGCTGCTGCACGAGGAGGGCGGTGCTGCGTTCGGCTAATTCGAGGGCGCGCTGGAGCGGCTCGGCGGTGGCGGGCTCAATGGCGGCGAGCTCGTTGGCAGTCTGCTGGGCTTCGGCGAGCAGGGTGCGTACGAGGCTGCCTTTGTCGGACACGGTTTTGCGGGCGAGGTCGGCGGCCTGCACGCCGTTGGTGCCTTCGTAGATGGCGGTGATGCGCACGTCGCGCACGAGCTGGGCGATGCCGGTTTCTTCTATATAGCCTGCGCCGCCGAACACCTGCATGGCGAGGTTGGCGAGCACGGTGCCGTTGTCGCTGCACCAGGCTTTAACGATGGGGATGAGGTAGTCGAGCCGGCCTTTGGCGGCTTTTCTGGCGGCAGGGTCGGGGTGTTGGTGCGAAGCGTCGAGCGCGGCGGCAGCTTGGAGATACAGGGCGCGCTGGGCGGCGATGGTGGCTTTTTGCACCAGCAGCATGCGGGCGACGTCGGGGTGGTGGATGATGGTGAGCGGGGTGCCGTCGGGCGCGCTGCCTTGGATGCGTTCGTTGGCATAGGCCAGCGCGAGCTGGTAGGCGGCTTCGGCCACGGCGTGCCCTTCGATGCCCACGCCCAGGCGGGCGTGGCTCATCATGGTGAACATATAAAGCAGGCCGCGCCCGGCTTTGCCGATGAGGTAGCCTTCGGCTTCGTCGAACTGCATCACGCAGGTGGGGCTGGCGTGGATGCCCATTTTGTGTTCGATGGCGGTGGCGGATACGCCGTTTCTCTCGCCGATGCTGCTGTCGGGCTTGATTTTGTATTTGGGCACGATAAACAGCGAAAGGCTTTTGATGCCGGAGGTGGTGCCGGGCAGGCGGGCGAGTACGAGGTGGATGATGTTTTCGGTCAGTTCGTGTTCGCCCCAGGTGATGAAGGTTTTCTGGCCGCTGATGCGGTAGCTGCCGTCTTCCTGCGGCACGGCTTTGGTGGCTACTTGGGAGAGGTCGGTGCCGGCCTGCGGCTCGGTGAGGTTCATGGTGCCGCTCCAGAGGCCTTGGCTCATTTTGGGCAGAAAGGTTTGCTTCTGCTCTTCGGAGCCGTGGCGCATGATGGCTTCGATGGCGCCCACGGTGAGCATGGGCAGCAGCGAGAGGGCGAGGTTGCCGCAGTAATACATTTCTTCGCACGCGGCGGAGATCACGGCGGGCAGGCCTTGGCCGCCGTATTCGGCCGGGGCGCGCAGACCGGGCCAGCCGGCTTCGCAGAAGGCTTGGTAGGCGGCGGCAAGGTCGGGATGGGTAACGACTTTGCCGTTTTCCAGGCGTGCGCCGTGCAAATCGCCGGTGCGGCCGGTGGGCAGGAATACTTCTTCGCTGAACTTGGCGGCTTCTTCGATGATGGCGGCGGCGGTGTCTTCGTCCAGGCCGCTTTCGGCATACCATTGGGCGATTTCGGCCAGGTTGCCGTGGGTTTGCAGGGCGAATAAGAGTTCGTTTACGGGGGCGCGGTAGGACATGGAAGGCTCCTTTGTAGTAGGGAAAAGATACGGGCTAGCATAGCAAATCTGCGCGGGCTTGGGTATGGCGGGCGCGGGTTTTGTGCGGCGGGGCTGATGGGCGGCAAAAGGCTGGTTGGAGTTGGAGGCTACCTGAAAACCTGTTTCTTCTCGCTGTGGGAGAGGCGGAAAGCCGCAGGTTTGCAGCGTTTGAACTCCGTTGAAGCGTGCGTTTTCAGGTAGCCTTCAAGCAGCGGGATAGATGTTTACAATATCTTGTTTTTTGTTACAATCCGATCATCGGCAATACCCTTATTCCCCTTTCCAAACAGGAGCGGCAAGATGAAGCAATCAATGATGAACACGGCAGCGGGCGCGTTGGCGGCAGTGCTATTGGGCAGTGCGGGCTTGGCATATGCCAACCCCTATCCGGTTGGCTCGCAGCAATGGCACAACTTTAATGGCATCATGCAGTCAGAAGCAGATCGGATACAACGCGAGCGCAATGCCGTACGGCAACAGCCGATCAACCGCGGCCCCACCGCCGCTGAAATACGCGCCTGGGAGCAGCGCGAGGCAAAGGTGCAAGCCGAAATCGCGGAACTGCGCCGCACACCGTATTGGATGGCTTTGGCTTGGAATCCTGATAAAAATACCATAGCATGGCCTGGAGGATTTAGTTCAGAGCAAAGGGCTATTGAACGCGCAAAAGAAATATGTGCCTCTCCCAATTGCCACATTATTGCCACCTTCAACAATACCTGCGCGCATTTCGTCAGTTCAGTGCCAAGACCGCGCTCGGTACGGGATTTCTTTGTGGCCTACGATCGTGACGGTAATCGGGCAGAACAAAAAGCCATTCAGGCCTGCGAGGCGGTGCATGGCAAGCGGGAAGACAGATGCTTCTCCTCCCTGCTGCGAACGCCGCATGGGGAAGGCATTTTCTGCGTGGGCTACGACCACAGTCTTTACAATCAGCGCTAAAACCTGCCGTTTGAGGCTGACAAGGCTACCTGAAAACAGGAAAACTGTTTCAGGTAGCCTTTGCTTAGGGCTTGGGCACAAATTTTGCCTGTACGCCGATTGCCTGCAGTTCGGCGAGGTGGTTTTTCATGTGTTTCCAGATGCCGCTGCAGTACACGAAGGGCGGGGATTTGCTGAGCGCGAGCGCTTGGGCGGTGTTGAGGCCGCGGTGTTTTTTCAGGCCGGCGGCGAGGCGGGTGCTTTGTCGGCCGGGATGGGAAACGATGATGTCGCCGAAAACGTAGTCTGGATCGTTGGGCGGGGTGGTGCAGCGGGCGATTTCGGCGGCAAGGTGCTGTTCGGCAAAGGATTGTTGCACTTCGCGCCAGAAGGAGGCGGCGGTGTTGCAATAATCGGCGATGTATTGGGCGGTGGCTTCGGGGCTGCGGGCGGCGTGTTGCCGGATGTGTTGGATATGTTGCGCCAGCTCGGCCAGGCTGCCGGCGATGGCTTCGGGTTGCATTTGGTCGTGCCAGGCGAAGTAAACGGGAAAGCCTTTTGCGGCTTGGTTTAAGTCGATGATGAAAGGATCGTCCATGGCGTTGAGGGCGAAGACGTATTGGCTGGCGGAGAGAGGGGTGTTTTCTTTGTAGTAGGGATCTTGGAAGGCGGCTAAATCGGCGTTTTTAGGGAAATGCAGGGGAAAATAGCCGTTGTTGTCGGGCTTGGCTTGGATGGTGGCGATAAAGCTGGCGAGGGCGGGCGGGAAGAGGAGCATGGCGGGTGAATGCGTGAGGAGGGGGAGGCGGGCTGTTTTTCAGGTAGCCTAATGGATGGAGGCTACCTGAAAAATGGCGGTCTTGCCGGCGTTTTGTGCGTGCTCTTTGCGATATTCTCAGGTAGCCTTTGGTTTGCGCGGCCAGCTCAAACGCCGAGCAGCGGCACGATAATCGGGGCGAGGAAGGAGGTGAGGATGCCGTTGAAGATCAGGCCGAGGGTGGCGTAGGCGGCGAAATGGCCGCTGATTTCCAGGCTGGCGGCAATGCCGATGGCGTGCGAGGCCGTGCCCTGTGCGATGGAGTGCGAGATGGGGTTGCGGATGTGGCTGTGGCGCAGAATCCAGAAGCCGATAAACTGGCCGGTGAGGCCGGCCAGCAGCACGGCGGCCACGGAAACGGCGGGGATGCCATCTAGCACGTGGGTAATTTCCAGCGCAATCGGCATGGTAACCGATTTGGCGGCGAGCGACTGGCTCACATCGTGGCTGGCGCCCAACCAGTGGGCAAACAGCACGCCGCTCACAATTCCCACCACGCTGCCCACCAGCTGCGAGGCGGCAATCGGCAGCCATTGGCTGCGGATGCGCGGCCATTGCTGATACATGGGGATAGCCAGGCACACGATGGCCGGCTGCAGCCAAAAGCCGACCATGCGGCCGGTTTGCATGAAATCGTCGTAGCGGATGCCGAAGAGTTTCAGGTAGCCTATTACCAAAAGCGTGCTCACCATCAGCGGGTTGGCCAGCGGGCTGCCGCTGCGCAGGCGCAAAAACAGGCTGAGGCGGTAGAGGCCGAGCATCATCAAAACCAGCACAATGGGGTTGGTGGCGATTTCCCTCATTTGTGTTTCCTCAGTATTTCATGCGTTTTCGCGCTGGAGAGCAGCACCAGCACGCTGCTGGCCACGGTGGCGATGGTAATCGACCAGAAATCGTGCGCCACGATGGAGAAGTAATCCATCAATGCCACGCAGGCGGGAATCATCAGCAGCATCATGTGCTGCATGAGGAATTCGGTCATCGGTTTGAACCAGGCTTCCTTCACCCAGCCGGCTTGGAGCAGGCCGAACAAAATCAGCAGGCCCACAATGCTGGCAGGCAGCTTGAGGTGGGTGAGGTGTAAAAGCACTTCGCCTGCGGACAGGCAGGCGAAAACGATAATGAGTGCGCGTAACATGGTTGCTTGCCTAAGAGCAATGTTGGAAAGGGCGAATTATAGCACCGGATGGGCGCTCAGAAGAGATGAAGGCTACCTGAAACCTTTTCAGGTAGCCTTCATCTCTATTTGAAAAAGGGCGGATTAGTAGCCCAAACGCTGGCAGATGGTGGAAGACAATCCGGCCTGGTTGAGGGTGTAGAAATGCAGGCCGGGGGCGCCGTGGCACAGGAGGCGGCCGCACATTTCGGTTACCACGTCCAGCCCCAAGGCTTTGATGGAGGCGGTGTCGTCGGCATAGGATTGCAGCTTTAGCCGCAGCCAGCGCGGAATTTCGGCGCCGCACATATCGGCGAAGCGGGCCAGTTTGGAGAAGTTGGCAATCGGCATGATGCCGGGCACGATGGGGATTTCCACGCCGCGCCCGCGCACATCGTCGAGGAAGCGGAAGTAGGCGTCGGCATTGAAGAAAAACTGAGTGATGGCGGAATCGGCGCCGGTTTTACACTTTGTGCACGAAGCTTTAGGATGTTGTCTTCGGTGTTGAACGATTGTAGGTGGTATTCGGAGTAGGCAGCCACTATTAGATTGGTTGCGGGTGATTTTCTGTTTTTGCGGCCTTCGGGCGTGCGGGTGGGGAAAATTCGAAGCCGAGAGTATTGTGTTGCATGATGGTGGAAACTAAATGCGAAAGAAAGGCGATACGGTAGCGGGCAACGGGGGGTTAGGCAAGGGCGTAGCGCTGAAAAATTAGCGCTAGTAGATGAATAGGATTCATGTTGAGGTGGAGGCTAGCTGAAACCAATTATCTAAAACAGGGCAGCATTTCAGGTAGCATATATTGCATTTAAGTTATATGGAACAATCCACTAGCGATGGATTGGCTAGCCATCCTTCTGCCGATGTCGCCAAAATGGTTCACGGCATAAATATGGTGTTGAGTTGAGCAGCATGGAAGCAGATAAGAAGGCTACCTGAAAATTTAGCTTCGCCGAAACCCCGCTGTGCGGCGTTTGAGAGGCGTTGAAGCTGTGTTTTCAGGTAGCCTGTTTTTAGGCAATCGCTTGCCGATGATTAGTTCTTGCTCTGATCCACCAGTTTGTTTTTGGTAACCCAAGGCATCATGCTGCGCAACTGTGCGCCCACCTTTTCAATCTGGTGGGCGGCGTTTAGACGGCGGCGGGCAGTCATGCTGGCGTAGTTGGTGGCGCCTTCTTGAATGAACATTTTGGCATATTCGCCGCTTTGAATGCGGTACAGGGCTTTTTTCATCGCTTCTTTGGTGGCAGATGTGATGACTTCTGGGCCGGTAACGTATTCGCCGTATTCCGCGTTGTTGGAAATGGAGTAGTTCATGTTGGCAATGCCGCCTTCGTACATCAAGTCCACAATCAGTTTCAGCTCGTGCAGGCATTCGAAGTAGGCCATTTCGGGCGCGTAGCCGGCTTCCACCAGGGTTTCAAAGCCACATTTCACCAGTTCGACCGCGCCGCCGCATAATACGGCTTGTTCGCCGAACAGGTCGGTTTCGGTTTCTTCGCGGAAGTTGGTTTCAATCACGCCGCCCTTGGTGTTGCCGTTGGCTGCGGCGTAGGAGAGGGCGATGTCGCGGGCTTTCCCGCTTTTGTCTTGATACACGGCAATCAGTGAGGGCACGCCGCCGCCTTTGAGGAACTCGCTGCGCACGGCGTGGCCTGGGCCTTTGGGGGCAATCATTACTACGTCTAAATCGGCACGCGGCACGATTTGGTTGTAGTGCACGTTGAAGCCGTGAGCAAAGGCCAATACGGCGCCCTGTTTCAGGTTGGGCTCGATTTCGGCGCGGTATATGGCGGGCTGGGATTCATCCGGCAGCAAAATCATCACTAAATCGGCGGCTTTGGTGGCCTCAGCCACGGTGCGCACGTCGAAACCGGCAGCTTCGGCTTTGTTCCAGGAGCCGCCTTTGCGCAGGCCGACAATCACGTTTACACCTGAATCTTTCAGGTTGGCCGCGTGGGCGTGGCCTTGCGAGCCGTAGCCGATGATGGCCACGGTTTTGCCTTTGATGAGGGAGAGGTCGGCATCTTTATCGAAGTAAACTTGCATGTGGATTCCTTTTTTGGATTCGGTTAAACAGGGTAGCCGGCGCGGCCGTTATGCAGTGCGGCGGGCTGGCAGGTGGACATAGCGGTGGCAGGTAAAGGCACCGTCGCATGTATTTAGATGATGCATGCTACCCGAATTTTGACAAGTCGACAGCGTTTTTAGACAAGTTTTCAAAATAGGCTCGAGGAAAGGTAAAATGTAATGTTTTTTAGGCATATTGTCTAATTTGACCTCGTAGAAACTCCGCTTCACTACGTTTTCAGGTAATCTTATTAATGCTGCCTGAGCAAATTTTTCAAAAAACCACACCATGAGCCGCCAAGAACTCGGCCTGATTTTCCTGCTCGCCGGCGTGTTTTGTATCTGCTTTGCCGGATTTCGGCAGTTGTATGTGATGATTACTGAAAGCTATACCCTCAACCACTTCTGATACTGTTTGCTCAGGTGGGTGCTCCAGTAGTCGGGCAGCTCCCGCCCGTGGCGAGCAAGGGCTATGTAACGAAGTATCGCATGCAGCAGGCCGCTGTTAATTGCGGGGGTAGTCTCAGTTCAGTTATAGTTTGAAAAACTGTCTGAGACATATTGAAAGCACAGGCCGGCAGTTTTGCCTGGCCTGTGTTTTTTGATTGCTGTATCCATCGATGAAACCTTTATTATGAGCAAACCCCACCACCCTGTTACCCCAGCCATCCGTTTTCTGCGTGCACACAAAATCGAGCACACCGCCATGCAGTATCCCTACGAAGAGCACGGCGGCACGGCGCATTCCGCCGAGTGCCTCGGTATCGACGAACACCAAATCGTGAAAACCATCGTGCTGATTAACGAACACAAAAAAGGCCTGATTGTGTTGATGCACGGCGACCGCCAAATCTCCACCCGCAACCTTGCCCGCCAGCTCGGCATGAAACACGTGGAGCTGGCCGCGCACGACCAAGCGCATAAATGGACGGGCTATTTTGTGGGCGGCACCAGCCCCTTCGGCTGCCGCACCGCGCTGCCGGTGTATGCCGAACGCAGCATCTGGGATTTGCCGCTGATGTACATCAACGGCGGCGGCCGCGGCCTATTTGTAACCGTTGCCCCCGCCCCCGCGCTCGCCGCCCTGAACGCGCAGCCGGTGGAAGTGGCGGTGGATTAGCCGCTTGGAGCGCGGTATAAAAGGCTACCTGAAAGCGCAAGCTGCAACGCAGTGAAAATAAGTGGTGTGAATTGCTGCAAAGCTAAAGTTTCAGGTAGCCTTAATCTGCTAAAATCCGTTTTTCATCAATCCAAACCACAGTTGCTCAAAATAGAAACCAGATCGTGCAGTGAGCCAACGCCGTATTGTTTCTATTTGGATAACCATAAACACTCGGCAGCCCGAACTTGCTTCAGGCTGCCGCACACCTTTGTCGGTACACTATGAATCTCCCTCTGCCCAAACCCGCGCAAAAGTCCTGCTGGCCGCAGCTTTCCGCTGGCAGCCTGCCTTATTTTCTTGCCTCCGCCCTGCCGGAAAAACCGCTCAAGCTCGTGCTTACGCCCGATGCCGAAACTGCACTGCGTCTGCAAACCGCGTGGCAGTTTTTCCGCCCGCAAGACAACGCGCTTTTCCTGCCCGATTGGGAAACGCTGCCTTACGAGCGTTTTTCGCCGCATCAGGATTTGGTGTCGGAGCGATTATCTGTTTTGTGGCAGCTGAAAAATGGTGCGGTGGACGTGCTGTTTGTGCCCGTTGCCACCGCCATGCAGCGGCTCGCGCCGCCGCCCTTCCTGCTGGGGCGCACGTTTTGGCTGAAAACGGGGCAGACTCTGGATTTGGATAAACTGCGCGAAAATCTGGTGGAAGCCGGCTATTCTGCCGTGTCCAACGTGGTGGCCGGCGGCGAATTTGCCGTGCGCGGCGGGATTGTGGATTTGTTCCCCATCGGCAGCAGCACGCCCTATCGCATCGATTTATTCGACGACGAAATCGACAGCATCAAAACCTTCGATCCCGACACCCAGCGCACTCTCTCCCCTGTGTCCGAAATCCGCCTACTGCCCGCGCACGAATTCCCCACCGATGCCGATGCGCAAAAAATCTTCCGCACCCGCTTCCGCGAGGAAATCCAAAGCAACCCGAACGAGGCCGCCGTGTATCAAGCCGTGAGCAACGGCCAATTCGGTGCAGGCGTGGAATACTATCTCCCCCTGTTTTTCGAAGACGGTTGCGCCAGCCTATTCGACTACATTGGCGAAAACGCCCTGGCTGTATGCGTGGGCGATGTGCACGCCGAGGCCGTGCGCTTCGAAGGCGAAATCAAATCGCGCCACGCACTGGCGCAGGGCGATCCCAGCTATCCGCCTCTGCATCCGCAGCATTTGTATCTTGCTGCCGACCGATTTTCAGGTAGCCTGAAAGCCTATCCGCAAATCTGGCCCGATCTTTCCGCCACTTCTCCCCATGCCCTGCCCGATGTGGCGGTAAACCGGCAATCCGAACAGCCGCTGGCTGCATTGCAAGATTTTCAGACAGCCTTTGGTGGCCGCATTCTGCTGTGTGCCGAAAGCGCCGGCCGGCGCGAAACCATGCTCGGCTTCTTCGCCCAGCACGGCTTGAAACCCAAACCTGTGGCCGGCTGGCAGGCGTTTTTAGATGACAACGCGCCGCTGTGCATCACGGTTACGCCGTTGGCAGAAGGCTTCCAATTGGGCGGGCTACCTGAAAACAGCCAGAATGCCCTTTCAGGTAGCCTGCACCTCGCCGTCATCACCGAATCCGAGCTGTATCAATACGTTGCCCGTTCGCGCGTCCCCAGCCGCCGCAAGAAGCACGCCGCCGTGTCGGACGGCAGCCTGCGCGATTTGGCGGAAATCAGCATCGGCGACCCCGTGGTGCACGAAGAACACGGCATCGGGCGGTATCGCGGGTTGGTGCTGATGGGCGAAGACGAAATGCTGCAACTGGAATATGCCAACGAAGCACAGCTCTATATCCCTGTTTCGCAACTGCATTTAATCAGCCGCTACTCCGGTCAGGCGCATGAAAACGTCGCCCTGCACAAGCTCGGCAGTGGCGCGTGGAACAAGGCGAAACGCAAAGCCGCCGAAAAGGCGCGCGACACCGCCGCCGAGTTGCTCAATCTCTACGCCCAGCGCGCCGCCCAATCGGGACACAAGTTTGAAATCAACGAGTTGGACTATCAGGCGTTTGCCGACGGCTTCGGCTACGAAGAAACCGAAGACCAAGCCGCCGCCATCGCCGCCGTGATTAAAGATTTGACGCAGGCGAAGCCGATGGACCGCCTCGTGTGCGGCGATGTCGGTTTCGGCAAAACCGAAGTCGCCCTGCGCGCCGCGTTTGTGGCGGTGATGGGCGGCAAACAGGTCGCTGTACTCGCCCCGACCACGCTTCTGGTCGAGCAGCACGCGCAAAATTTCGCCGACCGCTTCGCCGATTTCCCCGTGAAAGTCGCCAGCCTTTCGCGTTTCAACAACAGCAAAGCCACCAAAGCCGCACTGGAAGGCATGGCGGACGGCACGGTCGATATCGTTATCGGTACGCACAAATTGGTGCAGGACGACATCAAATTCAAAAACTTAGGTTTAGTGATTATCGATGAAGAACACCGCTTCGGCGTGCGCCAAAAAGAGCAGCTCAAACGCCTGCGCTCTAATGTCGACATCCTCACCATGACCGCCACACCGATTCCGCGCACCCTCAGCATGGCGCTCGAAGGCCTGCGCGACTTCTCGCTGATTACCACCGCGCCCAGCCGCCGCCTCGCCGTGAAAACCTTTGTCAAACCGTTCAGCGAAGGCAGCGTGCGCGAAGCCGTGTTGCGCGAACTCAAACGCGGCGGACAGGTGTTTTTCCTGCATAATGAAGTGGATACCATCGAAAATATGCGCGAGCGGCTGGAAGCCTTGTTGCCCGAAGCCCGCATCGGCGTGGCGCACGGACAACTGCGCGAGCGCGAACTGGAGCAAGTCATGCGCGACTTTTTGCAGCAAAGATTCAACGTGTTGCTCTGTTCCACCATTATCGAAACCGGCATCGACATCCCCAATGCCAACACCATCATCATCAACCGCGCCGACAAATTCGGGCTGGCGCAACTGCACCAGCTTCGCGGGCGCGTCGGCCGAAGCCATCACCAAGCTTACGCCTACCTGCTCATGTCCGAATACATCACCAAAGACGCAGAAAAACGCCTCGACGCCATCGCGGCGGCAGACGAACTCGGCGCAGGTTTCACCCTCGCCATGCAGGATTTGGAAATCCGCGGCGCAGGCGAAATCCTCGGCGAAGGGCAGTCCGGCGAAATGATACAGGTCGGCTTCACGCTCTACACCGAAATGCTCAAACAAGCCGTGCGTGACCTCAAAAAAGGCCGCCAGCCCGACCTCGACGCACCGCTGGGCATCACCACCGAAATCAAACTGCACAGCCCCGCCCTGCTGCCTGAAAGCTACTGCCCCGACATCCACGAACGGCTCGTCCTCTACAAACGCTTCGCCGTCTGCGAAACTGTGCAGCAAATCAATGCAATACACGAAGAGCTGGTTGACCGCTTCGGACTGCCTGAACAACCCGTCAAAACCCTCATCGAAAGCCACCACTTACGGCTTGCAGCAAAAGAATTGGGTATCGATGCCATTGATGCGACCAGCGAAGCTGTAACCGTTACCTTCGGCAAAAATCACCAAATCGATCCAGTGGAAATTATTCTGCTGATTCAGACCGATAGAAACTATCGGCTGGCTGGGGCGGATAAGTTGAAGTTTACGGAGGAAATGGAAAACATCGAAGTCAGGATCAACACCGTGAAGAACGTGTTGAAGACTTTGAAAGAAAGAGTGATGAAGGAATAAAGAGTAATGAAAGAAAAGGTCGTCTGAAAAATTTTCAGACGACCTTTTCTTATCCAAAATTTGTAGGTCAGATACTTGTATCCGACAAAACCTCCTACATGAAGCTGTCGGATTCGAGAATCCGACCTACACCTGTTTGGAAAAACTTTTCATGTAGTAGGCGAAAGATTTATGATGCCGATTGGCAAAGCAGGAAACAAACAAAATATCCTTGTATGGATGCTTCTGATGTAGTTTGGAGCAAGTTCCAGCATTCATTTTTTACAGGGCTGTGAAATTTCCAATAATCCAGCGTAGTTTATTTGCAAAGGAAATATTATGTCTGAACTCAAAATTTTTAAAGACGAACCTGATGATACCGAATATTTTGCGTGGAGGAGAAGTAACTCTGGAGGCTATGTGTTGAATATAAGAAAAACCTACTTTTCTGATTACCCCATGATACATAGAGTAAAAGAAAATGGAACAGGATGTATGAGTACAAAAAAGAAAGATGGAACGAGTGCGTACACAACAAACGACTACTACAAAGTATGCTCCAGTTCTATTACTGAACTGGAAGCCTATTCTTGGCAGGAACATCACAAAGCCTTGACTCCATGTAAAAAATGTATGGGGGACTACATCCCCAACGAATACATTGGAATATCCACTTTTCAGGTAGCCTCTCAGCAATCTTTAGAAAATGATTTAGATGAACTTAACCAACGCCTAGAAAAAGGCACAACCGAAGAAACCCAAATCCAACGTTTGATTAACGCCAGAAAAGGTCAAGGAACATTTAGAAACAGTGTATTGAAACTATATCCGCAGTGTCCCATTAGCGGCGTAGATATGCCCGAATTATTGATTGCCAGCCATATCAAACCTTGGTGTGACTGCAAAGATGATAACGAACGGCTTGACCAGCACAACGGCTTGATGCTTGCCCCGAATATTGATGCCTTGTTTGATAGTGGGCTGATTATGTTTGAATCTGATGGCAAAATTCGTATTAGTAAAAGGCTTTCTGAAAAAAACTTGTTCCGACTTGGTATCTCTCTTGATGCGGTATTAGAAATCCACCCTGACAGCGAAAAATATTTTGAATGGCATCGAAACAAGGTATTTAAACCATAGAATAGGTGGTAAACGTGGCCAGCATAATCGTCTTCAAGACCGTCTAAAAAGGCTACCTGAAACCGCAAATCTCCGTTTCAGGTAGCCTTTTTGATGAGGCATCTTCGCTCCCTTGCCAATACCTGCAACAGATTGCCTGCAAATTCCCCCAACACCCGCTTGCTGCTTGGCAGGCGGGCGCTTTTCAGGTAGCCTTTCTCTTTTTCCAAATCCTATTTTCCGCCCGCCATGAACACCGAAAACGAATTGCCCGAAATTGCGTCGCAAGCTTTGCCCGATGGGGCGGTTGAGATTGAGTCTGCTGCGATTGAAACGCTTGCCGCAGTGGTGGCTGAGTCGCAGGCTGCCGTGTTGGCGGAAATTCCTGCGCAGCTAGTGGCTGATGGCGGTGAAGAGGTTGCCGAGCCGGGGCGCAAGTGGCGCGAGGGGCGGATTGTGGATGCTGCCGTGCGTGTGTGGGATGCTGCAGAGCGCGCCGGCGTGGCCGATGTGGTGAACAATGGCGACGAGCCGCCGTTGAGCGTGTTTTTGGTGGGCGACCTGTTTGCCGCCACCGACCTTGCCCCCGAGCCGGGCGATGTGTTGCGCGGCGTGTTGCAGAGCCACCCCGTTAGCGGCTATTGGCTGCTCGACAGCGCAGAAAATGCCGCCACGTCCAGCCTACAGCGGCGCAGCCCGGAAGAAGAAGAGGCGCTGCATAAAGAGCGCAAGCAGGCCAAGCGGCAAGATAAATTGGTGAACGGCGAAACCTATGTGGGCAAGGTGGTGCGCTGGAACGAAGAGGAAAAATCGGGCTATATCAAGGTTAAATCCATCAAAGCGCGGGTGTTTTTCCCGCAATCGGCCTTTGTGTTCCGCGATAAAAGTCCGGCCAATCACCAGCAGGTGAGCTTTGTGCTGGGGCGGCGGCGTGGCGAATGGGTGGCCACCCGTGTGATTCCGCAAGGCTACGAACTGGGCTGGGCCGACCGCGAAAGCCCTTCTTCCGGCACGATTTTGGGCGGCGGTTTCAGCGAAAGCCTGCTCGGCGGCACGTTTATCCTGCTGTTCCTTGCCGCCGTGTCCTTTATTTCCCTGCCGCTGGCTACGGCCTATTTGCTGGCCAGCTGCCTGCTGCTTATTCTCTACCGTACGGACAAGCGCAGCGCCCAAAGCGGCCGCACCCGCGTGCCCGATGGCGTGCTGCACCTGTTGGCCATGCTCGGCGGCTGGCCCGGCGGCCTGTTGGCGCAGATGCGTTATCAGCAGCACACCGCCAATATCCGCTTTGTGCGCGCTTTTTGGTTTAGTGTGGCGCTGAATGCCGTGGGCACTTATGTTTTGCTGGTGTACTTTATCGGCTCGCCCGCGTTTGCCTTCTTGAAAAACTAGCCGCATGAACAGCTACTGCGCCCTTGCCAACAGCCTGCCCGCCGACAGCCCCGACCCCAACAAGCATTATCACGACTATCTCTACGGCTTCCCCATCGAAGACGACAACGAACTCTTCGGCCGCCTGCTGCTCGAAATCAATCAGGCCGGCTTGAGCTGGACGCTGATTTTGCAACGCGCCGCCGGCCTGCGAGCCGCCTACGCCGGTTTCGACATCGCCGCAGTGGCCGTCTTCGGTGAAGCCGACCGCCAACGCCTGCTGGCCGACGCGAAAGTGATCCGCAACCGCCTGAAAATCAATGCCGCCATCCACAATGCGCAGCAAATCTTGCAGCTGCAACAGGCATTCGGTTCGTTCAAAAACTGGCTCGATGGCCACCATCCGCAGCCGTTGGCCGATTGGGTGAAGCTGTTTCGCCGTACTTTCAAATTCACCGGCCCCAAAATCGTACGCGAATTTTTGGTGAGCACAGGCTACCTGAAAGGCGCGCACAGTGAAGACTGCCCAGCCGCCGAGCGCGCTGCTGCCGCTAATCCGCCGTGGTTGCGGGGCTGATGCGACTGGCAAGTTAGAAAAAGGCTACCTGAAAGCGTTATCTTTGCGAGTTTCTGCGAAGCTGAGTTTTCAGGTAGCCTTTTTGTTTAGCTGTGGGCGATAGCTTATGTGGCGGGGCAGGGCGGCAAGTGGCTCCGCCGTTTAGTTTTGCCTGTTCTTTCGAATTTTCAGGTAGCCTCAATTGCCGGGTTGCGATGTTGTTTCAGGCAGTCCTTCATTTCCGCTGGCGGGAGGTTGGGGCAGGTGGTGGTGGAAGAGGCCTTGTTCGGTAATGGTCCAGAGGGCGGCGTCGGTGTGCATGGTTTTGAGGGCGTTGTTGGTCCAGGTGTTGCAGGTGTAGAAAAGGTTGTAGCTGCCGACGGCTTCGTAGAAGGCATCGTTTTCGCCGTAGACCATATCGGTGGGGATGGGGAGGGTGCGGCCGTTTTGCCATTGCAGGCTTTGGCGGATGTAGGAAACGAGGCGGCGGTATTGGGCGCGGCTGATGAGGATGGTGGCGCAGCGGGTGCAGCCTTCGAGGCTGTGGTAGTAGGTGGCGTGGACGGCGTTGCTGGATAGGCCGGTGGCGGCTTTGATGGCGGTGCTGAATTTGAGGTCGGCCCAGGTGGGGGTGGTGAGGTAGAAGTTTTTGTCGCCCAGTCCGATGGCGAGCCAGGGGGCGTATTCTTGGCTGCGGGTGTGTTCGGCGGGGAAGACGGCTCGCCAGTCGGCTTCGCTGCTGAAGGTGGGGACGACGATGTCGGTGTGCACGCCGTTGGAGAGCAGCCATACGGTGATTTCGGGTTCGCCTTCGGGCCGGCCGGGGCTTTTGATGCGGGGCAGCAGCCAAACGGCGGCGCCGTAGAGTAGGAGGAGGGCGGCCAGGCTGAGGAGGCTGCGGCGGATGAGGCGGGAAAGTTTGGGCATGGTGTGCGGTTTGAGGCTACCTGAAAGTTTGGGCTTCGCGGGGCTTGGCTTTCAGGTAGCCTTTGCTTATTCGGGCTGGGGCTGGTAGTTATCCAGCAGCTGTTCGATTTGTTGGAGGGAGGTGAGGGGGCGCAGTTGGGTGAAGAGGTGTGCAGCTTGGGGGTGGCTGGTTTTCATCATGCCGAGCCATTGTTTGAGGCGGGCGGCGGGGTAGGGCGTGTTGCCGGCGTGTTCGCAGCAGAGTTGGAAGAACCGGCGTATCCACACGAGATAGTCGGCGAAACCGGCGGGCTGGGGCAGGAGGCCTTGGTTGTGGCGCTGGATTTGGCGGGCGAGATCGGGGGTGATGACGGCGCCGCGCCCGAGCATCACATCTTGGCAGCCGCTGGTGCGGCGGATGGCGAGGTAGTCGGCCAGGCTGAATACGTCGCCGTTGGCGATGACGGGGATGCTGAGGGCTTGGCGGATGGGGGCGATTTGCTCCCAATGGGCGGGCGGGCGGTAGCCTTCGATTTTGGTGCGGGCGTGCACGGCCAGCGCGGAGGCGCCGCCTTGGGCGATGGCTTGGGCGCACTCGATGGCGAGGGAGCTGTCTTCGTAGCCGAGGCGCATTTTGGCGGTGAGGGGGATATTTTCAGGTAGCCTTTGGCGCACGGTGGAGACGATTTGGCGGATGCGTTCTGGCTCGCGTAGGAGGATGGCGCCGCCTTGGTGTTTGTTGACGGTGGGGGCGGGGCAGCCGAAGTTGAGGTCGATTTTTTGCGCGCCTGCGGCCACGGCGGCTTGGGCGTTGGTGGCCATGTTGTCGGGGACGCTGCCGAGCAGCTGGAGGGTGCAGTGGGTTCCGGCGTGAGTGCGGCAGCCGTGATCGATTTCGGGCATGTGCCGCCGCCAGGTGGCGCGGGAGTGCAGGGTGTGGGTGATGCGGACGAATTCGGTAACGCATTCGCTGTAGCCGCCGATGTCGGTGAGCAGGCGGCGCATGACGGGGTCGAGCAGACCCTGCATGGGGGCTAAAATTAGGTTCATAGGGGTATTTTAAGTTTTCAGGTAGCCTTTGAGATAGAGGCTACCTGAAAAATTTGTGGTGAAGGTATTCCATGCCATTACCGTTTGTCGGGCTTCGGCAAAGTCTGGACGAGTTGTGTGCGCCCCGATTTGGCGGTTAGAGGATTTTTTGGCTGCCTTCGAATACTTGGATGCTGTAGTCGCACACGCGGTCGATACAGTTGGGCATGGTGAGGGTGAGGGTGTATTGGCCGCTTTGGCGGGCATACCAGCCAAACATGGGGGAGGCGTGGGGATCGGTGTCGGCGATAAGGGTGCGGCCGTCGCGCAGCAGGGTGAGGTTAATGTTGTTGCATTGGCGGCTGCAATCGGCGAAGAAGGGGTAGTGTTTGCCGGCACGCAGGTTGATTTGCTGGGGTTTGGATTTGCCTTGGGACAGGCTGCCACGGAAATGTTTGTGCAGCCGGGCGCGTCGGTCTTCTTTGCGCACGATTTCGCGGTTCATGCGCTGCGCCTGCGGCAGACAACAGCAGAATGGACAGAAGCGAAGATAAGGCAGCGTGTGGGCATGGCGGTGGGGCTTGCTGAAGGGGAAAACGGCAGGCTACCTGAAAACGGTTTGGTTGCTTCAGATGGTCTTGGGGGTCAGCGTATGATGCTGCGTTGTGAGTCGGCAAGGAAATCGCGCAACACGGCCAGCTCGGGGAAAATTTGAGCGGTTTTGGCAATCTGGCTGCAGGCTTCTTCGTAGGCCAGGCCTTGGCGGTAGAGGATCTTGTAAGCGTTTTTCACATTGGTGATCTGTTCGGGCGTGAAGCCGTTGCGGCGCATGCCTTCGCTGTTGATGCCGGCGGGCTCGGCGCGGTAGCCGGCGGCCATGAAGTAGGGGGGGACGTCTTTGTGTACGCCGGCGGCGAAGGCGGTCATGGCGTAGTTGCCGATTTGGCAGAATTGGAACACGAGGGTGTAGCCGCCGAGGATGACGTAGTCGCCGATGGTAACGTGGCCGGCGAGGGAGGCGTTGTTGGCGAAGATGGTGTGGCTGCCGATCACGCAGTCGTGGGCGAGGTGGCAGTAGGCCATAATCCAGTTGTCGTCGCCGATGCGGGTTTCGCCGATGCCAGTTACGGTGCCGAGGTTGAAGGTGGTGAATTCGCGGATGGTATTGCCGTTGCCGATAATCAGGCGGGTGGGTTCGCCGCGGTATTTTTTATCTTGTGGTATGGCGCCCAGGCTGGCGAATTGGAAAATGCGGTTGTTTTCGCCGATGGTGGTGTGCCCTTCGATAACGGCGTGCGGGCCGATTTCGCTGCCGGCGCCGATTTGCACGTTCGGGCCGATGACGGTGTAGGCACCGACTTTAACGCTGCTGTCGAGCTCGGCTTTGGGGTCGATAATCGCGGTGGGGTGGATTAGGGACATGGGGTTTCCTTGTGGCAGCGGGCTTTACAGGGGTAGGGGCTACCTGAAAATGGTTTGTACGAAATGCGGCGGCGGTTTGGCAGAGGCTACCTGAAAAGGGCGTTGCCTAGCTTGCCGGCTTATTTATCCACTGCGCGTTTGGCGCACATGATGACGGCTTCGGCGGAGATTTGGCCGTCTACGGTGGCAGTGGCTTTGAATTTGCCGATGTCGCGCTTGTGGGTGATGACGTCCAGATGAATATGCACTTGGTCACCAGGCACAACTTGACGTTTGAAGCGGGCTTCGTCGATGCCAACGAAAAAGTAGATTTCGTTTTCTTTGCGCTCGCCCCGGCTGAGGATGGCGAGCACGCCGGCAGCCTGTGCCATCGCTTCGATAATCAACACGCCCGGCATCACGGGGAAATCAGGGAAGTGGCCTTGGAAAAATGGCTCGTTTACGGAAACGTTTTTAATGGCAGTGAGGCTTTTTTCTTTTTCAAAACCGATTACGCGATCCAGTAGCAGAAAGGGGTAGCGGTGCGGCAGCAGACGTTGCAGGGTGCGAACGTCCAGCGGGAGTTCGATATTTTCGATTTGCATGGATTATTCCTTGTTTTCGGGATAGTTGATTGTGTTTTCCAGCGTTTTCACGCGGCGGTGCAACTCGTTGAGCCGGCGCAGGTGCACGGCGTTTTTCACCCAGTCGCGGTGGGTTTGCAGCGGATAGGAGCTGGCGTAGTAGTCTGGCTGGTTGATGGAGGCAGCTACAAGGGTGCCGCCGCCGATGAAGGTGCGGTCGGCCACGTGGATGTGGCCGACAAACATGGCGGCACCGCCGATTTGGCAGTAGGCGCCGATATGGGTGCTGCCGGCAATGCCAACGCAGGCGGCGATGGCGGTGTGGGCGCCGATATGTACGTTGTGGGCGATTTGCACGAGGTTGTCGATTTTCGCACCCTCGGCAATCACGGTGTCTTCGATCGCGCCGCGGTCGATGGTGGTGTTGGCACCGATTTCCACGTCGTTGCCGATTTCCACGCCGCCCACTTGTGGGATTTTGTACCAATGGTCTTGCGCCCAGGCATTGCCGAAGCCGTCGGCACCGATCACGGTACCAGAGTGGATTTCCACACGCTCGCCGAGGCGGCAGCCGGCATAAATGGTTACGTTGGGGTGCAGCACGGTATGCTCGCCAAGCACGCAGTTGGCTTCCACCACGCAGTTGGCCAGGATGCGGCAGCCGTCGCCTAGCACAACGCAGTCGCCGATATAAACGTTGGCACCGATTTCGCAGCTATCGGGCACGATGGCACTTGCTTCCACCACGGCGCTGGGGTGAATGCCGGGGTTGGCGGCGGGAGCGGGGTAGAACAGGCGGGCGGTTTGGGCGAAATAGAGTTGCGGGTTGTCGCACGCAATCAGATTGCGGCCGGGCAGTTTGTCGGCCAATTTGTGGTGCACAATCAGCGCGCCGGCTTGGCTGGCCAGGGCTTCGGGCAGGTGTTTGGGGTGGGAAACAAAACTGATGTCGTCTTTTTGTGCGGTATGCAGCGGGGCAATACGGCTGATGGCGATGTCTTGTCCGGTAAGCGTGCCGCCTAAGGCGGCGATAATGTGGGAAAGCTGTTTCTGCATTTTAACTTCGGTGAAGTTTCGCTTTCAGGTAGCCTGTTTTGCGGCAGGGAGGCCGGAATTTTCAGGTGGCCTTTATTGGTTGTTGAGAGCGCGAATAACTTGGTCAGTGATGTCGAATTTGCTGTTTACGTAGATAACGTCTTGGATAATCAAGTCATAGCCATCGCGCTGTGCCAGCTCGGTAATCACGCGGTTGGCATTTTGCTGCAGGGCAGCGAACTCTTCGTTGCGGCGCAGGTTGTATTCTTCAGTGAGCTGCGCGGCCTGGCGGCGCAAATCCCTATCCAGGGCAATCAGCTGCTGCTCTGTGCGGCGGCGTTCGGTGGTGCTCAGGCGCCCCTGGTCGAGCCTGGTTTTCAGGGCAATACCTTGATTACGCAGCCGTTGCAGTGCCTGCTGTCGGGCACTGAATTCGTTTTGCAGGATGGTTTGGATACGCTGCGCTTGGGTGGACTGCTGATACACACGCTCAGTATCGATAAACCCCAGCTTCTGTATGCTGTCGGCCGCGGCGTGCAATGCGAGCAGCATCGCAGCAGCTGCCGCTGCTATACGGGGGAGATTAATCTTCATCATCTGCTTTCCTTAGAAAGTCGTGCCTAATTGAAATTGGAAACGTTGGATCTGGTCGTTATCCCGCCGGCGCATCGGGTGGGCGAAACTGAATTTCATCGGGCCTAGTGGCGAAAGCCAAGTTAGCGCTGCGCCCACAGAATAGCGCAATTCGTTGCTGAAGGTGGAGCGATGGTCTTGGCTGTAGTAGCCGTTGGTGCCGTAGGGGTTAGTAGAGCTGTAGGCACCGGTGTTGTAGTTTTTGCCATCCCACACGCTGCCGGCATCGGCAAATACACTCAGGCGCACGGAGCGCTGGTCTTTCACGCCGGGGAAGGGGAAGAGCAGCTCAGCGGAGGCATAGGCTTTATAGGTGCCGCCGTAATTGACGATGTTGCGAGAGTTGCCGTAAATTTCGTACACCTTCGGACCCAGAGAACCGCTTTCGTAGCCGCGCACGGAGCCCAGGCCGCCGCCGTAGAAGTTATTGAAGAAGGGTACAGTGGAGGTGCCGCCGTAGGAGCCGGCATAGCCCACTTCGCCACCCAGCATCAGGGTGAAACTCTTACTTAAGGGGAAGAACCAGCGTTGGTCGTGGGTAAGGATGTAGTATTTTAAATCACCGCCAGGCAGGCCGAGATCGGCGTTTACGCTGGTGGTGTAGCCGCGGGTTGGCCACAGGGCATCGTCGGTTTTGTTGCGTCCCCAACCGATATTGCCTTTGAGAATCCAGTTTTTCTCACCATGTTCTTGGAGGAACTGGCGGTAGCGGTAGGGTTGATAATTTACGTCGCCATGTAGTTTCACGTTCAGGTGCTCCACTGCGAGGCCGAAGTTTACGCGGTCATACTCGGTAACTGGCACACCCATACGCGCACCTAAGCCGATACGGGTAGTTTCGTAGTTGTTGGAGCTGGAGCTGGAGCTGGATTTATAGGGCATGTAGCCGCGATAGTAGATGTCGTAGCCCAAGCTCACACCGTCGGGAGTGAAGTAGGGATCGGTAAACGACAGGGACGCGGTATTTTGGGTTTTGCCGCGTGCAATGCGGAAGTTGGCAGATTTGCCCGTGCCGAACAGGTTATCTTGTGCCACGCCGGCAGAAAGTACCAAGCCGGTGTCTTGCACCCAACCGGCAGCTACTTCCACCGAACCAGTAGAGCGTTCTTTCACGGATACATCCACATCCACTTGGTCAGGCGTATCGGGCAGCGGGCGGGTTTCCACTTTCACATCGTCGAAATAGCCCAAGAGCTGGATACGGTCTTTGGAGCGGTTGAGTTTGGCCGAATCGTAGGGTGCTGCTTCGGTTTGGCGCATTTCGCGGCGGATAACGGCATCACGGGTTTTGTTATTGCCGGAAATGTGGATTTGATTCACATAGTATTTACGACCGGGATTTACCGTTAGAACGAAATCCACGGTGTGGTTGGCCTGGTCGGGCTGCGGCTGCACGCCCACTTGGGCCAGGGCGTAACCAGCCTGACCCATACGGTCTTGGATAGCTTGCAGGCTTTCTACCATCTGTGAACGGTTGTAGCGGCGGCCTTCGCGCATTTTCAGCAGGGCTTCCAACTCTTCGCGCGGCACTTCGCGGGTGTCGCCTTCGATGCGCACTTTGCCCCAACGGTAACGTTCGCCTTCGTGTACTTTAATCCACAGCGTCTGCTCGGTACGGTCGGCGTTGTAGCGCACATCGGCATCCTGCACTCGGCCTTCAAAGAAGCCTTCGTCTTGATAGAAATCGGTGATGGATTGCAGGTCTTGACGGAATTTTTCGTCGGAGAAACGGTCGTCTTTGGAGAGCCAGCTCAACATACCGTGGCGATCCATCTGCATTTGACGGCGCAGAGTACGGTTGGAGAAGTGCTGGTTGCCTTCAAAGTCGATTTCTTTGATGTGGGTGGTAGGGCCTTCGTCGATTTTCAGCGTGATGTCCACACGGTTACGCGAGAGGCGGGAAATCTCGGGGGTGATGGTGGCAGAGAGTTTGCCTTGGTTGGCATATTCCTGCTGCAGGCCGGTCACGGCTTGGTTCAGGATTGCTTGGTTAAAGGGCTGCGATTGACCCAGGCCGAAGCTGTCGAGATTTTTCTTGATCGCGTCGCTGGGCAGGGTTTTGCCGCCGGTAACGGTGAGCGTGTTGATGATGGGACGCTCTACTACGGTTAGCAATACTTGGTTGCCCATGGTTTCCACGCGTACGTCGTCGAACAGGCCGGTGGCATAGAGGTTTTTGATGATTTGTTCGCCTTCGCCATCAGTGAAGGTGCTGCCCACTTTAACCGGCAGGTGGCCCAATACAGTGGAGGGGGCGGTACGCTGCAAGCCCTCAATGCGGATATCTTGGACGGTAAACGGTGCGGCGGCCAGCGCCCAAGAAGACAATCCGGCTGCGAATAAAGAGAAAGTAAGTTTGTTCAGTTTCATGCCTTATCCCAATAAGCGGGTGATATCGTTGAAAAAAGCCAGCAGCATCAGCATCAGCATCAGGGAGAGGCCGAGGCGCAACCCCCACATTTGTACATTGGTGCTAACGGGCTTGCCGCGAATCCATTCGGCGGCATAATACATTAAATGGCCGCCATCTAAAACAGGAATCGGCAGCAAATTCAAAATCCCCAGGCTGATGCTCACCACGGCGAGGAATTCCAAATAATCCTGAATGCCGGCGGAGGCGGTTTTGCCGGCATAGCTGGCGATGGTAATTGGGCCGGAAATGTGGCTTACGGAAGCCTGGCCGGTGAGCAGGCAGGCAAACAGGCGGCCGGTGAGCGCGGTGTAGGAAGACACGCGCTGCATACCCATTTCGGCTGCGCCCAGCCAGGTGGGCTGATAGCGGTAGGTGGCGCGAACCATCCATTGTTGGTCGACTTCGGCTTCAAAACCGGCATAGCCGTAGCGCTCGCCATTGCGGTCTTCACGGCTGTCGGGGCGCAAGGCTACCTGAAGCGGTTTTTTGCCGCGCAAAATATCGATAGCAAGTTTGTCTTGCGGGTGTTGGCGGATGGTGGTGGTTAAATCCGGCCAAGTATGCACGATCTGCCCGTCCACGGCCACCACGCGGTCGCCTTTGCGCAAGCCGGCGTGTTCGGCGGGGGAGCCGGGCTGGATAGAGGCAAGCGTAGTGTTCAGTCGTAGGGCGGTGATGCCGAACCAGCCGCCGCGTTTGGCCACGGCTTCCGCTTCCGGCGTGCCGGCGGCATCGATGGTGCGTGTGGTTTGGCTGCCATTGGCCTCGCGCACGGCTACCTGAACCTTACTGGCTTCCAAATTCAGGATGATTTCCGATTGTGCGTCGCCCCAAGTGAGCACCTGCTTGCCGTTTACGGCGGTGATGGTGTCGCCCGGCTGAAAGCCTACTTTTGCGGCCAGTGTGTCGGGCATCACCATGCCCACCATCGGGCGCACTTCCTGCACGCCGAAATAGCCGAAGGAGAAGGTGTAGAGCAGCACGGCCAGCGCCAGGTTGGTAAGCGGGCCGGCGGCTACCACCAGCATGCGTTTGAACGGGTGTTGCTTATCGAAGGCGTAGGGCAGGTCGGCCTCGGTCACGTTGCCTTCGCGGGTATCGACCATTTTCACATAGCCGCCCAGCGGAATCGGCGCCAGGCACCATTCGATATTGCGCCAGCGTTTGTTGAAAAACGGCTTGCCGAAGCCCACCGAGAAGCGCAGCACTTTGATGCTGCACCAGCGCGCCACCAGTAAATGCCCCAGCTCGTGCAGGCTGACCAAAATCAGGATGGCAACGATAAACGCGCCGAGTGTGTGCAAAAGAAACAAACAAGAAGCTCCTTGAAGCAGGCGAATCGGATGCAGGCTACCTGAAAGAGAGAAAGCCGTATTTTTAGGTAGCCTCAGCCGCCAATCGGCTGCAGGAAGAAAAACGTAATTGTAATGGAAACAGAGGTTCCCGACAAAGCCTGCGCCCATAACTAAGGCCTGTCATATTGGCTTGACTTGCCGCATTACTCATGCGGCTTACTGCCTGGCATGAAAAAGATGTTCAGCGATGTGCCACTTGCTGCACAAACGCTTCTGCAGTGCGTCGGGCAGCGGCATCTAAATCCAGCAGGCCTTCCAGGCTGTGGTGGCTACCTGAAAAATCCTGTTCCAAGCAATGCCGCACCGTGTGTGCGATGTCGGTGAAGCGGATGCGGCCGGCCAGAAAGGCGGCCACGGCGATTTCATTGGCGGCATTGAGTACGCAGGGCACGCCGCCGCCGGCCTGCATGGCCTGATAGGCCAGTTCCAGGCAAGGGAAACGGCGGTAGTCGGGCATTTCAAAGGTGAGCGCGGAGAGGGCGGCGAAATCCAGCGGCGGCACGCCGGAGGCGATGCGTTCGGGCAGGCCGAGGCAGTAGGCGATGGGCGTGCGCATATCGGGCGTGCCCATTTGCGCCAGCACCGAGCCGTCGGCATAGCGCACCATACTGTGTACCACGCTTTGCGGATGGATAACGGTTTCCAGTTTGTCCGGCGGGCAATTGAATAGCCAGTGCGCTTCAATCAGCTCCAGGCCTTTGTTCATCATGGTGGCACTGTCCACCGAAATTTTGCGCCCCATCTGCCAGTTGGGGTGTTTGACCGCCTGCTCGGGGGTGATGGCAAGGAAGGCGGCTAAATCGGTGTGCAGGAAGGGGCCGCCAGAAGCGGTGAGGATGATGGATTGCACGCCGTTATGTTTCAGGTAGCCTTTTTCTTGTGGCAACACTTGGTAGATGGCGTTGTGTTCGCTGTCCACCGGCAGGATACGGGCGCCGGATTGGGCGGCGGTTTGCATGAAGAGGCTACCTGAAACCACCAGCGTTTCTTTGTTGGCCAAGTAGATGGTTTTGCTGGCGCGGGCGGCGGCCAATGTGGGCGGCAGGCCGGCGGCGCCGACGATAGCGGCCATCACGCCGTCGGTTTCCGGCGCGGCGGCAATGTCGCACAAGGCCTGCTCGCCATGCAGCACTTCGGTGTGGCAGCCGGCAGCAGACAGATGCGCGCGCAGTTCGGCGGCTTGCGCTTCGTTGGCGGTTACGGCGTATTGCGGACGGAAGGCAATGCATTGTTCGGCCAGCTTGGCGGTTTGGCTGTGGCCGCTGAGGGCGAAGATGCGGAAGCGTTCGGGGTGGCGGGCAACCACATCGAGCGTGCTGCTGCCGATGCTGCCGGTGCTGCCGAGGATGGTGAGGGATTGGATCATGGTTAGTGTGTTTCAGGTAGCTTTTTTTGCTTATAGTGATTCATTTTAAACCAGCATGGCGTTGGCTTGTTGCCTGATTCTGCTTAAACTTAATCGACGGTATATAGAAGGGAATAGGAGGTAGATTTATTTTTCAGGTAGCCTCAATGCGGGTGGCAGGCTACCTGAAAATGTTGGGCGAAACAAGCTGGGTTTTGCAAAGGCTTCAGCTTGCTGGACATGATAGCTGCAGGGAAATGCCGCTAAGCCAGTCTGCAATATTCAACGGCAGCGGAAGGGCGATTTCCGGCTGCCGTTTGGTTTGCTGCTTTAGGAGCGATATTGCGCCATCAGTTCGCAGTAGTTTGGGTAGTGCTCTTTGCTCACAAAGCCGCGTATCAGGCTCATGGTTTGGTAGATGCCGCGCCGCTTGGCGTTTTCGTCCCAACAGCCGATGTGCTGGGAGTTGTCGAAGTCGAACCAGTATTTGGTGAGCAGCCACACGTTTAGGCCGAGCTCGCGCAGGGCTTCGTCGTCAGCTTCGATGATGCCTTTGTCGCGTAGTTCGATGAAGATTTTCACCAAAAGCGGGGAGATTTTCACATGGGTGAATTCGTTGTGTTCGCCCAAAAGCTGCTTGCTGCGGGAGAGCAGGGTGTTTACATCGCTGAATAAAAAGCGGTATTCCCACAGGATGTCGTACACACCCTGTAGGTATCCCCCCATTTTGGCCATGCTGTCGGGCAGCTCGGTTTGGCGGATGTAGTCGAGCAGTTTGTTGCTGTAGCGCTGGAACAGCTGAATAATGATTTCGTCTTTATTGCGAAAATGATAGTACAGGTTGCCGGGGCTGATGCCGAGGCGTTGGGAGATGTGGTTGGTGCTGATGTTGCGCTCACCCTCCTCGTTGAACAGCTGGAGGCTGATGTCGATGATCCGGTTGTAGGTGTTGGGTTTGCCGGGCTTCCTGGGCATGGGTTATCTCCTTGGCTGCAATGTGAATTATGCCTGTGCAAGAGGCTACCTGAAAATGATATAGCGGGATTTTAATACATTATCGATTGTATTGCCTTATAGATAAAGCACTTATTTTTCATACGGCTGTGCTTCGCCGCTTGGTAGGAAAAATATGCTTCAGCTTCCTTATTCCAGCCACACCGGCTCGGGCTCCAGCCGCACGCCGAAGCGTTGGTAAACGCTGTTTTGCACGTGTTCGGACAAACGGCGTACGTCTTCGGCACTGGCGCCGCCGAGGTTAATCAGCACCAGGGCTTGTTTTTGGTGTACGGCGGCATGGCCTTCGCGGTGGCCTTTGAGCCCGCATTGGTCGATAAGCCAGCCGGCGGCGAGTTTGGCCTGACCGCCAGGCTGGGGGTATACCGGCAGGGCGGGGTGCTGCTTCTTCAGCGCGGCGGCTTGTTCGGCGGGAACGATGGGGTTTTTATAGAAGCTGCCGCAGCTGCCGGTTTCGGCGGGGTCGGGCAGCTTGCGGCGGCGGATGCGACACACGGCCTCGGCCACGATGGCAGCGGTGAGCGGCGCGCCTTGAGCCAGGGTTTCGGCTTCGGCTTGCACGTCGCCGTAGTGCAGCTTGGGTTTGAATTCGCTATCCAGCACGAACGTTACTGCGGTAATCACGAAGAGGCCGCCGGATTGTTTGAACACGCTGTTGCGATAGGCAAAACGGCAGTCGGCATGGCCGAACGATACCGGTTTGCCGCTGTCTAAATCCCAGGCGTGTACGGTTTCGATACAGCTTTCGGCTTCCACGCCGTAGGCGCCGATATTCTGCACCGGCGCGGCGCCCACTGTGCCGGGAATCAGGCTGAGGTTTTCCAGCCCGCTCAAGCCTAGTGTGATGGTGTGCTGCACGAAATCGTGCCAGTTTTCGCCGGCCTGCGCGGTAATACGCATTTTGCCGATGCCGACCGGCTCTGGCGCGGAAATGCCTTTATTGGCCATGCGTACCACCAGCCCGCCATAGTTTTTCATCAGCAGGATATTGCTGCCGCCGCCCAGCCACAGGGTGTGCTCGCGGCGGTATTCGGGCAGTTGGAAAATCTCAGGTAGCCTTTCGGCGGCGTCCAGCGTGTAGAGTGCGGCGGCGCGGGCGGGCAGGCCGAAGGTGTTCAGTGCGGTTAAATCGGCATCGTATTGCAGTCTATTCATCGTCTTCATGTTCCAGCATTTCTTGGCTTACTACCGCCAAACACCATAAGAGGGCGGCAGCGGCACAGCCTAGTGACAGCACCAGCGCCGCCCAGAAGCCGTAAATCCCCATACGCGTACCGAAGGCCAACAGGCAGCCCAGCCCGAGGCCGACCACCCAGAAGGCGATGCCGTGAATCACCATCGGCAGTTTGGTTACCTTATAACCGCGCAAGGCGTAGGAGGCAATACATTGGATGGCGTCGGCTAATTGGAAGGCAGCGGCGAACAGCAGGATAGTGGCGCCGAGCCCGATCACGGCCTGGTCATCCGTGTAAACGCGCATAATCGGATAGCGGAACAGTAGAGTGAGTACCGCGGTGACAATGGCCAGAGCCGAGCCGCAGGCCAAGGCCACGCCGGAGGCATAACGCGCCTGGAAATAGCGGTCGGCACCGATGGCATAGCCCACGCGCACGGTTACTGCCGCGCCGATGCCTTGCGGAATCACATAAATCAGGCTGGTGATGCTGTTTACCACTTGCTGTGCGGCCACGTGGTCTTCGGCATTGCCCGGCAGTTGGGCGATCAGCAGCATCATCACAGTAAACAGGCTCACTTCGAGGAAGAAAGACAAGCCGATCGGCACACCCAGCTTGGTAATTTGACGGAAAATCTTGGCGCTGGGCTTGGTGAAACGCGCGAACAGGCCGAAGCGTTGGAAATATTTCTGTTTGGCAATATAAGCCCACAGCGCGGCGGCGTTAAACCAGAACACCAAAGTACTGGCCAGGCCGCAGCCCGCGCCGCCCAAGGCAGGCATGCCTAAATCGCCGTAAACGAAGATATGGTTGAGCGGGATGTTTAAAAACAGGCTAATCCAGCTCATCCACATAATTGGTTTGGGTTTACCCAAGCTGGAGGCAAAAGCGTGCAGTGCACGGTGAATCATGGCTGCCGGCATGGAAAGGGCAATAAGGCCCACATACACGGCAAATTGCCGTTTCACTTCGGCATCCAAGTCTAAAAAGCCATTGATGGGCTGAATCATCAGCCACAGCAGAATCATGCCCACAATGCCCAGTATCAGGCCATATAATATGCCCTGCCGGCCCAGCTCACCCACTTTCTCGATTTCGCCCGCGCCGTGTTCTTGGGAAATCATCGGATTGAGCGCGGTCATGATGCCGAGGAAGGTTATGTAAACAGTAACGAATGCGCTGCTACCCAGTGCCACGGCGGCCAAATCGGTTTTGCCCGCACCGCCGGCCATCACGGTATCGACCAACCCCAGCCCCACTTGCGCAATCTGCGCCAGCAGCATGGGCACCGCCAAAGCACCCAATTTGGAGGACTCTTTGCGGAAAACGGCGGTGGAATAACGGTTTAGGTCGAGCAGCATAATCAAAACGAGAGTGGAACATAGATGTAATTTTAGCAGAAATGCAACATAAGTTGTAGCAATGCAACACTTTCTGCTCTGGTTTTATGAATATATTCTGCAATAGTATGCTTGATTTGTCGAAGAAAATATTTTTCCCTGCTGTGTTGCGGATTTTACTTGGGAAAATCTGCCCGGATGCTGTTTTTAGAGTAGACAAAACCGGAAAAACATGAAAACAGTTGGGTTCTGGTGCAAAAGCCACCTGAGAACGCCAGTGGAACGGCACATTTTGGTTTTGACTGTGTCGCGCATCATTCTTCGTTTTCAGGTAGCCTTTGTCGCGGCAGAGATAGAGATGAAGATTTGAATAAAGCAGCATTGCCTTTGATCCTGATGAAGGCGGCTGTCCCCCCCCCCCCAAAAAAAAACTAAAGGCACGCTGGAGCTGCTTCCGTCGTGCCTTTGTTTCAGCTATTACGCTTACTATTGGCCTGCCTGCGTGGTTGGGTTGATTAAGATTTCCACGCGGCGGTTTTGCGCGCGGCCGCTCTCGGTGGAGTTGTCCGCCACCGGCGAGCGTGAGCCGTAGCCCACGGTACTGATGCGGCTGGCAGCCACGCCGCGGCCGGTGAGGTAGCCGGCCACGGAGCGGGCGCGGTTTTCAGACAAGGGGTTGTTGATGCGGTCGTTGCCGGTGTTGTCGGTGTGGCCGGCCACAGTGATGGTGGTTTCCGGATACTGCGTCAACACATTGGCCACGGTGTTGAGCGAATTTACCGCATCGGGGCTCAGGCTGGCGCTGTTGGTGGCGAAGGTTACGCCGCTGGGCATAGTCAGTTTGATTTGGTCGCCTTGGCGCTGCACTTCCACCGGCGTATTAGCTAGTTCTTGGCGCAAACGGCGCTCTTGCACGTCCATATAGGCACCAACACCCGCACCTACCACGCCGCAGCCCAGTGCCGCATTGCGCGCGCCTTTGCCACCGTGAGTCAGTGCCCCGATGGCGCCGCAGGCCGCCGCGCCGCCGAGGCCGAATAGAGCGGTTTTGGAAATAGTCTGCTGGCCGGTAACCGGGTCGGTAACGCAGCCGTTCAGGGCAAAGGTGGCGGCCAGGGTTAAAACGGTTAGACGTTTCATCATAATCGATTCCCTTGTTTTGTAGATTTCATTGAAAACAAAAAGTTAATATAAAGCATGCTGCTTGCAGCAGTTACTATAGGCGAGCCGCCGCGCAAACAAAAGCCGCCGCTGCAACATTTACCGTTTTCAAAACTTTCCAAATGTTTGTTTACATTTGCCCGTCAGGTGGCTGCAAACAAGGCTTTCGGCTACAATGCCCTTCCCAACAACCTGATAGGATACCTGAAAACATGCCGCGCCTCTCCCGCTTCCTCCTGTCCGCGCTCGCCGTGGTTGCCGCTGCTTTTTCCCACGCCGAGCTCCCCGCAGGCCTCTATTTATACCAGGGCAACGATGGCGGCAACTACCGCCCCGCCGACGAGCCCGATGCTATTCCGTTCCCGCGTTCACCCTCCTTCCATGCCGAGCGGAAAGTTTGTATCCCTGCCGACAGCCAAGCCTGGCTGCAAGAGCAAATAAGTCGGCTCACCACCGGCCTCTATCCCCAAGGCCGGTTTGAAGAACGCCAAACCGGCCACAGCTGGGTTTACACCCTGCTCAACCCCGCCCAAGCCAAGCCAGGTTTGGATGCTTATACCGTGAGCATGGTGCTGAAAGAAGACCCGCAAGGCCGCCCTGCCGTTGCCTTCTCAATCAACTCCACCGACACCGAACGCAATTCCGTCCACAACACCCAAGTTAACCAGCGCTACACCTTCCAAGGCCCAAGTTGTCCCGCCGAAGCCGATAGCAAATAAATTTCGGCTGCACAGAAACTTCGCTGTGGTTTTATTTTCAGGTAGCCTCTAAATCTTTAACTAACCACATCCATTGCCATTATGCTAAGCATCTACAACACCCTCACCCGCCAAAAAGAGCCCTTCGCCCCCATCGACCCGAAAAACGTGCGCATGTACGTTTGCGGCATGACCGTGTACGACTACTGCCACCTCGGCCACGCCCGCGTGATGGTGGTATTCGACATGATTGCCCGCTGGCTGCGCGAGTGCGGCTATCCGCTCACTTATGTGCGCAATATTACGGACATCGACGACAAAATCATCGCCCGAGCGGCCGAAAACGGCGAAACCATCGGCGAGCTCACCGCCCGCTTTATCCAAGCCATGCGCGAAGATGCCGACGCCTTGGGCGTGCTGCGCCCCGACGTTGAGCCGAAGGCCACGGAAAATATTCCGCAGATGATTGCCATGATTGAAACCCTGATTCGCAACGGCAAGGCCTACCCCGCCGCCAACGGCGACGTTTATTATGCCGTGCGTGAGTTTGCTGCTTACGGCCAATTATCCGGCAAATCGCTGGACGACCTGCGCGCCGGCGAGCGCGTGGAAGTGGACGGTTTCAAACGCGACCCGCTCGATTTCGTGTTGTGGAAAGCCGCCAAAGCAGGCGAACCGGCATGGGAAAGCCCGTGGGGCAACGGCCGCCCGGGCTGGCACATCGAATGCTCCGCCATGAGCGACAAGCTGTTCGGCGATACCTTCGACATCCACGGCGGCGGCGCGGATTTGCAGTTCCCGCACCATGAAAACGAAATCGCCCAAAGCGTTGGCGCCAGCGGCCATGTTTGCGGACACGAACACGCGCACACCCACCACGGCCAAAGCATCGCCAGCCACGTTAAATACTGGCTGCACAACGGCTTTATCCGCGTAGACGGAGAAAAAATGTCCAAATCTCTGGGCAATTTCTTCACCATCCGCGACGTGCTGAAGCAATACGATCCCGAAGTCGTGCGCTTCTTCATCCTGCGCGCCCACTACCGCAGCCCGCTGAATTATTCGGATGCGCATTTAGACGACGCCAAAAACGCCCTCACCCGCCTCTACAACACCCTGGCCAACGTGCCGCCCGCAGCCGAGTTTGGCTCTGCCGAAACTCGTGAAAACCATCTTCAGGTAGCCTCCGAAGCCAACGACTACACCCGCCGCTTCTTCGCCGCCATGAACGACGATTTCGACACCGTGCAGGCCGTGGCCGTATTGTTCGAGCTGGCCGGCGAAGCCAACAAAACCCGGTCTGCCGAGCTTTCCGGCTGCCTCAAAGCCCTTGCCGGCACCATCGGGCTGCTGCAACGCAACCCGACCGAATTCCTGCAAGGCGGCGCGACCGCAAACGGTTTGAGCAACGAAGAAATCGAAGCCCTCATCGCCCAGCGTAAACAAGCCCGCGCCGACAAAAACTGGGCCGAATCCGACCGCATCCGCGACCTGCTCGCCGAGCAAGGCATCACCCTGCGCGACGGCGCGGACGGCACCAGCTGGACACGCGGCTGACGGGTTGGAGTTGGCTGTAAGCAAACAAAGGCTACCTGAAATTTCAGGTAGCCTTTTTTCAGGTAGCTTTGGGCAGGGTGTCGGATTCGTGAATCCGACCTATGGTTTTCAGGTAGCCTTCAAGCAGCGGGATAGATGTTTACAATATCTTGTTTTTTGTTACAATCCGATCATCGGCAATACCCTTATTCCCCTTTCCAAACAGGAGCGGCAAGATGAAGCAATCAATGATGAACACGGCAGCGGGCGTATTGGCGGCAGTGCTATTGGGCAGTGCGGGCTTGGCATATGCCAACCCCTATCCGGTTGGCTCGCAGCAATGGCACAACTTTAATGGCATCATGCAGTCAGAAGCAGATCGGATACAACGCGAGCGCAATGCCGTACGGCAACAGCCGATCAACCGCGGCCCCACCGCCGCTGAAATACGTGCCTGGGAGCAGCGCGAGGCAAAGGTGCAAGCCGAAATCGCGGAACTGCGCCGCACGCCGTTTTATATGGCCATCATCAATGATTTCGGCACAGATAGAATAGCCTATGCAGGCGGGTTTAGAACCGAGCAACGCGCCATTGAAGATGCCATGAAATTTTGCCGCAGCGGCAACTGCCAAGTACTGACTACTTTCAGCAACTCCTGTGCGGTTTTAACTTTCCCCGCTGGCCGCGAACTCCACTCTGTGAGCGATTTCTTCTTCGGTTATGACCGAGACCACAACAGGGCGGCAGAAAAATCCATTCGTGCCTGCGAAGCCCGCCACGGTAAAGGTAACTGCCTGTATTCAGCCAGCAGAACCAAAAACGGCACCGCCTTCTGTACCGGCTACGACTACAGCAACTACAACCAACGTTAGAAGCTGTAGAAGCTATTCAAACCAAAAGGCTACCTGAAAGTTTCAGGTAGCCTTTTCATCTTGCTGCTCCGCCAATGCTGCACAATGCCCGCCTTCCGAAACCACCTGCCAAAGCCAGCGCAGCATGTATGGGTGGGGGTGCTGCGGAACGCACGCACGCGGTTTTTCACTTCGTTGAAGCTGCGCTTTCAGGTAGCCTTTTGTGTGCTAGTCGGATTCGGCAGTACGGCTGATGATGTGCCTATCGCTGGTGTTGCGCCAGCCAGTCGCGGGCGTGGGCGATATCGGCGGCGATTTGTGCTTGCAGCTCGGGCAGGCCGGGGAATTTGGCTTCGTCGCGCAGTTTGTGCAGGAAGTCGATGCGCAGGCGTTGGCCGTAGAGCTGGCCGGCAAAGTCGAACAGGTGGGCTTCCAGTTTTTGCGTGGGCAGGCTGGATACGGTGGGGTTCCGGCCGAAGCTGGCCACGCCGTAGCGCGTGCCGAATGCGCCGTGGGCGGCGATGACGAATACGCCGCAGAGCGGGTAGCGGTACGGGGGGAGGTGGAGGTTGGCGGTGGGGCAGCCGATGGTGCGGCCGAGCTTGGCGCCGTGTTTCACGCGGCCGCTGAGGGAATAGGGGTGGCCGAGCAGGCTTTCGGCGTAGCCGAGGCGGCCTTCGCTGAGGGCTTGGCGCACGAGGGTGCTGCTGGCGCGCACGTCTTGCACCATCACGGAGGGGGTGCGCTCGGTGGTGAATTCTGGGCGGCGGCTGAGGAGGCTGAAGTCGCCTTGGCGGCCGGCGCCGAAGCGGAAGTCGTCGCCGATGAGCAGGTGGCGGGTGTGCAGCTGTTCGATGAGCAGGTGTTGGATGAAGTCGGCGGCGGATACGGCGGCGAGGCGGGCGTTGAAACGCAGCACCCAGACGGCATCGAGGCAGCCGGTGTCGCGCAGCAGGCGCAGTTTTTCGCGCAGGGGGCTGAGGCGGAAGGGTTTTTCCGCACCGCGCTGCCGGCTGAAAAATTCTTGCGGCTGGGGCTCGAATACGATGGCCACGGCGGCGAGGCCGCGCACGTCGGCTTCGCGGCGCAGGCGTTCGAGGATGTGGCGGTGGCCGAGGTGGACGCCGTCGAAATTGCCGATGGTAACGGCGCTGCCGTGCGGGTGCGGGCGGAATACGGTGTTGCCGAAGCGGATGTTCATGGCGGGCGGGGTGGGAAAAAGGGGCTATTGTAGCGGGAAGGGCGGATTAAAGCACCCGGTGCGGTATGAGGGGAGATGAGGCTACCTGAAACTTTCGGCCTGGCGGGACGCCGTGTGTTGATTTGCATGGCGTTGCAGCAAAGGTTTTCAGGTAGCCTTTCTGTTTCCGCTTGTTATGCGGCGGCTTCGGTATCCCAGCTCAGGAGTGCCCATTTCATGGCGAAGGGTGCTTCGGCGAATTGGCTGTGGTGGCGGTGGAAGAATTGGGTGAGGAGTCGGGTGTGTTCGGGGGTGAGCGTGCCGTAGGCGGCGGCCATGCGCTGCAGGAAGTCGGGCAGTTGGGTGCAGTCGGCGAGGCGGCCGGGGGTGGTGATGTAGCTGAGGGTGGGGTCGTAGCCCATTTGGTAGAGGATGTTGAGGGCGTAGATGTAGCCGGGGTAGGGGCCGCGCTCCTGGCCGAGCAGGCGGCTGATTTGGGGCGGGTTGAAATGGCCGTCGGCGAGGATGGTGAAATACACGCTGTGGCGGGCGTGGGCGCTGAGTTTGGCAAAGAGGGCGGCGAGGTCGCGGTCGAGCCCGCTGCGGGAGGAAACGACGAGGTCGCACACGGGCACGTTGTGCCAGCTGTCTTCTTTGCTCAGGTGGATGGGGGTGATGTTGGTAAGGCCGGCGGCTCGGGCGTTGGCTTCCAGGCATTGGAGCATGCCGCTGCTGTAGTCGAGGCCGTAGAGGCGCTGTACTTTGGGGGCGAGGCGCAGGGCGAGGGTGCCGGGGCCGCAGCCGACATCGAGCAGGGTGTCGCCGGGGCGGAGGTGCATTTGGGCGATAAAGGCATCGGCGTAGGGGCTGGGCTGGAGGACTTTGGCGCTGAAGCTCGGGGCTTTGTCGTCCCATTCGGCGGCGGGTTTTTCGCTGAAGCCGAGTTCGGCCATGCGCTCGCGGTAGGCTGCGGCAAAGTCGGCGGGCAGGGTGCGGGGCTGGGGCATGGGGCTACCTGAAAGAAGTGTGGTGAAGGGAGTTGGCTGTATAGTGAGTTAAATTTAAACCAGTACAGCGTTGCCTCGCCTTGCCGTACTATTTGTACTGTCTGCGGCTCGTCGCCTTGTCCTGATTTAAATTTAATTCACTATAAATTCAGCGCACGGGATAACGGCGGACGCAGCTGTTTGCGGCAGCGCTCATCTGACGTTCGAGGACGGGATTACTTTGGCCTCGGTCGTAGGCGCTGGTAACGCGTTGCCATTCGCGGGCGCTGTAGCGGCTGCGCAGGGTGTCGTAGGTGCAGGCGCAGATGCGGCGGGTTTGGGCGGGGGTGCCGATGTTTCTGGAAGTGCAGAGATCGAGGAAGGCGCTGCGGTGGCTGGCAATGCTGCGGCGGTTGGGGTTGGCATTGGCGTTGGGGCGGGCGGCACATTGGCGCACGCTGCTGATGAAATAGCGGCCCAGCGGGGTGTTGGGGTTGGCGGGCTGGCGAATCCAGTTGTGGCCGTAGCGGCTGCTGACTTTGTCGTAGGCGCAGGCGCAAACGCCGGCGGCTTGGTTGGGGGTCATCCGCCATTCGGCGGCGTTGTCGGCGCAGGCGTTGACGAAGCTGCTGCGCGGGGTGGTGGGCGTTTGGTTGGTGGTGTTGCTGCCGGTGGTATGGCAGGCGGCGAGGGCAGTGAGGACAATGGCTGCGGGGAACAGGCGGCGAATCAGCATGATGAGTTTCCTTAAGCAGTGGATTTTGTGTTTTCAGGTAGCCTTTATGATGACGGAAAGGCTACCTGAAAAGTGGGTTTGAATCATGCCGCATTTAGCGGGGTGCATGGCGGGAGACGCATTGCCGGGTGGCGGTGTCGATGAATCTGGTGAGTTCGGACTTGTTGCTGATGTCTTGGCTGGTGAGGGTTTGCGGCCAGTTGCTGCCGTAGCGGCTGCTGATTTGATTGAAAGTGCAGGCGCAGATATCGGCGGCTGATTGGTGGGAAATGCCGGCGGCTGCGATTTCGCCGGTGCAGCGGCTGATAAACAAATCACGCATGCTGGATGAGGGGTTATAGGCGGCGGCGCCGGGGATGAGGGCGAGCAGGAATAGGGCGGGGATGAGTTTTCTGAACATAATGTTTTGATGTGAATGAATTAAAGATAAAAATCAGGCAGCCTGCGAAATGGCGGGCTGCCTGTGCACCGTTTAGCGGCGTCTGAGGTGGCGGTCTACGCAGGCCTGGGTGTTGCGTTTCATGCGGCTTTCAAACTGGGGGTCGTTGCCGGTGCGGTCGTAGGCATCCAGCGCGGCTTTCCAGCGAGTGCCATATTGTTTGCCGGTTTCGTCGAAGGTGCAGGAGCAAAGGGTGCGAGCCATTTGTTGGTTCAGGGTGCTGCCCTGAGAGGTGGCAGATTGGGTGCAAGCGCTCACGAATTCATTGCGCATTTGCTGCAGGGTTTTGGCTTGGGCGGCAGGAGCAGCAACAGCGGCTAATACGGCGGTGGCAAATAGGTATTTTTTCATTAGGCTTTCCTTTCTAACACGATGAATTGGGAACGAAACCATATTGTGCCGTTTGGCGGCGGAATTGTCTATAGCCGAAGCGCCTCATAAAGGGCGTTTGAACGGCAAAAGGCTACCTGAAAGTGGGGTTTCAGCGAAGTGATATACAGCTAAAGCACTTCACCTCCTACTGAGTCGGCTCGCTTTGCCGTTACCCGTAAACTGCCCTTTCAGTTTAGGAGACATACAGGGCGGGAGTTGCTGATCAGGCCAGCCTAAGTAGGCGTTATTGGGCGGGGTCGGGGAGTGATGGTACAGCATTCTGCTACGGTTACACCGGCCAATACTGCCACGAAGCCGTGTCTGCCGGGGAGCTGCCCACTGCCGATGTCGGCGACGAAATGCGCCGCCTGACCATAATTGATTACTGTGCCAAAGTTGCTTGCATGGGTTGGGTTTCGAACGCGCCGCAGTTGGAAATCAATCCGCTGGATGTAGCCGATGCGGCCGAAAAAGCCGGCATGGCACCGGTGGATTATGTGGCGAAAGGGTTGAAGGAGGGCACGCTGGAAATGTCTTGCAACGATCCGGAAAATCCGAAAAACTGGCCGTACAATATGTTTATTTTGCACTCCAACATTTTGGTTTCTTCCGGTAAAGGGTACGATTATTTCCTGAAATACCTGCCCGATACGCAAAACGGCCTGATGAGCGTCGAAGAAGATTGCTTGAAACCCACCGAAGAGAAACAGCGTGACGGCGTAGGAGACAAGCTGGATTTGTTTGCCCTGCTCGATTTCCGCATGAATGCCACCGCTTTACGTATGCTGACGTGATTTCCTCATCGCCACCTGGTATGAAAAAGACGATTTGAACAGGTCTGACATGCACCTCCACATCTGCCAGCTTACCGAAGCGGTGCAGTCTCTGTGGCAGAGCAGGCCTGACTGAAAAATCCACAAAGACTTGGCCAAAAAACTCAGCGAGCCGGCCAAAGACTACCTCGGCATACACAAAGACATCGTAACTCCCCTCCCCGCTGATGTACGACAGCTTGCAGGAGCTCGGCCGGCCCTTTGAGCCGAAAGACTGGAAACTTGGCGAGTGCGAGCCGATTCTGGGTGAAACCATGCCAGTGTGCCGGCTATGATTGTGGTGGAACACGATTACGGCACGGTTTACGAGCAATTCACTTTCATCTGCCCCTCGCTAGATAAAGATGAACAACAGCAAATCTGTTTCAGGTAGCCTTGTTTTATGCCCGATGATTGGCAGCCTGCTTGGCGGGCACAGGCTTGGGTGGCGGTAATTAGGGTTTTTATCGGTTTTCCTTTTTGTATTGTGAAGTGAAAAGCGGGCATTATGCAGTTTTGCAGAGAAAGAGAAATAGCAGCTTAGGTTTTCAGGTAGCTTTTGGCGATATCGGGAAGATGGTGGAGGCGTAGAGGCTACCTGAAACTTTACGTCTCCAAGGGATCGATATCCACTGACCATCTGGCCGCGGCAAATTGCCGTGCCAGCACGGCGAGGGCTTGCTGCCAGAGGGAAACTTGCCGGTGCAACGTTTTGCGGCAGGGGCTTTCCAGAAACACTTGGGCGCGTTCGCGGCCGGCGAGTTTGGCCAGCAGCATGGGCACGGGGCCGAGGCAGAGCACTTCCGCGGCTTCGGTTTCCACGCTTTCAGGTAGCCTTTGTTGCGCCACCCATTCGGCGGCCAGGCGCAATAACTCCAACGCATCGGCCATATTGGCGGCATCGGCGCGGACGGCGGCGGTGTGGGCGAAGGGCGGCATATCGAAGCTTTCGCGCTCGGCCAACTCGCCAGCGGCGAAGTCGGCATAGTTTTGCCGCAGCAGCGTTTGATACACGCGATGCTCCGGCAGGCGGGTTTGGATGAACACGCGGCCGGGCAGCTCGGCACGGCCGGCACGGCCGGCCACCTGCATCAGTTCAGCAAACAGCCGCTCGGGGGCGCGGAAATCAGCGCTGTAGAGGCTGCCGTCGGCGTTGAGTACCAACACCAAATTCAGGCGGGCAAAATCGTGGCCTTTGGCCAGCATCTGCGTGCCCACCAAAATATCCACGCCGTTTTCGGCGATGCGTTGGTAGAGCCGTTGCCAGTCGCCCTTGCGGGCGACGCTGTCGCGGTCCACGCGCTCGATTTTGGCCTCGGGAAGTTGTGCACGCAGAGCTTCTTCCACCCGCTGCGTGCCGATGCCCACTGCGGTGAGGTCTTGGTTGCCGCAGTCGGGGCATTTTTTCGGAATCGGCACCGCCAGGCCGCAATGGTGGCAGCGCAGCTGGCGTGCGCGCTGGTGCAGCACCAGTTTGGCAGAGCAGTGCGGGCAGCCGAAGGTGTGGCCGCAGTCGCCGCAGAAGAGGGCGGGGGCGAAGCCGCGCCGGTTGAGGTATACCATGCTCATGCCGCCGGCAGCATGATTTTGTTGCAACAGCTTGAAAGCGGCCGGGCTGAAGCCTTGGTCCAATAGCTCGCGGCGGATGTCGATCAGGCGGATTTCGGGCAAGCGGGCAGCCGCACGAGCGCGTTGTGGTAGGCTGAGCAGGCGGTAGCCGCCGCTTTGCGCCTTGTGCCAGCTTTCCAGCGAGGGCGTGGCGCTGCCGAGCACAATCGGGCAACCGGCCTGCTGTGCGCGCCACACGGCCAAATCGCGGGCGTGGTAGCGCAGCTCGCTGTCTTGTTTGAACGAGGAATCGTGTTCTTCGTCCACCACAATCAGCCCCAAATCCGGCAGCGGCGTGAACACCGCCAGCCGTGTGCCCACTACCAGCCGCACCTGGCCGCACATGGCTTTCAGGTAGCCTTGGGTGCGCTCGCCGGCGGCGGTTTGGCTGTGCAGCACGGCAGTTGGCACGTCGGCAAAGCGCTGCTGTAAGCGGGCGATGAGCTGCGGTGTTAGGCTGATTTCAGGCAGTAGGAACAACACCTGTTTGCCCGCCGAGAGCGCGGCGGCCATGGCTTCGAAATAGGTTTCGGTTTTGCCGCTGCCGGTGATGCCGTGCAGCAGGAAGGGGACAAAACCCTGTGCCTGCGCCACCGCATCGGCAGCGGCCTGCTGCTCGGGGTTGAGCGGCACGGGCGAGGGCGGAATAGGCAGGCGGGCGGGCAAAGCGCCGGTTTCGGCTGCCAGCCAGCCTTGCGCCTGCCAGCTTGCCAGCTGAGCGGCGGCCTGCGGCGCGATGGTGCGGGCGGCGCTTTGGCTCACCGAGCCCTCCAGCAGCGCCTGCCACAGCGCGGCTTTGCGGCGGTGGTGCGGCGGCGGTGCGGGCTGCTGCCGCCCCAAATCGGTGAGAGAAAAATAGGTTTCCGGCTGCGGCAGCGGGCAGGGCTTGGCTTCGCGCAGGCCGGCGGGCAGGGCGGTGAAGGCGGTTTGGCCGATGGGATGGTGATAATAACGGGCAGTAAATTCAATCAGTTTGCGCCAGGCGGCGGGCAGCGGCGGCTCGTGTTCAAACACTTGCGCGAGCGGGCGGATTTTGTCCGGGCTGATTTCCGGCTCTTCGCACGCACCCCACACGATGCCGGCCACGGTTTTGCCGCGAAACGGCACGGCCACTCGCACTCCGGGCGCGGGAATGTGGTCGGCACGGTAGGTAAGCAGCGTGTCGAGCGGAACATTGAGGGCAACTTGGCAGTAGGGCACGGTGGTTGTGTGTGAGTACGGAGATGGCGGCTATTGTACCTGAAATGGCAAAGGCTACCTGAAAGCGTGGCTTCAACGAGGTGAACCAAGGTTTTGGCGTAGCTAAGGCTTTGGCCTTGCTGCAGTTAAAACGGCAGCACAGATTTCAGGTAGCCTCTAAATCAGGGCGGGCGGTAAACTGGGCGTATCGTGCCAACGTAAAATCAGGCTACCTGAAAACTGTTGCTGCAACATAGTGAAAATAGCCTGCGGCAAGGCCGAAGCCAGTTTCAGGTGGCCTCATTTAAAACTTAAGGGGAACAATATGAATGCCACTTTGGAAGTATGCCAAGCCGACATCACCACGCTGGCGGTGGACGCGATAGTTAATGCTGCCAATTCCTCGCTGTTGGGCGGCGGCGGGGTGGACGGTGCGATACATCGCGCTGCCGGGCCGGAGCTATTGGCCGAGTGCCGCCAGCTGGGCGGCTGCCGCACCGGTGAGGCTAAAATCACACAAGGCTATCGGCTGCCGGCACGCTGGGTGGTGCATACCGTCGGCCCGGTGTGGCGCGGCGGGCAGCATGACGAAGCGAAACTACTGGCCGCAGCCTATACCAATTCTCTATGCCTCGCTGCGGAACAGGGTGCGCAAAGCATTGTTTTCCCCTGTATTAGCACCGGCGTGTATGGCTACCCAGTGCGCGAAGCAGCGAAAATTGCGGTGCGGACGGTGCGCGAAACGCTGCCGCAATGCCCGCAGATAGAGCGCGTGGTGTTTTGTTGTTTTTCGCAGCAAGATGCAGCACTGTACCGGCGATTACTGGAGGCTACCTGAAAAATTTGGGCGGATACGCAGCGCATGTTTGGCAGTAAGCAGGCAAAATCGGGTGTATCGCCAACACGGATTGCTTGGATTGTTGGCGGGAAGTATCGTTTTTGGTGGCTAAATGCAGGTTTTTGGTGTATTTATGGCGAAACTTGCTATAATCGCGGGCGCATTGCGCCAAGCGCAGCGGTTTTTGATAAAATACAGTGTTTTGGTAGCCGGGTTGAACAGCGTTATCACCTAAGGCTATCTGAACAACAGGTGCGCCAAAGCGCACCACCAGAAGACTAACCTTAATAGGAGATTCATCATCGCACAAGAACGCGAAGCACGGATTAACGGCGAAATCCACGCCAAAGAAGTGCGTTTAATCAGCGGCACGGGCGAGCAGCTCGGCATCGTAACCGTGAAAGAAGCCCTGGCCATGGCCGAAGAACAAGATGTGGATTTGGTGGAGATTTCCCCCACTGCCAAACCGCCTGTCTGCAAGCTGATGGACTACGGCAAATATAAATACGAGCAGTCGAAAAAACGCGACGAAGCCAAGAAAAAGCAGAAGCAGGTGCAGATTAAGGAAATCAAATTCCGCCCCGGCACCGACGAAGGCGATTATCAAATCAAAATGCGCAACGTTACCCGCTTCTTGGCCGATGGCGACAAAGTGAAAATCACCCTGCGTTTCCGCGGCCGCGAAATGGCGCACCAACACTTGGGCGCGCAGCTTCTGGAGCGTGTGAAGGCCGATTTGGCCGAAGTGGCCGCTGTGGAACAGTTTCCGAAAATGGAAGGCCGCCAGATGGTGATGATGGTTGCACCTAAGAAGAAGTAACCGTATAATTCGCCGTTTTCCGCTCCGCTGCACGCGGGAAACGGCTTCAATGTTGTGTGTGCGGCATAAAACCGTGGTTTCGGGTATTAAGTGCGGCCTGTCTCAGGCAGCCTCCCGGTGCCTAATCCGATAAACCAATGGAGTTTTCCCATGCCTAAAATGAAAACCAAATCCAGTGCGAAGAAACGCTTCAAAGTGCTGGGCAACGGTGGCATCAAACGCGCCCACGCGTTCAAACGCCACATCCTCACCAAAAAAACCACCAAGAACAAACGCCAGCTGCGCGGCACCGCTATGGTGAACGAGCGCGACGTGGCTTCTGTTCACAAAATGTTGCCCTACGCTTAAAGGAGTCTGAAATATGCCACGCGTAAAACGCGGTGTAACCGCACGTGCCCGTCATAAAAAAGTATTAGTTCTGGCCAAAGGCTATCGCGGCCGTCGTAAAAACGTCTACCGCGTTGCCAAACAGGCGGTGATGAAGGCAGGCCAATATGCCTACCGCGACCGCCGTCAGCGCAAACGCCAGTTCCGCCAACTGTGGATTGCTCGTATCAACGCCGGTGCCCGCCAGCACGGCCTGTCTTACAGCAAATTCATGAACGGCCTGAAACGCGCCGCTATCGAGCTGGACCGCAAAGTATTGGCTGACTTGGCCGTATTCGACAAAGCTGCTTTCGCGCAGCTGGTTAAAAAAGCCAAAGCCGCTTTGGCTTAATGCCTGATTGGAAAAATCGGCCGGAATCTTCCGGCCGATTTTTTATTGTGCTGGAAGTGGAGAGGGCTCTTAGGCTTTTAGTTTCGCAGATAATTGGCCTTGGCTACACCAAGCCGTCGGCCGACCTCGCTGAAGAAACCGTTTTCAGGTAGCCTTTGGGGCAGCGGCCAGCAAAACGAATTGTCCAAAGCCGATCGGCAGCGTATAATCCGTTTTCCTTTATCTGGGGGGCGACCTTGGTTTCGACGGGGGTTGCGAAGCAGATGCGGGCATACCGGGGTCTCAGATTTCCCGTAAAACACTGAATTTAAATAGTCGCAAACGACGAAACTTTCGCATTGGCCGCCTAAGGCCTGCCGTTGCAGCAGTTGGTCAATGGGCTGTGTAGCGTAAGCTACCGCAACGTCATTCTACATTGACTGGTTTCCCGTCGGGTTACTTGGCGGGAAATGAGATTTAAGGTAACTGGCTCCCAAACAGCCTGTCTGTCGGCGGAATGGGGGTGAGATTTTAAGTTGGCAAGACTAAGTATGTAGAACGCTTTGTAGAGGACTTTCGGACGGGGGTTCGATTCCCCCCGCCTCCACCAGATTTCTTTTTGTAAAACTTGTTTGGGCAGCCTTTCGGGCTGCTATTTTTTGTGTGCTTGAAGTGTGTTGGCAGTGTAGAAAGGCTACCTGAAAGTTTCAGGTAGCCTTGATTTGTAGTGGGTTAAAATAAGAATGCTATTGTGCAAGCTCACTAGGTTGTATTGTCTGCGGCTTGCCACTTTATTCCACTCTTATTTTTCCACTATTTGATAAGGTTTTGCTGTGGCTGACCCGTTTCCGTTATGGCAAACTCATCAATGCAGTTTAAAGGATGTGGTTGACTACAGAGATCTTCGGAAATACCGGCCAATTTGGTGAGTACGGCAATTCACGCGCCATTTGTTGCTGTTTTGCCAATAATAATCCACGATGATGCCTTGGTTATCAGTGTAGAAGATGCGGTCTTGGTTTTGGCCGTAGCAGACGTCGCTATAGTAGTTGGTAATGATGGGGCCGTTTTGACTGCTGCCTTCGTATTCACGGCCGCCGTAGGAGTAGTAAGTATAGCGCCAGAGGTAGGCATAGCGATTGTTTCCGGATTTGACCCTACCTCCTGTTGGTTCGACGCCATAGGATTTGATAACGGCATCGATGGGTTTGCCAACAAAGCGTTTCATACGTGTGTCTAGGCTGGCACAGCCGGCAGTGAGGCAAACGAGGCCGGCCAGGAGGGTGGTGCGGCCGATAGAGATTCGGGTGGGTATAATGTGCTTTCTTCATGGTGGAAATGAAAGGCGGAATGATAAAAAAAGGAATGGGCAAGTTGGCAAGAGGCTACCTGAAAACGTTTTATGTTTTTCAGGTAGCCTCTTGGTTGATACACGCTTGGCCTTTAATAATGCGGTGGGATTTCGGCAGCGGGATTAAAGGTTTGGTTGGTGCCGCTACCGTCTTTCTCTTGCAAGCGACCGTAGAGCAGGCGCAGCTGGGCTTGTTGCAAGTCTAAGGCTTGCTGCAAGCGGGCGACAGTGTCGTTCAGGCTGTCGAGCAGGTCGTTTTGTAGGGCGACCTGAATTTCCAGCTCGGCCAGCCGCGCTTCGGTGTCGTTATGCGTCATCACAGCACCATGGCGGCCACCCAGCCTGCGGCCATCAGCGGCAGATTGTAGTGGATGAAGGTGGGGATAACCGAATCGTAGATGTGGTCGTGCTGGCCGTCTACGTTTAGGCCGGAAGTGGGGCCGAGGGTGGAATCGGAAGCAGGCGATCCGGCGTCGCCCAGTGCGCCGGCAGTGCCGATGATGGCTACGGTGGCCATCGGTGAGAAGCCCATGCTGGCGCACAGGGGAACGTAGATGGAGGCAATGATAGGCAGGGTGGAGAAGGAGCTGCCAATGCCCATAGTTACCAACAAGCCAACGGCAAGCATAACCAGGGCAGCCATGCTTTTGTTGCCGGCAAACAGGTTGGCGCTGGTGTCGACCAAGGGTTCGATCTGGCCGGTGGCCTGCATCACTTCGGCAAAGCCCTGGGCGGCAATCATGATGAAGCCGATCATCGCCATCATGCGCAGACCACTGTCGAATACGACATCTACTTCGCGGCGGCGCACCACGCCGGTGGCCATGAATACGCCGAAGCCGACCATTGCGCCTAAGAGCAGCGCATCGCTATACACCAGCTGCACCACAAAGGAAGCCACAATCGCCACCACGGCCACCACGCTGCGGTAGGTGGAAATTTTCGGCGCATTGGCAGCGGCCTGCTCGGAGCTCAAATCCACCTGATTATTGGTGTAGTGGCGCGGTTTGCGGTAGTGGATGAAGGCGAGTAGCAGGCCGGTGAACATACCGGCGGCGGGAATCGCCATGGCTTCCATCACGTTGATGCCCTGCACGTTCATGCCGGCTTTTTGGATGTTGGCCAACAAGATTTGGTTTAAGAAAATCGCGCCAAAGCCATAGGGCAGGAACATATAGGTGGTCACCAAACCAAAGGTGATCACGCAGGCCAGCAGTCGGCGGTCGATTTGCATGCGGTTGAATACGAGCAAAAGCGGCGGCACCACCATCGGGATGAAGGCGATGTGGATCGGGATGATGTTTTGGCTCATAACGCTCATCAGTAAGAGCGCACCAATCAGCCCCCATTTCAGGCCGTTTACGCCGGAAGGGATTTGGTCGCGGCTGGCATTGCCGCCCATTTTGCGCACCACCATGCCAGCCAGCTGATAGGGCAGGCCGGAGTGGGCAATCGCCATGGCAAATGCGCCGAGCATGGCATAGGAGAGAGCAATCTTCGCACCGCCGGCCAAGCCGCTTTGAAAATGGGTAATCACGCCTTTGGTGATGACTTCATGGGTGGCCGGGTCGGTAATATCCGCCAGCGGCAACCCAGCGGCCAGGCCGCCCACAAATGCGCCAATAACCAGGCTCAACACAACGTGTACCCGTGCCGCCGACAAAATCAGCATCACCAGCACAGCCAACACTACGGCATTCATTTTGCTTTCTCCTTTCCTGCGCCTAATCCACATCCGCCAAAAGCAAAAGCCAAAGCCCAATTTCTCCGTTTATTGCCCGATGTGGAGAAATAAGCGCTTTAGCTTTGTGGCCGGATGGACGTTGGCCGCAGATTTATTTCATTAATCGGGAAATGAGTATAACAACGGAAAAAGCGGCAGGCAACAGGCAGATTGATTGGCTGTGAATAAATTTCCCCGCCGATTTAGCAGAATAGTGAAGGCTACCTGAAAAGCAGGAAAGTAGTTTCTGCATAAGCAGAGTTTAGGTGCGGATGAGCGGAAAAGATAATTATCAGCCGGGGAGCAGAGTGGCGTGCTATTTAAATAAGAAAGGCTACCTGAAAAACAGTTGCACTCATTTTTCAGGTAGCCTTCAAGCTGGCGGTATCAATTATCCAGCAAATCAGCCCAGGTTTCCGGCTGTGTCCACACAATGCGCGGTACTTTCAGGTGGCGGTTGTGTGGCGCATCGTAGAGGCGGTGTTGCCACAGGGGCGGCAGGCTGCCTTCGATAGTCGGTTTGTCGTCGATGAGGATGTCGCCGCGCACCCAGGTTTTGTCTTTGGCGATAATCACGCGCCGTGTCCATCCTGCGCCCAAGTGTTGTTCCACCCAGGCGATTTTCTCGCCGGCGCAGTAGCGGTATTGGTTTACCGGCGCGGTACAGATGCGCACGTCGTGGCCGGCAGCCAAAAGGGCGTGGGCAGCTTCCATTGCGCCGGGCATTGGCGGCAGGCTTTCGAAGAAACCGACTGCGCCGTAGAGTTCGGTCGCGTGCGGGCGCAGGTGCTCGGGCAGGCGGTCGCGGATGTAGAAAATGTGTTCTTTGCCTTCTATCGGCGCGTCTTCGCCGAAGCGACCGCGCCAATGGCGGCGGAATCCGCTTTCAAAGTCGGCGAGCACGTTGTCTTGGTCGAGCAGGATGAGCATGGTGGGCTTTCTGTGGTGTGTTGGGATGAGGCTGGCTGAAAAGTTGGTAGCTCGATTATAAGGGTTTATCGGGCATCTAGGTTTGGGCTGTTAATTTTCAAACGCTAATGCCAGGATGCCTGAATTTGTGGCATTGTCTGTTGGGCTGAAAAGGCTACCTGAAATTTCAGGTAGCCTTTGTTCTGTTTGCCCTAATCAATCCGGTAGTGCAGCAATCGATAGGCATGGCGGATTTTAGGAAATAGGCGCATGAGCCAGTAGTTGAGGCCGATGTCTTTGGCTTCGGGGAAATCGGTCATGCGTTTGGCAGACACAAGATGGAGGTTGGCGGCCCAGCTTTCCATTTGACGGTCGTCGTCGCAGGCGAAATCGAAGCGGGCGCGGGCGTGTTTGAGGGCGTCGTGTTGGTCGGAATGCTTCACCATAAACGTGCCGGCCACGTCGAAGGCGATTTCGCCGCGGAAGCGTTGGGCAAGCTGTTGGAACAGTTCGCGCACTTGGGCTTCGGCAAAATACATCAGCACGCCTTCGAGGATAAAGAACACGGGGGCGGCGGGGTGGCTTTGGCGCAGCTGTTCCATCCAGTCAGTGTCGAATGCGGAGGCGGGGATGAAGGTTTCGTTGGCTTGCGGCGGCAGCAGTGTTTCGCGCAGGGCGATGACGTCGGGCAGGTCGAGCTGGTAGAAAGGGGTATGGTCGGCGGTACTGCCGAGCCGCTCGCGGCGGCTGTCGAGCCCGCAGCCGAGGATGGCAACGATGCCTTCTGGGTATCGGCGGATGAAGTCGGCGGCCACTTGGTCGAAGTAGCGGGCGCGCAGGGCTGTGCCTACGCGGCTGTTGCGGGCAGTGCGGAATCGGGCGAAGTCGTAGTCGATTTGCGGCACAAGGCGCAGGGCGGCGAGGTCGTTCAGTATCGGCCGGCTTTGCTGTGCATCGAGGTATTTCATGTAGAGCGGAATCAGCAGGGTTTCGCTGACGGTGTTTTGGATTTTTAGCATAGCATCTCTCCTGAACTGGGCTGCCTGCAGGCGTTTCCTTAAACGGAGATTTGAGCTGTATAGAAACTGGGTTGCAGCTCTGCTTTCAGGTAGCCTGTTGGACTAAATAGAAATGAGAATCTTGCAGAAGAGATTGTACACCCGAATAAGCAGCTTGAGATGATGTGAAAGGCTACCTGAAAGCCAAAAAGCCGCTTATCCAGATAGATTGAAGTTAGCTATATGGGGAGAGCACCGGCTGCTTCGTGCTGTTTCCAGGTAGCCTTCTGCTTGAAAACCAAGCCAAACCGCCCAACTAGCAAAGTGTTGCTGATGCGGCAACTGCGCGTATACCGAATACACCTGCCGCTTCAGGCTACCTGAAACTCACACCCCGAAAGGAATCCAACATGAACCCCGTCTTCCAGCCCTACACCTTCAACAACGGCGCCACTGTTCCCAACCGCCTCGCCGTCGCCCCCTTGACCCATTTTTCCTCCGATGAAAACGGCCATATTACCGACCAAGAGCGCACGTTTTTGCAAAACCGCTTCAACGGTTTCGGCCTGTTTATCACCGCCGCCACGCTGGTGCAGGCTAACGGCAAAACCTTTAACGGCCAGCCATACGCCATCAATGAGGACGACCTGCCCAGCCTGCGCGAAGTAGCCCAAATCGCCCAAGCGCAAGGCGCGAAAGCCATCTTGCAAATCCACCACGGCGGCAAACTCGCCCCCAAAGAACTTTGCGGCGACATCGTCGCTCCGTCCGTCGATGAGACCACGGGCGCGCGCGAACTGACCACCGCCGAAATCGAACAGCTCATTGCCGCCTATGCCAATGCCGCCACCCTCGCGGTGCAGGCCGGATTTGACGGCGTGGAAATCCACGGCGCAAACGCTTACCTGCTGCAACAATTCGTGTCCGCCCAAACTAACCGCCGCACCGACGAATGGGGCGGCAGTCTGCACAACCGCCTGCGCTTCCCGCTGGCCGTGGTCGATGCCGTGGCCGCCGCCGTCAAAGCGCACGCCAAACCCGACTTCATCTTGGGCTACCGATTCTCGCCCGAAGAGCCGGGCGAGCAGGGCATCACCATGGCGGAAACCTTCGCCCTTGTGGACGCGTTGGTGCAAAAACCGCTGCAATATCTGCATGTTTCCCTGCACGATTTCTACAAAAAAGCCCGACGCGGCGCAGACCTCCATCGCGCCCGTATGGAACTGCTGCACGAACGCATCGCCGGCCGCCTGCCCTTAATCGGCGTGGGCAACCTTTACACCGGCAGCGACATCGCCAAGGCGTTTAATACCGGCTGGGCGGAGTTTATCGCGCTGGGCAAAACCGTGATGATTAACCCCGATTTGGCCGACTTAGTGCGCGAAAACCGCGATACCGACATCCAAACCGCACTCGATCCCGACCGTGCCGACCACCACCGCCTGCCCGATCTGTTGTGGCAACGTTGCCTGACCAACTCGCCGTGGTTGCCGCCGGTGAAAGGGATGGAACATCAGATTGTGGATATTTGAGCGTTTCAGGCGGCCTTTAGAAGCTGAGGGCTGTTTGAAAAATAGCAAAAGCAGCCTGCACTTGAGAAATTCAAGGTGCAGGCTGCTTTTCCATATTTTCAGGTAGCCTCAAACGCGCATCAAAGCAATGCCCTTCTCACCGCCTCCTGTCCTTGTGGGTCCAGCCGCAGGAATTGGTGGATGATGCGTTCGGCATCGGGTGCGTCGGCGGTAGAAAACAGCGATTGCACGTAATCGTTTGCAGGCTGCTTTTTGATGGCTTCGGGCGTGCCGATTTGTACCAGTTGGCCGTTGTGCATCACGCCGATGCGGCAGGCGAGTTTCAGGGCTTCCTGCATATCGTGGGTTACGAACACGATGGTGGTGCCGAATTTCTGGTGAATCATGGCGATTTGGTCTTGCAGCACGGTGCGCACCAGCGGGTCGAGCGCGGAAAACGGTTCGTCCATCAGCAGCACCTGGGGTTTGGCGGCAATGGCTCGCAAAATGCCGATGCGCTGCTGTTCACCGCCGGAAAGTTCGTGCGGGTAGCGGTCGCGGTAGTGCGCGGGGTCGAGTTCCACCAGTTCCAATAACTCATTCACACGCGTTTTGCGTTCTGCTTTCGGCCACCCCAGTACGTCTGGCATGAGTTCGATGTTTTCCGCCACAGTCATAGTGGGAAAAAGCGCGATTTGCTGCAATACATAGCCGATTTGGTGGCGCAGCTGGCGGATGTTGTAGTCTTTAATTCGTTTGCCGTGCAGATAAACGTTGCCGTCGGTCGGTTCAATCAGCGCGTTAATCATGCGCAAAGTGGTGGATTTGCCGCTGCCCGAACCGCCCACCAACACGAAAAATTCGCCCTGATAAATGGTCAAATCCAAATCGCGCACGGCATATTTGCCGTCATAGTGCTTGCCTGCGCCGCGAAATTCGATAAACGGGACAAGATTATTTTGCATATTGCGCCTTTACTACATCTTCAAAATTAAGCGGTGCACGTTCCAACAATTTCGGCAGGTCGTCTGAAACGGCGGCAAGTTCGCCTTTTACAATGGCGGTGTAAGTGGAAACCCACGCTTCAATCTGCCAATCGGGCGTGTCAGGGTACGCGGCTTTGCGGCTGGCGAAGGCTTCTTCTAGGGTTTCGTTGTAGTAGCGGTGCGGTTTGCCGGTGATTTCGGTTAAGACGGCGGCTATTTCAGCAAAACTTAATGATTGAGAACCGGTTAGCGTGTAGGTCTGATTGTCGTGGCGGTGGTTGCCGCATGCGATGTCGGCGATGACGTTTGCCGCCGCTTGGGCGACATCGCGCTGCGAAACGCAGGCAACGCGCCCATCGTCGGCAGGGCCTGCGATGATGCCGTCTGTGTTGGTAATCGTTGCCATCATCTCGCTGTAAAAATTGTCGCGCAGAAAGGTGTAGCGCATATTTGTTTGCCGGATTGAATTTTCGGTAACCGCATGGGTACGCGCTAGCGTGAAGGTGCTGTCCAACGCCGCTTGTGCAAAAGAGAGATAGACAATGTGCTTCACGCCCGCTTCCGAAGCAGCCTGCACCAAAGTCAAATGCTCCTGCTCGCGTGTTGGGCTTTCGGCGGCAGACACCATAAACAGCACGTCCACCCCGTTTAACGCCTGCTTGGCAAGCTCCAAATCGCCATAGGCAAACCGTCGCGCTTCGCAGTTCGGCAGGTCGGGCGCTTTGGCGGGGTTGCGCAGCGGCAGGATAAGCGGCAGGCCGCGTGTGTTTAGATGACGGGCGACCATGCCGCCGATGTTGCCGCTGGCGCCTGTGATGGCTAGATTCATGGTGTTTTCCTTATGCGTTTTCAAAAGTGATGGCTTTGCCGTTTGCAGGGTTTCTGTCAAACCATGTGCAGGCTGCTTTTTGGGTTTCAGGTAGCCTTATTCGTTCACCACCACCACTTTCCCAAATCCGTCCGTGCTTTGTAAAAAACGGTGGGCTTCGGGAACTTGTTCCAATGCAAACACGCGTTCAATTAAGATTTTCACATTAAACTGCCGGATATAGTCAAACATCGCATCCAGCTTGGCTTGCGACACATTGCCCGAATAAAAGGCGGTGAGATAGCTGTTGTTTTTGAGTTCGATAATCGGCTCAAAATCGTTCACGTACCATATGTTACCAAGCTGCCCCGTATTGCAAACGATGCCGTGTTCGTTGATGTGGGAGAAGGAATCACGCAAAGTTGCCGGCCCGACCAATTCCAGAATTTTGTCGTAGCTTTGGTCAGTTTGCAGTTTGCCATCGGCTTCAGTAATCACTTCGTCAAATCCGACCGCTTGCAAACGGGTAGCTTTGACAGGATTACGCGTTGAACCATGCAGTACGACATGCGGAAACTGCGCTTTAAGCAGCTGTGCAAAGGCTACGCCCACGCCGCTGCCTGCACCACGTACCAGCACACGATCTTGCGGCGCGATACGAAGCTGCTGCAATGAGCCGAATGCGGTGTAGTAGGTTTCGGGAATTGCGGCAAGGGTTGTCCAATCCAAGTCGGTATGAACGGGGTAAATTTGCTCGTTGGGTAGCAACACATATTCGGCGTAGCTACCGTCAAAGGCGCGCCCCATTTCGCCCATAATAGAGACGACCTTTTGTCCGACCGCCAGCGCGGGCGTGGAACTTTGCGCCACTTCGCCCACACATTCAATGCCCAAGATGCGCGGAAATTGGACGGATGGCGATTTGCCTTCGCGTGTGAAAATCTCGGAATGGTTGATGCCGAAGCCTTTAATTTTTACCAGTGACCAACCCTCTTTAGATATCAGGTGTTGGCACGTCTTGATAAATCAGTTGTTCTGGACCGCCGGCTTGGTAGATTTTTACGGCTTTCATAATACCTCCCTAAGAATCTGATGCTTTCAGGTAGCCTGCTACCAATTTCACTTTCCTAACAACCCATTTTTCTCCAAATAATCCCGCGCCACGTTTTCCGCGCTTTCGCCTTGCACTTTTACGCGGTAGTTCATCTCGCTCATTTCCTCTTCGCTGATTTTTCCCGCCAGTCGGTTAAGTGCGGTCACAATTTGAGGATTTTTTTCGGCAAATTCTGCTTTCATCAGTGGCGCGCCCTGATAGGCGGGGAATAGGGAAATATCATCTTTCAGCAGGCGCAGCTGGTATTGCTTCAATTCGGCATCGGTGGAAAAGGCTTCCACCAGGTCGATTTTGTCGTTCAGCAGCGCCGTATAGCGCAGGGCAGGTTCTAGGCTAACAATATGTTTTAGCGTGATACCGGCAGCCTGCATGCCTTTGTAGCCGTCTGCTCGGTCGGTAAATTCCAGTGAGAAACCTGCCCGAATATCGGGCGCAACCTGCTTTAAGTCGCTGATGGCATTCAGTTGGTGCACCGCGCCGTAGCTTTCTTTAACTGCCAACGCATAAGTGTTCTGATAAGACATAGGCGGCAGAAACTCTAACTGATATTGTTCCGCCAATAATTGTTTGCCCAGTCGATAGGTTTCATCGGGCGACAGATGGCGGTTTTTCTGTTCAGGTGGTACTTGTACTAAGGCTTCCAACACTGTGCCGGTGAATTCGGGATAAATGTCAATTTTACCGCTTTTCAGTGCGTTAAACAGGAAGGTGGTTTTGCCGAAATTAGGTTTGACTATGACTTTCACATTCGGATTTTCACGTTCAATCAATAATTTATACATGTTAATCAGAATATCCGGTTCGCTACCCATTTTACCGGCAATCACCACATTTTTTGTGGTAGGCGTAAATGAAATCTGCGACAGACCGAGTGCGCCGAGGCCCACCGCCAATGCCAAAATAATCGGCAACTTGCGTCGCGATTTCTGCAACAGCCCGATAATGCCGCTTACGCTGACAGCCAGTAACGCGGAGAGCAATGCACCGGTAAACGTCATCGTCATGTTGTTGCGGTCGATACCGAGCAGAATCAGGTTACCCAAGCCGCCTGCGCCAATTAACGCCGCCAGTGTTGCCGTGCCAACAATCAGCACTGCCGCTGTGCGGATGCCCGAAATCATGGCAGGCAACGCCATCGGTAGCTCAATCCGCCATAGCGACTGCCAACGTGATAGCCCGAATGCCGTGTACGCATCTTGAATCGATTGGTCGATTTGGGTCAGCCCCAAATAGGTATTTTGAAAAATCGGCAACAGCGCGTATAGCGTGAGCGCAATCAAGACGGGCGGTGATCCAATGCCGACAAACGGGATCAGCAAACCCAGCAGTGCCAAAGACGGGATGGTTTGCAATATATTGGTGAACTGCAATACCGCTTCCGCTGCCCGCTGTCTGCGCGCAAACAACACGGCGGCAGGCACCGCAATTGCCACTGCCGCGAACAAAGCCAGTCCGGAAAGCCATAAATGTGTGAGCAGCATTTGCCAGAGTTCGGCAGGGGAGAAGGGAAGGGATGAGGGCATGGGGTTTGGCCGTGTTGGTGATTAGTGGATTGAATGGTATAGGGGTTTTTAGCATGTGACAAGGAATGGCGGTGTGAAGGCGGAGGTGGGAAAAGCAGCCTGCACTTTGCGAATTCGAAGTGCAGGCTGCTTTTTAGGTTTTCAGGTAGCCTTTATTAGGCGATATAGGCTTTATCTACGCGTTTCTCTTTGCTATTCAAACATCCCCAGCACCTCTTCCAACAGTTCAACGCGCCATGTTTCGTTGGCAGGATTGTCCAACGCGGTAGAGAGGGCGGCATATGCTTTGTCTGCACGTACGCCTTCTATTTTTTCAATTTTGTCGAGAATGCCCGTTGCTTCATGCGCCATTTCGAAATTGCCGTCAATCAGCCAGCCAATGGCTTTCTCAAACAAAGGCTCTGCCGGATAGTTTGCCAAGGCATAAATCAGCGTACCGCGAACTTTGGTGTATTCCGCGCTGTCTAGTGCGGCCAAAATCAACGGGTAGATTTCCCGATTACGTTGTTCGGCAAGGTCTAAAATCAGTGGGATTTTGTCCCGCAGCGGGGTTTGCGGATTTTTGATTTGTTCAATCAATTCGTTATTGCTCATTTTATTTTCAGAACCACCTTGTTCATCATTGATAAAGGCTACCTGAAAGCCTATCACACCTGCCCAGCAATAATTATCCAAACAAATGCCAGCCCCGCTGCCGATATCATCACAAATAACAGCCAGACAGCAATCGCTTCACGGCGTTCCTTTCAAATCGGGGTTTGGGTGCTGCTATGGTTGGATACGTTTATAATCTCGGGATAAAAAAACGATATAAGTGCATAATGGATAAACGAATCCAAACAAATAGCAGGTGAAATAAGGCATCCATCCCCCTTCTTTATTAAGAATATATATCGAAAAACAAATACTAAATAAACAGAAAAAACTTAGGGGGTAAAGCCATTTCATTCCCCTATTCCAAAATCTGGCCAAGATAGGTATTTTATATTCTATAAAAAAGAAAGGCATATCTAAGGGAAACATGTCAGATAAAAACTTTTGTTTATTTTTTACTATAGATAGAACCCTACTTCTCAAGAGAAAACCATTAATAACACCAGTTGCCGTTATTAATATATAGAGAATAGTATAGGTATGAATAATCTTCATTAAACAAAAAGTGGAGGCGGCAGATAAATTACATACGATAAATTGGAATATAAAATATTTACGGTCTAAACCTTGTTCGGTTGCAATTTTTTTAAAGTTGCCTTGAGCAAAAAAATGAAAAGAATCCATCGACTATCCTTTAAAATAAAAACTGAACGATATCGAACGTATATAAAGTATTATTCATAATTTATTTAAAACAGCAGCCGTAGGTCGGATACTTATATCCGACAAACCGTTATGCCGAACATATCGGATTCGAGAATCTGATTTACGACTGCTGTTTTTCGTGTTTCCATGCTCAAAAATACCTAATATTGTTTATATTGTTTGGAAATTTTGTTAAAACGCTGCTTTCAGACGGCCTCTGCAAAGTGCAGGCTGCTTTCCTGTGTTTGGAAGATGCAAAAAGCAGCCTGCACTTTGGTTTACAACCCCAATTCCCCCCCAAATCTCATCAATTTTAGCCGTAACCGTAGGGTCTTTTTTAATCACCCGTCCCCATTCGCAGTCGGTTTCTCCCGGCCATTTGTTGGTCGCGTCCAAACCCATTTTGCTGCCAAGTCCGCTGACGGGTCTGGCAAAGTCGAGATAGTCGATGGGGCATTTTCACCACATTCGATGCCATGCTCTAAATGTCTTTCAACAGTGGCAGTTTGGAAAACGCGTCTTTGATGCCCTTGGGCGGCTCGGGTTCTTTTAGATACGCCAGTATCTTCCCGATTTCGCGCAACTTGGACACGCTGTCCGTACCCATGCCCGTCGCCACGTGTTCGGGCGTGCGTCGGGCTTAATCGAGTTTTCAAACAGCAACACCAACCTTTCGGCGCGCAGCATGCGGTCGGCGATTTCAGCCATTTCCAAATGCAGGGAAACGGGATGGGCGAAATGCTTGAGTTTGCTCTACTGCTCAAGCATGAAGATAAAGTCGCGTAGGTTATTTCATTTAAAGGCTACCTGAAAATGATATATAGCTTTGGGATGATTGAGAAGAGTTCAGTCGGCATATTCTTTCAGCCACTCCCTAATCCACTCCGCTCTTTTTTCGGCTGCAGGCGTGCCGGTGGGCAGGGAGATGAAGGTGGGCATTGTCCACGCACCGCCGGCAAATCCACGGCACATTTGATCGGTGGCGGAATAAGTCAGGCTAAATTTTCTGCCGTTCCAAATCCAGTTTTCATGCCCCCAACAATCGCCGAAACCGCGTTCTTTCCAGTTGTTGGATATGATGCCGTCATATCTATAACTTTCGTTAATTTTATTGCCAAGTATTGATTCGATTCGTGAAAAATCCCTGTTGGTTACTGTAACAAATTGGGTTACACCGTTCGAAGCCGTATGCATACAGTCGGCTCGTATCAGTATATGGCCGCCACTCAAGCGGTAGGCTTCGATTTTTGGGGTCTCCTCTGTTGAATCAACAAACTCGCAGAATTTTGCCTGCGGCAAACGACGCAGTTTTTGCACCAATGCACGGTATCGCGGGGTATGGCGTTTTAATACGCGCACCATCGGCATAGACGGGCTATTACTGTTTGCCAGCGCACTATTTGGCTGAATGCGTGGCATTTCCGGTACAGCTGCCGCATGGATTATCGGTAAGGGTTGCGGCTGCAACACGGGGCGGCGGCTGTGGCCGGGGTTGATGAGAGCAGAGGGAGTGCCGTTGCGGCGTTGGAACGCATCCATGCGGCGCAAAATGGCAGTGGCACCATTGGCCGACAGCCGCCATACCGTGCCGTTTGTTGTGTGTAGACTGATGGCAGCTCGGCGTTTTAAGGCTGCCAACAGAGCTTGCGTTTGCGAGGCAGGTAATTTGGTTACACCTTCACCCTGATCAGTGAATACAACTCGGCCAACTGTGTGGTTGTCGATACGTAACTCAGTTACGGTTTGCTGCCGAGCCAAATTATCTTGATAACTAATTTGCAGATGGCTAGACACGACAGCCCGCTCGCCGGCGGCGCGTTGCAGCAGCAGGGAAACCGGCAGCCCGTGAGAGTCTTCTTCGTTGGCATAGCCTGCGGCACGGCACGTGCCAGTGTTGTCGCAGGCCAGCTCCCAATCGCCCTGCGTGGTGTAGAAACCTTGAATAGGCGCAGCGGCCAGCTTACTGCCGAGCAACAGTAGCAACCATAGTGAATGACGCAACATTGTAATCTCCTTAGGGGGGGATGGCCGAGATGAGGGATGGGGGGTGCAAAGGTTAAGGCTACCTGAAAAGATTGGTTTGGTCGGGTGGATTGGTTTGCGTACTGCGCTAATTTTTCAGGTAGCCTTTATTCGTTCAGGTATACTGCGCCGCTATTTGCTATGCAGCATTCGTTGGACGGCTTCGATTTTACCGATGAGGATGTCGGGCAGGGCGTGGATGGATTTGATGATGGCTTGGTTGATGAGGTCTCGGTCTTCGGAGCGGGGTTTTTTCAGCACATAATTCACTACTTCGTTGCGATCACCGGGGTGGCCGATGCCTAGGCGCAGGCGGTAGAAGTCGGGTGTGCCGAGGCGAGCTTGGATGTCTTTGAGGCCATTGTGGCCGCCGTTACCGCCGCCGAGCTTGAATTTGATGCGGCCGGGCTCGAGGTCGAGTTCGTCGTGGATCACGAGGATTTCTTGGGGTTTGATTTTATAAAAGGCGGCGAGTGCCTGCACGGATTGGCCGGAGAGGTTCATATAGGTTTGCGGTTTGAGTAGGCGGATTTCGCCTTCGGGCTGTGTGCTTCGGGCGTGGCTGCCGAAGAATTTTTTATCGTCCTGCCAGCTGGCCTGCCATTTGCGGGCGAGTTCGTCCAGCAGCCAGAAGCCGGCGTTGTGGCGGGTGTCTTCGTATTCGGTGCCGGGGTTGCCGAGGCCGACGATGAGTTTGATTGGCATGGGGTTTCCTTGTTGGGTTTCAGGCATAGCGGATTAACTTCACTTTCGCTACTGCATTGGTTCGTCTTGCCGTACTTCCGTACTGTCTGCGACTTGCTGCCTTGTAGGAAAAAATAATTGCTTCAGCTATCTCTTAGGCTGACCACAGCTGGCGGGCAAAATTGCCAATCAATAGGCACAGCAAAGCCATAAAGCCATAACGCAGCCAGCGGCTGCCGCCGAGCACTGCTAGCCGTGCGCCGCAGAAGCCGCCGCTTAGGTTGGCTGCCGCCAGCGGCAGCGCCCAGTGCCATAGCACATGTTGGCTGGGGATGAAAAAGCTCAGCGCGGCCAGATTGGTCATCAGGTTGATTACCTTGGCGCAGGCGGTGGCAGTGAGGAAATCGTAGGCAAAAAAGCGCACGAACACGAAGGCCAGCAGGCTGCCCGTGCCCGGGCCGAACAGGCCGTCATAAAAGCCGATAGCTGCGCCAAACGCCGTGCCCAGCAGCATTTCGCCCCGCGTGAGCGCGTGGGTGCGCTCGGTTTGCCCCAAATCTTTGCGGAAGAAGGTGTACACAAACATCGCCACCATAATCACCAGCATGGCCGGTTTCATATATTGCACCGGCACATAGGCCACTAGCTTCGCGCCGGCGAACGAGGCGGTAAAAGCCAGCGCGCCGGCGGGCAGCAGCATTTTCCACGGCAGCTTCAGGCGGCGGGCAAATTGGCCGGCGGCGGTGAAGGTGCCGGCGAACGAAGCCGCCTTGTTGGTGCCCAGCACGGTGGGCACGGGCGTGGCGGGAGGCAGCACGCCGAACAGCGCGGGCAGCTGCAACAGCCCGCCGCCGCCAACGGCCGCATCCATCAGCCCGGCCAAAAAGCCTGTGATGAGCAGCAGGATAAAGGAAAGCTCCATGGGTTTCTCCGTTGATAATGGGGTAGGGCGGCATTGCCACGCCGCCGTTTGGTTTGAATTTTCGAAATAAGCATTTTCAGGTAGCCTTTATATTTGCGCTCTATTTATCCTTGCGCTTCATGCCCGCGCGGGCACTCAATTTAGCTTCGCAAAAACAAACTCTCTTGCAGAGGCCTTGTTTTAACTTCGTTTTTGCTTCACAGAAACTCGCCCCCCTTCGGAGACCTCGTTTTCTTTACTTCGCCAAAGAAAGGAAGCAAAGAAAGGCGACTGCGGGCACAGGTTTGGCTTCGCCAAACTTCCCTCACTTCACTCGGTTTTTCGGGCGGGCTCGCAACTTGCGGCTGCGCCGCTTCGAACATGCAAGCCCTTGTTTCCCGAAAAGCCGCGCTCCGTTCGGCTGCGCCAGCAGACGGGAAGCCAGCCCGCCAATTAGATTGTGATTATTCTATTTTGGCGTGCTAGGTTTAGGCAGGTGGAGGCTACCTGAAACGTTGTATGAATAGATTTGCACTCTCTTCGCTTATGTAATATAGCCTTTGACAGTAGTGATTAGGAGCACTTGCTTCCGCTCACAGCCGCACGTTGTGGCAGGCTTCGTACACCGGCAGCAGGCGGCGCAGGGTTTCGACTAGCCAGGCCGCGCTGTCGGCCTGTTCCAGTTGGTCGCGCTCCAAGTGGCGGCCGAGGCAGAGGAAGTCTTGCGGGCTGCGCAGGGCGAAGGCTTCTGGCGGGGCGGTGGCGATGGCGGGGTAGTCGGCGTATTCGCTGTCGCTGCCGTGCCAGATTTGGAAGTCGGCAAACTCGGCGTGCGGGAAATCGGCCAAAGCCTGTTGGTAGCAGGCCAGCGGCAGGGTGGAGCGGGCGGCGCGGTATTCGTGCCATTCGAGGCTGGCGGTGAGCCTGCGGCGGTTGAGCAGTAGCGAGAGGATGACCGCCGTATCGGCATGGGTTTGATATTTGAAATAGGCGAAAAAGTGGGCGCGCACCTGCCAGCCGTTGCACCAGCGTTCGATATGCGGCGGGGCAAAGCCTGCGCCCAATTCTGAGGCTACCTGAAAAGCCAGCGTGCGCCACACTTGCCACGCGGCTTTGTAGTCGGCCTTGGTTTGCGCCTCGGTTTCGGGCTGGTATTGGCGGATTTGGGCGAACTGGAAAAACGGGCGTTGGAACAGGTCGCAGCTTTGCGGGGTGAGCATGATGGATTGGCGGCTGGCAAGAAAAGTGGAAAGGCTACCTGAAAAATGGGGTTTCAGGTAGCCTCAATGAATGTTGGGGCTGCCTGAAATCGGTTTTTGAACGGGAAATGGGAACGGGGCATCCGTGTTTTATTAGGCATACGATAAAAGGCTACCTGAAACCTTTTTCAGGTAGCCTTTCCGTTTTATTTCTCCAGCGTGGCTTGCAATCTTTGTTCCAGCGTGTCGCTGTCGAAGGATTTGGCGATCACTTCAAAGCGGCTGTCGCGCCGCCAGGCCACTTGGTTGGCACCCCATTGGTCTTCGCTCCAGTTGAGCCACACCCAGCTGCCGAGAACTTGGAACACGCCTTTGGCGCGCACAAGGCCTTCGCACAGTTTGGGCAGGTCGTTGAAGAATTTGGTGAGCTTTTCGCCGTCGAAGCTGCTGCCGGTAGGGAAGGTGTAGCCTTGCGATTGCAGGCCCATGCTGTTGTCGGGCAGCTCTTTGATGCGGTAGCGGCTTTTTTCCACCACCGGGGTTTCCAGCAGGGCGATGTCTAAATAGGCGTCGGTGGTTTCCAGCACGGCGGCTTTGGGCGGGAAGAGCTGGGCGGCTTTGCTGCGGAAGGCGGCCATTTCTTCGGGGCTGCACATGTCGGTTTTGTTGGCAATCAGCACGTCGGCCACGCTCACTTGGTCGCGGTAGAGCGGCTGGTTGGCGTAGTCGGGGTTGGTGAATTGGCGCGGATCGACCAGAGTAAACACGGCGCCGATATCCAGCATTTGGTCGAAGGGCTTGGCGCGCAGCTCGTCGATCACGCTGGCGGCGTGTGCTAGGCCGCTGGCTTCGATGATGATGCGGTCTGGCTTGTTGCCGCTCACCATGCGGTTGATGGTGGTGCCCATTTGCGCACCGGCCACGCAGCACAGGCAGCCGCCGGCGATTTCGGCCACGGGGATGCCGTTGTCGCTCAACACGGCGCCGTCGATGCCAATCTCACCGAATTCGTTTACCACGATCACCCATTTTTCATCGGGTTTTTTTTGCTCCATCAGGTGGCGCAGGGCGGTGGTTTTACCTGTTCCCAAAAAGCCGGAAAACAGATGTACTTTTGCTTTCTTTATTTCTGACATTGTTTGCATATTCCTGTTAAAACAACATGTTCTTCTTTTAATCTAAACCCACCTGCGGCTACGCCGGCACAAAGTGCCTGCCATTCGCGGGAGAGGGTTTGCTCATCGGTGTTGCCGCATTCGGTGCACACCAAAATGAAGGCGCTGTGGTGGCGTTGCTGTTCGTCGCTACTGTGGCAGTGGGCATCGCAATGGTGGCGGGCGTGGCTGCATAAAATGTAGCCGTTCACCGCGGCCACTTTGTGCAGCACGCCGTGTTCGGCCCAGAAATCGAGCGCGCGGTAGGCGGTAGGCGGCGCCACCACGCCGTTGCTCTGCTGCTGCATTTGCGCCAGCACGGTGTAGGCTTTAATCACGCCTTCCTGCCGCAAAACGATATCCAGTACCTGCTCGCGCAGGGTGGTAATCTGCAGGCCTTGTTCGCGAGCGCGGGCAATGATGGTGGTTTTGTAGTCGGGTGCGGAGTGCTTGGTCATGGCTGCCTCCTATTATTATTGGCTGGGATGGCGTACAACGGCGAGCGGGTTGAAGCTCTGCGCCACCGGCATGATTTCGATGCTGTTCACGTTCATGTGCGCGGGGCGCTGGTAGAGCCACAGCACGGTATCGGCGATGTCTTCGGGGCGGATGTAGTCCACGTTTTTATATAAATCGGCGGCGCGTTGGTCGTCGCCTTTGAAGCGCACGTTGGAAAACTCGGTGTCGCCGCACAAGCCGGGCTCGATATTGCTCACGCGCACGCCCGTGCCGGCCAAATCGGCGCGCAGATTCAGGCTGAATTGGCGCACATAGGCTTTGGTGGCGCCATACACATTGCCGCCGGGGTAGGGGTAGGTGCCAGCCACTGAGCCGAGGTTGATCACATAGCCGCTGCCGCGCGCCACCATGCCGGGCAGCACTTGGCGGGTGAGGTAGGTGAGGCCGATGATGTTGGTTTGAATCATGGTTTGCCAGTCGGCAAAATCGGCTTGATGAGCTGGGTCTAAACCCAATGCCAGGCCGGCGTTGTTCACCAGGCAGTCGATCCGGGCAAAGTTTTCAGGTAGCCCTTTGAGTGCGGCGTCCACCGAGGCGGTATCGCCCACGTCCATTTGCAGCGGCAGGAAGTTGGCACCCAATTCCACGCATAGTTCGTCCAGTTTGTCGGTACGCCGCGCCGCGCCGATCACGTGGTAGCCCGCTGCTGCAAGCGTGCGGCAGATGGCCCGCCCGAAACCGGCCGATGCGCCGGTTACCAAAATGCTCATGATTGCCTCCGTTGAGCTGGATTACTGGATAGAGCCGGAGCACTTACTTCTCCTATGGCATTGGCTCGCCTTGCAGGAAGAAATAACGGCTTTGGCTAAAAACCATAGTATAACACCGGCAGCTTGCCGGCAGCTTTAAAATGGCAGCAAGGCTATAGCAAGCCAACTTAACTTTCGCTATCGCGTTGGTTTGCCTTGCCGTACTGCCTGTACTGTCTGCGGTTTGCCGCCTTGTCCCATTCTTATTTCTAATCCACTATATTTTCAGGTAGCCTGTGGCGGAGCGCAGTATTCTGCTCAATAGCGGCGGGCGGCGGTATAAGGCTACCTGAAAACCGTGCTAGAATGCCCGCCTTCCGCATTTTGGCCAAAGGCTTGTTGATATGGCACGTCATCCCTACCGCCGCCTGCGTTCGGCACGTTTCGCCCTGCCTGAAGTGGGCATTTCCGAACACGGCAACATCCGCTCGCTGCATTTGGGCAGCGAAACGGTGCAAAGCTCGATGAATGTGGATTACCCCGCCGAGCTGGTGCTCTCCTACAGCCGTGCCATGATGGCCTGGCTCCTATTTGCCGAAAACGTACGCCACATCACGCAAATCGGGCTGGGCGGAGGCTCGTTTGTGCGCTGGATCGATGCCCACCTGCCCGAAGTGGCGCAAACGGCGGTGGAAATCAACCCGCAGGTGATCAGCGTGGCGCGCGGCCTGTTTGAATTGCCGTTTGAAGGCGAGAAATTTGAAATCATCGAGGCCGACGGCGCGGAATACATCAAAACCCTGCGCGGCGGCACGGATATTTTGCTGGTGGACGGCTTCGATGGCGTGCAGATTATCGATGCCCTGGTGGCCGAGCCGTTTTTTGCCGACTGCCGCACCGCCCTGAGCGACAACGGCATTTTCGTCACCAACTGGTGGAGCGGCGATAAACGCTATCCGCTTTTCCTGCAACGGCTTGCGCAGGTGTTTGAACAGCGCGTGTTGTGCGTGCCCGCCGAAACCCACGGCAACGTGGCCGTGCTCGCCTTCCAAAACCAAGCGCCCCAGCCGCTGGCGGCACTGCAGAAAAAAGCCGCCAAGCTGAGCGAGCAATACGGGCTGGACTTCAAAACCATGCTGCATCAGGCACACGTGCCGCCGGGCAGCACTTGGCAGTGGCTGCGTTGAGGCTCGCTGAAAGCGAAAACTCCAGCACGGTTAGAAAGGCTATCTGAAGACATAAGCTGCAACGAGGCGAACATCAAATAGCGTTGTGGCGGCTAATCCTGTCCGGCCAGCCAATCCACATAGCGGCGTACGCCAGTGGCTACGTCGTCGAATTCTTCGGCATAGCCGGCGGCGCACAGGGCGCTGATGTCGGCCTGGGTGAAGCTTTGGTATTTGCCTTTGAGTGCGTCGGGGAATTTGCTATACACAATCAAGCCTTGTTGTACCAGCTCTTCCAGCAGCAGCTCGGGCTTGCCTTCGCGGGCGCGGCAGGCGTTTACGGTGGCAGCGGCCAGGTCGTTGAAGGGCTGGCTGCGGCCGGTACCGCAGTTGAAAATGCCGGATACTTCGGGATGGTCGTAGAAAAATAGGTTTACTTTTACTACGTCTTCCACGCAGATAAAGTCGCGGCTTTGCGCACCGTCGGGGTAGCCGTCGTAGCTGCCGAACAGGGTGACGCGGCCGTGCTCGCGGTATTCGTGGAAGTGGTGGTAGGCCACGGAGGCCATGCGGCCTTTGTGCTGCTCGCGGCGGCCGTATACGTTGAAATAGCGCAGGGCAACCACTTGATTGTGCAGCCCTTGCGCCATACGGCGGCGCAATACTTGGTCGAACAGGAATTTGGAATAGCCATACACATTGAGCGGGGCTTCCAATTCGCGCTGTTCGCGGAAGGTTTGGCCTTTGCCGTATACGGCGGCGGAGGAGGCGTGGATCAGGCGGATGCGGTCGTCTTGGCACCAGTCGAGCAGGTCGAGCGTGTATTGGTAGTTGTTATCCATCATGTACACGCCGTCGTGGTTCATGGTGTCGGAGCAGGCGCCTTGGTGGAAGATAGCTTCGATGTTGCCGCCGTTGATTTGGTGGGCGCGCACTTGGCGGATGAATTCGTGTTTATCCAGATAGTGCGCAATATCGGCCTGCACCAGATTGCGGAATTTGTCGGCGCGGCTGAGGTTGTCCACCGCGATGATGTCGGTGATGCCGCGCCGGTTGAGCGCGTGCACGATGTTACTGCCGATAAAGCCGGCAGCGCCGGTAACGATGATGGTCATGGGGGTCTCCTGATAAAGGGTTGGCATATATTTTAACCGATTTCGGGCTACCTGAAACTTGAATATCCGCCCTTGGAAACCATATAGCAGCCTGATCAAGATAACAATAAGGAAAGCATCATGACCACCCAGCCCGCCAACCTACGCACCCGCTTTATTTTCGACAACCAACCCGTGCGCGGCCTGCATGTTCAGCTGCAAAGCGTGTGGCAGCACATCGTACAGCGCAAACCCTATCCCGCCGCCATCCGCAGCGCACTGGGCGAACTACTGTCCGCCGGCGCCCTGCTTTCCAGTAACCTCAAACTGCCCGGCAAGCTCATATTGCAAATCCAAGGGCAGGGCGACCTCAAAATGCTTGTGGCCGAAACCGATTCCAACCACAGCTGCCGCGCCACCGCCCGCTGGAACGAACAAGCCAATTTAGACGACGGCCGCAGCCTGATTGAGCTGCTCGGCGAAAACGCCGTATTCGGCATCACCCTCCAGCCCAACGAAGGCGAACCCTGGCAAGGCATTGTGCCCCTCGAAGGCAGCAGCATTGCCGAAATGCTCAGCGCCTACATGCGCCGCTCCGAACAGCTCGACACCCACATCAGCCTTGCCGCCTCCGAACACGCCGCCGCCGGCCTGCTGCTGCAAAGGCTGCCCGAACAGCAAATCGACGCCGACGCCTGGACGTACTACACCACCCTGGCCGACACCGTTACCCCGCAGGAATTGATCGAGCTCGACGCCCAACACCTGCTCTACCGCCTGTTCCACGAAACCCCGCCGCGCGTATTCGAGCCTGAACAAATCGAATTCGCCTGCACCTGCTCGCGTGGCAAAGTGAGCGATATGCTGCTGCTTGTGGGCGGGCAGGAAGTGGGCAACATCGTGGCCGAACAAGGCAGTATCGCCATCGACTGCGATTTCTGTGGCGAAAAATATGTGTTCGACGACACCGACGTGCAAGCCCTGTTCGGTATGGAAATCGAAGCCATGACCGGGCAGCAGCTGCAATAAGGTGGTATTGTCTTAATTGTATAAAAAGGCTACCTGAAAACTGTTGCTTGGTTTTCAGGTAGCCTCATTGTTGGTTTAACTGTGCGGCACGAACAGTTGGCCGTTGAAGCGGTATTTGAGGCGGCGGTTGGTGGGGGTGTGGGTATGGCTGCTGATTTGTGGCTGGCTGATGGTGTGGCTGCCGGGTTCATAGAAGAAGTAGTTGTTGGCGTGTTGGCCGCTGTAGGCGATGTTGAGGCGGTGGGTGGGCTCGGCGGTGGGGGCGGTTTGGATGATGGGTAGGGGTTGGAGCTGCTCTGTGGCGAAGTGGAGGAGGACGAGGGATTTTTCGGTGTGGTCGCCATCGGTGTGTTCGGTGAACAGGAGGTAGGCGTGGCCGTAGCCGCTGAGGCGGAGGGTGTGCAGGCGTTCGATTTGGCCGGGGAGGGTTTGCACGCTGGTGTGGCCGCCGGGGCTGCGGGCTTGGAGCAGGCTGGTGGGGCTGTGCGGCGGAGTGAAGCTGCGCACGCGGCCGTCGGCGCTGCTGTGGATAATCAGGCCGGTGGCGCGGGTTTGGCTGAAACGGCAGGCCCAGGATTCGGCATTTTTCAGGTAGCCTCAAAGGCTACCTGAAAAATGAAACTGGGCGTATGGCGTTGGCGTTGCAGGTAGCTTTTTCTACGTTTCACTCCACCTTCACCCGTTTCAAGCGCAAGGCATTGCCCAGCACCGAAACCGAGCTTGCCGCCATCGCCGCGCCTGCGATGACGGGGTTTAAGAAGCCAAGTGCGGCGAGCGGGATGCCCAAGGTGTTGTAGAAGAAAGCGAAAAACAGGTTTTGCTTGATGTTTTTCAAAGTAGCCTGCGACACCAGCAAGGCATCGGCGAGCTGGTTGACCGAATGCTGCATCAGCGTGACGAACGCAGTGTGTTCGGCAACGTCCGCGCCGCCTTTCATGGCAAAGCTGACGTTGGCGGCGGCGAGCGCAGGCGCGTCGTTGATGCCGTCGCCAACCATTGCCACGGTTTTGCCGGCAGCTTTGAGTTTCTGCACTTCGGCGGCCTTGTCGCGCGGACTCATGTTGCCGAAGGCGTGTGCGATGCCCAGTTGTTTGGCGACGTATTCGACCGTGCCTTGGTTGTCGCCGCTCATGATGTAAACGTCGATGCCGTGTTTTTTCAGACGACCTATGGCTTCGGCAGTGTCAGCTTTCAGTGCGTCAGCGAGTGCAAATGCGCCTACGGGTTTGCCGTTGACGGAAACGGTGACGATGCTTGCGATGTGCCAGACGTCGTCTGAGAACTCGGGCAAGGTCAGTTCGGCAAATTCGGCTTTGCCTGCTTTCACCAAGCCCACGCCTTCGACTTCGGCGGCAATACCTGCGCCGACAAAGGTTTGCGCGTTTTGTGCGGCTGGGATATCCAGACCGCGTGCTTGGGCGGCAGAGACGATGGCACGGGCGAGCGGGTGGGCGGCGTTTTGTTCGACGGCAGCGGCGAGGCGGTACAAAGCGTCTTCGTCAAAGCCGCTGTCGGGAACGCAATAGACGGCGGCAACCTGCGGCCTGCCTTCGGTCAGCGTGCCGGTTTTGTCCAACACAACGGCATCGACGTGGGCGGCTTCTTCCATTGCCGCCGCGTCTTTGAACCAAATGCCGTGTTTCACCGCTTTGCCCATGCCGACCATAATCGCGGCGGGCGTGGCCAGACCGAGCGCGCACGGGCAGGCAATCACCAAAACGGCAACGGCGTGCATCAGCGCAACCGTCCAATCGCCTTTAACCAGCCAAGTGGCCATAAAAGTCAAAAGCGCAATGCTCACGACGGCTGGTACGAACACCGCCGCTACCTTGTCCGCCACGCGCGCAATCGGCGCTTTGCTGCCTTGCGCTTCGGACAGCGCGTTCATCATGTCGCCGAGCAGGGTTTGGCTGCCGAGTTGCGTGGCGCGGTATACCACGCTGCCTTCGGTCATCAGCGCACCCGCCAACACTTTGCCGCCCGCCTTTTTCTCTTCGGGATTGGATTCGCCGGTGAGATGGCTCTCGTCCGCCCACCCGCTGCCGCTTTCGATAATGCCGTCGGCGGCGATGCGTTCGCCGTGGTTGGCGCGGATAAGGTCGCCGATTTGCACTTGGTTGATGGGTAGCTGCCGCCATTCGCCTTCGCGTTGCACGTTCACTTGGGTCGGCGTGAGTTTCAGCAGCAAGCCCAAGCTGTTCAGGCTGGATTTTTTGGTGCGGTGTTCCAAAAATTTGCCCAGCGTTACAAACCCAATCACCATCACGCCCGCTTCAAAATACACATGCGCCATGCCGCTGTGCCCCATCGCGCGGTGATGAAACAGCATATACACGGAATACAGGTAAATCGACATCGTGCCGATGGTAACGAGCACGTCCATATTCGCCAGCCCGCCCTTGATGCTCGCCCACGCGCTTTTGTAAAACGGCACCGCCAGCCAAAGCTGCACCACGCTCGCCAGCGCGAACTGCCATACCGGCGGCAGCATCCAATCGTGCTGTCCAACCATCATCCCCGCCATGCCAATAAGGAACGGAATATTGATCGCAAGCAAAAGCCACAGCCGCCAGCTTACATGCGCGGTTTCTTCAGGCGGCGGCAGCTCGTCGGTTTTCTCTTTCGCCGAAAAACCGGTTTTTTCGATGATGGCGGCGATGTCCTGCGCCGATACCTTGTCGGCATCAAACACCACCTGCGCTTCTTCATTGGCGAAGTTCACCCCCGCTTCGGCGACAAAGTCTTTTTTGTTCAACACTTTCTCAATGCGCGAAGCGCAGGCCTGACAGGTCATGCCTTCGATTTGGAAACGGACTTTTTGTTGCATGTTTTTCCCTTGGCTGGTGTGAGGCCACCTGAAAACTTTAGCTTCAATGAAGTCAAAGCTTTCAGGTAGCTTAGTCGGCCGCTAACGGTTTGGTACAGGCCTCGTCGTCATACGGCAGCCACTTGCCGCCGCTCGGCTTCAGATATGCGCGGAAACTTTTGTTTACCCGTGTGGCGGTGTAATCCAAATACGGCACACCGCCTTGGGTAACGTACAGCGCATCCGGCGGGTCGAAAAGATAGAGCTCGTATTCCCGGCTGTGCCGTTTATGCCGCTCGGCGAAGCGGCGGCAGGATTGCTGCATGATGTTGTCGATATCGTTTAGCTGCGTGAGGATATCCAACAACAGCGGCGGCAGCGTGTTGTTTTTCACCCAGGCGGCAGGCATATCAAACGCAAATTCGCCGTTATCCTGCGGGATGGTTATGCTCATGCCGCGATGGCCGATATCATCAATCGGCTGCCAGCGGGCAGAGGCCAGCCATGCCGGCCAATCAGCCGCTTGAAAACGGTTTAGCGGGAAGTCTCGGTTTAAATAGTGCTTGCGAAAAAACAGCATGATGGTTGCACCGGCTAGGCTTACAAAGCCGCATCAAACCCGCCGTCTTCCACCGCTTCTATCAGCGCGGTGGGGTTGGTTTGGGCAGGGTCGAATTCCACGACGGCGTTTTTATATTCTAGGCTCACTGCGGCCTTGGCCACGCCGTTTACGCCTTCGAGAATGCGGGTAACGCTTTTCGCGCAGCCGCCGCAGGTCATGCCTTCGATGTTTAGTGTGATGGTTTGCATAGGGTTTCCTTCCTGTTGGAGTGAGGCTAAGGTTTTGACTTCGTTGAAGCTAAAGTTTTCAGGTAGCCATTAAATAATGAGTGTGCTCTTGCTTTCGCACCGAGTGCCGCCACTATAAACCTTAACGCAGAGTTAAAGTCAAACATCATGATGAACATCAGCCAAGCCGCTGCCGAGAGCGGCCTTTCTGCCAAGCAAATCCGCGACTACGAAAAAGCAGGCCTGTTTGCCCCGGCTGCGCGCAGCGAAGCGGGCTACCGCCGCTACGGCCAAGCCGACCTTGCCCGGCTGCGCTTTATCCGTCATGCGCGGGAAGTGGGCTTTTCGCTGCTGCAGATCGGGCAGCTTTTGAGCCTGCAACACAACCCGCGGCGCACCAGCCGCGAAGTGAAAACGCTTACCGCGCGGCACATTGCCGAGCTGGAAGCCAAAATCAAACACCTGCAGGGCATGGTGGCCGAACTGCAACGCTGGCACGACGCCTGCGCGGGAGACGATTGCCCGGATTGTGCGATTTTGGCCGGGCTGGAGGAGCGCTAGGCGGCGTTGGTGGAATAGAAACAGGCTACCTGAAAAGTTTCAGGTAGCCTGTTTTGTTGTTGAATATAGCAGTTTAGTTGGACTGTTTTTTGATTCTAAAATTCTCGTCATTCTTACAGAATTCAAGAGATTCTTTAACCAACCATGCTAAACGTAGAATATTTGCAGGAGTCTCAATAATAATTTGATTGCCAGATAGCTCCAAGCCACTACGTTCTATGATTAAGGCATCCTCTTTAGTAAGTTCGATAGGGAAGACAACAGATGGATGCTGCCTACTGTCGAAATAACGGAGAAGCCATCGATTGTTTTTCCCTTCAAACAATATGCTGAAGTAACTTTGTGTATCCTTTGCCTCAATATTTTCCTCTTCCGGAAGAATTGCCTGCACAAAGTCAAAAAGCTGTCGTTCCGCATAGGTGGTAACAATTTTATTGTTATCAGGATCAATTATAGGGGCGTATGGGTCGGTTTTCTCTGGTTTTTCTGGGGCGGATTCGGGAGGTAGTTTGAGTGAGGATAAACCAGATACAACCATTGAGCTAACTGTATTTTGAACTGCCTGCTTAACGATATGTTGAATACTTTCAAGGAAGCGTTGAGTAAATTGGCGCTGGATATCTGCCCGCCCAGCTACATAACGGACGAAATCTAAATCTACTTCTTTTAAACTTTCAGTGATGACATCGGTAAACGCCATTAGATAAATGCTTTCTTCTGCTAAGGTGCGTAGTGCTTCTGGCTGGAATTGATCATGTCTGAATTGATATAGCTGTACCATATCATTTTCTCGTATATCGGTTATGTTGATAGTGAGAAAAGGTTCCTCATCCATAATATTTTTATTAGCTAAATCAGTAAAAAAACGCCATTCTCTTCCGTTTGTAATAGCACAGATTGCTACGTCTGGAGTGGCATTGAAATATCTGGAAAGTTGAGGGCAATGATTGTCTAAATCTTCATTAAAGGATTTGGCTTCTATAAACATGACAGGAGTGTTTTGGCAAAAAAGTGCATAATCAACTCTTTCTCCTGATTTTATACCTGCAAAGTCAGCCTGGTACTCAGCTCGAACTTTACTTGGGTCAAATGCAGAAAAACCTAAAATATCCAACAAAGGTAGGATGAGTGCTTGTTTGGTAGTTTCTTCCGTTGCACACATGTGCCCAACTTTTTTCACGTGCTCAGTATGGGCAAGTAATCTTTCACGAAATGCTGCGTTCATAAAAACCTCTGCAAGTGTCAAAAAAAGTAAATGTAAGCATACCATACTAAACCATAGCTTGCCGCATTTAACTCAAATTAGCTTTCAGGTAGCCCTATTTTTCTTCGGTGGGTACTTTGCCTTCTTCCTGCCAGCCGCTACCGATGGCTTTGTAGAGGTTGAGCAGGTTGAGGCCGGAGGCGAGCTGGTTGTCGAGCAGGTTTTGGCTGAAGCTGTGGGCGGTGAGCTGGGATTGCAGGGCGGTGTCGAGGGTTTTGCGGCCGTAGCGGAAGAGCTGGCGGTCGTTGCGCACTTGCTGCTTTGCAGTGCGTTCGGCCTGCTGCAAGTCTTGCTGCTGGGCGCTGAGGGCGTGTTGGGCCTGGTAGGCGTTGTCTACGTCGGCGAGGGCTTGCAGCAGGGTTTGGTCGTATTGCAGCAGGTCGGTTTGTAGGCGGGCGTCGGCGGCTTGGATGTTGGCGCGGATGCGGCCGGCGGTGAAGAGGGGGAGCTGTACGCCGATGCTGAAGAGGCCGCCGTTGCCGCTACGGGCGCGGTTGAAGGGGGCGAGGTCGCTGTTGAGCTCGATGCGGCCGGTTTGCCAGAGGAATTGGATGTCGAAGCGGGGGAGGAGGTCGGCTTTGGCGCTGGCGAGCTGGGCGCTGCGGGCTTGGATTTCGGCGGCGCGGGCGCGCAGGTCGGGGCGTTGGTTGAGGAGGCTGCCGGGCCGGATGCCTTGCGGCGGGCTGGGAAGGTGTTGCAGCAGGGCGGCTTGGCGCATGGCGCCGCTGTCGAGGCGGAAGGTTTGCGGGGTTTGGCCGATAAGCACGGCGATGCTGCGCTGCTGGGCGTCGAATTGGGCTTGGAGGGTGCTTTGGCGGGCTTGCAGGGCTTGGATTTGGGCGGTAATGGCGGTGGTGTCGTGGGCGGTGGCGTGGCCGGCGTTGAAGCGGCCGGCGGCGTAGCGTGCCAGTTCGTGCAGGGTGGCGAGCTGTTGGGAAACGAGGGCTTGCTGCTGCTGGATATGGGCGGCGCGCAGGTAGTGCTCGGCGATTTGGGCGGAGACGAGCAGGCGGCTGCCGTGGAGCTGCTCTTGGCTGCCGAGGGCGGCGGCGCGGGCGGCATCGGCATCGCTGCGTTTTTGGCCGAAGATGTCGGGCTCCCAGGCGGCGCGGAAGCTGGCGGAGGTGAGGTTGCCGCCGTTGCCGAGATAGGGGTCGCGGCGGTGGTTGCGGTAGCCTTTGGCATCGGCGGCGAGGCCGGCGCTGGGGAGGAGGTCGGCTTCGGCCAGGCGGGAGGTGGCGCGGGCTTCTTCAAGCCGGCTGCGGGCAATGGCGATGCTGTGGTTGTGTTGCAGGCCTTGTTCGATGAGGCGGCCAAGCTGGGGGTCGGGCCATTGCTGCCACCAGCGGGCTAGATTGCGGGCGGAATCGGCCTGGCCGGTGTGTTGGAAGTTTTCAGGTAGCGTGATGTTGGATTGGCGGTCGATTTGGGTGGCGGTGCAGGCGGTGAAGAGGAGGGTGAGGGCGATGGGGAGGAGTTTGGGCATGGCGGTTTCCTTGGTGTGGGGCTACCTGAAAATGTACGGGTGGTTTTTCAGGTAGCCTTTCGGCTAGGTGGCGGGCATGATTCTTGGGCAGGCTGCTGTTTGGGCTACCTGAAAACCCGTCTTCTTTTTTCAGGTAGCCTTTTTTAATTCTGCTGCGCCAGCATCCGGCGGAAGCGGATCACGGCGAGGGCGGTGAAGAGGATGCCGGACACGGCGGTGATGGCCACGCGGTGGCGGATTACGCTCCAGCCTGCTCCTCGGAAGACGATGTCTTTGGAGAGGGCGGTGAATTGGGTCATGGGCGAGAGCTCGGAAAGGCTGCGCAGCCAGGGCGGCAGGTTTTCGATGGGCGAAGTGCTGCCGGAGAGCAGGAATACGGCGATATACACGATGATGCACAGCAGGCTGAACTGCGGCATGGTGGGCGCCTGGGTGGCGAGCAGTACGCCGAGCCCGGCCATGGCAAACAGATACACGGCTTCGCAGAACACGAACAGCGCCAACGAGCCGTTAATCGGCACGCCTACGGCGCGGTGCACCACCAAGAGCAGCGAGAGCAGAGAGGAAACCAGGATAATCAGGCCGTTGGCCAGGATTTTGGCCATCACGATTTCGTTTGTGTCCACCGGCATCACCAACAAATGCTCAATCGTGCCGTGTTCGCGCTCGCGGATTACGGCCGCGCCCACCAGCAGGATGGTGAGCAGGGTGGCGTTGCCCACCAGTTGGTTGAGCGGCATAAACCATTCGCTGCGCAGGTTTTCGTTGAACAGCACGTTCACCACCGGCTCGAAGGGCGCGGCGTTGCCGTGCCGCCCCAGATAGGCCGCCGTTTCGCGGTTCACGATTTGGCCGATATACACCGAGCCCACGCCGGCCTGCGACATGGCGGTGGCGTCCACCAATAATTGCAGCTCGGGGCGTTTGCCGGCCAGGAGCTCGGCGGTGTAGTTGGGCGGGATAACCAGCACGAAGCTGTATTCGCCCAAATCCATGGCGCGGTCGATGCGGCTGCCGTCGATGTCGTCCACCTGCTTGAACTGCGGGGCGATCATGGCGTCGCGGATGCGGTAGGTGAGCGCGCTGCGGTCTTGGTCATAGACGGCCAGCGCGGCGTTTTTCACTTCGGTGGTTACGTTTTGCGACACGGAATACACGGAAAAGGTGAACATGAACACCAACAGCGCAAACAGCGCGTAATCGGTGAAGAAGCTGCGGATTTCCTTGCCGCCCAGATACCAAACGTTGCTTATCCATTGGCGCATATCATTTCTCCTGCTTTTTCAAAAGCAGCCCGGCAGCGAGCCAATAGGCAGCGAAAAACAGCAACAACGTGCCGCACAGCGTATTCACATCGCGCCAGCCCAGGCCTTTGGTGATAACGCCCAGGCTGATGGTTTGAAACCAGCTGGTGGGGCTGAAAATGCCGATCCACTTGCCGGCGCCGCTCAAGGTGGATGCCGGATAAATCATGCCGGAGAAATCCAGCGCCGGAATCATGGCCAGAATCGCTGCCGCGAAAATGGCCGCCACCTGCGTGCGCACGAAGGTAGACACCAAGAGCCCGAAGCCGGTGGAGGCGAACACGAAACACAGCACGCCTGCCGTGAGCGCGATAAACGAGCCTTTCAGCGGCACGCCCAGCCCGAACACCACCACGCCGAGCAACACCAGATAACTTAAGAACGAGAGCAGCACATAGGGCAGCTGTTTGCCGAAAAGATATTGGAAGGAGGAAGCGGGCGAACTGTAGAGGTTCATGATGGAGCCGATTTCTTTTTCGCGCACCACGGATAGGGCGGTGAGCATGGCCGGAATCATCATCAGCGAAAGCATTAAAAAGCCAGGCGTGAGCGCGTTGATGCTTTTGAAGGTGGGGTTGTAGATAAAGCGGGTTTGCAGGCTGCCGCCGGTGTTGATGCGGATGCCGCGTTCGCGGTAGAGCTCGGCCATATAGCGGTTGAGGATGCCTTGGGCATAGCCGTGGAGGTTTTCGCCCACAAACGGCCACGAGCCGTCGAAATAGAGAGCCAACTGCGGGTGGCGGCCGAGGGTGAGGTCTTTGCTGAAGCCGGGCGGGATTTCAATCACCATGCGCGCGCTGCCATCGGTGAGCACGGCGTTGATGTCGGCGCGGGATGTGAGGCTGGCTTTTTGGCGGAAATAGGCCGAGCCGTCAAACTCCTGCGTCAGCTGGCGGCTGTAGTGGCTTTGATCTTGATCGAGCACGGCGAAGTCCATTTCGTTTACGTCAAACGATACGCCGAGGCTACCTGAAATCAGATACACCAAGGGGCCCAGTAGGGCAAACATCAGGCGGATACGGTCGCGCAGCAGCTCTTTGCCCTCGCGGCGGGCGAAGGTGAATACGGTGGAAAGCCAATAGAGCAGGCCGGATGGGGCGGTGGGTTCGGGTAGACTTTGCGTTTCAGGTAGCCTGTTTGGGGTAGGTTCTGCAACTGGGTTTTTGCTTTGTGAAAGCTCACTTTGTGCGCTTTCAGGTAGCCTTTCTGCCGCTTCGGCGGATTCGTCTTGCTCCAAATAGCGGATAAACGCTTCTTCCAGCGTATCGGCGTGTTGGCGGCGGCGCAGTTCTTCCGGTTCGCCCACGGCCAGCACGCGGCCGCGGTGCATCAGCGAGATGCGGTCGCAGCGGGCGGCTTCGTTCATGAAGTGGGTGGACACGAATATGGTTACGCGCTCTTCCCGCGCCATGCGGAACAGGTATTGCCAGAACATATCGCGCGCGGCGGGGTCGACGCCTGAGGTGGGCTCGTCCAAAATCAGCACCTGCGGGCGGTGCAGGCAGGCGGCGGCCAGCTGCAGGCGCTGGCGCACGCCCAAGGGCAGGGCGGCGGGGGTGGCGTCGGCCAGGTCGGCCAGTTCGAATTGCCGCAGCACGGCTTCGATGGCGGCGTTGCTCTTTTCGCCCAGCCGGTACAGCCTTGCGTGCAGCACCAGGTTTTGCCGCACGCTCAACTCTTCATACAGCGAAAACGCCTGCGACATATAGCCCACGCGCTGGCGCACGGCGGTGCTGCCTGCGTCTATCGGTTCGCCCAAGAGCGTGGCGTCGCCTTCGCTGGCGTCCAAGAGGCCGGTGAGCATTTTCATGGTGGTGCTTTTGCCGCAGCCGTTGGAGCCGAGGAAACCGAAAATTTCGCCTTGGCGGATGCGGAAGCTCACGTGGTTTACCGCCGTGAAATTGCCGAAGCGTTTGCTCAGGTTGTGCGCCTCCATCGCGGGCGGCAGGGAATCGTCTGGGATAAAGGGCGGCAGTTGGGAGTCGTCCCAATGAGTTTGCTTGCCTTCGGGCAGCATTTTGATATAGGCCTGCTCCAGCGTGGCGCAGCCGCTTTGCGCGAGGATTTCCTGCGTGCGGCCGTGGGCGAGGATTCGGCCGTCGTCCATGGCCAGCAGCTGCTCGAACTGCTCGGCTTCGTCGATGTAGGCGGTGGCCACCAGCACGGTCATGCCGGGATTTTCGGCGCGCAGCTCGCGCACCAATGTCCAGAATTGGCGGCGGGAAAGCGGGTCGACGCCGGTGGTGGGTTCGTCCAGAATCAGCAGGTCGGGGTTGTGCACCAGGGCGCAGCACAGGCTGAGTTTCTGCTTCATGCCGCCGGAGAGCTTGCCGGCGGCACGGCCGGCAAAGGGTGCCAGGCCGGTGGAGAGCATCAGGCGCTCGATATGCTGCTTGCGCTGGTGTTTGTTCAGGCCGAACAGGCGGGCGTGGAAATCTATGTTTTCATACACCGAAAGCGTGGGGTAGAGGTTTTTGCCCAAGCCCTGCGGCATAAAGGCAATGCGCGGCAGCAGCGCTTCGCGTTCGGCCTTGTGTGCCACATTGTGCCCGAGCACGCGCACTTCGCCGCTCTGGAGCGTGCGCACGCCGGCAATCAGCGAGAGCAGGGTGGATTTGCCCACGCCGTCGGGGCCGATCAAGCCGACGGTGGCGCCGCGCCCGATGGCAAGCGACACGCCGCGCAAGGCCTGCACTTTGCCGTAGGCGTGCGAGAGTCGGCTGATTTCGATGGCGTTCGGCATGGCTTTACTCTATTGCGGCAGGCGGGTTTGCAAATCGGCCGGCCAAGCGAGCTTGGAGTCGGTGCGCACAAAGCCGGTGGCCGTCATGCCGCCTTTCAGGTAGCCCTGGTATTTGGCCGCTACGTCGGCCGGAATCTGCAATTTTACCCGAAACATCAGCTTGGTGCGCTCTTCGGCTGTTTCCACAAATTTGGGCGTGAACTGCGCCTCTGAGGCAATATAGGTAACTTTGGCGGGGAACACCGCATCCAGCCCGTCCATCTTAATCCGTGCCTCGCTGCCCAGCGGGATTTGGTTTACCGTGGGTGCGGGCAGGAACAGGCTGATGCTTGCGTCGTTCAGGTTCAACAGGCTCACCACTTTGCCGCTGGCTGGCAGCACGTTGCCCGGCTCGGCCAGCCGGTATTCCACCCGCCCGGCCTGCGGCGCGCGCACCGATAAATCGCCGATAACGGAAGACACCTGCGCCATTTTCGCCCGTGCCTGTCCCACGCCGGCCTGCGCCTCGTTGCGCGCCGCTTCTGCCGCTTGCACCGCCGCCCGCGCCGCATCGCGCTGCGCCAAGCGGGTGTTGAGTTCGGCCTGCGAGATTAAATTGTCGCGGAACAGCTGGCGGGCGTTGTCTGCCTCCATCTGCGCGGTTCGCAGTTGCTGGCGTTGCGCCTCGATTTGCGCCTGCGCGCGGCGTACTGTCTGCTCCAGCTGTGCCTTTCCCGCCTGCGCTTCCGAAAGCTGCGCCTCGGCGGTTTGCGAAGAAATCCGCGCCAGCACCGTGCCAGCTTCCACAAACTGTCCTTCGCTCACCGTTATTTCCTCTACCCGCCCGGCATACAGGCTGGCCACATCCATGCGGGCAAATTCCAGCCGCCCGTTGGCATGCGCGATGCCCGCCAGAGGATCGGGCGCGGCATATTGGCGGAACGCAAAAAAGCCGATGCCGATAAATGCAGCAAGCGGCAGCAGGAAAAGCAGGGATTTGGGCAGGCGTTTCATCATGAATACCTCACAAATAAGAATGATTTAAGTGTAAGTCTACGGCACAGGGCTGCATACCATTAAAAAACAATTCCGCGTACTATTAAGCACACAAAATTGGCAAAAAAGTTGCTTAAGCACACAAGAAAACGCAAAATACCCCAGATGCCACCTGAAGCGAAAGAGCAGATATGAGCGAAAACGAAAGCTATACCGACCCCCGCATCATCAAAACCCACCGTGCCATCCGCGAAGCCTTTGTGGATTTGCTGCACGAAAAACCCTTCGCCCAAATTGCGGTGCAAGATATTCTTGAACGCGCTCCGGTAAACCGCTCTACTTTCTACAAATACTACTCCGGCAAAAGCGACCTGGCCGGCAAGATGATTGCCGACTTCAAAGCCGAATACAGCCGATACATCCTCACCCGTTTCCAAGCAGGCAGTTTTGATGTGTTCCTCAACATGATGCCTGAAGCCTCCGACTGGATACACAGCCGCCGCCGCCTCATCCTCGCCCTGTGGAAAGTGGACACCCGCCGCCACCATCTCTACCGCGATATGCACAAGCTGATTAAGCAGCAATTCCTCCACTTCGCCCATACCCTGCCCAACGCTTCCCCCGGCAAAGATTGGGACTACCAAGCCGACATGCTTGCCACCCTCATTCTCGGCAGCATGAACTACTTTTTCAGCCGCGACCTGCCACTGCACCTGCCCGAAGTCCGCCAAGCCTGGACGGAAATGAGCCAACTGCTGCTGCCGTGAGGCGGAACGAAATACAGGGTTTGATGCTTGCTCGTCATAATGCCAAAGGCTACCTGAATCCTGTTTCAGGTAGCCTTTTCAGCATGAGTAGGGTGTGTGCCAGGGCATGCACGTTGTTGCGCTCATTATTCCAAACTGCGTGCGTGCATTTCGCACGCACCCGATACGCCCTGCAAAGGGTAGGCTACCTGAAGCTTATAGGAGCAGCTTACCCATGCCCGCTGCAATACAAAGGCTACCTGAAAGCATAGCGACGCAGAGTTTCTTCTGCGCAGCTAAAACTTTCAGGTAGCCTTAATTTATGCTTTTCAGCCGACGATACCGCTTAACGTAAGGGGCGGATGCCTACGGCGTCGCGCACTTGGTCGAGCAGTTCGCGGGCTTGTTTGCGGGCTTTGGCAGCGCCGGCCTGCAGGATGTCTTCGATTTGCGCTGGTTGGGCGGTGAGCTCGTGGAAGCGTTCGCGTTTGGGGGCGAGCTCTTCGTTCAGTTTGGCGCCGAGCAGTTTTTTGGCTTCGCCCCAGGCCAGGCCGTCGGCGAGCATTTGGGTGAATTCGGCGGTTTCGGCGGGGGTGGCGAAGGCTTTGTAGATGTCAAACAGCGGGCTCTCGTCGGGGGTTTTCGGCTCGCCGGGCTCTTTGAGGTTGGTGATGATTTTGTTCACGGCTTTTTGCAGCTTTTTCTCGCTTTCAAACAGCGGGATAGTGTTGCCGTAGCTCTTGCTCATTTTGCGCCCGTCGAGACCGACGAGGAGTTCTACGTTGTCGTCCACTTTGGCTTCGGGCAGCACAAACAGCTCTTTGAAGCGGTGGTTGAAACGCTGGGCGATGTCGCGGGTCATTTCCACGTGCTGGATTTGGTCGCGGCCTACCGGCACTTCGTGGGCGTTGAACATGAGGATGTCGGCGCTCATGAGGATGGGGTAGCTGTAGAGGCCCATTTCCACGCCGTGGTCTTGGTCGGTTTGGCCGGCATCGAGGTTGGCCTGTATGGCGGCTTTGTAGGCATGGGCACGGTTCATCAGGCCTTTGGCGGTGATGCAGGTGAGTATCCAGTTGAGCTCGGGCACTTCGGGAATGTCGCTTTGGCGGTAAAACGTGGTGCGCTCGGGGTCAAGGCCGCAGGCGAGCCAGGTGGCGGCCACGGCCTGGGTGGAGGCGTGGATGACTTCGGGGTCGTGGCATTTGATGATGCCGTGGTAGTCGGCCAAAAAGAGGAAGGATTCGGCGGAGGGATCGGCTGCGGTGGCAATGGCGGGGCGGATGGCGCCAACGTAGTTGCCTAAATGCGGGATGCCGGTGGTGGTTACGCCGGTAAGGACTCGTTTTTTCATGGATGGCTTTCTTTGGTTTGGCGGGAATAGGAGGCGGCGCTGGGGCTACCTGAAAAATGGCAGATTATAGTGCAAGGGCGGGAAGCGGGAAATTTTCAGGTAGCCTCTTTATGTTTGGGTAAAGGCTACCTGAAAGATGGAAATTCTATGTGGGCAATAAGCTGTACCATTTATAATCTGCAAAAAAGGCTACCTGAAAGCGTGAGTTTTAACGAAGTTAAAACCCAGCGGAGTTTCTGCGCAGCTAAAGCTTCAGGTAACCTTTGCTGGTGTCATCAATAATTATCCAACTCAATCGATGCGGCCAAGAGCGAGAGCCTGGCCATCACGCCGTATACATACAGGCGGTTGCTGGCACAGTCGCAGGCTTGGCTGCGGTCGGGCAGGCCGAGGGTTTGCCATTGTTCGAATACGCGCTTACTGCCGGCAAGGAATTCCGGGTCGTCGCCGCTGCTGTCGGTTTGCGGCATGTTGCGGTTCAATGGCACGAAGCGCATGCCGCTGGCGTTGAGGTTTTCGTCGGTGCCGCGTCCTTCGTGCACGCGGAAGAAGCCGCCTACCACGAAGCGATCGATCATATACACTACCGGTTCGGCTACGGCACCGTTGAGGGTTTCGTAGGTATAGAGGCCTTCCTGCACAATCACTTCGGTTACGGCCAAGCCTTCTTTCACGGTGGCCATTTTGTTACGGTTTTTACGGTTGAGCGCGCGCACTTCGTCAGCAGATTTCACGCTCATCACGCCCATGCCGTAGGTGCCGGCGTCGGCTTTGACGATAACGAATGGTTTGTCGGTAATGCCTTTTTCATCGTATTTGGCCTGGATTTTAGCCAGCACGCGCTCCACGGCCTCGGCTAGGGCATCTTCGCCTTCGCGTTCGTGGAAGTTGAGGCCGGACACTTTTTCGAAATAAGGGTTAATCTGCCATTGGTCGATGCCGATGAGCTCGGCAAATTCAGCGGCCACTTGGTTGTAGGCGGCGAAGTGGGCAGTTTTGCGGCGGGTGGTCCAGCCACCGTGCAGGGGCGGCAGCATGGTGTGGCGGATGCCCTGCAGAATTTTGGGCACGCCACCGGAGAGGTCGTTGTTCAACAACACGAGGCAGGGCGAGAAGCCGTCGGCCAGGTGGACACGCTCGCGGGTACGCAGCAGGGGCTCGAGCAAAATGGCGTGCCCCAGCGCGGTTTTGAATTTGGATGGCTCGGTAATTTCGGGGTTCAAGCTGCCCAGGCGCACGGCAAAACCGGCCTGTTGCAGGATATTGCTCAGGGCATATACGTTTTCCAAGTAAAACGTGTTGCGCGTGTGATTTTCCGGCACGATCAGCACGGATTTGGCTGTTTCGCAATAACGTTCCACCGCGTCGGTGGCAGCGGCAGCGGCCAGCGGACTGAATTGGGGATTCAGGTTGTTGAAGCCGCCAGGAAAGAGGTTCATGTCGATGCTGGCCATTTTGTAGCCGCTGTTGCGGATGTCGACAGAGCCGTAAAACGGCGGCTTGTGCTGTTTCCACTGGCTGCGGAACCAGGCTTCGATTTCGGCTTGCTTTTGCAGGATGAGTGTTTCAAAATCCAGCAAATATTGCGCGTATTGCGGGGAAATAACCGGAATACCCATGCTGATCTCCTTTCAAACGGCGTGTGCAGGTGGCAGGTATTATACTCCAAGCCCGTGCTGCCACAGTGAATTTCCCAACATACCATCAGGCTATCTTACTCCATTCTATAATCTATGCTCGACAACATCCTCCCTTTCGCCCACCGCCTGCTCGCCCAAGCCACGCCCGAAGGCGGCATTGCCGTGGACGCCACCGCCGGCAACGGCCACGACACACTGTTTTTAGCACAATGCGTGGGCAGTGGCGGCCGCGTGTATGCCTTCGATATCCAGACGCAGGCCTTGGCCGCCACGCAAACACGCCTGCAGGAAGACGGCGCTGCGCGGCAGGTGCGCCTGATTGCCGAGAGCCACGCCGATTTGGCGCAATATGTAAACGAACCTGTGCACAGCATCGTGTTCAACTGCGGCTACCTGCCCGGCGGCAATAAAGCGCTCACCACCGAAACCGGCAGCACCCTTTCCGCTCTGGCACAAGCCGTGCACATTTTGCGCCCCGGAGGGCTGTTGGCTGTGGTGCTTTATCCCGGCCATGCAGCGGGCGAGCTCGAAGCCCAGGCCGTATCCGAATGGGCGGCGGCCCTACCGCAGCAGCAGTTTGCCGTGCTGCACTACGGCTTCATCAACCGCCGCAACCGCCCGCCTTATTTGCTAGCGATTGAAAAGCACAACACATCTACCAACCCAAAGGCTACCTGAAACCGATGGCTAAAAAGCGCAAACCGAGTATTTCCGCCTTACCGCCTGCCCTGTTTCCCTACATCCAACAGGCCAACGACGACACCTTACTGCTCTTCACCGGCATGATACTGATGACCATTACCCGCTACGTGCCTTTCGGTAACGCAAACTGGCTGGGCGTGAAGCTGAATTTTGGTGGTGCTGTATGTGCTGGTGGGCATGTTCTGCCTGAAAAGCCCGCCGCGATCCACCAAATGGTGGATCGGCTACGCCCTCTCCACCGGCTGCCTCTGCACCATTTATTGACTGGCTACGTATAAGCCGATGTTTTGAGTTTGGCGGTTTGAACAAATAAAGGCAGCCTGAAAAGCCGTTATGTGCTTTATCAGGCTGCCTTATACATTCTTTTCTTTTTGCGGTTTACGGTTTACTCCAGAATTTGTCCTCTTCCGCCTGACGTTCGGAGAAAGTCCACACTTCCTGTATTTTCCCGTTTTCTATTCTGAATAAATCGATACCTGGATTGTTTAGCTTTTCGGCTCCTTTTTCGGCTAGGGAGACAACGCTTGCGGCGACAAAGCAGCCGTTGCCTGCAAACCAGTTCGTCACCACGCGGAATGTTCCGTTGCTTCTTTCCGAAAATTCGGCCAAGCGTCTGCCCAATGCCTGTTTTCCCGCAACATCGCCCGAAAGCGGGCTTTCGCCGCCCATATGCCACACGATATTGTCGGCCAAGGTTCCGAATACGGCATCGAAATCGCCTTTTGCCAAGGCTTCCGTATAAGTTTTAAATACTTCCGCTGATTCGTTTTTCATGAAAACGCTCCTTCTTTAACGAGGTTGGTAATTTCGGTTTTTCCGAAAACCATTATACGCCCGATAATCCGGTTTGAATGTGCAGGGCGGTTTTTTCTGCACGTCCGGAAATTTTCGGGCTGCTTGAAAAATGCTCCCGCCCGTTTTCAAAGCACCGCCACGCCCTCATCGCCCAAAAACTCCACCGGCTCGAACAGCGGCAACAACCGTAGGTCAGATTCTTGAATCCGACACTCCACCCAAAGGCTACCTGAAAAACCGAGTACTTGCGGCTTTCAGGTAGCCTCCGGGCTTCCGGTAACACCATCAAGACAAACAAAACGCTTGCGGAATCATGCTCCGCAAGCGTTTTGTTGTTGGAGGGCGCGGGCTAGGGGCTACCTGAAAGTGCCGGCGCCAAACCGACAGCTACAGCTTGTGGCACAAATCGCCGATGGCGAAGCCCTGCCAATCTGGGTCGATATTTCGGCTGAAGGCGATGGCTTTGAAGAGCTCGCCCATTTCCTGCGGGGCAAGGAGGGTTTGGCAGGCGGCGGTGCGGATGTAGGCTTCGCTTTCGGGTTCGCCTTGGGCGGCAAGCAGGTCGGTGAGGCCGAGGTTGAGCAGGAAGGCGGCCTGGGTGGTGTAGCCGATGAGGTCGAGCCCGGCTTGGCAGGCAGCTTCGGCGATAGCGGTGAAGTTGATGTGGCAGGTGAGGTCGGTGAGGCCGATGTGTTCGAAGGGGTTGTGCACGGCGTGGTGGCGGTAGTGGCCTATGAGGGTGCCGCCGCTGCGCTGGGGGGATGGTAATACTGGGCGGCGTCGAAGCCGTGGTCGATAAAGAGCAGGGCGCCGCGCGTGAGGCGTTGGGCGAGGGTGCGGATAAAGGCTTTCTAGCGCAGGTGCAGTTCGCTGGTGTGGCCGTCAATGGCGGGCAGCAGCTCTTAGGCGGAGAGTAGGAGTTTTTCGGGTAGGGGCGCTTTGCCATTGGAATTGTTGGTTTGCATCCAGCCCCACGCCCGTCAGTTGCCATTGGCCGCTTTGATAACGCACGATGTCCAGGGCATAGTATCGAGCACTTCGTTGCCGATGACGAGGCTGTCGAATTCTACGGGCAGTTCGGTGAGCCATGTGATTTGGTGCTGATGTTGTATCAGGCCACACAGTATTTGTGAGGCGCCGAGGGCTTTGGGGCCGGGGCAGACATATAGAGCTGTTCATAGAGCAATTATGCGAATAATCTGGAAAACGTGCGCAATTATAAAGGCTTGCTGCTAGGAGGCAAAATTTGGGTTGCGTGGAAAACGACAGGCATGATGATTGAGACTAACTATCTTATGTAAAAACAGTTTGTTAATCGTGGATTTTTACGGTGTTTGTAATTGACCGATGCCGCTGCTTTGCCGTATAGTGTCGCTTCGTGGGGAATTGTGGGGCAAAGTGCCTTTTCAGTTCCAAAAATCAACCGAAGGTGGGAAAAAGTGTTTGGCGGCGTACATGAATTGAGCATCGACAGCAAGGGGCGCTTGGCGATTCCGGCCAAGTTCCGCGACTTGCTCGCGCGCCACTACACGCCGTCTTTGGTGGTTACCGTGGAAGCGCGTACGCATCTGGTGATGTATCCGGAAGCAGAGTGGCAGAAAACGGCGGAAAATTTGCAGGCGATGAATGTGTCGGGCAATCCGGTTGCCAGAATGTTCCGTGATTTGATGCTGAACCACGCCGAAACGCTGGATTTGGATGCTTCAGGCAGAATTTTGCTGCCACCGAGCCTGCGCCGCCGCGTGCAGTTTGATAAAGAAGTAACGCTGGTGGGTCGTGCCGACCGGCTAGAGTTGTGGAACCGCGAACGTTGGGAAGCCAATATGAACGCAGTGCTGGATATGGATCCGGATGAATTGGCCGAACAGCTCGATAAAGCTGGGTTCCGCCTATGAGCGCGCAGGAATTGGCGCACGTTACCGTGCTTTTACACGAGGCGGTGGACGCTTTGGCAGTGAAGCCGGACGGCGTGTATGTGGACGGCACTTTCGGCCGCGGCGGGCACTCCCGCCTAATTCTGTCGAAGCTGGGCGCAGACGGCCGGCTGGTGGTGTTTGATAAAGACCTGCAGGCTATTGCCGTGGCACGGCAGCTGGCGGAAGCAGACAAGCGCGTGCAAGTGGTGCACGGTGGGTTTTCCGGCTTTCAGGTAGCCTTAAAAGGATTGGGTATTGAAGCGGTGGACGGTGCGCTGTTTGATTTGGGCGTGTCTTCGCCTCAGATCGATGATGCCGAACGCGGCTTCAGCTTCCGTTACGATGCGCCGTTGGATATGCGGATGGATACTACGCGCGGCCAAACCGCCGCGCAATGGCTGGCCGAGGCCGGCGAAGAAGAGATTCGCGAGGTAATCAGAGATTATGGTGAAGAGCGGTTTAACAGCCAGATTGCGCGTGCCATTGTGCAGCAGCGGCAAGAGCGCCCCATCCTTACAACCGGCCAGCTGGCGCAGTTGGCGGCACAAGCCGTCCGTACTCGCGAACGTGGCCAAGACCCGGCGACGCGGACGTTTCAAGCCATTCGGATTTTCATCAACCGTGAGCTTGAAGAAATAAGCGCGGTGCTGCCGCAGGCTGCAGGCTACCTGAAAACCGGCGGGCGTTTGGCAGTGATTGCCTTCCATTCGTTGGAAGACCGGATAGTGAAACAGTTTATCCGCCGCCACAGCCGCCCGATGCCGCTGCCCAAGTGGGTGATGGTGCGGGAAAGCGAACGCCCCGAGCCGCCTTTGCGGGAAATCGGCAAAGCGCAGCGGGCTTCGGCAGCAGAAACCGCAGCCAATCCGCGAGCACGCTCCGCTGTGTTGCGTGTGGCCGAGCGGACGGCGGGAGAATTTGTAGATGAATAAGCTGAATATCATGCTGTTTGTGTTGGCGGTGCTCTCCGCATTGGGCGTGGTGTCGGTGCAGGACAGCTCGCGCGAATCGTTTATTGTGCTGGAAAAAGAGCACCAGCGGCAGGCAGATTTGGAAGAGGAATACCGCCGCTTGCAGTGGCAGCAGGCCAAGTTGGCCAACCATAGTTTCATCAAAGAGTTGGCTCAGCAGCAACAGTTGCAGCCACCCACCATGCAGAACACCAAAATCGTGCGTCTGCAATATTAAATAGGCGAATGAAGCTAATAAAAGTAGTTGAATAATATTAAAAAGCAGTTTTGCTGCCGTGTGGGCGGCAGCGTAGAGAGTAAATACCATGCTGATTAAAAGCGATTACAAGCCGCAGATGCGGCAGAAGCCAGTTAAACAGAAGAAGCCGGTTAGCACCAATGGCCGGATTGCCTTTGTTTTGCTGGTTTTTGCTTTGGCTTTCGCCTCAGCGGCGGGCTGGAGCGTACATTTGCATACGGTGGAGCAAGATCGCCTGCAAACCGAAGGCAATAAGCGTTTTGTGCGCACTTTGGTGCAACAGGCCAATCGCGGCACGATTACCGACCGCAACGGCGCAGTGCTGGCCTTAAGCGCGCCCACCGATTCGCTGTATGCCATCCCTTCTGCCATGGAAAAAATGCCCAGCCAGGAGCAGCTGGAGCAGCTTTCCGAAATCATTGAAGTGCCGGTGGAAACCATTGCCGACCGCCTGGCGCGCACCAATAGCGACTTCGTATTTTTGAAACGACAAATGAGCGCGGAAACCGCTGCCAAAGTACGTGCTTTGAAAATTGAGGGCTTGGCCTTCCAAACCGAGCCTAAGCGGCAATATCCGATGGGCAATTTGTTCTCCCACGTTATCGGCTTCACCAATATCGACGGCAAGGGTCAAGAAGGTTTGGAGCTCTCGCGCGAAGACGACCTGCGCGGCCAAGACGGCGCGCGCGTGGTGCTGCGTGACAATAAAGGCAATTATGTCGATCAATTGGATTCGCCGCGCAACCGCGATGCGGTAGACGGGCGCAATATGGTGCTCTCGCTGGATCAGCGCATTCAATCGCTGGCGCACGATAAATTGGCGCAGGCTGTTGCCTATCATCAGACCAAAGCCGGCACCGCTGTGGTGTTGGATGCGCAAACCGGCGAAATCCTTGCTCTGGTAAACCTGCCGGATTTTGATCCAAACCAGCCCGGCGGTGCTGAAATCGCCCTGCGCCGCAACCGCGCGGTAACCGATATGATCGAGCCTGGCTCGGCCATGAAACCTTTCCCGATTGCCAAAGCCTTGGATTCGGGCAAAGTGAACGAGAATATGGTGTTCAACACCAATACTTATAATATCGGCCCGGCTACCGTGCGCGATACGCACAACTACCCTTCGCTCACCCTGCGCGGCATCATGCAGAAATCTTCTAACGTGGGCGTGAGCAAGCTTTCGGCCATGTTTAAGCCAGAAGAGATGCACGATTTTTATAAATCAGTCGGTTTCGGCCGCCGCATGCACTCCGGTTTCCCCGGCGAATCGCCTGGCTTGGTTCGCGACTGGCGCAACTGGCGGCCCATCGAGCAGGCTACCATGTCGTTCGGCTACGGCTTGCAGATGAGCCTGCTGCAGCTGGCACACAGCTACACCATCTTCACCAGCGACGGCAAACTTTTGCCGGTGAGCTTCCTGCGCCAGAGTACCGCGCCGCAGGGCGAACAGGTGATTAAGCCTGAAACCGCACGTGCCATCCGCCGCATGATGGTATCCGTTACCGAGCCCGGCGGTACCGGTACGCAGGGTGCTGTGCCCGGTTTCAACGTGGGCGCGAAAACCGGTACTGCACGCAAACTGGTGGGCGGCCGCTATGCCGACAACAAACACATGGCCACCTTCATCGGTTTCGCCCCTGCCGAGCATCCGCGCGTGATTGTGGCGGTGAACATCGACGAGCCTACCCAAAACGGCTATTACGGCGGCCTGGTGGCCGGGCCGGTGTTTAAAGACATCATGGCTGGTTCGCTGAATATTCTGGGCGTAACGCCCACCAAACCTGTGCAGCAAGTCGCTGCCAAATAAATCGGTGCTTGGAGCCGACCATGTATTGCTTGAAGGACAAACAGTTTGACTTGCCCGACAACTGCACCCTGCCGCCCAATGTGGCGGCGGGGTGCATTTTGCGTATGGACAGCCGCCTGGTGCAGCCGGGCGACGTATTCGTGGCCTGCCAGGGCGAATATGCCGACGGCCGAAACTATATTCCCGCCGCGATTGCCAATGGCGCAGCAATGGTGTTTTGGGACAGCGGCGACGGTTTCGCCTGGCGGCCGGAGTGGCAAATCGCCAATCTCGGCGTGCCGCACCTGAAGCAAAACGCCGGCCTGCTGGCAGCCAAGCTCTACGGCAATTTTTCAGGTAGCCTTTCTTGCTGGGGGGTAACCGGCACCAACGGCAAAACCTCGATTTCGCAATGGCTTGCCCAAGCCGCCGATTTGCTCGGCACGCCCTGCGCCATCATCGGCACGGTGGGCAACGGTTTCTGGGGGCGGCTCGAAGAAACCACCCACACCACGCCCAACCCCGTGCGCGTGCAAACCCTGCTGCACCAATTCAAACAGCAGGGTGCAAAAGCCGTGGCGATGGAAGTGTCCAGCCACGGCCTCGACCAAAACCGCGTGGTCGGCACGCCCTTCTCCTCCGCCATCTTCACCAACCTCACCCGCGACCATCTCGATTACCACGGCAGCATGGCCGCCTATGGTGCCAGCAAGGCCAAGCTGTTCTATTGGCAGAGCCTTCGGCACGCCATCATCAATACGGACGACGAATTCGGCCGCGAACTGGCTGCCGGGCTGCGTGCCGACCGCCCAAGCCTGAACGTGTACGGCTACGGCTTCAATGAACAAGCCGATATCCGCATCACCCGCTTTGCCGCTTCCGCCCAAGGCATGCAGGTCGCCTCCGATACGCCTTGGGGCAGCGGCGAAATCCACAGCCGGCTCTTAGGGCGGTTCAATGCGCAAAACCTTGCCGCCTGCGTCGGCCTTTTGTGCGCCGAAGGCTATGCGCTGCCCGACGTATTGCACGTGCTCGCACAAATCCGTCCCGCCACCGGCCGTATGGACTGCATCAGCCGTGCAGGCCGCCCGCTGGTGGTGGTGGACTATGCCCACACGCCCGACGCGCTGGAAAAAGCGCTGGCTACCCTGCGCGAAATCAAACCGCAGGGCGCGAACCTGTGGTGCGTGTTCGGCTGCGGCGGCAACCGCGACCGCGGCAAACGCCCGCTGATGGGCAGCGCCGCCGCACAGGGCGCGGATAAAGTGGTGATCACCAGCGACAACCCGCGCATGGAAGAGCCGCAAGACATCATCGCCGACATCCTGCCTGCCGTGCCGCAGCCCGCACTGGTGGAGGCCGACCGCCGCGTCGCCATCCAAACCGCCATCCGCCGCGCCATGCCGCAGGATATCGTGCTGATTGCCGGCAAAGGCCACGAAACCTATCAAGACGTACAGGGCGAGAAGCACCATTTCTCCGATTTTGAAATCGCCGAAGCCGCGCTGGATGAGGTTACCTGAAAACAGGCGTATCGGATTTTCAGGTAGCCTTTTGAGCTTGCCACAGGCTACCTGAAAGTATTAATACCTTTTCAGGTAGCCTGCCGCCCCGTAATATTTTCAATGGAATTCCCATGCCCACACTTGATTTAGCCTTTGTTTGCCGCGCCCTGAACCTGCCCGCGCCGCAGCACAACCGCCCCATCCGCCGCGTTATCACCGACAGCCGCCAAGCCGCTGCTGCCGACGAGCGCGGCACTGATTTGTTTGTTGCCTTGGTGGGCGATAAACACGATGCCCACGATTTTGTGCCTGCCGTGTTGGCGCAGGGCGCTTTGGCACTGGTATCGCGCCAAGACTGCGCCGCGCTTTCAGGTAGCCTGCCGGTGGCCGATACGTTGGTGGCACTGCAAACCCTGGCTGCCGCTTGGCGCGAAGCGGTGAACCCGCTGGTGCTCGGCATCACCGGTTCTTCCGGCAAAACCACGGTGAAGGAAATGCTGGCCGCCATTCTGCGCCGCCAGTTCGGCGAAGCGGCCGTGTTGGCTACCGCCGGCAATTTCAACAACCACATCGGCCTGCCGCTCACCCTGCTTGCCCTGCGGCCGCAGCAGCGTTATGCCGTTATCGAAATGGGCATGAACCATTTCGGCGAGCTTGATGCGCTCACCCGAATCGCCCGCCCCGATGCCGCGCTGGTCAATAACGCCCTGCGCGCGCATATCGGCTGCGGTTTCGACGGCGTGGGCGATATTGCCCGCGCCAAAAGCGAAATCTACCGCGGGCTACCTGAAAGCGGCACGGCGCTGATTCCGGCGGAAGACGAATATGCCGAAGTGTTCCGCGCCGCCTGCCGCGCCCTGAATTTGCGCCAAATCGAATTCGGCGTGGACAAGGGCGAAGTGCATGCCGAAAACGTCCGGCTGCTGCCCTTGGGCTGCCGCTTCGATTTGGTGTGGCAAAACCAACGTGCGGCGGTAGAACTGCCGGTGCCGGGTAAACACAACGTGGCCAATGCCGTGGCTGCGGCCGCGCTGGCTTTGCAGGCGGGCGTGGGGCTACCTGAAAGCGCCGCCGCGCTGGCCGGGTTTGCCAATATCAAAGGCCGTTTGCAACGCAAGGCCGGCCTGCGCGGCAGCACGATTATCGACGACACCTACAACGCCAACCCCGACAGCATGAGGGCCGCGCTGGATGTGTTGGCCGGGCTGCCTGCGCCGCGCATTTTCGTGATGGGCGATATGGGCGAATTGGGCGACGGCGAAGCCCCCGCCCTGCATGCCGAAATCGGCCGCTATGCGCGGGATAAGGGCATCGAAGCCGCTTATTTTGTGGGCGATTTCAGCGTGGAGGCTGCCGAGGCTTTCGGCGCGGCCGGGCTGTGGTTTGCCGCCAAAGACCCGTTGCAGCAGGTGCTGGTGCACGAATTGCCGGAGCAGGCTTCGGTGTTGGTGAAAGGTTCGCGTTTTATGCAGATGGAAGAGGTGGTGGCCGCCTTGCAGGGCCATGAAGCGTAGGCCGCACGGCGGTTATCCGCTATATCCGGCCAGCAACCACTACGACCCGATCCGCCGCCGGTTTTTCAACCCCGAGCCCAAACGCCGGCTGCAGCCGCTGGATTTCGGCGGGGCGTTCAAAATGCTCAGCCGCCAAGGCCGCTTTCCCGCGCAGCCGCTGCCGTTTGCCAAGCCTGATTTTGCCGCCTTCGTGCGGCAGGAAAGGCTACCTGAAAACGAGCGGAGCGAGTTTCGCCAAAACGAGCAGAGCGAGTTTCTGCGCAGCAAAAACGAACAAAAGGCACGGTTTGTTTGGTTCGGCCATTCCACCCTGCTGATGCGCGTGGCCGGGTTGAACATCATCACTGACCCCGTGTTCGGTATGAGCGCCGCACCGAACAACAAAATGTTCCGCCGCTTCCAGCCGCCGCCCGCCGCACCGCACGAACTGCCGCCACTCGATATCATCCTCTACAGCCACAACCACTACGACCATTTGGAGGAATCCTTTGTGCGCAGCGTGGCAGACAGCGGGGTGCATTTCCTGGTGCCACTGGGCATGGAAGTGCTGCTGCGCCGCTGGGGCGTGAAGGCGGAAAACATTTCGGCGGCGGATTGGTATCAGAGCCATACCGTCGGCGGCGTAACATTCACCGCCACTCCCGCCCGCCACGACAGCTCGCGCAACCTGGCCGACCACAACCGTATGCTGTGGGCGGGCTGGGCTATCGAAGGCGGCGGGCAGCGGCTTTATTTCAGCGGTGATTCGTCCTACGGCAGCCACTTCGCCGACATCGGCCGGCATTTTGGCGGCTTCGACCTGGCCTTTATGGAAAACGGCCAATATGACCGCCGCTGGCCGGACAACCACATGTTCCCCGGGCAAACCGTGCAGGCCTCCATCGACGTGGGCGCGCGCCGCATGATGCCGATTCACTGGGGCGCCTTCAGCCTGGCCATGCACGATTGGAACGAACCCGTGCGCCGCAGCATCCCGCTGGCCATCGAGCGCGGCCTGCCGGTGCTCACGCCGCTAATCGGGCAGGTGTTTGATGCGGATATGGAAACTGAATTGTGGTGGGAAGAGGTGTGAGCGGTTCGGACAAATTCGGCTTCGTTTGCTTTCAGGTAGCCTTACTGGTTCAAAGTGGGCTGAAACAAAAACAGCCATGTTGGTAACCCAAGCTCAAGCGCACATAAATTCCGCCAAAGCGGTAGCCAAGCCTTCCGGATTTTCCCAAGACATCGAGTGCCCGGCATCGGCAATCACGGCGCAGGGAATACCGTATTGAAGGATAAGGTCGTAGTCTGTGTTGGGCAGGGAACGATCGCCAACTAAATAAATTTTGCGTTGGGGCAGGGAGGAGAGGCGGTGCAGCCAATCGGGCGATATACCGTTCACTAAATGATATGCACTACGCCACAATGCCCACGGGGCAGCACTTTGTAGGCTGCCCGCCCACGGCGAGGGTTCGTTATTTAGCAGTTCGGCATAGCCATTGTGGATGAAATACGCTTCATTCTGTGCGGTAATGTTGCGGCTGAATATGCCGCCGCCAGCAATCAGGTTGCATTCGCTTACCATGAGTCCGCGCACACGGCTGCCGAGCTGTTCGGCGGCTTCAATAGCGATGCTGCCACCCATGCTGTGCCCATAGAGATAGAAGTGCGGCAAGTTAAGATGGTTGGCCAGTTCGGATACGATTGCGGCTTGCGCACTGGTGGAATAGGAAAAATCCTGTGGGCGTTCACTGTAGCCGTGACCTGCCAAGTCAAGCAGGATAGTGCGGCGGCCTGCCAAGGCCGGGCTGGCAGCGATGCGGGGGTACTCGTAGCTGGCAGCGCAGCCTAGGCCGTGGATAAATAGGCAAGGGATACTGTTTCTGCCTGCATGGGCTGGTAGATCCATAAATCGGATGCGGCAGCGTGCGCTGTGGGAGTGCATGGTTTGCATAGTTTGTACCTCGCATGGCAGTGGGAATTTCGGTTTTCAGGTAGCCTCTCTTGGGTAGCGGCTTGGTTTATAATGCCATATTTTCTTGTTTCACAGTGGATGCAATACGGGCAATTGTGATTTTCAGGTAGCCTTTCCCGCCCTGGGCAACTTGAGTTAATAAAATGATTTAAGGAAGTTTTATGCTTTTATGGTTGGCCAAGCTCAGCAACTGGATTTCGGCGCTGAACATTTTCCAATACACCACTTTCCGCGCGGTGATGGCGGCGCTCACGGCTTTGGCGTTCAGCCTGATGCTGGGGCCGTGGACCATCCGCAAGCTCACCGAGCTTAAAGCCGGTCAGGCCATCCGCAGCGACGGGCCGAAAACCCATTTGGCCAAGGCGGGCACGCCCACTATGGGCGGGGTGCTGATTTTGGTGTCGATTACGGTGTCCACGCTGTTGTGGGGCAATGTGTCGCACCCGTATATCTGGATTTTGCTCGGCGTGTTGCTGGGCACGGGCGCGCTGGGGTTCTACGACGATTGGCGCAAGGTGGTGTATAAAGATCCGCACGGCGTGTCGGCCAAATTTAAGATGGTGTGGCAGAGCAGCGTGGCGCTGGCGGCAGGGGTGCTGCTGTTTTATGTGGCGAGCAATTCGGCAAACAATATTTTAATCGTGCCGTTTTTTAAGCAGGTGGCGCTGCCTTTGGGCGTGGTGGGCTTTGTGGTGTTGTCGTATTTCACCATTGTAGGCACGTCCAACGCGGTAAACCTGACCGACGGCCTGGACGGCCTGGCGGCTTTCCCGGTGGTGTTGGTGGCCGGCGGGATGGCGGTGTTTGCCTATGCCACCGGGCACTGGCAGTTTGCACGCTATCTGCAGCTGCCTTTTGTGCCGGGGGCGAACGAGGTGATGGTGTTCTGCGCGGCCATGTGCGGCGCGTGTTTGGGCTTTTTGTGGTTCAACGCGGCGCCGGCGCAGGTGTTTATGGGCGATGTGGGCGCGTTGGCGCTGGGCGCGGCGCTGGGCACAGTGGCGGTGATTGTGCGGCAGGAATTTGTGCTGGTGATTATGGGCGGGCTGTTTGTGGTGGAGGCTTTGTCGGTGATGCTGCAGGTGGGTTGGTATAAGAGAACCAAAAAACGCATCTTCCTGATGGCGCCGATCCACCACCATTTCGAGCAGAAGGGCTGGAAGGAAACGCAGGTGGTGGTGCGCTTTTGGATCATCACCATCGTGCTGGTGCTGGTGGGCTTGAGCACATTGAAAATTCGTTAAACGGTTTTCAGGTAGCCTTATCGGGTTAAAGAGAGGCTACCTGAAAGCAGATACGGTAAGCTGCTGTGAAGCCAAAACCCGTTGCAACCCAATTTAAAGAACCCAGGTTATGCTGCTACATATGCTAATTTTGCTGGCCTTTGCCAAAATGCAGGATTTCGCTGAGGATTCCTGTGCTTGGCAATGGGCGCTGGCTTTTGCCGTTGTAACTTTTTTATTCGGCCTGTTTGGCGGCCCCTGATTGCGGCAGTTATTTCCGCCGTGATTTGGGGCTTGTATTCATGGGGCTATTTCGCCCTGCTGCGGCAGATGGCAGACAGTTTGATTTTGTGGCTGATGGTGTGCATCGGCGGGATTATGCTGCCGTGGCTGCTGTTGCTGAAGTTGCTGGCTAATACAGCCGTGCAGTAAAGGCTACCTGAAAGCGCAAGCCTCAACGAAGTGAAAATAAGCGAAGCTAAAGCTGAGAAAGCAGCCGCCCGCAGGTAAACCGGGTGGCATGGAGAATAGAATGAAAAGCGAATGGCAAAACCAAAAAATCCTCGTGGCCGGGATGGGCGGCAGCGGCATTTCCATGTTGGATTTCCTGCGCCGCAAAGGCGCGGCGGTAGCTGCTTATGATGCCGACTTCCCCGCCGCCAAACGGGCCGAATTGCAACAGCGTTTCCCCGGCCTGGCCTGCCACACAGGCTACCTGAAAACCGCATTGGCCGAAGGCTTCGACATTCTTGCACTCAGCCCCGGCATCAGCGAGCGCACGCCTGAAATCGAAGCCTTCAAACAGGCCGGCGGCCGTGTGCTGGGTGATGTGGAGATCTTGGCGCACGAGCTTTCCGGCAAGCGCGACAAAATCATCGCCATCACCGGCAGCAACGGCAAAACCACCGTAACCAGCCTAGTCGGCCATTTGTGCCGCGAATGCGGGCTGGATACCGTGGTGGCCGGCAACATCGGCACGCCCGTGCTCGAAGCCTATGAAGACCGGCAGGAGCAGAGTGCCGATATGTGGGTGCTCGAACTTTCCAGCTTCCAGCTGGAAAACACCGACCATTTGAACGCCGCCGCCGCCGCCGTGCTCAATATTTCCGAAGACCACCTCAACCGCTACGACGACCTGCTCGACTACGCCCACGCCAAAGACAAAATCTTCCGTGGCAGCGGCGTGCAGGTAATCAATGCCGACGATGCGCTGTGCCGCGCCATGAAACGCAGCGGCTGCGAAGTGCGCCGCTTTTCGCTGCAGCAGGAAACCGATTATTGGTTTGACGCCGCATCGGGCTACCTGAAACACGGCACGGAAATGCTGATTGCCGCCGCCGATATTCCGCTGCAAGGCCTGCACAACGCCGCCAACGTGCTGGCCGCGCTGGCTTTGTGCGAAGCAATCGGCCTGCCGCGCGAGCAGCTGCTGCGCCATGTGCGCACCTTCAAAGGTCTGCCGCACCGCGTGGAAAAAATCGGCGAGAAAAACGGCGTGGTGTTTATCGACGACAGCAAAGGTACCAATGTGGGCGCCACTGAAGCCGCCATCGCCGGCCTGCAAAGCCCGCTGTTTCTGATTGCCGGCGGGCAGGGCAAAGGGCAGGATTTCACCCCGCTGAAAAACGTGCTGCCCGGCAAATCCCGTGCCGTACTGCTCATCGGCGAAGACGCGCCGCAAATCCGCCACGACCTGGCCGGCTGCGGCGTGGAGATGATGGATTGCGCCACCCTGCAGGAGGCCGTGCAAACCGCCTACCGCCTGGCCGAACCCGGCGACATCGTGCTGCTTAGCCCCGCCTGCGCCAGCTTCGATATGTTTAAAGGCTATGCACACCGCTCGCAGGTGTTTATTGAGGCGTTTGAGGCTTTGTGATGTTTTCAGGTAGCCTTTGCTAAGGCCAAAGGGCTACCTGAAACCCTGTTTTATTGATTTTTTGAAGCAACTTGAAGTACCCGATGATTACCGAATCCAAACTCCTCGACCGCAAAATCCTGCGCCACGGCCACACCATCGATCAATCGCTGCTGTGGCTGGTGGTGCTGATGCTAGGCTTCAGCCTGGTGATGGTGTATTCCGCCTCGGTGGCCTTTGCCGGGCTGGGCGGCGGCCATAAGTGGGCGTTTCTCATCCGCCAGGCAGCTTATATCAGCGTGGGCGGCGGGGCAGCCTGGGCGGCGTTTCGGGTGCCGATGCGTACTTGGCAGAAGTATTCGATGGTGTTGCTGGTAATCAGCCTGCTGATGCTGATTGCGGTGCTGCTGGTGGGGCGCGATGTGAACGGCGCACGGCGTTGGATTCCTTTGGGTGTAGCCAATTTGCAGCCGAGCGAATTTTTCAAGCTGGCGGTGATTCTTTATCTTTCCGGCTTTTTTATGCGCCGTGCCGAAGTGTTGCAGCATTTGAAGAAAGTGTGCTGGGTGGCGCTGCCGGTGGGTTGCGGGCTGGGGCTGATTATGCTGCAGCCAGATTTCGGCTCGTTTGTGGTGGTGTCGGTGATCAGCGTGGGATTGTTATTTTTGGTGGGGCTGCCGTTTCGCTGGTTTATCGTGGTGGTGCTGGCCGGCTTGAGCGGCATGGTAACATTGGTGTTGATTTCGCCCTACCGCATGGCGCGTGTGACCGCCTTCCTCGATCCGTGGGCCGACCCGCTGGGCAGCGGCTACCAGCTCACTCATGCGCTGATGGCCATCGGGCGTGGCAGTTGGACGGGCGTGGGTTTGGGCGCGGGGCTGGAAAAACGCTTCTACCTGCCCGAGGCGCATACGGATTTCATCACCGCCGTTATCGGCGAGGAATTCGGCTTTCTCGGCATGATGCTGCTCACTGCCTGCTATCTGTGGCTGGTGTGGCGCGCGTTTTCTATTGGCAAGATGGCGCGCGACTTGGAGCAGTTTTTCGGTGCGTTTGTGGCCAGCGGCGTGGGCATCTGGCTGGGCATTCAGAGTTTTTTCAATATCGGTGTGAACATCGGCCTCTTGCCCACCAAAGGGCTGACCCTGCCGTTGATTTCCTTCGGCGGCTCGGCGCTGGTGGCCATGCTAATAGCTGTGGCGCTGCTGCTGCGGGTGGATTATGAAAACCGGCGCAAAATGCGCGGTTTTGAAGTGTGAGGAGCCGAATATGGGCGTGAAAACCTTTTTGCTGATGGCCGGCGGTACCGGCGGGCATATTTTCCCCGCGCTGGCGGTGGCCGCCGCACTGCGCGAACGCGGGCACAAGGTGGTGTGGCTGGGCAGCGAGGGCGCGATGGAAATGTGCATTGTGCCGCAGCATGGCATCGAAATTGAAACCCTGGCCATCAAAGGCGTGCGCGGCAACGGCCTCAAGCGCAAGCTGATGCTGCCGTTCACGCTGTGGCACACCATCCGTGCGGCGCGGCGCATCATCTGCAAGCATCAGGTGGACGGCGCCATCGGCTTCGGCGGCTTCGTTACCGTGCCCGGCGGCATGGCGGCCAAGCTGTGCGGCGTGCCGTTGGTGATTCATGAGCAAAATGCCGTGGCCGGGCTTTCCAACCGGATTTTAGCCAAGCTGGCCAGCCGCGTGCTGTATGCCTTTCCCAAGGTATTTAGTGATGAAAACGGGTTGGTGGGCAACCCTGTGCGCACTGATATTGTCGCACTGCCTGCGCCGCAAGAGCGGTTTGCCGAGCGTTCAGGTAGCCTGAAGCTGCTGGTTACTGGCGGTAGTTTGGGTGCGGATATTCTCAACCGCCTGCTGCCCGAAGCGCTGGCTTTGCTGCCTGCCGAGCAACGTCCGGAAGTGTGCCACCAAAGCGGGCGCGGTAAGCTGGAAGGTTTGCGCCAGCGTTATGCCGAAGCCGGCGTACAGGCTGAATGTAGCGAGTTTATCGATGACATGGCCGCGGCCTACGGCGCGGCGGATTTGGTGGTGTGCCGCTCCGGTGCGCTTACCATTGCCGAGCTGGCTGCTGCCGGCGTGGGTGCGCTGCTTGTACCCTATCCCTATGCGGTGGACGACCATCAAACCGCTAATGCCTGCTTCGTGGCTGCCAGCGAGGCCGGGCTGCTCTTGCCACAGAGCGAGCTGACTGCCGAGAAGCTGGCTTCCGTACTCTTGGGCCTAAACCGCGACATTTGCCGCCAATGGGCGCAAAACGCCCGCCAGGTGGCCAAACCGGACAGTGCGGCCAAGGTGGCGGAAGCGGCACTGGCGGCGGTGGGCGGATGATTGGTTGAGGCTACCTGAAAAGCGGTTTTGAAGATTCAGGTAGCCTCAAATAACAAATGGAACCCAATGTTCGATTGCTTGAAAAGCAAAAGCCGCTGCCAAACCGGGCAATTGAATGTGCTATTGGCAAGCCTGCTTGATGATTGGCATGGTAGATGGCTTAAAGGCTTTGCTTGGTTTGTGCTCCGGGCGGCTATTTTCAGGTAGCCTCAGCAGCAATATGGGCTTTTCTCCCGCTCGTGTTGTATCAAAAAATGTTTATCCGCTATACAATAACAATTTTGTCTGCAATGGCTGCCCGGGAAGCAGTGATAAAAGTGATAAATATGAAGCAACGAGTAAAACGCATTCATTTCGTCGGTATCGGTGGCTCGGGCATGTGCGGCCTGGCCGAGGTGCTGTATAAAGAATTCGACGTATCCGGCTCGGATCAGGCACAAAGCGCGGTAACGCGCCAGCTGGCCGATATGGGCATCAAGGTGTTTCACGGCCATGCGGCAGAGCATATCGAAGGCGTGGACGTGGTGGTTACCTCCACCGCCATCAAGCCGGATAATCCGGAAGTGTTGGCTGCCCGCAAGGCAAGCATTCCGGTAATTCCGCGCGCCATGATGCTGGCGGAGATTATGCGCTTCGGCCAGGGCATCGCCATTGCCGGCACGCACGGCAAGACCACCACCACCAGTCTCACTGCCTCCATCCTCACTGCTGCCGGCCTCGATCCGACCTTCGTTATTGGCGGTAAGCTTACCGCTGCGGGCACCAACGCCAAGCTTGGTGGCGGGCAGTATATTGTGGCCGAGGCCGACGAATCAGACGCCTCATTCCTGTATCTCACGCCTGTGATTACTGTGGTGACCAATATCGACACCGACCACATGGACACCTACGACCACAGTGTGGACAAGCTGCACCAGGCCTTTGTGGAATTTGTGCACCGTATGCCGTTCTACGGCAAGGCATTTTTATGTATCGACAGCGAGCATGTGCGCGCCATCCTGCCGGAGATCCAGAAACCGTTTGCCACCTATGGTTTAGACGAAACCGCCGATATTTACGCCGATAATGTGCACAGCGAAGGCGCGCAGATGTGCTTTACTGTGCACCTGAACAAACGCCTGATCGCGCCGTTTGAAGTGCGGCTGAATGCGCCGGGGCGGCACAATGTGCTCAATGCGCTGGCTGCTATCGGTGTGGCGCTGGAGTGTGGTGCGGATGTGGAAGCCATCCAGCGCGGCCTGGCCGGTTTCGGCGGCGTGGGACGGCGCTTTCAGAGCTACGGCGAAATCAAGCTGCCGCAAGGCGGCAGCGCCTTGGTGGTCGACGACTACGGCCACCATCCGGTGGAAATGGCTGCCACGCTCTCCGCCGCACGCGGCGCTTATCCCGAACGCCACCTGGTGTTGGCATTCCAGCCGCACCGCTATACCCGCACCCGCGATTTGTTTGAAGACTTCGTACGCGTGCTGAACACCGCAGATGCAGTGGTGCTCACCGATGTATACGCCGCCGGCGAAGAGCCGATCGTGGCCGCCGACAGCCGTGCACTCACTCGTGCCCTGCGTGTGGCTGGCAAACTGGAGCCGATTTACTGCGCCGACGTGGCTGATATGCCCGCCACCCTGCTCAATATGCTGCAAGATGGCGACCTGCTGCTGAATATGGGCGCAGGCAGCATCAACAAAGTACCGCAGGCCTTGCAGGATTTGGCGGCGTATGGATAATTTCCTGAAACGCCGCCAAGAGGCGCGGCAGCGTGCCGCTGCTTTTTGGCAGAGCTGGCAGTGGGAACAGTTCTGGCAGTCTGGCGGTGGCGTGGCGTTGGTGAACAGCGGCAACTACCTGCTGCACCACTATTTCCCCGGCGTATTTTTGCAGGCCGTTTCGGATTATGCTGTTGATGCTGGTTCGAAGTTTCAGGTAGCCTTCAGCAGCGGCGGGCGGTTGGAGCCGATGACCGACGCGGTATTGCTGGCCGAGGCTGCGCCACCGGGTTTGCCTTTCGGCGTGCAGGCGCTGCTGCGGCGCTGCCGGGCTGACGAACTGCCGCAGCGCAAGGCCGGTTTCGGCAAAACGCAGCTTTCCGGCAGCCAGTTTCAGGTAGCCTGCGCACCAGGCAGCGATGGCCTGGTGCATTTGCAGGTTTTTGTGAACGATAATCCTGTTGGCACGGATGCCGACGACCGCCGGCTGGCGGTGTGGCTGCTTTTGGCGCAGGCCTTGGGGCAGTGGGATTTAAACGTGAAAACCGGCTATGTGGAGCTGGTGGAGCAACCGCCTCGGGGTGCGCTGCCGCTGGCCAGGCTGCCCGCTGCTTTTGATAAGTTGTGGCGTGCCCAGCTGGGGCACAACGGCGTGTATCCGAGCGGCGAGGCTGAGTTCCGCGTGTATGGCGCGGAAAACGATGATGGCGAGCCGGCCAAGATTTTGGTGCGCAACGAATCGGCTGCTTCGCTGTTGGGGCGTGCCGATTTGGCCTGGTGTTTGAGCGTGCGCTGTGAAGTGTACGACGACATGAGCCAGGCTCTGGCGCAGGAATTGGCACACGAGTTTTCCGGCTGCGTCGGGCAGCACGAGCAGGGTATCCTCACCGCCATGCTGGCTGATGCGGAAAAAGGCGAATACATCGCCTTTGCCATGGTGACCGAGCCGGAAGGATTGTGGGAAAAGGTGCGGGAAATCACCGCACGTTATGAGCGGCTGGACGCACGGGCCAACTGTGTGTTTGACCCGTCATGGCGGCATTACCGCCTGCAAGGATAAAAGATGACAAAATCAGATACCAACGAAGCCGCAGGCCAGCGCAGCCTGAGCGAATGGCAAGATAATGCCCATTGTTTCTGGACGGTGTGGCGGTGCGAAGAGGCGCGGCTTGCAGCGTTGGAAGCCCCGGTAGCTTTCGTTACCGAGGCCAACAGCCTGCTGCACGAATACTGCCCCGGAGTGGTGGTGGAGTTGGAAGGACAGCCGGCCGACGGCGCGCTGGTGTTCAGCGCCAACGGCGATTTGGAACACTTTCCGCAAGTGCTGACGCTGATTGCCACGGCAGCGGAATCCACCGAGCGTTCGGTACTGTGTTTCCGCCAGCGGCTGGGCTCGTCGGAGCAGTTCGCCATCCGCATGGGCGGCGTGGAAATGCAGGCGGCGGATATTTTGGTACGCTGCGAAGAATGGCGCGGCCTGCCCGCGCTGGACGTGGCTTTTGCCAAGCCGCCCAAGGCAGAAGATTTGGAAGTCGCGCAGCGTCTGGCGCTGATTATGCTCGACCATGTATTGGGCGAGTGGGATGCGGTGGTGAAAGTGGGCGCACTGGATTTTGTGGATACCGCGCTGCCGGAAGCCGTGCCGCTGCACAGGCTACCTGAAAAATTAGACGAAGTATGGAAAGCCTTGGGGCGTGATGCGCTCTATCCCGAGCCGGAATGGCAGTATACTGCCTATCAGCGCGATGAAGACGAAGAACATGAACAAGATGCCCTGGTGCTGCTGCGTAATGAATCGGCCAATGGCCTGCTGGGCCGGGCGGATATGGGCTGGTGCGTTTCCGTGCGCTGCGAAATCAACGGCGAAGACGCGTTGATGGCAGCCTACCGGCTGCAAGACGAATTCGACGCCGAAGCCTGCCACCAGCAGCAAGGCATCGGTACGATTGCCGTAACCAACCTCACGCGGGGTGAGCGCACCATATTTGCCGCTACCGGCGAGCCGGAGCGCCTCATGGAAAAAGCGCAGGCACTGTGCGAGCAGTTTGCCGAACTCAAGCCGCAGGCTGCGTGCGAATACGACCCGAGCTGGCGGCATTACCGGTTTTAAGTTTTCAGGTAGCCTTTCAGACGGGCGTTTGATGAGGCTACCTGAAAGTAGAAGCAAGAAAGAAGCAAAGCAAATGAACAAGCAGTTTGGCAAGGTGGCCGTATTGAACGGCGGATTCTCCAGCGAGCGCGAAGTGTCGCTCGATAGCGGCGCGGCCGTATTGGCCGCCTTGCAGAGCCGGGGCATCGATGCCCACCGGTTCGACCCGAAAGAGCAAGATATCCTGCAACTGAAAGCGCAGGGTTTTCAGGTAGCCTTCAATGTGCTGCACGGCACTTATGGCGAAGACGGCACCGTGCAGGCGCTACTCGATTCCATCGGCATCCCCTACACCGGCTGCGGCATGGCTGCCTCCGCACTGGGCATGGACAAATACCGCTGCAAACTGATTTGGCAGGCGCTCGGCCTGCCTGTACCCGATTTCGCCGTGTTGCACGATGATACCGATTTTGCCGCCGTGGAAGCCGAACTCGGCCTGCCGATGTTTGTGAAGCCCGCCGCTGAGGGCAGCAGCGTGGGTGTGGTGAAAGTGAAACAGCCTGGTGAGTTACCTAAAGCATACAGTGAGCTGCACGAACGCCGCCTGCACGGCGAAATCATCGCCGAACGCTTTATCGACGGCGGCGAATACACCTGTGCCGTGCTCGGCCAACAGGCGCTACCCAGCATCCGCATCATCCCGGCCACTGAGTTTTACGATTACGATGCCAAGTATTTCCGCGACGACACGGTGTACCAATGTCCCAGCGATCTGGACGAAGCTGGTGAGGAGGAAATCCGCCGCTTGGCCAAAGCGGGCTTTGAAGCCATCGGTGGGCGCGGCTGGGGTAGGGTGGATTTCCTGCGCAGCCGAAGCGGAAAGCTTTATTTGTTGGAAATCAATACAGTGCCGGGCATGACTAGCCACAGCTTAGTGCCGAAAGCTGCATCGCAAACCGGCTTGAATTTTGCCGACTTATGCGTTGAAGTATTGAGCCATGCGATTTTGGGATAATGCCGGCGCGCTCAAACGCATCTACAGCAGCCTCTATCTTCTGGCTGGCGTCGGCCTGATTGCGGTGGTGGTGATGTGGATGATGAATTCGCCATATTTCCCGGTGAAACTGGTGAAAATCGACGGCGACCTGCACCGCTTAAGTGCCGCCCAGCTGCAACAAACCGCCCATCTCCACATCCGCGGCAATATATTCAAAGCCGATTTGAACGAAGCACGGCAGGCGTTTGAAACGCTGCCTTGGGTGGCCAAGGCGGAGGTGCGCCGAATCTGGCCGGATACGGTGCAAATCCGGGTGGAAGAGCGGCAGCCTGTGGCGCGCTGGGAAGGCGGCGGGTTGGTAGATAGCGAAGGCAAAGGCTTTGATGCCCCCACCGATGAAAACTTTCCCGTATTTGCAGGCACGCCGGGAATGCGTAAAATTATGGTGGAGGAATTTCTTGAGTTCCAAGCCATCTTGGCGCCGACTAATTTGAAAATCAGCCGCATGGACTACAGCTCGCGCTCCTCACGGGAGCTGACTTTGGAAAACGGCATCCGGCTGCATCTTGGCCGCGTCGACGCGCCAAACCGTTTGCGCCGCTTTGTGCAGGCGTGGCATGAGATTTTGAAAGAACGCGCAGCAGACGTGCAATACGTGGATTTACGCTATAAAGACGGTTTCGCTGTGCGCTACAAACAGGACACAGCAGATGAAGACAACAACAGCAACCAACAACCGCAATCGGGCGGGCATGGCTGAAACAATTATTTTTTTCCTACCAGGCGGCGAGCTGCAAACAGTATTGAGTAATATGGCAAGTCGGGCCAATGTAGTAGGAAGAAATAAGTGCTTTAGCTATAAACAACCATTTCAACAATAAGCGAGACAGAGTTATGTCAAACAACAAACAACTGGTGGGCGCGCTGGACATCGGCACCTCGAAAACCATCGTTTTAATCGGTGAAGTGCAAAACGACGACGAAATCCATATTATCGGCTTCGGCCAGACGCCGTCGCACGGCCTGAAGGCCGGCATGGTGACCAATATCGATGCCACCGCCCAAGCCATCACCCAGGCCATGGAAGAAGCCCAGCTGATGGCCGACTGCCAAATCGGCAGTGTGGTAACCGGTATTGCCGGCAACCATATCCGTAGCATGAATTCGCAGGGCGTAGTGAAAATTAAGGAAGGCGAGGTGATGCAGGCCGATATCGATCGTGCCATCGAAACCGCCAAGGCTGTAAATATCCCGCCAGATCACCAGATTTTGCACACTGTGGTACAGGAGTACATCATTGATAACCAGCCCGGTGTGCGCGAGCCCATCGGTATGAGCGGTGTGCGGCTGGATACACGCATCCATATCGTAACCGGCGCGGTTACTGCCATGCAGAACATTCAAAAATGTATCGAACGCTGCGGCCTGCACATCGACAATATGATTCTGCAGCCCTTGGCCAGCGGCCGTGCTGTGCTGACTGAAGACGAGAAAGAACTGGGCGTGTGCGTCATCGATATCGGCGGTGGTACGACCGATATCGCCGTGTACACCAACGGTGCTATTCGCCATACTGCTGTGATTCCGGTGGCCGGAGACTTGATTACCCGTGATTTGGCGCAAGCCCTGCGCACCCCTTATAACGCTGCCGAATACATCAAAATCAACCATGGCGTGGCCTTGGCTACTGGTGATGGTTTGGATGAAATGATTGAAGTGCCCAGCGTGGGCGATCGCAGCCCGCGCCAGATTTCACGCCGTGTGTTGGCCAGCGTTATCGGCCCGCGTGTGGAAGAAATTTTGGAGCTAACCCGCAATGAGCTGCACCGTTCCGGCTTCCCCGAAGAAGTGCTCACCTCGGGCGTGGTACTCACCGGCGGTGCATCTTTGCTCTCCGGCGTGGTGGAACTAGCCGAAGACGTGTTCAACCTGCCCGCCCGCATTGGAGTGCCACAGGAAATGGGCGGCTTGTCAGAGCGTATCCGCAATCCGCGCTATGCTACCGCCATCGGCCTTCTGCAAACCGCTGCCGAGTACAGTAATCAACATGGCGCGCACAACATCGTAAGGCAGGCCGCAGACGGCGATTCTATTTTCTACCGTCTCAAAGAGTGGCTGAAAAACAATTTCTAAGCTTTTTGCTTATTCTTGCACACAAAATCCGTTCAAACCTTTATAATACGGGCGATTTCAGTTTTCAGGTAGCCTTCCGGGGCGCAAAAGGAGTGTTAAATGCAGTTGGTTTATGATGTTGTCGAATCCGCAGCCAGTCCGGCGGTCATTAAAGTTATCGGTATTGGTGGCGGTGGCTGTAATGCTATTAACAATATGATAGACAACACGGTACAAGGCGTTGAGTTTATTAGTGCCAACACCGATGCCCAATCTTTACAGGGCAGCAAAGCGCCTAAACGTATCCAGTTGGGTACTAACTTGACCAAAGGTTTGGGTGCCGGCGCCAATCCGGAAACCGGCCGCAATGCTGCGTTGGAAGATCGTGAAACTATTGCGGATGCCATCCAAGGCGCCAATATGCTGTTCATCACCACTGGTATGGGTGGTGGTACCGGCACTGGTGCTGCTCCGGTGGTGGCCGAAATCGCTCGCGAGCTGGGTATCCTGACCGTGGCTGTGGTTACCCGCCCGTTCGAACACGAAGGCAAACGTATCCAGATCGCCAAAGACGGCTTGGAAACCCTGAAAAACCAAGTAGACTCGCTCATTGTTATCCCGAACGACAAGCTGATGACCGCCCTAGGCGAAGATGTAACTGTGCGCCAGGCATTTCGTGCCGCCGATAACGTGTTGCGCAACGCGGTGGCCGGTATTGCCGAAGTGATTACCTGCCCCGGTATGATCAACTTGGACTTCGCTGACGTACGTAATGTAATGGGTATCATGGGCATGGCCATGATGGGTTCTGGTTTCGCACAAGGCATCGACCGTGCCCGTTTGGCTACCGAGCAGGCAATTGCCAGCCCGCTGCTGGACAATGTAACGCTGGAAGGCGCGCGTGGCGTGTTGGTGAACATCACTACCGCCCCCGATGGTCTGACCATGAAAGAGTACAAAGAAATCATGTCGGTAGTGAGCGAATATGCTCATCCTGATGCCGAATTGAAATACGGTACAGCCGAAGATGCTGCCATGCAGGAAGGCGAAATCCGCGTTACTATCATTGCCACCGGCCTGAAAGAGCAGGGCGATAACAGCCAGAGCAGCAACCTGCGTATGGTGAAATCTGCTCAAGCCACCGGCACAGACGGCGCATTCCCGGAAATCGACAGCGTTATCCGCTCCGGCCGCACTGCCCGTACCATGAATTTGGCTGCTTCTGATTTTGCCAACCAGTCTGTGTTGGACGATTTCGAAATTCCGGCGGTGATCCGCCGCCAGGCTGATTAAGCCCAGTTTGGTTCTTAATAAAACCTGCCTCGAAAGAGGCAGGTTTTTGCTCATTTGATATTTTAAGGCTACCTGAAAGGAGAGGGGTGCTTTGGTTTCGATGAAAATAGCTAAAACTCTTTGATTCATACGGCATTGGTTCGCCTTGCCGTATGCCTGTACTATCTTCGGTTCACCGCCTTATATGAAGTGAAGTTTTACAGTTATATATCTCCAATGCAAAATCAGCAAAGGCTACCTGAAAGATTTCAGGTAGCTTTTTATTCCATTTTCAATTAGGAATGATACGGTGCTGCTTAGATTTGCCGATTTAGAACGACTAAACCATACGGGTGCAGCGGATTTTTAGTAGAAGCAGCGTGTACCAAACAGGTTTCAAGCCGCTATGCTAATTTTGTGGAACAGCCGCAGGCAGTTGGTGGTGGTGGCTTGGATAATGTTTTCCAAGCTGTCATCACGCAATTGGGCAACGAAGGCGGCGGTATGGCGTACGTAGGCGGGCTCATTGGGTTTGCCGCGTTTTGGCACGGGTGCGAGGTAGGGAGCGTCGGTTTCCACCAGCAGCCTGTCGAGCGGCACGTAGCGGGCGGCTTCTTGGATGGCGGTGGCGTTTTTGAAGGTGACGATGCCGGAGAAGGAGATGTAGAAGCCTAAATCCAAGGCTAGTTTGGCGGCGTGTACGTCTTCGGTAAAGCAGTGGATAACGCCGGCGTGGGCTTGATGTTCGCGCAGCAGGCGCATGGTATCGGCAGCAGCATCGCGGGTGTGGACAACAAGTGGCAAGCCGCTGCGGTTGGCAGCTTCGATATGCAGGGCGAAGCGTTGGTGCTGCCAGGCCAAATTGCCTTTGCACCAATGATAATCCAAGCCGGTTTCGCCGATGCCCACCACTTTGGGCAGGGCGGCGCGTTCCAGCAGTTCTTCCAGGCTGAATTCTTCGGCTTCTGGATCGTCGGGGTGGATGCCGACAGTGGCGTAGATGTTGGGGTGATTTTGGGCGATGGCGTACACTTCTTCGAAACTCTGCCGGCTCACGCTGATGGCAATGGCTTTATCCACACCGGCCTCGGCCATGTTGGCGAGGACTTCAGGTAGCCTTTGGGCGAGGTCGGGGAAGTTGAGGTGGCAGTGCGAATCGATCAGCATGGCTACATGGTGTAGGTGGCGCGGTCGGTATGCAGCAGGCCGGGCAGTTGGTCTTCGATGTAGTTTTTACATTTGATGCCGGTTTCGTCGTCGCCGAAAGCGAGGCCTACGCCTTGCGGCTGGCCGTTGGTGGTACGGCTGAGGTTGATCCACACTACGCGGGTGCGCAGGAAGAATTTTTCTGGATTGTCAAACAGTTCCAATACCAACAGCACTTCTTCGCCCATTTTGAATTCGTCGTTGGTGGGCACAAAAATGCCGCCATGTTCCAGAAACGGCATGTAGCTGTAGTAGGCGATGGGTTTGTCTTTGAGGCTAACGCTCATCATGCGGCCGGGGGCGCTGTCGGAGGGGGTGCTCATTGGTATGTCCTTGTTGTGAGTAAGTAGAGTGAAGGCCAAATATAGCTAAATTGCTTATTGCCTCAGCCAATGCCAAATGGTGGTTTGGCGGTTATTTTCTTAAAGTGGTTTGTTTTGCCAAAAGGCAAGATAACTGGTTAACAAATTTTCAATCTGCATTCTAACACTTAAGGTGTGCCGGCCGTAAGGGCTGAGGCGGTTTAGGGTGTGTACCAGTTGGAATAAGGTTGTCCCCTGGGTGCGGGAGGCTACCTGAAAAATGGCGGCTTGGTGTTGCGGGTAGTAGAGCGGGGGCAGGTTTTGTTGGGCGAGCGCGATATCGGCCAGCCATTTGTGCAGCCAGTCGAGAAACACGGCCAGCGGCCATTTTTGTTTGTCGAAGGCGGCGGCGTAATCCAGCATGGCCAACAGGCGCGGTTTGGCCAGCAGTTGGCACAGCTCTTCGCGCATGGTGTCTTGTTCCGGTTCGGCTGCAAACAGTGGGGCGCCGCTGTGGAAGGCAAGTAGGGCTTCGGCTTGAGGGGTGTTTTGCATTTTCAGGTAGCCTAAGGCTTCTTCGGTGCTTGGGGCGGGCAGCAGGAAGGGGCGGCAGCGGCTTTTAATGGTGGGCAGCAGGCGGTCTTTGTTGTGGGTCACCAAAAGGAATACCACCGATGCAGGCGGCTCTTCCAGCATTTTCAACAGCGCGTTGGCGGCTTGGGTATTCATGGTTTCTGCCGGCTGCACCAGCACCACGCGTAGCCCGCCGCGCACGGAGCTTTGCAGCAGTGGCGATAGCACGGCACGCACGGCATCGATTTTGATTTGCAGCAGCTTGCGCGCGCTTTCGCCTTCGGCAGGCAACTCGGGCGCGAGTTCGTAGTAGTCCGGATGGCTGCCTTGGGCGAACAGATGGCAGGAAGGGCAGCTACCGCAGGGCTGGTGTTCGGCCTGCGGCTGTTCGCACAACAGCGCCTGCGCCAGATGGTGGGCAAACGCGGTTTTGCCGGTATCGCGCCGGCCGGTAAGCAACCAAGCGTTGGGGCGGTTGCTCCATTGGGCAGCCAACTGCCGCCAAGCGGATTCATGCCAAGGATAAATCATAGGAAAACGTGAAGGCTACCTGAAAAGAGATTGGCCGTTTAAAAATGGAGTGAATGAAAATAAGACTGCTACGGCGTGGGTTCGCCGCCATGTTAATCCGCTATGGCAAGAGGCTACCTGAAAACGAAGCAGGGACGGCACTACGCCTTCTTCCCCCATTTGGCTTTGGCGATTTCCACCGCCATCGGCAGCACGGACACCGCGATGATGCCGATCACCACCAGCCCGAAATTGTTTTTCACCACCGGCAGTTCGCCGAAGAAGTAGCCCGCATAAGTGAGCAGCCCCACCCACATCAGCGCACCGATGATATTGTAGCGGATAAAGCGGCCGTAATGCATATTGCCCATGCCCGCCACAAAAGGCGCAAAGGTGCGCACAATCGGCACGAATCGCGCCAGGATAATCGTTTTGCCGCCGTATTTTTCGTAGAAAGCATGGGTTTTATCCAGATACTCGCTTTTGAACACGCGCGAATCCGGTTTGGCAAACAGCTTTTCGCCGAAATACTTGCCGATGGCGAAGTTTACCGCATCGCCAATCACTGCCGCCACCAAGAGCAGCGTGGCCGCTATATGCACATTCATCCCGCCCAGTGCCGCCACCGCGCCGGCGGCAAACAAGAGCGAATCGCCCGGCAGAAAGGGCGTAACCACCAGCCCGGTTTCGCAAAACACGATGAGAAACAGGATGGCATAAATCCACAAGCCGTAGGTTTGAGTGAGCTCGATGAGGTGTTGGTCGATATGCAGAACAAAATCAATCAGGCTGGCAAGCATGGGGAAACCGCAAATAAAAAGAACGGGCGGCATTGTAAGGCAAGAGGGGGCGGGCTGAAAGGGCTGCGTGCAAACCGCGCTGCAAACGCCGTTTTTTGCCGCCGGTTAGATGATGCAATTTTTCAGGTAGCCTCAGAGGGGCTAGAGGCTACCTGAAAGTTTCTTTTTCTTAGAAACGCTGTTACTCCGTATTTTCAGGTAGCCTTTCGGCTGCTTGAAATGCTTTTTTCGGTTAGAATCGGCGGCATTTACCTATTTGCCTGTTTCCCCTATTTTCGAGGAGTTGTTATGTCGCAATACGTCTATTCCATGTTGCGCGTGAGCAAGGTTGTGCCGCCGCAGAAAACTATCATTAAAGATATTTCCCTTTCTTTCTTCCCCGGCGCGAAAATCGGCCTGCTCGGTTTGAACGGCGCAGGCAAATCCACCGTGCTGCGGATTATGGCGGGCGTGGATAAGGAATTTGAGGGCGAAGCCGTACCGATGAGCGGTATCAAAATCGGCTATTTGCCGCAAGAGCCGGAGCTTGATCCTGAGAAAACCGTACGTGAGGAAGTGGAAAGCGGTTTGGGCGAAGTGGCAGCCGCGCAGAAACGTTTGGAAGAAGTGTATGCCGAGTACGCCAATCCCGATGCGGATTTTGACGCGTTGGCGGAAGAGCAGGGCCGCTTGGAAGCGATTATCGCAGCGGGTTCGTCCACCGGCGGCGGTGCGGAACACGAATTGGAAATCGCTGCCGATGCGTTGAGGCTACCTGAATGGGATGCCAAAATCGGCAATCTGTCCGGCGGTGAAAAACGCCGCGTCGCTTTGTGCAAACTCTTATTGAGCAAGCCCGACATGCTGCTGCTGGACGAGCCGACCAACCACTTGGATGCGGAATCGGTGGAATGGCTGGAGCAATTCTTGGTGCGCTTCCCCGGTACAGTCGTCGCGGTAACACACGACCGCTACTTCTTGGACAACGCCGCCGAATGGATTTTGGAACTCGACCGCGGCTACGGTATTCCGTGGAAAGGCAATTACTCGTCTTGGCTGGAGCAGAAAGAAAAGCGTTTGGAAAACGAGGCGAAATCCGAAGCCGCGCGCGTGAAAGCGATGAAGCAGGAATTGGAATGGGTGCGCCAAAATGCCAAAGGCCGCCAAGCCAAGTCCAAAGCGCGTCTGGCGCGTTTTGAGGAAATGAGCAACTACGAATACCAAAAACGCAATGAAACGCAGGAAATCTTTATTCCCGTCGCCGAGCGTTTGGGTAATGAAGTGATTGAATTTGTGAACGTTTCCAAATCGTTCGGCGATAAAGTGCTGATTGACGATTTGAGCTTCAAAGTGCCTGCGGGCGCGATTGTCGGTATCATCGGCCCGAACGGCGCGGGTAAATCGACGCTGTTCAAAATGATTGCGGGCAAAGAGCAGCCTGATTCCGGCGAAGTGAAAATCGGGCAAACCGTGAAAATGAGCCTGATCGATCAAAGCCGCGAAGGTTTGCAAAACGACAAAACCGTGTTCGACAACATCGCCGAAGGCCGCGATATTTTGCAGGTTGGGCAATTTGAAATCCCCGCCCGCCAATATTTGGGACGCTTCAACTTCAAAGGCAGCGACCAAAGCAAAATCGCGGGGCAGCTCTCCGGCGGCGAACGCGGGCGTTTGCACTTGGCGAAAACCTTGTTGAGCGGCGGCAATGTGTTGCTGCTGGACGAACCGTCCAACGACCTCGACGTGGAAACCCTGCGCGCGCTGGAGGAAGCATTGCTGGAATTTGCCGGCAGCGTGATGGTGATTTCGCACGACCGCTGGTTCCTCGACCGCATCGCCACGCATATTTTGGCGTGCGAAGGCGATTCCAAATGGGTGTTCTTCGACGGCAACTATCAGGAATACGAAGCCGACAAGAAACGCCGACTTGGCGAAGAGGGCGCGAAACCGAAACGTATCCGCTACAAACCGGTAACCCGCTAAAGCACAAAGAGGCTACCTGAAAACCGCAGGCTTGGTTTTCAGGTAGCCTCAATTTATCCAGCCAAACCAAAGGACAAACATGAACTGGCAGCAACTGCTCAGCACCAAGCGCTTCAAGCCCGAGAACGGCCGGCTGGTGGCCACCGTTACCCCCTCCAGCCAAGAAGGCGCAGATGCGTTGCGCACCGATTTCCACATCGATTACGACCGAGTGGTGTTTTCCGGCTCGTTCCGGCGGCTGGGGCGCAAAACGCAGGTACACCCCTTCGCCGAACACGACCACACCCACAACCGCCTTACCCACAGCGTGGAAGTGGCCAGCGTGGGGCGCAGCCTGGGCAACCGCGTGGGTGTGATGCTGGCCAAGGGTGGGTTCTTGCCGCCGGAGAATACGCCATCCGATATCGGCGCTGTGGTGCAGGTGGCCTGCCTGGCGCACGATATGGGCAACCCGCCTTTCGGCCACACCGGCGAAGAGGCATTGCGCGATTGGTTCCGCAATCCCGAGCACGCAGGCTACCTGAAACACCTGGCCGAAGCCGAACGGCGCGACGTGCAAACCTACGAAGGCAATGCCCACAGCCTGCGCATTTTGGCCAATCTTGAAATGTATCAGCATCGTGGCGGCATGCGGCTTACCGCCGCCTCTATCGGCGCGCTGCTCAAGTATCCGTGGACCACTTCCGCACCGCAGGGTTTGAAAAAATTCAATATTTATCAAACCGAGTTGCCGTTTATCGAATGTGTGGCCGCCGAATTGGGGCTACCTGAAATCGCCGCGCACCATTGGAGCCGCCACCCCCTGTCCTACCTGATGGAGGCGGCAGACGACATCTGCTACGCGCTCCTGGATTTGGAAGACGCGGTGGAGCTCGGCTTGTTGGACGACCGCGAAGTGGAAAACGTATTGCAGGGCATGGTGCACATCGACAAGCTCTGGCCGGAGCAATCCGCCCGCCAGCGCTGCGCCATGCTGCGCGGCATGGCCATCGGCCGCACCATCGACGACATGGCGCAAACCTTTATGCTGCACCATGCCGACTTGCTCTCCGGCAACTTCCAGGGCAAAGACCTGCTCAGCGTGTGCACGCCTGAAGTGCGCGATACGTTGGAAGGAGCAAAAGAGCTGGCACGCACCCGTGTGTTCCGCCACCAGAGTAAGCTGATTACCGAAATCGCCGCCTTCCCCTGCATCGGCTCGATTCTCAACCTGCTCGTGCCCGCCGCCTTCGCTTACATCACCAAAGCACACATCGGCACACGCCAATCGCTGGCCTTGGAGCTGCTGCGCGACGACCCGTTGAACGAGCAAGACACGCTCTACACCGCCTACATGAAAATCCTCGATTTCGTCGGCGGCATGACCGACAACGCCGCCGCCCGGCTGGCGCGGGAAGTGTCCGGCATTGGGATGCTGTAGCCGTTGCCGGGCAGGGGCGGCCAATGTTTTAAGCAGTTTGGAAATATGCGCTGCAACATATTGGGGAAACAGCCAATCTTGTCGCCGGGCAAAACAAAGGCTACCTGAAACCACAGGTAGCCTTTATTGTAAGAGCGGTCGGCCAGCTTAATTGTCGCGATCCAAATCGGCTTTGTATTCGATATGGCCATGGCCTTTGCGTTCGATTTCCACATCCAATTCCTGATCGCCGCGCTGGAATTTAAGATCCGCATCGTGGGGTTTGATTTCGGATTCCACCAGGCGGAAGCCTTGGCTGCGGGCATGGCTGATAACGCGTTGTGCCAGCTGCCGCACGTCGTTGCCGCGCAGGTGGAATTTGGCTTCAAATTCGCCATCGTCTTGCGCTTCTGCCTTCACCACCTGCGCACCGCGCGGGCGGTAGATTTCGCGCGGCAGAGTATCGGCTGCGGCAAAAGAGGAGAAACCGGCCAGCATGGCGGCCAACAGCAAAGTTTTCTTCATGGGAATGTCCTTTTGGAAGGGTGGGGGAAACGGTGTGCATATTAATGGTGGCATAATCTTGCCGCAATAGGGCGGCGGGATTTTATCGCCAAAATACTTATTTTCCTGCTGCTATAGGTCGCCTCGCCATACCGGGCCTGCGCCAATGTATGAAGCAGTAACTATTTCAGCCATGCCGGGGTTGAAAACGGCTGGGCGGGCAAATGCAAAAGGCTACCTGAAACTTCAGGTAGCCTTTCCAATAGGGCAGGGCGCTTTATTGATACAGGCAATGCCGACGCCATTCCTGCCGCTGCTGCGGCGTGAGGATTTGAAGCAGGGCGTGTTGGGCGCGCAGGCTTTCCACTTCGCGCTGCATTTGCGGGGTGTATTTTTCGTTCACATAATGCCGTGCCATGTTTTCATCGAACACCGGGCCGGAGAGCACCAAGTTGGAAGCCTGTGTGGTGTATTGGCGCAGGTTGCGCGATTGTGCCACGAGGTTGTCCATCCGTTGGCGGTATTCGGCACGCACTTGGCGCAGCTGCTCCTGTTGGCTGCTGCTGAGCGCAAGCTGGCGCATATCGCAGTTGGGGCTGTCGGCCAAGGCAAGGCTGCCAGCAGTGAGCAGGATGGTGGAAAACACAATCCGGCAAAGGGTTTGGCGGCGGGGGAGGGGAGTCATGGGATTAACTCTTTAGATTCAGTGTCGAACCAAGTAAATTTATTGCTACCAGTATACGAATGACGGCGTGAAACACGGTATAATCTTGGTAAACCTGTGTAAACAACAATGTAGTAGAAATCACTACGTTTTTGGCACGATGTGCGATGAATTATAGTCCCATTTATAGAAGAAAGCACCAACATGACCCACTACCGTATCGCTCCGAGCATTTTATCTGCTGATTTCGCCCGTTTGGGCGAAGAAGTGCAGCGCGTGATTGCTGCCGGGGCCGACTGGATCCATTTTGATGTGATGGACAACCACTACGTGCCCAACCTCACTTTCGGGCCGATGGTGTGCGCCGCGCTCAAGCCTTATGCCACCGTGCCGCTGGATGTGCATTTGATGGTGGAGCCGGTGGACGAAATGATTCAGGCTTTTGCCAAGGCCGGTGCCGACATCATCACTTTCCACCCCGAAGCCAGCCGCCATATCGACCGCAGCCTGAGTCTGATCCGCGACAGCGGCTGCCGCGCCGGGCTGGTGCTCAACCCCGCCACGCCGGTGTATGTGTTGGAACATGTGTTAGACAAACTCGATGTGGTGCTGCTGATGTCGGTTAACCCCGGCTTTGGTGGGCAGAAATTTATTCCGCACACGCTGGAGAAAATCGAACAGGTGCGCTCACTCACCGACCTCTACGCCACCGAAAGCGGCCGCCGCATCCTGATTGAGGTGGATGGCGGCATCAAGGCCGACAACATCGCCGAAATCGCTGCGGCCGGTGCCGACACCTTCGTGGCCGGTTCCGCCATTTTCAATCAGCCCGACTACGCCTCAGTGATTGCCGAAATGCGTCGGCAGTTGGAAAGGGCCGGCGGTTGATACGGTAAAAGGCTACCTGAAACTTTACAGATACAGCGGAAGCACTTCATTTCTTCCTGCCGCGTGAGCCGCCTTGGCATACTTGGTATGGCTTGCAGCAGGGTAGGGGAATTGAGTGCTTCCGCTCAAGCTTTTTCAGGTAGCCAATGTTGCAGGCTACCTGAAAAACCAAACTGCAGCTTTCAGGTAGCCTCATGCTGCAGCCCGCCTGAAACATTGATACAATTCCCCGTTTATTCTTAATCCCGCAGAAAGCCCGTCATGAAAGCCTCCCAGTTCTTTATTTCCACCCTCAAAGAAGCCCCCGCCGAAGCCGCGCTGGCCAGCCATAAGCTCATGCTGCGCGCCGGGCTGATTAAAGCCAACGCCTCCGGCCTCTACACTTGGATGCCTATGGGCTTGCGCGTGCTGCGCAAAGTGGAGGCCGTGGTGCGCGAAGAGATGAACCGCGCCGGCGCCATCGAGCTTTTGATGCCCGTTATCCAGCCGGCCGACTTGTGGAAAGAATCCGGCCGCTGGGATTTCTACGGCGACGAGCTGCTGCGCATCACCGACCGCCACGACAACACCTTCTGCTTCAGCCCCACCTGCGAAGAGCTGATTACCGACATCGTGCGCAAAGAAATCACCAGCTACAAACAGCTGCCCAAAAATTTCTACCACATTCAAACCAAATTCCGCGACGAGCGTCGTCCCCGCTTCGGCGTGATGCGCGCGCGCGAATTTGTGATGAAAGACGCCTATTCCTTCCACGCCGACTACGAATCGCTGGTGCGCGACGGCTACCAGCCCATGTATAACGCCTACTGCCGCGTGTTCGACCGCCTGGGCCTCGACTACCGCCCGGTGGCCGCCGACACCGGCAGCATCGGCGGCACCGGCTCGCACGAATTCCAAGTGCTGGCCGAAAGCGGCGAAGACGTCATCGCCTACAGCAGCGAATCCGATTTCGCCGCCAATATCGAGCTCGCCCCCACCTTGCGCCAAAGCGGCGAACGCGCCCCTGCGCAGGAAAAACTCGCCAAAGTGCACACCCCCGGTGTGAAAACCATTCCCGCGCTGGTGGAATTTTTGCAGATTCCGATTGAACGCACGCTCAAATCCATCGTGGTGGAAGGCGAAGAAGAGGGCGAACTCGTATTGCTGCTGCTGCGCGGCGACCACGAATTCAACGACATCAAAGCCGAAAAACTGCCCGGCGTGAAAAGCCCGCTGGCCATGGCTGCGCCCGAAGCCATTAAAGAAAAATTCGGCGCAAACGGCGGCTCGCTCGGCCCGGTGGGCTTCAAAGGCAAAGTGTATGCCGACTTCGCCGTGGAAAAACTGGCCGACACCGTGATCGGCGCCAATGAAGACGACCACCACTACACCGGCTTCAACTTCGGCCGCGACTGCCCCGAGCCCGAATTTGCCGACATCCGCAACGTGATCGCTGGCGACCCCAGCCCCGATGGCAAAGGCTACCTGAAACTCGCACGCGGCATTGAAGTGGGCCACGTGTTCCAGCTGCGCGACAAATATTCCGCCGCGCTGAACGCCTCGTTCTTGGACAACAATGGCAAATCACAAATCATGGAAATGGGCTGCTACGGCATCGGCATCACCCGCATCGTGGCCGCCGCTATCGAGCAGAACAACGACGAGCGCGGCATCATCTGGACTAACGCCATGGCGCCGTTCCAAGTCGTGATCGTGCCGATGAACTACAAAAAATCCGAAGCCGTGCGCGAGGCCGCCGATAAAATCTATGCCGAACTCACCGCCGCCGGAGTGGACGTGCTGCTCGACGACCGCGACGAACGCGCCGGCGTGCTGCTGGCCGACAGCGAACTGTTGGGCATCCCGCACCGCATCGCCATCGGCGACCGCGGCCTGAAAGAAGGCAAAGTGGAATACACCGAACGGCGCAGCGGCGAAACCGAACTGGTGGCGGCAGGCGAAATTGCCGCCAAGCCGAAAGGTTTGCTGGCTTAAGCATTGCGCCGGATTAGGGGCTACCTGAAAAACTTGGCTGGATAGAAGCTGCGTTTATTTTCAGGTAGCCTTTATGCCTCTGAGTTCTATCGATCCGCACAAACCGTTATTTAGCCCTCGGCCCGCTTTCCGCTACAATGCCGCTTTCCCCACAATACAACATAAAGGAACCCAATCATGGCACGTCTTCCCGTCCATACCGTAGAAACCGCCCCCGAAGCCGCCAAACCGCGCGTGGAAGCCGCGCTCAAGGCCAACGGCTTTATCCCCAACCTCATCGGCGTGCTGGCCAATGCACCCGAAGCCCTGGCGTTTTATCAGGAAGTGGGCAAGCTCAATGCCGCCAACAGCCTCACCCCCGGCGAGGTGGAAGTGGTGCAGATTATTGCTGCCAAAACCAACGAATGCGGCTTCTGCGTGGCCGGGCACACCAAAATCGCCACGCTGAAAAAACTGCTCTCCGAAAAAGCCATCCAAGCCTCGCGCCATCTGAACCCCGCCGAATTCGACGACGCCAAACTGGCCGCACTGGCCGCCTTCACCCGAGCCGTGATGGCGAAAAAAGGCGCGGTGTCCGATGCCGAGCTGCAAGCCTTTCTAGACGCGGGCTACAACAAACAGCAATCGGTGGAAGCGGTGATGGGCGTGGCGCTGGCCACCCTGTGCAACTACACCAACAACTTGGCGCAAACCGACATCAACCCCGAATTGCGCGATTACGCTTAAACACACGCAGCTTGCTGCGGTGAGCGAAACCAAAGGCTACCTGAAATTTCAGGTAGCCTTTGGTTATGGGGCGGCAGAGCTTTGCCGACAGGGTATAGTGGATTAACAAAAACCAGTACGGCGTTGCCTCGCCTTGCCGTACTATCTGTACTGTCTGCGGCTTCGTCGCCTTGTCCTGATTTTTGTTAATCCACTATAGGTTCAAGCCTTTGAGATTTTCAGGTAGCCTGTGCCGTTGCAGGCTACCTGAAAATCTGTGGGGCGGCCCGCTGCATTCATTTGCTTTGCCGCAAGCGGCCTGTTCCCGTTCGGTGTACAATGCTGCCGTTCAACCATCAACCCAGGAGCCACCCATGCCCAGCACCCAAACCCAGATTGCCGGTTTCTCGTTTGACAACTGCCTCATGAACGCCGCCGGCGTGGCCTGCATGAGCATTGCCGAATTGGAAGAAGTGAAAAACTCCGCCGCCGGCAGCTTTGTTACCAAAACCGCCACCCTCGAGCCGCGTGCCGGCAACCCAGAGCCGCGCTATCGCAACGTGCCGCTGGGCAGCATCAACTCCATGGGCCTGCCCAACCACGGCATCGATTATTACCTCGACTACCTGCTCGACCTGCAAAACCGCGAGCCGAACCGTACCTTCTTCCTCTCCCTGGTGGGCATGTCGCCCAGCGAAACCCACACCCTCCTGCACAAAGTGGAAGAGAGCGGCTTTAGCGGCCTCACCGAGCTCAACCTTTCCTGCCCTAATGTGCCGGGCAAGCCGCAGATTGCCTACGATTTTGAAACCACGGAAAAAATCCTCGGCGATGCCTTTGCTTATTTCAGCAAACCGCTGGGCATCAAGCTGCCGCCCTATTTCGATATCGTCCACTTCGACCAAGCTGCCGCCATTTTCAACAAATTCCCGCTTAAATTTGTGAACTGCGTCAATTCCATTGGTAACGGCCTGTATGTGGAAGACGAAACCGTGATCATCCGCCCCAAAAACGGCTTCGGCGGCATCGGCGGCGAATACATCAAACCCACGGCACTGGCCAATGTGCACGCTTTCTACCAGCGGCTCAACCCCTCCATTCAAATCATCGGCACCGGCGGCGTGCTCACCGGCCGCGATGCTTTCGAACACATCCTGTGCGGCGCCAGTATGGTGCAAGTGGGTACCACCCTGCATAAAGAAGGCGTTCCTGCCTTCACCCGCATTACCGAAGAGCTGAAAGCCATCATGGTTGAAAAAGGCTATGAAACGCTGGACGATTTCCGCGGTAAATTGAAATATTTGGACTAGCCGAAAACGGCGTATCAAACAATAAAGGCTACCTGAAAAATTTCAGGTAGCCTTTTTAAATCGGGCAGGATTGGTGCTGTTTGCCTGCGTTATGGGATTATCCTGTTTATATGGCAATCCAGTTTGTTATCAATTAAGAAAGAAAATCATCCATGTTCTTGTTATCAGGCGTAAAATGGGCACTACCAACACTGCTTTAAGGAGAGTAATCATGCACGAGAAACAGATAAAACTCATCGCTTATGCCTCCATTATCGCGCTTTGGTTGGTGTGGCTGGCGGATCTGGCGATAGACATCCGCACCATGTTCGACGACGGTTTTTGGCAGGCGCTGGCAAATCTTGCACCGTGGCGTGTGGAAGTGGCTACATTTGCCCTGTTCCTTTTTCCGTTTGTATCGGGTGGCGTGTATGTGCTCAATAGGGGTTTGCGGCAGCCCTGGTTATGCCTAATGCTGGTGTTTCTGTTGAGTACGGTGTGCATTTATATGCACAGCAGCTATTTTTATTTCGCCCGCGCTGCTGCGTACCATGCCACGCTGTCGGGCGTGGAACGTGAGGCGGTGGGTGCTTTGCTGGCGGAATACCAGTCGTTTAAAAATATTTTCGGCGCGGTATTTCTGATTGGCGTGCTGGTGGTCAGCGTGTGGCTGTTTGCCGTGGTGGCGGCTGGGAAAACAGTGTTTCCGCGCGCCTTCGCTCTGCTCAGCCCGCTGACGGGCGTGCTGTTGGGCAGAATGCTCAGAGTTGTTTATTCGTCTGCCGCTGGAACGCTGTATCCCGTACTCATCCCGTCTTTCTGGATGGCTTTGCTGTTTACCGTTTATCTACTGTATTTGCTGCGATACGGGCAAATGAACGAATAAGTGGCTACGTAAAAGATTGGTACCAAAAGGCTACCTGAAATTTCTAGTTGCGCAGAAACTACGCTGCGCGGTACTTTCAGGTAGCCTTTTTATATCCGCAGCTAAGCTGCCATGTGGGTTTAAAAATGGTTTTTCAATTCGCGCAGGGCGGTGAAGACTTGTTCTTCGCTGTGCAGGCTTTGGCCGGCGAGTTCGGTAGTGCGGGAGGCTACCTGAAAATCGGCGGTGCGCAGGAAGGGGTTGATTTGCCGCTCATGGGCAAGGGATACGGGTAAGGTGGGGGTGTGCACGGCGGAGGCCAGGCTGCAGGCGATCTCGGGGTTGTGCGGCTCGATGTGTGCGGCGAAACGCAGGTTGGCGGCGGTGTATTCGTGGGCGGGGTAGAGCAGGGTGTTTTCAGGTAGCCTGTTGATGCATTGCAGGGAGGCGAAGAGTTGGGCGGGGGTGCCGTCGAAAACGCGGCCGCAGCCGGCGGAAAAGAGGGTGTCGCCGCAGAAGAGATGGGCTTGCCCGCCTGCTTGCAGCAAGTAGCTGAGGTGGGTTTGGGTGTGGCCGGGGGTGTGCCAAACTTCCACTTGGCTTTGCCAGAGCGGCCAGCGGCTGCCTTCGCCTACGGTGTGGGTGGCGTGTGGGATGTCGTGGTTGGCGTAAATGCGGCAGTCGGGGAACTGGCGGATGAGCTCGGGCAGGCCGGCGGTGTGGTCGGCGTGGTGGTGGGTAATCCAGATTTGGCGCAGCGCCAGGCCGTGGGCTTTCAGGTAGCCTGCTACGGGGGCGTCGCCGCCGGGGTCGATGCAGACGGCTTCGTTGCCTTGTTGGAGCAGCCAGATGTAGTTGTCGGCAAGGGCTTGGATAGGAGTGATTTTGAACATGATGGCGATGTTAATAAATTGACAAAAGGGTGGCCGATTGCTAGCCTTCACAGCATTTTACACGATAAGGGAGCGGCAGATGACCGCTGTGGATTATGTAGTGAATTTGGTGTTGAGTGGGATTTTGATTGTGGGGGCGTATCAGTTTTATTTTTTCACCCAGCGCCACCCGCTGCGACCGGCACAGGTGCTGAATTCGCCACTGGATGAGAAGATTCCGTTTGTGGCTTGGTGGTCGTGGGTGTATAGCTTTTTGTATTATCCGGCAATTTTGTATTTAAACTGGCTGATGGCGGATTCGCGCCAGTTTGTGATGACGGCGTTTAGCTTTTTGATTTTGCTGTTTGTACAAATGGTGTTTTTCTGGCTGTGGCCGGTGTCCACGCCGCCGCACTGGCGCAGTGTGAACACGGGCAAAACGGCTTCGGAGAAGTTTTTGCTGTTTGTGCAGAAGTTCGACCAATCCACCAACTGCTTCCCGAGCATGCACGTTTCGGTGGCGATGCTTACGGCCATGTATGCCTACCCGAGCATGGGCGCGGTGGCGTTTGCCTTTCCGGTGTTGATCGCGCTTTCTTGTATGTTTACCAAGCAGCACTATCTGATGGATTTGCCCGCCGGTGCGTTTTTAGGCTGGCTGGTGTTTAAGCTGTATGGCTGGCTGATGTTGGGATAAATGAGAAGGCTACCTGAAAGTCCCAGGTAGCCTTTTTTACTGCGAGGGTCAGCTAGGAGGCGGCATTGTTATGCCGCTGTTTGAAGTGTCGGGCTGTTCAAGTTTTCAGGTAGCCTGAAGTCTTTGCCAAACAGTATGCATTTGGTACAGGGTGGGTTTATACTCACTCTGTTTTCAATGGATTGTACGGGCTAAGTCTCAATCTTAAGCAAAGGCGGGCAGGCAATCTGCCATTAAACAACAGGGCATGGTTTTCAGCCTGTTAGGCTGGATAGAGGCTACCTGAAAAATTGGCGCGGATATCAGCGCTCGCGGCGTACGCTTTGTCGCCAGCGGCCGTTCACGAGCCGTTTGGTGGTGATTTCGATGTAAGCGCCGTTGGCTTGTCGGCTATCCCATGTGGTGACGGCGATTTTACGCGGAGCGCGACCAGGGATAATCTGCCAGGTTTCTTCGGCGTGGAAGCAGCAGCCGTCGCGGGCAGCGGTGGTCAGGGTGTGGCGGGCGGCATCCACGCGGAACATACCCATGTAGTCGGAGGCGAGCTCGGTGAGCTCGCGGCTTTTAACGAAGCGACCGGATTGGGTCTGCACGTAGATATCGTAGCTGGGGCTGCTGTAGTAGCCACCATTGCCGTTGCGGATGGCCAGGTCGAGTTTGCCGTCGAAGTTGTAGTCACCCATTTGCACATCACTTGGCCACAATCCATTGTTGTGGAAAGCGAGTTGTTCGCTGCGGAAGCTTTGCGAGAAGCTGCCGTGGCGCAGGGTAACTTGGGCTGGGCCCATGCAAATCATGCCATCTCTGTCGCAGCTGTCGCTTTGCACTTCGGCCTGCCAGCCGGGAGGCAGTTTATTCGCATCTACCGTTAGACTGCGGGCGTGGGCGGTGAGGGGCAGAATGGCGAGCAGGAGCAGTAGGGAGGGTTTCATGGCGATCTCCAAGGGTGAGGAAAGGGTTGGGGTGTATTGTAGCAGCAAAATCAGGCGGCTGGCTTGATATAGGTGGATATTTTTCAGGTAGCCTGAATCGGCGGTTTTGGCAAAACGGGGCAAATCGGGCATGATTCGGTTTGGACGAACTGCAAACAGGAAAAGGGCAAATGGAGATTTATCTGGTGGGCGGTGCGGTGCGCGATGCCTTGTTTGGGCGGGAAGTGAAAGACCGCGATTGGGTGGTGGTGGGCGCCGATGCGCTGGCCATGCTCGCGGCGGGCTATCAGCCGGTGGGCAAGGATTTTCCGGTGTTCCTGCACCCCGAAACACATGAAGAATACGCCCTGGCGCGCACCGAGCGCAAAACCGGGCGCGGCTATGCCGGCTTCACTTTCCATGCCGAGCCGGACGTTACCCTGGAGCAAGACCTGCAACGGCGCGACCTCACCATCAACGCCATGGCGCAGGATGAGGCCGGGCAGATTATCGACCCCTTCGGCGGGCAGGCCGATTTGGACGCGGGCGTATTGCGCCACGTTTCTCCCGCCTTCGCCGAAGACCCGGTGCGGATTTTGCGCACCGCGCGGTTTGCCGCCCGCTACGGTTTTCAGGTAGCCCCCGAAACCCTGCGCCTGATGGCGGATATGGTGCAAAACGGCGAAGCCGATGCGCTGGTGGCCGAGCGCGTATGGCAGGAATTTGCGCGCGGGCTGATGGAGGCGCGGCCGGTGCGCATGATTGAAGTGCTGCGCCAATGCGGCGCGCTCGCCGTGCTGCTGCCCGAAGTGGAAGCCCTGTTCGGCGTGCCGCAGCGCGCAGACTACCACCCCGAAATCGACTGCGGCATCCACACCCTGCTCACCCTGCAAAGCGCCGCCGATGCCGGATTGAGCCTGCCCGAACGCTACGCCGCGCTGCTGCACGATTTGGGCAAAGCCGCCACCGCGCCCGAAATCCTGCCCGCACACCACGGCCACGAAGAAGCTGGCGTACCGCTGGTGCAGGCGGTTAATCAGCGCTGGAAAGTGCCCAAAGCCTGCGCCGACTTGGCCGTGCAGGTGTGCCGCTGGCACGGACGGCTGCATAAAGCGGCCGAATTGCGCCCGCAAACCGCCGCCAAAATTTTGCAGCAAACCGATGCCTACCGCCGCCCCGAACGCTTCGCCGCCATGCTCAATGTGTGCCGCGCCGACGCGCAAGGCCGCCTCGGCTTCGAACACGCCGCCTACCCGCAGCGCGACCACTGGCTTGCCCTGCTCGCCGCCGCGCAGCAAACCGACACCGCCGCCATCGCCGCCGCCCACGCCGAGCAACCGCAACGCATCGCCGAAGCCATCGCCGCCGACAGGCTGGCGCGGATTAAACCCTTGCAGGAAGCGTATCGGCGGGAGCAGGAGAGGGCTACCTGAAAAATGACACCGCCGCGTCGCCGATGCCGGCAGCATCCTGCCGTCAAAGAAGTGAAAACCAGGCAGGAACGGCGGGATACTCAATATCGCTGAAGTTTATATTTTCAGGTAGCCTCCAGCAGGGATGAGGCTACCTGAAAAAGTATGGCCGAAATATTTCCTTTCCATCATGTTAGTTCGTTGCCCAGTAGGAAGGAATGTGCTTTGGCTATATTGCCCACCCTTTGCAGGCAGAGTGCTCATGCGCCGAATTTTGAACCGGCTATTAAGCCGTGCTTATTTGCTAAAAGGCAGCGGTTGCGGCTGTACATCGGGCATCGGCGCGATAGGGCTGAATTGCAGGCCGGTTTGCACGGGGGCGAATCGGGCACGGTCGCTTTCTTTGGGCAGGTAGAGGTCGCCTTTGTAGCCGCAGGAGCTCAGGAGCAGCGCAGCGGCGAGGGCGGGGAATAAGGTTCGCATCATCATCAACTCGAAATTGCCTGAAACAGGCGGCTGTGGCAAGATGGGGCATCTTAAACAAAAATGCCACCATACACAAACCATCATGACCGAGACCGAATTTTTGCGCTATTCCGACCAATTGTTTGCCTACATCGAAAACCAGCTCGACCAGTGCGGCGCCGATTTCGACTGCGAACACAACGGCAATGTGCTCACCATCGAGGCCGATAACGGTACGCAGATTATCGTAAACCGTCACACGCCGAACCAGGAGCTGTGGATTGCCGCCAAAAGCGGCGGCTACCACTTCGCCCTGCGCGACGGCGAATGGCGCTCCACCCGCGACGGCAGCAGCTTTTTCGCCATGCTGAATGAAGTGTTGGGCGCGGCGGCGGGCGAAGCGGTGGAGATTGAGCCGCTGTAGTTTGAGCCGGCTGCCGCAGCTGTTGCGAATATATAAGGCTACCTGAAACCATGGCTGTGCCACGTTTCAGATAGCCTTTAGTTTGTTTGGTTCGTTGCCAAGGGGCTTGCTATTGCATTCTGTTTGTCATTTTTTAGCTGGCCTTGAATGCGTGAAAAGAGGCTACCTGAAACACGGCGTATACGGTTTCAGGTAGCCTTGGGTTCGGGCTGGTGTTGCGGCAGACGCTTTCAGGAAGTCGGCGCATTATTGATGCCGGATACGCCAGCAGCGGTGAATTTTGCGGTTGCGGAAATCTTCGGGCACGGATTGGCGGCTGATTTCGGCCACGGCATAGCGTTCGGCCACGGCGGGTTCAAGCTCGAAGCTGCGCAGGTTGTTGGAGAAATAAAGCGTGCCGCTGGGCTCGAGCAACTGCATGGCTTCGCGGATGAGGCGGGGGTGGTCGCGCTGGATGTCGAGGATGTCGAGCATTTTTTTGCTGTTGGAAAAGCTGGGCGGGTCCATCACGATGAGGTCGAAGCACTTGCCTTCGGCGGCGGCGTTTTGCAGGTATTGGAATACGTCGGCGCGGATGATGCGGTGCTGATCGGGGTTGATGTGGTTGAGCTCGAAGTTGCGCCGTGCCCAATCGAGATAGGTGTTGGACAAATCTACGGTTTCGCTGCTGGTGGCACCGCCGGTGGCGGCGTATACGCTGAAGCTGCCGGTGTAGGAAAAGAGGTTGAGGAAGCGTTTGCCTTGGGCTTCGCTGCCCACGAGGGCGCGGGTGTTTCGGTGGTCGAGGAAGAGGCCGGTGTCGAGGTATTTGTCGAGGTTTACCCAGAAGGCGCGGCCGTTTTCGTGCACGATAAAATCTTCGCCGCTGCGGCCGGTTTTTTCGTATTGGCTGCTGCCGCGCTGGCGGCTGCGCTGTTTGAGGTGGATGTGTTCGGCGGGAAAGCCGGTGATGAATTGCACGGCTTCCACCACTTCGGCCAGCCAGGCTTCGTATTCGGCGTGCTGCATGATCCAGCCGGTGTCGTATTCCTGCAGGTGGGCGTGGTTGCCGTAGATGTCGATGGCGAAGGGGTATTGCGGGATGTCGCGGTCGTAGAGCCGCCAGGCTTCGATGTTTTGCCGGCGTGCCCATTTGATGAGGTGTTTGGCGTTTTTGCCCAGCCGGTTGGCAAAGGCAGTGATTTCGCTCATATGAGGGCTACCTGAAAAGTGGAAAAAGGAATGCGGCTATTTTACGGTTAATTGCCCATCGCTCCAAACGGGCCTCTGTGGCTTTCAGGTAGCCTTTTCGGTAGATAGGTGTAAATCCAAAGATTTTGCTTGACCGAACTCGGATAAACGCCTAAGATGCCACCTCTTTTTTGTTCGAAGCCATCGTCTTCAGCCCCCGCAGTTTTATAGCTGCGTCTGTTTGCCGCATTTTGCGTGCAATCCTTCTCTGCTTCGCAGGTTGTCGCCGATGCCACTCCAAGCGTTTTGCTTGCGACAATCTTTTGCGTAACCTCCAGCGGGTTGCCCTCACTTTCCTTGCTGTGTTAGCCCGTTTTGCCGTACTGCCTGTACCGTTTGCGGCTCGCCCTAGTATTGAAAGTGAATGAATCCCGCCTCTTTCTGTTAGCGCATCCTTTTGCTTCGCGGCTGCCCGTTTTGTGCGGGCGGAAAGTATTGTTGTCCTTTTGGAAACACATGACCATCCAATTCAGCGACCTGATGCACGATAAAAACCTGCTCGCCGCCCTGCGTTCTGCCGGCTACATCGAGCCCACCCCCATCCAAACCCAAGCCCTGCCCGCCGCCATCGACGGCCGCGACATCATGGCTTCGGCGCAAACCGGCTCCGGCAAAACTGCCGCTTTCCTGCTGCCCAGCCTGCAGCGCATCACCCGCCGCAGCGACAAGCCCGGCAAAGGCCCGCGCATTCTCGTGCTTACGCCCACGCGCGAGCTGGCGGCGCAGGTGGAAAAAAACGCCAAAATCTACGCCCAAAACATGAAATGGCTGCGCACCGTTACCTTGGTGGGCGGCTCATCTTTCGGCTTCCAAATCAAGGCGCTGGCCAAGCCGATTGATTTGGTGGTGGCCACGCCCGGCCGCCTGATGGACCACATGCGCAGCGGCCGCATCGATTTCGACCGCCTCGAAGTGCTGGTGCTCGACGAAGCCGACCGCATGCTGGATATGGGCTTTATCGATGACATCGAAACCATCGTGGCCGCCACGCCCGAAAGCCGTCAAACCCTGCTCTTTTCCGCCACTTGGGACGGCGCCGTGGGCAAACTCGCCCGCCGGCTCACCAAAAATCCCGAAGTGATTGAAATCGAGCGCGAAGACAACCAGGGCAAAATCGACGAGCAGCTCTTTTACTGCGACGACAAAAACCATAAAAACCGCCTGCTCGACCATATTTTGCGCGATGCCAATATCGACCAGTGCATCATCTTCACCAGCACCAAAGCCATGAGCGAACAGCTGGCCGACGAGCTCTACGAAAAAGGCTTCGCCGCCAACTGCCTGCACGGCGACATGCCGCAAAACTGGCGCAACCGCACGCTGATGGATTTGCGCAAAGGGCGCATCAAAGTGCTGGTGGCCACCGATGTGGCCGCGCGCGGCATCGACGTGCCCAGCATTACCCACGTAATCAACTACGACCTGCCCAAACAGGCCGAAGACTACGTGCACCGCATCGGCCGCACCGGCCGCGCCGGCCGCCACGGCCTCGCCCTTACTTTTGCCGAAGTGAACGAATATGTGGCGGTGCACAAAATCGAAAAATACCTCGGCCGCAAGCTGCCCGAGTTCACCATCGAAGGCATGGAGCCCACTCGCAAGCGCAGCAAAGCCCCGCGCAAAGCCAAAGGCGGCTGGAAACAAAAAGGCGGCCGCAAGCCCAACGGCAGCGGCAAACCCTTCGGTCGTCCTGCCGGCAACCCGCGCGGTAAAGCCCGCAAACCAGCCGCCCAAGGCCGCCGCGCCTGATATGGTTGAACCATTTTTCCCCTGTTAGGCGAAGCGACGCAGCAGGGGGAAATAAGTGTTTGAGCTATGGCCGGCTCAGTAGCAGCTGGCTGTAAAGAATAAAGGCTACCTGAAAATTGGGAAGCGGCACGAAATTGCCGGATTGTTTTCAGGTAGCCCTTAGTTTGCTCGGATGATTGGCTTGTTTGCCCGGCTTAAAGTAAGATGATTGGCTGTTGGAGTGTAGCGAGAACGCTTCCCTGTGCATGAACACTGTGTCGGGGGAGACGCCTAAAGCCAAACCTCAAAACGCCGCTTTTCGAGCAGCTTGTAAAACAGCCAATCTACGGCACATTGTGCCGTAAACGTAAACCGCGGCTAAAACACCTCATTTTCACGGGATGGCCTGGTTTCTATTTTGAACGGCGATACCGTTTGGGCTGCCTGAAAACAGATGGTGTTGCTGATGTTCGCTTTGCCGCAGCCCTATTGTTTTAACTTCATTGAGGCTTCGTTTTCAGGTAGCCTGTTCCATCATTTTTTCCCAACCCTGCCGCTTATGGCCGCAGAAGAACCGTTGATGAATATCACGAGTTAGGAGTGTAACTATATGAAAAACCAACGCGAATCTAATAAACGTAATCCGCGCCGCGCCGATGAAAAAGCTTCAGGTAGCCCTAAGCGCCAGCAGCGGTCCGAAGCTGAGAAAGCGCCGAAAACCCGCGTGGCACGGGCAAAAAAGCTGGCGGTGCGCCCGGCCAACCAAAAAGTGCAGAGCCAAGTGCGCCGTTTGCAGGAACAGCGTTCCGATTTGAGCGGCATCGAGCCGGTGCGCCTGCAAAAGGCACTGGCCGCTTCGGGCGTGGGTTCACGCCGCGAGATGGAGGAGTGGATTCAAAACGGTTGGGTAACGGTGAACGGCAAGGTTGCGCAGCTGGGCGACAAGGTGCAGCCGGAAGACCAGGTGTTGGTGAAAGGCAGCGTGATCAAGCTGAAATGGCCGGATCGATTGCCGCGTATCATATTGTATTACAAGCAGGAAGGCGAGATTGTGTCGCGCGACGACCCGCAGGGGCGCGTGAGCATTTTCGACCGCTTGCCGCAGGCGGCGAGCAGCCGTTGGGTGGCCATCGGCCGCTTAGACATCAATACCAGCGGCCTGCTGATCCTCACCACTTCCGGCGAGCTGGCCAACCGTTTTGCCCACCCGAGCTTCGAAGTGGAGCGCGAGTATGCGGTGCGCGTGTTGGGCGAGCTGGGCATGGATGAGATGCGCCTGCTCACCAGCAAGGGTGTGATGCTGGAAGACGGCCTGGCGCGGGTGGAACGCATCCACAGCCAGGGCGGGGAAGGCGTGAACAAATGGTATAATGTGGTGCTGAAAGAGGGGCGCAACCGCGAAGTGCGCCGCATTTTCGAGCATTTCGGCCTTACCGTGAGCCGCCTGGTGCGCACTGGCTTCGGGCCGATTGGTTTGCCCAACCGATTGAAGCGCGGGCAGTTTTATGAGCTGAACGCAGCGGAAGTAGCCTCGGTGATGAAGTGGGCGGATTTGCCGCTGCCGGATAGCCGCCGCCGGCATGGCTGATGGCATGCTGCCAACTAAAGGCTACCTGAAAAATAAATAGCCGCTTTCCCATTGTTCTTTAACGAGTTATGAAGCAGCCCAACCGTATTGATTCCCAGCCGGCGTTTTTGTTGTCGGCCACGCCGTGGCGCGAAACCAGCCTGCTGGCGGAGCTGTTTAGCCGTGATTACGGGCGGGTGGCGGTGGTGGCGCGCAGCGCGCGCAAACGGCAGAGTGAATTACGTGGCGTGTTGGTGCCGTTTGTGCCGGTTCAGGTGGCCTGGTATGGCAAGGAAGAACTGAAAACGCTGCATCGCGCCGAATGGCTGGGCGGCTGGCCGCAGCCGCAGGGTAGGGCGCTGTTGAGCGGGCTGTATGTGAATGAGTTGGTGCAGAAACTCACTGCCCGAGAAGACCCGCAGCCCGCGTTGTATGCGGCTTTGCAGCAGGTGATGCGCACCTTGTGCACCGAGCCGAACCACGCTGCCGTGCTGCGCCGTTTTGAGTGGACCTTGCTCACGTTGGCGGGCTACGCACCGGACTTGCAGAAAGACAGCGCGGGTTGTCCAGTGGAAGCAGACCGGCAATACTGGCTGCAGCCGGAACATGCGGTGCTGCCGTTGGAGCAGCGGCATAGTCTGACGCCGGTAGAAGTGCAGCCGGGGGTGGTGGTGGATGGCGATGTGTTGATTCAGCTGCAAAACGGCGAATTTACTGATGCCGCCGCTTTGCAGCAGGCCCGCCGGATTACGCGCCTGCTGCTGGATTTTCGCCTGTCGGAAGGGATTAAATCGCGGCAGGTGTTGCAGCAGATACAGGCTTTCAGGTAGCCTTTGTATCTGAATAAGCGGTTAATCGAGCGCCAATTTTTCGTTCCCTGCTTGCAAGTGTAGGAAATTATGGCGCTTAAGTGATGATTTGTATGGTTGCGGTGTTGACCGTACCTTGGAAAAGCTTTGTGGTAATGGCATGCTGGTTGCTAGATATAGCTACAGCGTGAGTCATAAAGCTAAATTGCCAAATTCGATACCCGAAAGGAAAGAATATGCTGTTGGGCGTTAATATCGACCACGTTGCCACTTTGCGTAATGCACGCGGTACGCGCTATCCCAGCCCGTCGGAGGCAGCTTTGGTTGCCGAAACCCATGGTGCGGATTTGATTACCCTGCATTTGCGTGAAGATCGCCGCCATATCAAAGATGCAGACGTATTTGCCATCAAACAGGCAATCCGCACCCGTATGAATTTGGAAATGGCGCTGACGGCAGAAATGCTGGATAACGCTTTGCAGGTGCAGCCGGAAGATGTGTGCATCGTGCCAGAGAAACGGCAGGAAGTAACCACTGAAGGCGGCTTGGATGTGTTGGCGCAACAGCAGACAGTAGCGGAGTTTACGCAGCAATTAAATGCTGCCGGCATCCGCGTTTCGTTGTTTATCGATGCAGATGAGCAGCAAATCAAGGCTGCTCGTGATGTTGGCGCGCAAGCCATTGAACTGCATACCGGCGCATATGCCGATGCAACTTCGCATACCGCTCGACAAAGCGAGTTGTTGCGCTTGGAAGAGGCAGCCTATTTTGCTTCTGAACTGGGTTTGGTGGTCAATGCCGGGCATGGTTTGACGATTCACAACGTAGCGCCGGTAGCACGGATTTTGCCGATTCGTGAGCTGAATATTGGCCATGCGCTCATTGCGCAAGCTGTGTTTTTGGGCTTACCGGAGGCGATACGCCAAATGAAGGATGAAATTTATCGGGCGCGGAGTCAGCCGGATTAGAGGTAAGAGAAATTATAATTATGAGTTGGGATACGATTCAGAATGAAGAATAATAAGAAAAATGGAGTTTTATTGCGATGAATAAATCAAACGTAAGTGGGTTTACTTTAGTTGAGCTGATGATCATTATTGCATTGATTGCTATTTTGGTTACTCTATCATATCCAAGTTATGAGGCTTTCATGCGAAGGGTTCATATGGAGGAGGCTAAGGCAAGTATCATGGTAAAGGCTAGGGATATGGAGCGCTTATATGCCAGTAAAAGGACCTTTACCGATTCAAGTAGCCCAGCGACAGATCCGGTTGATACGGAGTACTTTACTATTGATTTCGCACCAGGTAGTCCCAAGGCAGATAGCTACGAAATTATTGCAAAACCGAAAAATCCTCGTGAAACGCAAGCTCTTTACTACAATAGCATAGGTATTCTCAGTCGTTGCAATGCCTCTACAATGCAGGACTGCGAGCAATACTAATAGTAACAGGATATTTCATTTTTTCTAAAGCCGTTTATACTGCGTGTCCTAATAATTATCTAAAGGAGTAGCAATATGAACGGTTTATCTGTTTTCACCAAACGCGGTTTCACACTGATGGAGATGATGATCATTATTGCCATAGTGGCGATTTTGGCAGCCATTGCGTATCCTTCATACCAATCGTTTGTGCGAAAATCCCGTTTGGAAGAGGCGAATGCTGCTTTGTTGGAAAATAGTCGGGCGATGGAGCGTTTCTATACGAGAAACCGCACTTTTAAAGCCACTTCCACTACTTGGCCGGTGTTGGCGGTTAGTCAAACGCAGCATTTCTGTATTAAATTCCAAGGTAATGCACGTGGGGTGCTGGGAGACAAATATACAATTAAAGCCGTGGCCTTTGATGTAAATAAAGAGCCACGGGTTTTGTTGATAAACCAAGATCAAACCGTGCGGATTTGCCAAAGAAGTCGTAGCCGTTGCGATAATAAAGAGGTATTTTCTGGAGGTAATAATATCGACCAAGAATGCGAATTACTGCATTAGTTTCCTTTTATTTAAATTCAAATTTTGATGAGTATTGTAATCTTACTTGCAACAAAAAATCCAAAATGCCGATTATGCTCGCATGATTCAAAACAATACCGCCCCATTTAGCCTAGGAGAAACCGAACTGCTGGCTGAAATCTTGAGTGGTACGAATTTGATATGGTGTATATGGTGCAGCAGCAGGCGGTGATGCAGCAGTCCCGTTTCGATCCGGATGCCTTCCACCAAGATTTGACGATAAAGACGTAACCGGCATTTGCCCGCATTGCATCAACCCGCCCATGCCGCCGTTGCGTGATTATCTGGTGTGGCGTCAAACGCTGGCTAAACAGGCTACCTGAACATTTCAGGTAGCCTTCTTCCCTGTATAATCAAGCAATAAACCTTATTTGGAAACACTCATGCGTATCATCTCTGCCAACGTAAACGGCATCCGTTCTGCCTATAAAAAAGGCTTCTATGAATACCTTGCCGCGAGCGGCGCCGATATTGTTTGCGTGCAGGAGCTCAAGGCTCAAGAAGCCGATTTGGACGGCAGCATGAGAGCTCCGCATGGTATGTACGGCGTTTGGCATTGCGCCGAAAAGCGCGGCTATTCCGGCGTGGCGCTGTATAGCAAACGCGAGCCAGACCGCGTGCAAACCGGCATGGGTATTGTCGAATTCGATGCCGAAGGCCGCTTCGTGCAGGCCGATTTCGGCAATTTATCTGTGATTTCGCTCTACTTGCCGTCCGGCAGCAGTTCGGAAGAGCGCCAGCAGGTGAAGTTTCGTTTCCTAGAAGCCTTCTACCCGATGTTGCGCGAGCTGCAAACCCAAGGCCGCGACATCGTGATCTGCGGCGATTGGAATATCGCGCACCAAAACATCGACTTGAAAAACTGGAAAGGCAACCTGAAAAACTCCGGCTTCCTGCCCGAAGAGCGCGAGTGGATCGGCAAAGTGATTGCCGAACTGGGCTGGGTGGATATTTGGCGCACGCTCTATCCCGAAACGCCCGGCTACACCTGGTGGAGCCAGCGCGGCCAGGCCTATGCCAAAGACGTGGGCTGGCGTATCGACTACCAAATGGCCACGCCCGCCCTGGCCGAGCGCGCCCGCTCCGCCCATGTTTATAAGCAGGAGAAATTCTCCGATCACGCCCCGCTGGTGGTGGATTACGATTATCCGCTGTAGCGGATGCCGGCGTTCCGGTTTTTCAGAAATCCGGCATTTCGGAAAACCTGTTTCAGGTAGCCCGCATTTTGCCCGGCAGGTTGCCTGAAAAGCCGATTGTTTATATTAAATGTTTGATAGTTTTGAACTGTACGTTTTTAGGTAGCCTGTAGTATCTGTTTAAGGGCTACCTGAAACCACGAAAACCAACCCAAGGAAACACCATGTATTTTGTAGACCGCAGCGCCGTGGTGGTGAAGCCCACCGAAGCCTTCCTCGCCTGGCTCAAAAGCACCGGCGACGACCTGCCCGACCTCACCCTTGCCCAAATCCGCAGCAATTGCAGCGTATATTTGTTGGCGCAGGCTGATACACCCGAAGAGAGCGCCGGCTTGTTCGGCGAACGCTGGCGCGAGGTGTTCAGCGGCGAGATTGCTTCGTGGGAGGTGCCGCAGGAGCAATGGCCGGAGCTCACGCCCGAGCTGTTTACCCGCTTTTTCGATCTCGAATTCCACGACATGGTGCTGGATACGGATGACGATGACATCCGCGTCAGCCCCGTGGTGGACAACATGATGTAGCCGCCATGCAGCCTTTTCAGGTAGCCTTTCGGCCTTCGCGGCTGCAACGCGTGCTGCAGTTGGCTGCATGGGTGTGGCTGGCCGTTATCTGGCTGCTGTATTTCGCTGGTTGGCTGCGCCTGATCGGCCTCGCACTCACTGCTTCCGCCGCTTGGTATGCCCTGCGCCGGCTGTTGCCAATCGGCAGCCTCACAGTGGGCAGTGGCGGCGAGGCCGTGTTGTTTTTGCAGTCGCAGCAAATTGCCGTGGCGGCCACTCTGCGCGGCGGCGTGGTGCTGCCGTGGCTGCAACTCTTGCGCTGGCAAACCGACGGCGGCCGGCAGATTTACCAAGCCGTGTGGCCGGATTCCGCCGATGCCGAAGGCCTGCGCCGCCTGCGTGTGTGGGCGCGTTGGGGCAGGTGCGGAAGAAACGGAGCAAGCCGGTGGATATACAGGATTTTCGCTAACAACAGCCATGTCAATGCGGCATACTTTATTGGCTTTTCCATTGCATACAGGACTCAACCCTATGACCAATCCCAACCACCTTATCCTGCCCAGCCGTTTCGGTTTTGCCGAAACGCTGGCCGTGTTGAAACAGGCTTTTGCCGCCAAGCAGATTACCCTGTTTGCCGAAATCCCGCATTCTGCGCTGGCCGCCGAACACGGCCTGCCGCTGGCGCCCGCCAGCCTGCTGATTGTCGGCCACCCGGCCAAAGGCACGCCGCTGATGCAGGCCGATTTGCTGCTGGCCGCCGAGCTGCCGCTGAAAGTGTTGGTGTACGAGCAAAACGGCCGCGTGCAGGTGCTGTACCGCCGCGTGTTGCCGCTGGTGGCGGGGCGCGGTTTGGATGCGGCCGAAACTGCTGCCGCGCAAATCGATGCCGCCACGGGCACACTGATTGCCGCCGCGCTGGAGAGTGTGCCGGGCTGAATTTTGCTGCGGTATAATGCGGCGGCAAAAGGCTACCTGAAAAGGTTTAACCGTTTTCAGGTAGCCTTCGTTTAAATCAGGCTACCTGAAAACGCCGCTCAAAACCCGGCCAGTAAGCGCTTGGCACAATAATGCCGACCGACACCGTTATTTTCAGCTAGCCTTTGCCAAGCCGCCCTTACCGGCATACAGGCTACCTGAAAACCCGTTTGGCATTTTCAGGTAGCCCTCAAACAAGGTTGAACAAATGAAAACACTTTCCCAATGGCTTGCCCACCTCGAAACCGCCTATACCGGCGGCACCGCCCACAGCCATGGCAGCATTGATTTGGGCTTAGAGCGTGCGCGCGCGGTGAAAGAGCGGATGGGTTTGCAGCCGCAATGCCCCGTGATCGTGGTGGCCGGCACCAACGGCAAAGGCTCGGTGTGCGCCTTTTTGGAAAGCATCTACCGCGCCGCCGGGTTCAAAACCGGCATGCTTACCAGCCCGCACATTCTGCGCTACAACGAGCGTATCTGCGTGAACGGCCAACCTGCTGCCGATGAAACCATTGCCGCCTCTTTCGAGCGCATCGAGGCCGCACGCGGCGATACTACACTCACCTATTTCGAGTTCAATACCTTGGCCGCCGTGGATATTTTCCGGCGCGCCGAAGCCGATGTGATGATTTTGGAAGTCGGGCTCGGCGGCCGGTTGGACGCGGTGAATATTTTTGACGGCGACGTAGCGGTGGTAACGTCGGTGGATTTGGATCACCAAGCCTTTTTGGGCGACACGGTTGAGCAGGTGGCCTTTGAAAAAGCGGGCGTATTCCGCGCGGGCAAACCCGCCGTATGCGCCCAAAACCCGCCGCCCGAATCGCTGCGTCGCCACGCCGAAGCTGTCGGTGCCGACCTCTTGTTGGCCGGGCGCAATTTCGGCTTCAGCAAGCTGGAGCAGCAGCAATGGTCGTTTCACTTCCATCCTGAGCACAGCCGCCTGTTTTCAGGTAGCCGCAACCGCAACGCGCTGCCTTTCCCCGCCCTGCGCGGCGGCTATCAGCTGGGCAATGCCGCCTGTGCGCTGGCCGTGCTCGAATGCCTGAATGCACGGCTGCCGGTGGATATCGGCGCCATCAAACGCGGGCTGTTGCTGGTGAGCCACCCCGGTCGTTTCCAGGTGTTGCCCGGCCGCCCGCTCACTATTTTGGATGTCGGCCACAATCCGCACGCCGCCCGCGCCTTGCGCCGCAGCCTGATGGCGCTGCCGTTTGCCGAAAAGCGGCTGGCGGTGTTCAGCATGTTGGCCGATAAAGATATCAATACCGTAGTTTCCCTGCTGCAAGACCAGTTCGACGAATGGCTGGTCGCCCCGCTGCCGCTGCCGCGCGGCCTTTCGGCGGAAGCATTGCGGCAGCATCTGGAAGCGGCTGGTGCGGCCAATGTTCGCCTGTTTGCCAGCGTGGGCGAGGCCTATCGCGCTGTCTTATCGGAGGCGGGGGAAAATGATAGAATTGTCGTATTTGGTTCGTTTCACACGGTGGCCGAAGTGATGGGCGCACCGCAACAGGAATAAGGAATTATGCCACCCCAATCCAACCCGAATTGGCGCCATCTGGAAGAATACGAGCAGATTAAGCGCAAAAACCGCCGCCGCTTGGTGGGCGCGCTGCTGCTCACCACGGTGGTGGCGCTGCTGCTGGCCAAAGTGATGGGCAGCAGCCAAAATACTGCCGCACCGGGCGAAATCACCGTGAGCGGCGGCAGCGAAACTGCGGCTTCCATGGTGGTGAAAACCCAGCCGTTGCCCGAGCCGGTGGCCGAAGTGCCGACCGGTGCTGATACTTCGGTGGAAATGCAGCCGCAGCCTGTGTCGGCACCGGTTGTTGAGCCGGAAGCAGTGGTTGTGGAGCCTGCTCCGCCTGCGCCGCAGCCCGTGCAGCCGGCCAAGCCGGTGGAGGCACGCACCACGGTGCTGCCCAACCCGCTGGCCAACTCCGGCAACGCAGCCAATCCGCAGCCGCGTGTAGAAGCCAAGCCGGTGCCTGCCGAGCCGCGCGCGCAACAGGCAGAAAACAATAAACCGGCGGCCCAGCCGCAGGCCAAACCTGCTGTGCCGGAAACTCCACGCCGCGCCGAGGGCGTGAAACCGCAAACGCCGGCTGTGCAGTCGAATGAGCGCCGTGCCGAAAGCAAACCGGCCGAACCGAAGCCGACTGAACAGAAACCAGCCGAGCGCCGCCGCCCCGTCGAACGCCGGCAGGAGCGTAAGCCAAACGGCAACCACCTCTCGCCGGAAGATATTTTGAATAACCGCGCTGCCAACCATGTGGCTGGAAATGGCAAAGCTGCCGATAATCAAGCGGCGCAGACGGAGCGGCGCATGGTGATTCAGGTGGGTGCTTACACCACCGAAGAGCAGGCACGCGCCGTGCAAAAACGGCTGGCCGATGCGGGCGTGAGCGCCTATGTGGCACCGCCGGCCAACAAAGGCGGCAACGCACTCTACCGCGTGCGCACCGGCTCATATCCCAACCGCCAGGCCGCCGGCCAAGCAATGGGCAAAATTAAATCGCAGGGGCTGGATGGCATCCTGCTGGAGCGCTGATGACTCTGTTTGACTATCTCGCGCTGCTGGTGATTGCGGCGTTTACCTTGATTTCGCTGTTTCGCGGAGTGGTGGCCGAATTGGTGGGCTTGGTTTCTTGGCTGGGCTCGCTGCTGGCGGCCAAGCTGCTTGCTCCACTGGTGGGCGACTGGCTTTCAGGTAGCCTCAAGCCGCATGCACTGGCGGTGGTGGTGGCGTTTATCGGCGTGTTTCTGCTGGCGCGGCTACTGTTCCGTCTGCTGCAAACCGTGCTCACTTCGTCTGCCGGAGCGGCCGGGCTGGGCGGGGCAAACCGCCTGCTCGGCGGCGTGTTCGGCGCGGTGAAAGGAGTGTTGGCAGTAACGCTGGCGGTGTTGGTTTGCGCGTTTACAGATTTGCCAAAGAGCGAGGAATGGCGGCATTCGCAAACCGCATTTGTTTTCGAGGGCTTGGCCCAATTGGCCGTGCCGTATCTGCCGCCGTTTATGGCGGATCGTGTCGACTACCGGCAAGAGCCGGGGGAGTGAGTTTATGTGTGGCGTGTTGGGCATGGTGGCCTTTGAGCCGGTAAATCAGTTGCTGTATGACGGCTTACAGGTGTTGCAGCACCGTGGGCAGGATGCTGCCGGTATCGTAACCGCCGAGGGCGAGATGCTCCATATGCACAAAGACACCGGCATGGTGCGCGACGTGTTCCGCACACGCGATATGCGCAACCTAGTGGGCAACGCCGGCATCGCCCATGTGCGTTATCCCACCGCCGGCAATGCTGCCAGTAGCGCTGAAGCGCAGCCCTTTTATGTGAATTCGCCCTTCGGCATCGTGCTGGCACACAACGGCAATCTCACCAATACCGAAGAACTCAATGCCAATCTGTGCCGCCGCTACCTGCGCCACATCAACACCGGCTCAGATTCCGAAGTGTTGCTCAACGTATTGGCCAGCGAACTGCAGCACGTGATCGGCAGCCGCAGCAAGCTGGAAGTGGCCAATGTGTTTGATGCTGTGGCTGCGCTCAACCGCCAAGTGCGCGGCGCATACGGCGTGGTGTCGCTGATTGCCGGCTACGGCATGCTCGCCTTCCGCGACCCGAACGGCATCCGCCCGCTGGTGTTGGGCAAGCACACCGACGAAGCGGGGCGCACTGCCTATATAGTGTCTTCCGAATCTATCGTTTTCCCCAACCTGGGCTACGAATTGGTGCGCGATATTGCGCCAGGCGAAGCTGTGTTTATCGGTTTTAATGGTGAGTTTCACAGCCGCCAATGCGCCGAAGCGCCGCGCCTTTTGCCCTGCCTGTTTGAATACGTGTATTTCGCCCGCCCCGATTCCGTGATGAACGGCGTATCGGTGTACCAAGCGCGGCTCGATATGGGCGTAACCCTGGCTGAAAAAGTGAAACGCAGCCTGCCGGCAGACGAAATCGACGTGGTGATGCCCATTCCCGATACCAGTCGCCCCAGCGCCTTGCAGCTGGCCATGCACCTGGGCAAGCCCTACCGCGAAGGCCTTATTAAAAACCGCTACATCGGCCGCACCTTCATTATGCCCGGCCAAGCCACGCGCAAAAAATCCGTGCGCCAGAAACTCAATCCCATCGACAGCGAAGTTGCTGGCAAATCTGTGCTGCTGGTAGACGACTCCATCGTGCGCGGCACTACCAGCCGCGAGATTGTGGAAATGGTGCGCGCCGCCGGAGCACGGAAAGTGTATTTTGCCTCCGCCGCCCCCGAAGTGCGCTACCCCAATGTATATGGTATCGATATGCACACTCGCAACGAGCTGATTGCCAGTGGCCGCAACATCGAACAAATCGCCATCGAAATCTCCGCCGACGGCGTAGTGTTCCAAGATTTGGGCGACTTGGAGAACGTGGTACGAGCACTCAATCCTGCCATCGAAGGTTTCGACAGCTCCTGCTTCAACGGCTGCTACGTGACCGGTGACATCGACGAAGGCTACCTGAAACACCTTGAACGTAAAAAAGACAGCAACACGGCCCCTGCTGGCCAGATGGAACACGGCATCCGTGTGGATTCGCTACGGGAATAGCAAATGGCGGAAGCCGGCTTTGAGGCCGGCTTCTTTGGTTTGGTGGAGGAGGGTGGTTTCAGGTAGCCCTGAAAACCGGATAATGTGCCTTTTATAGTGAATTAAAATAAGAATGCCACTGCGTTGGCTTGCCTAGCTGTATTACGCATACTGTCTGCGGCTCGCCGCCTTGTCCCATTTTATTTTAATTCACTATACCACCACGCAGCAATTCAGCCTTAGTTACGAAAACACTGATCCACTTCGTTGAAGCTCCGTTTTCAGGTAGCCTTTCCCTCAGGAGACCAAGTGATGAGTAACAAAAAACGTATCTGCCAAGAGCAGCAAACCTTCGATAATCTCTACCAGCCGCAGGAGCAGGAAATCCTGGTGCTTACCGACAGCAGTAGCGGCGGCGGTGCGGGCAAGGGTGGGCGCGATGTGTTGTGGACGGCCAGCCGCCATTGTGCCGCCTATATCGATGCCGACGGCCAATGCTACCGCCAAACCGTGCGGCTCGAATGGCTGGTGGAAAGTACCGCCCCCGAACACTACCGCTTTTCCCTGCACCCCAACTGCATCTACCGCCTGCGCGTGCGGCCGCAGCGTGAAGACAGAGACTTTCCCATGCCTTGCTTTATGCTGTTGGAAATCTTGGAAGAAAACCCGGATTCGCCCGCCTTGCAGGCCGAGCTGGAACATTATCTGACGCCGGTGGTGCTGAACGAGCCGGGCATCGGCCAATTTACCCTCAACCGCGATTTTGCCAGCTTTGAAGGCCATGCTGATTGGCTGGGGCAGGAAGTGCATATTTTGCTTGATGTCGATGCCGGCCATGAAGAAAGTGCCAATCAAGCCCTCGCCCTATTGCGCCGCCTGCACAGCCAAGCCGCTGAATTCGACCATCGCTGGCGCCGGTTTGCCGCCGAACAGCTGCTGGAAGACGCGGTAAACTGGCAGGAGGAAACCGACGAGCCAGTCGTGCCGCCGGAAAGACTGGATGCTGAAGCGTTTGCGCGTTGTATGGAATTGTCCGAGCTCGCATTGCAGGAGGACGGGTTCACTGCCTACTACGACGATGGCGATTTGTTTTTCGGACACGTGATTCTGGTGGAAGGCGGGAAAGACGGCGAGCCGGATGATGCGTATATTGCGGGCTGAGGTTTTCGCTTCGCAGAAACTCGCGGTGCTCGTTTCAAATTCGTTGAAGCTCGCGCTTTCAGGTAGCCTTAAAGTTTGACTACACATTAGGTTATTACAATTTTATGACCCCTTACGACTACTGCCACCAAAAAGCCGAAGAGAGCGGCTCCAGTTTTCTGGCCGGCTTCCGCTTTCTGCCGCCGGAAAAATGCCGCGCCATGACTGTGCTGTATGCCTATTGCCGCGAGCTCGACGACGTGGCGGACGATTGTGCCGACCCGGCCGTGGTGGCGCAAACGCTGGCTTGGTGGCGGCAGGATGCGGCCAAGGTGTTTCACGGTGCGGCCTTGCCGGAGCATCCGGTCAATCAGGCCATGCGCGAAGTGGCGCCGGCCTACGGGCTACCTGAAAACGAATTGACTGCCGTGATTGACGGCGTGGAAATGGACTTAACCCCGACGCGTTATGCCGATTTTGCCGCCTTGCAGCAATACTGCCAGCGCGTGGCCGGGGTGGTTGGGCGGCTGATTGCCCGCATCCTCGGTTTTCAAGATGCCGCCGTGCTGGATTATGCCGACAAAATGGGCTTGGCCCTGCAGCTCACCAACATCATCCGCGACGTGGGCGAAGATGCGGTGGCCGGGCGGATTTACCTGCCGGTGGAAGATTTGCAGCGCTTCAACGTGCCCGCCGCCGATTTGCTGCAACGCCGAAACAGCCAAGAGTTTGCCGAGCTGATGGCTTTTCAGGTAGCCCGTGCCCGCCAAACCTACCGTGAAGCCGTGGCCTTGCTGCCTGCTGCTGAGCGGCGCGGCCAGAAGGCCGGGCTGGTAATGGCCGCCATCTACTACGTGCTCTTAAACGAAATCGAGCGCGACGGCGCAGCCAATGTGCTGCGTTACAAGCTGGCGATTCCGAAGCCGCGTAAGGCACGGATTGCCCTGAAAACCTGGCTTTTGGGGTTTAAGCCATGAGCGCCGAGCCGCGTGTGGCGGTTATCGGCGGCGGCTGGGCGGGGCTTTCGGCGGCGGAAGCGCTGTGTGGCCGGGCGCAAATCACCCTGTTTGAGGCCGGGCGGCAGTGCGGCGGCCGCGCCCGCGCGTTGGGCGGCGGCAGCGGTTTTGCCCATGCTGACAACGGCCAGCATATTTTGGTAGGCGCGTATCGGCAGGTGCTGGATGTGCTGGCACGCTGCGGTGTGCGCGAAGAAGAGGCGTTTTTGCGCCTGCCGCTGCGTTGGCATTTGGCCGACGGCCTGCAATTTACCGCCCGCCGCCTGAGCGCGCCGCTGCATTTGTTGGCCGGTGTGCTGGGTGCACGCGGTATCGGCTGGGGTGAGAAAACGGCGCTGCTGCGCCAAATGCGTGCCTTGCAAAGCCTGCGTTTGACGGAAGATGTTCCCGTGGCTGCCTGGTTGCGGCAGCAGCAGGTGTCGTACCGTTTGCAGCAGCAGTTTTGGCAGCCCTTGGTGTGGGGTGCGATGAACACCGCTTTGGGACAGGCTTCGCTGCAACGCCTGCAAAATGTGTTGCGCGATGGCGTGTGGGCGGAGCGTGCAGCCAGCGATTTCTTGCTGCCCAAGCAGGATTTGGGGCAGCTGTTTGCCGAGCCGGTGTGCCGCCGCCTGCAAAAATATGGCGGACAAATCCGGCTGGAAACGCGCGTGCCGCAGATTGAGCAAACGCTTTCAGGTAGCCTATTGGTGAACGGCGAAACCTTCGATGCCGCCGTGTTGGCCGTTGCGCCCTATCATGTGCCGCCCCTGTTGCCCGAGGCCGCCCCGCCCGAGATTGCCGCTGCGCTGAATGCCTTGGCCTACCACGCCATTACCACCGTGTATCTGCGTTATCCCGTTGCGCCAGAGCTGCCCGCGCCGATTACCGGCCTGGCCGAAGGCACGGCACAATGGTTTATCGATCGTTATGCGCTCGGCTTCGGGCGTGGCGAAGTATCCGCTGTGATTTCCCTGTCTGATCAATACGGCAAACTCAGCCGCGAAGAGTGGATCAGGCGCGTACAGCACGATTTGCGGCGCGTTTGCCCGCACCTGCCGCGCCCAGCTACTGCTCAGATCATCACCGAAAAACGCGCCACCGCCGCCAGCCGCACCGATAACCCTGCCATACCCACCGCCTGGCTGCGCCATCAGCATATCTATCTCGCCGGCGATTACCTCCACCCGCGCTACCCCGCCACGCTGGAAGCTGCCGTGCAAAGCGGCCGGCAGGCCGCGGCTTTGCTGTTGAAAGATGCGGGGTGGGAGCAAGCTGACTAAAAACCATGCTATTTAAACAAAAGGCTACCTGAAACTTTTCAGGTAGCCTCTATCGGGTAGGTAGCGCTGCTATTTGCCCGAGCCGATTTTGCTTTCCTTGCCGCTGAGCAGGTTTTGGATATTGCTGCGGTGGCGCAGCAGCACCAGCGCGGCAATCACGGCAATGGCCGCCTGCCAGGAAGGCTGTTGCACCAAGAACATGGCGGCTAGCGGGCTGATTACGGTGGCGGTGAGTGCGGCCAGTGAGGAAATTTTCAGTCCGAAGGCCATGATCAGCCACACCGCCGCGCAAATCAGTGCTACCGGCCACGACAAAGCCAGCAGCACGCCCAGCGCGGTGGCCACGCCTTTGCCGCCCTTGAAGCCGAAAAACAGCGGCCACATATGCCCTACCAACACTGCCACCGCCACGGCGGCCACCACTTCGTCGGCCAGGCCGAAATGTGATTGCAGCCATCGGGCAAGCAGCACGGCCACCAGGCCTTTGAGCGCGTCGCCCAAGAGCGTGAGCGCGGCGGCTTTTTTGCGGCCGCTGCGCAAAACATTGGTGGCGCCCGGATTGCCCGAGCCGTAGCTGCGCGGGTCGTCCAGCCCGTAGAATTTGGATACGATAACGGCAAACGAGAGCGAGCCGATTAAGTAGGCGGCGACCACGGCGGCCAAGCCCCACACAGACAAGATGTCAGCCATAAGATTTTTTCACATTCAAACAAACGAGCCGGATTCTATCACGAGGACAAGCACAGCATGGATACCGTTTTTCTGCACGGCCTAAAAGCCCAAGCCCTAATCGGCGTTTTCGACTGGGAACGCCGCCAGCCGCAAACCGTGTTGCTGGATATCGACATCTGCGCCGATTTGGGCGCGGCGGAAAAGAGCGACAACGTGGCCGATACGATCAGCTACGCCGAGGCAGCGGAGCTGGTAACGGCAGCTTTGGCCGGCCAGCAGTTTTTCCTGCTGGAAGCGCTGGCAGGCTATGTGGCGCAGCTGCTGCTCAAGCATTTCCCTTCCTGCGAGAGCGTGCGGATTAAGGCGGTGAAACCCGGCATCCTGCCCGGCGTGGCATCGGTGGGCGTGGTGATGGAGCGGGGCAGGGCAGAGGCTACCTGAAAAGATATAGTGGATTAAGATCAGAATGCTACGGCGTTGCCTGCCGTACTGGTTGTACTGTCTGCGGCTCGCCGCCTTGTCCCCTTCTGATTTTAATCCGCTATAGCCAAAGTATTTCCCCCTCTGCTAAGCGGGCTAACGCAGTATGGAGCGCCGGCTTCTACCATCTCGCCGTTTAAATTTCGCCTAAGCTGTGCTTTCAGGTAGCCTCACAACTAAAAAAGCCGTCTGAACATTCAGACGGCTTTTGGTTTATTTCATAAAGTTTTTCAGCAGCATGGAAGCCACATCATCCAGGCCGAAGCCGTCTGCGTCTTGCGCGCTGCCGTTGGGGGTGGCGTGGTCTACCAGGTTGGGCAGGATTTTAGCCAGCATCTCGCTTGCCTGGTTGGCATCCACGCCGAATTTCTGCGCCAGCTGGTTTACGGTGTCGCTGCCCAGCGCTTGTTGCAGTTGGCTGCCGGACACGGGCATATTGTCGGACTGGTTGGAAACCCAGCTGCTGATGGCATCACCCAAGCCGCCTTGTTGCAGCTGGCTAATCAGGTTGCTCACGCCGCCGTGCTGTTTCACCAAATCCATCGCCATATCGGTGAGCGAGCCTTGGCCGCCGTCTTTGCCGCCCAGCATCTGGCTGGCCGCGTTCATCAGGTTGTCCATTAAAGTCATGATTTTTCCTTGTGTTAGAGTGAAAATGGGCGCAGTGTAGCAAAGTTTAGGCTACTCGGGGGCGGGCTTAACTAGATTTAGCGAACGGTATGGTAAAACCGCTTCATAGAGGGTGTTTGGCAAGACGGTTTGCAGACAGAAAACGTGGCCCTACGGTTTTCAGGTAGCCTTTCATAGCGGGGCGGTAACCGATATCTGGAGAAGCCGGTTTCATGACCGGCCGCGATATGGCGTAGGCTACCTGAAAACTGATGCCATTCCGCATTTCAGCCTCGCGGAAGCGGAGGCTTTCAGGTAGCCTTTTTCTCAATTAAAAACAGCCGCTTCAGGCTACCTGAAACGGCTGTGGTTTTATCCGCGTTGCTTATTTAGCAGTAGATGCGCCAGAGGCGGCTGCTGCAGAAGCGGCGGCTGCGCCTTCACCCCATACGGCAGGATATTTGTAGCCGACGAAGCGTTTGTGCGCGTAGTCTTTGAATTCTTGGGAATTGTAGGCGGCAGTTACGTCTTGTACCCATTGTGCGTCTTTATCGGCAGTGCGCACGGCAGACCAGTTGATGTAGGCGAAGCTGGGCTCTTGGAACAGGGCTTCGGCCAGTTTCATACCGGAAGACATAGCGTAGTTGCCGTTTACGATGGCGAAGTCTACGTCTTGGCGGCTACGCGGCAGGTTGGCGGCTTCCATTTCCACGAATTCGATATTTTTGGTATTTTCAGCAATATCGGTGCGGGCGGCGCGCAGCGGGTCGATACCCTCTTTCAGTTTAATCCAGCCCAGGTTGTCGAGCATTACCAAAGCGCGGGCAAGGTTAGACGGATCGTTGGGGATGGAAACGGAGCTGCCGTTTTTCACCTGATCCAGTGCGGTGAGCTTGCCGGGGTAGATGCCCAAAGGAGCAGTCGGCACTTGGAATACTTCGGTCAGGTCGAGGTTGTGTTCGGCCTTGAAGGAGTCCAGATAAGGTTTGTGCTGGAAAATGTTGATATCGATCGCACCCTCGGCCAGTGCCTGGTTGGGGGTAACGTAGTCGGGGAACTCGGTAAGGGTAACAGTGTAGCCCTGTTTTTCCAGCATGGGCTGGATTTGGTCTTTAATCATGTCGGCAAAGTCGCCCGGGGTGGTGCCGAAGCGGATTTCCCGCTTGGCTTCGGCGGCTGGCTGGCTGCCGGCTGAGGCGGCGGATGCTTGTGCACCGCTGCCGCTGTCTTGTCCGCCGCAGGCGGCCAGGGTCATGCCCAGCACGGCGGCGCAGGTGAGTTTCCATAATGCTTTCATTGAGTGTCTCCTTATACAATGGATAAACAGGTTGAGAAAAAACGGATTAGCGTTTGTCTAAACGGGCGGCTAAATGGTTGCCGAGCGTTTGGATGCAGACCACTAAGGCCGAGAGTAGGGCTACTACTGCCCATAACACATCAGCCATATAGCGCTGATGGCCGTAACGGATGCCAAGGTCGCCCACGCCGCCGCCGCCGATTAAGCCGGCAGCAGCACTGGTGCCCAGCGTAGCAATAATCAGGATGGCAATGCTGCGTACGAGGCCGGCACGGGCTTCGTTGAGCAAAACTTTGGTGATGATAGTTATGGGTTTGGCACCCATGGCCAGCGCGGCTTCCACCACACCTTTAGGCACTTCGGCCAAATTTTGCTCCACCAGCCGCGCAAAATAAAACATGGCGGCCACGCTGAGCGAAATAGAGGCGGCCACCGGGCCGAATGTGGTACCCATGATCATGCGGGTGGGTTTCATCATCACAATCATGAGGATGACGAAGGGGAAGGCACGGATAAAGTCGATGGTGAAGCCTAAAATATGGTTCACGCGGCGGTTGGCAAAAATCTGATTTTTGCCGGTGGTGTAGAGCCATACTCCGAGCAGGCCACCGATGATGATGCTGACAATGCCGGAAATGCCGAGCATGATGGCGGTTTCGCCGAAGGCCTTGTAAAACTCCGGCCGCAGGCGCATCAGATTTTCCCAAATATCGTATTGCTGCCCCATTTCAATCCTCCTGTACCAATTCGCGCCCGATATCAGTATGCGCCAGAATCTGCTTGTCGCGCACGTCGGCCACTTCCAGCAAATGCCCTTGATGCAGCAGGGCGGTGCGGCGGCACAGGCGGCGGATGACGCTCATTTCGTGGGTAACGATCACGATGGTTACGTTGAAACGGCGGTTGATGTCTTGCAAACAGTCGAGCACGCTGCGGGTGGTGGCCGGGTCGAGCGCGGAGGTGGGTTCGTCGGCCAGAATCACGCTCGGGTTGGGTGCGAGCGCACGGGCAATGCCCACGCGCTGTTTCTGTCCGCCGGAAAGTTGGGCGGGATAGTGCTGTGCGCGGTCGGACAGGCCGACAATTTGCAAACATTCGCGCACGCGTTCGTTGATTTTGTTTTTACTCCACCCGGCAATCTCCAGCGGGAAGGCTACGTTGCCGGCCACAGTGCGGTTGGCGAGCAGGTTGAACTGCTGAAATACCATGCCGATGTTTTGGCGGGCGGTGCGCAGTTGGGCGGGGCTCATGGCGGTGAGGTCTTGGCCGTCAATCAGCACTTTGCCGCTGTCGGGGCGTTCCAGTAGGTTGATCAGGCGCAGCAGGGTGGATTTGCCCGCGCCAGAATAGCCCATCAGCCCGAACACCTCGCCTTGGTCGATGCTCAGGCTTAAGGGATGCACGGCCATGAATTGGTTGCTTTTGCCGTGATGATAGCTTTTACAAACGGAATCCAGAATAATCATGATGTTGTTGTATGGCCGCCTCACTCTGCGGCTGCAAAGATTTAAAGCCCACTGAATCAACAATGGGCTTAAAACAGAGGTGCGTGTTATAAATAGTACGCTTTAGCTGTTTTAACGCCCGCAAGCTGTATCAAATCGGCGTAAATAATGATGGCGTATTTAATGCCCAAATATGGGTTTTGTCAAGAGCGGCTGTTTGCCGGGCTGTGTTTCAAGCTCGCCGGTTTCGGGTATAATCTTGCCATTTTGGCGGGTGAGCCGCCGTTTCTTCAGCCAACTAACTTTTTGGAGCAGAGTGCATGAGCGCCATTATTGATATTTTTGCCCGCGAGATTCTCGATTCACGCGGCAATCCCACCGTAGAATGCGATGTGTTGCTGGAAAGCGGCGTGATGGGGCGCGCGGCCGTGCCCAGCGGCGCTTCCACCGGCCAGAAAGAAGCGCTGGAACTGCGCGACGGCGATGCCGCACGCTATTTGGGCAAAGGCGTGCTGAAAGCCGTGGAGCATGTGAACAACGAAATCGCCCAAGCCATTATCGGCATTGACGCTTCCGAACAGAGCTATATCGATAAAGTGCTGGTGGAATTAGACGGCACGGAAAACAAAGGCCGCTTCGGCGCCAATGCTACCTTGGCCGTATCCATGGCTGTGGCGCGTGCAGCCGCCGAAGATGCCGGTCTGCCGCTTTACCGCTATTTGGGTGGCGCGGGGCCGATGGCGATGCCGGTGCCGATGATGAACGTGATCAACGGTGGCGAACACGCCAACAACAGCCTGGATATTCAGGAATTCATGATTATGCCGGTAGGCGCAGCCAGCTTCCGCGAGGCCTTGCGCTGCGGTGCAGAAGTGTTCCATCACCTGAAAAAAATCTGCCACGATAAAGGCTTCCCTACCACTGTGGGCGATGAAGGCGGTTTTGCCCCCAATTTGGGCAGCCACGCCGAAGCTTTGGATTTGATTTTGGAAGCCGTGAAATCTGCCGGCTACGAAGCGGGCAAAGACGTGCTGCTCGCGCTCGATTGCGCTTCCAGCGAGTTTTATAAAGAAGGCAAATATCACCTCTCCGCCGAAGGCAAAGCGCTTTCCAGCGCCGAATTTGCCGATTATCTGGTCGACTTGGCCGCCCGCTATCCGATTGTTTCGATTGAAGACGGCATGGACGAAAACGACCGCGAAGGCTGGAAGCTGCTCACCAACAAGCTTGGCGGTAAAGTGCAGCTGGTGGGCGACGACTTGTTTGTTACCAACCCGAAAATCCTGGCCGAAGGCATCAAAGAAGGCATTGCCAACGCCCTGCTGGTGAAAGTGAACCAAATCGGCACCCTGAGCGAAACCCTGAAAGCCGTGGAGCTGGCCAAACGCAATCGCTACGCCAGCGTGATGAGTCACCGCTCCGGCGAAACCGAAGACAGCACCATCGCCGATTTGGCTGTGGCCACCAACTGCATGCAGATTAAAACCGGTTCGCTTTCCCGCTCCGACCGCATGGCCAAATACAACCAGCTGCTGCGTATTGAAGAAGAGCTGGGCGAAGCTGCTTATTATCCCGGCCAAGCTGCGTTTTACCATTTGGCTCGCTAAAGGCTACCTGAAACATGAAATGGGTAACCGTGGTGCTGGCCGTGGCGCTGGTGTGGCTGCAACATGATCTGTGGCTGGCCAAAGGCGGCTGGCGCGATATGTGGCGGCTGGAGGCTGAAGCTGAAAACCAGCGGCAGGCCAACCAAAGCCTGGTGTTGCGCAATCAGGCTTTGGCCGCCGAAGTGGACAACCTGCGCACCGGGAAAGATGCCATTGCCGAAATTGCACGCACCGATTTGGGCTATGTGGGGCCGGGCGAAGTGTATTACCGCATTTTGCCCGCTTCCGAGGCAGCGGCAGAGAGTGAAACGGTTGCCGAATAATATGTTTTAATAGTTTTTCAGGTAGCCTGCTGTCTGCAAGAGGCTACCTGAAAATATTTCTGCCATAGCAAACAGAATATCAGCCACTGGCAATCATGGAGCTCCTAACTGTTTACCTAGACTTCTCCCTTGACGCCCAATCCTCCGTTGCCAAGTGGCAAACTATCAATAAAATCAAATAAAGTTTGCAGCCGTATCATTTTGAGGCAGCAGCGGAAGAAGGAAGATTTGTGGTTAAGCTGAACACGCCCAACTGGCTGGAGGGAGTGTTTCAACTGTTAGATTTCGCCCAACAGTTGGGACGGCATTTTCAGCAGCAAGATATGCATCAACAACGTGGCTGCCGCAAGCATGATGTGTGAGAATCCGTCTAGTGTGCCCCGCATGCTGCAGCAGTATGAAGTATAGTGGGTTCACTTTAAACCAGTACTGCGTTGCCTCGCCGTACTATCTGTACTGTCTGCTGCTTCGTCTCCTTGTTCTGATTTTTGTTAATCCATCATTATAATGGATGTGGCATCATCACACTTCTGAGCATATTAATTTTGTTTTTTGGAATGTTATGAGCAATCTCTCTCTGCGCGGTGACCACCTGGGCTCTGGTTGGATGGTGGTTTCTGCCGCCCTATTTGCCTTGATGGGTGCGTTTGCTAAAGCCGCCGGCAGCCGTTTCGGCTTCAGTTTCAACGAGCTGGTGTTTTGGCGCATGCTGTTTGGCCTCGTGGCTATTGGGTTGCCTGAATGGTGGCGCAACAAGCCCTTCCGCACGCCCTATTTGAAATCGCACCTCAACCGCAGCATTACCGGTTCAGTGGCGCTCCTGCTTTCGTTTTTCGCGCTCACCCGCCTGCCGCTGGCCACCGCTATCACGCTCAATTACACTTCTTCGCTGTTTTTGGCCTTGCTTTCCTTCATCTTCCTTAAGGAAAGAATTGCCCCGCGAATGCTGGCCGCGCTCTTGATGGGCTTCGGCGGCATCATCATCCTACTCCAGCCCACTATTGCCGCCGAGCAGCAGATTGCCGGCCTCATCGGCCTGATTTCCGGCGTGTGTTCCGGCTGGGCGTATTTGCAGGTGCGCGAACTCTCGCAGCTGGGCGAGCCCAGCTGGCGAGTGGTGTTTTATTTCTGTTGTGTGGCCACTGCCATGTCGGGCATATTGGCCTGCATCAACGGCTGGCAGCTGCCCACCGCCCAATCGCTGCCCTATCTGCTCGGCCTAGGCGCCGCCGGTACGCTCGGCCAGCTGGCGATGACCCGCGCCTATCAAGTGGGGCGCAAGCTCACGGTGGCTTCGCTGTCCTACCTTACGGTGGTGTTTTCCACTCTGCTGGGCATTTTCTGGTTGGGTGACAGCACCAGCTGGCATGAAATCATTGGTATGCTGGTTATCGTGTGCGCCGGCGTATTGGGCAGTTTTGCCAAGGGCAAATAAAGGGGGCTTAAAGGCTACCTGAAAGCAAGGCGAACAATTTATCCACTGTATTTAAAGGAGAAAATTATGATTAATAGCATGACCGGTTTTGCCAACGGCAGCGCCGAACATGGCAGCAAACGCCTGTATATCGAACTGCGCGCGGTCAATCATCGCTATCTCGACATCCAATTCAAAATGCCAGAAGACCTGCGCCACCTCGAAGGGGCATTGCGCGAAGCCGTGTCGGCCCACGCTGCACGCGGCAAAATCGAATGCCGCATCCAACTGCGCCACGGCGAGCAGGCCGGCGGCGAGCAAGAATTGCGGCTGAACAAAAAATTGGTTGGCTGGCTGGCTAAAATCAACAATAAAATCTGTAAGAAACATCCTGGCATCCACTGTTTGGGCGTAGGCGACATCCTTGCCTTTCCCGGCGTGCTGGCCGCTCCGGCGGAAGAAGCAGACGATTTAGACGAAACCGTGCTGCAGCTCTTAAACGAAGTGTTGGCTGCCTTCAACCAAGCGCGTAGCCGCGAGGGTGAGCAGCTGCAACAGCACCTGCTGCAGCGTTTGCAACAGATGGAGCAGATTCTGGACGCTTTGGCTGCAGCTTTCCCGCAGTTGCTGCAACAGCATATGGACAAAGTGCGCCAACGGCTGCGCGAAGCCGTGGGCGATGTGGAAAACGACCGCCTGCAGCAAGAGTTTGCCTTGTTTATGCAGAAGGCAGACGTGGACGAAGAATTCAGCCGCCTGCGCACCCACATTGCCGAAGTGCGCCGCATCGTGAGCAGCCAGCCCAAAGGCAGTATCGGCAAGCGCCTGGATTTCCTGATGCAGGAACTCAACCGCGAAGCCAACACGCTGGGCAGCAAATCCATTGCCGCCGAATGCACCCAGGCTTCGGTGGAGCTGAAAGTGCTCATCGAGCAGATGCGTGAGCAGGTGCAGAATATTGAGTGATGTTTGTGCAGACGAAGAAAGGCTACCTGAAATTTTCAGGTAGCCTTTTAGGTTTATACTGCGCCGGAGGCTTCGCTGGCGGTGGGGGTTGCGGAGGCAGCGTGGTTTTTCAGCCAGGCGGCGGTGTCTTTGGCGAGGGTGTCGGTTACGCGTTCGAGCACGGAGCAGGAGCTTTTAAACATGCCGCCCATGCCGCCGAGGGAGCGGCGGGAAAGCTCGGTGGTGGCGGTTTGTTGGCCGTTTTCGTAGTGGGTGAGGCGGATGTGCATGGATTTGTAGTGGCCGGTGAAGGCGCTGCCGTAGCTGCGGGCGTCGGTAATCTGCACTTCGAGACGGTTGGGCTGTCCGGCGAGGCTGTCGGCACCGGTGGCCTGCAGTTCGATGCCGCCGGCTTTGGCTTGCTCGATGATTTTGCGGCTGAAGTTTGCGCCTAAATCGGTGCATTCTTGGCGGATGCGGTCGGCCACTTTGGCTTCGGGGGAGTAGGGGATGGTGTCGGCGATAAAGCTTTGGGCGTAGGTTTGGCCGGCGATGAGGAGGGCGGCGATGGCGGTGAGGCGGCGGAGCATGGGGTGTCCTTGTGGTAGTTGAACGGTGGGGTAAGGAGTTTTAAATTTTCAGGTAGCCTTTGTAGGAAAGGCTACCTGAGAAATCTGCGCTGCTTTACGCATCAATATTTTGCGCAATCAGGGCGTTGGTTTCGATGAACTCGCGGCGGGGTTCGACTTCGTCGCCCATGAGGGTAACGAATACTTTGTCGGCGGCGATGGCGTCTTCGATGCGCACTTTTAAGAGGCGGCGCACTTCCGGATCCATGGTGGTTTCCCACAGCTGTTCGGCGTTCATCTCGCCCAGCCCTTTGTAGCGCTGGATGGCCATGCCTTTTTGCGCACCGGCAAGCAGGATGTTGATGGCCTGTTCGAAGCTGTTTACGGTTTGCGGCTCGGCTTCGCCTTTTTGGAGCAGGGCACCGGGCTCAACCAGGCCTTGGAGCTGTTCGGCGGTGCGGCTGATGGTTTGGTAGGCTTTGCTGTCGATGAATTTTTGGTCGAGATAGGAAACCATCACGTTGCCGTGCAGCTGGCGGGTGATTTTGATGAAATGGCCGCCTTCGTGGCCGTCGAGGCGTTCCAGCGCCACTTCTTCTTTGGCCAGCAGGGAGGAGAGGGCGGCAATGGCGGCATCGGTGCTTTCGGCGCTTTCGAGCGAAATGGGGGCGGTGTCGAGCAGGGCGCGCAGCACGAGGCCGTCGATGATGCGGCTTTCCTGTTCGATGGTGCTGCGGGCGCGGAGGAACTGCTTGGCGGCGCGTTCCAGCTCGGCGCCTTCCAGCGTGCGGCCGCCGGAAACGATTTTGGCTTTGTCCACCGCCAGGCCGAGCAGGAATTCGTCTTTTTCCGTGTCGTCTTTCAGGTAGCGTTCCTGCTTGCCGTATTTGGCTTTATAAAGCGGGGGTTGGGCGATATAGATGTAGCCGCGCTCCACCAGCTCGGGCATTTGACGGTAGAAGAAGGTTAGGAGCAGGGTGCGGATGTGTGCGCCGTCCACGTCGGCATCGGTCATGATGATGATGCGGTGGTAGCGCAGTTTTTCCAAATTGAATTCCTCCTTGCCGATGGAGGTGCCCAGCGCGGTAATCAGCGTGGCCACTTCTTGGCTGGCGAGCATTTTTTCGAAGCGGGCTTTTTCCACGTTGAGGATTTTGCCCTTCAGCGGCAGGATGGCTTGGAATTTGCGGTCGCGGCCTTGTTTGGCAGAACCGCCGGCAGAGTCACCCTCCACCAGATAAAGCTCGGATAAGGCAGGGTCTTTTTCTTGGCAGTCGGCCAATTTACCGGGCAGGCCGAGGCCGTCCATCACGCCTTTGCGGCGGGTGATTTCGCGCGCTTTGCGGGCAGCTTCGCGGGCGCGGGCGGCATCCACGATTTTGCTGCAAATGATTTTGGCATCTTGCGGATTTTCTTCCAAGAATTCGTGCAGCGCCTGGCTGAGCACTTCATTCACCACGGGGGCGATTTCGCTGGAAACCAGTTTGTCTTTAGTTTGGGAGGAGAATTTCGGGTCGGGCAGTTTCACGGAAAGCACGCACACCAATCCTTCACGCATATCGTCGCCGCTGGTATCCACCTTGGCTTTCTTAGCGATTTCGTTGGCTTCGATATATTGGTTGATGGTGCGCGTCATGGCGGCGCGCAGGGCGGTGAGGTGGGTGCCGCCGTCGCGCTGCGGGATGTTGTTGGTGAAGCATTGCACGGATTCTTGGTAGCTGTCGTTCCACTGCATGGCGCATTCCACCGTCATGCCGTCTCTTTCGCCGAGGGTGTAGAAGATTTTGTCGTGCAAGGGTTTTTTGCCACCAGTGGTGTAGCGGACGAAGCCGGCCACGCCGCCGGATTCGGCGAAGTTTTCGTGTTTGCCGTCGCGTTTGTCGAACAGTTCGATTTTCACGCCGTTGTTCAGAAAGGACAATTCACGGATGCGCTTGGCCAGGGTTTCAAATTTGTATTGCACCTCGCCGAAGGTTTCTTCGCTGGCCATGAATTGCACGCGCGTACCGTGTTTGTCGGCCGGGCAATCGGCCACGGCTTTGAGCGGGGCAACGGTTTCGCCGCGGCGAAATTCTACGAAGTGCTCTTTGCCTTCGCGCCAAATGGTGAGTTTCAGCCAGTCGGACAGGGCGTTTACTACGGATACGCCCACGCCGTGCAGACCGCCGGAGACTTTGTAGCTGTTGTTGTCGAACTTGCCGCCTGCGTGCAGGATGGTCATGATCACTTCGGCGGCGGAGCGGCCTTCTTTGGGGTGGATACCGGTGGGAATGCCGCGCCCGTTGTCTTCGATGGTGATGGATTCGTCGGCGTTGATAGACACGGTGATGCTGTCGCAATGGCCGGCCAGCGCTTCGTCGATTGCGTTGTCGAGCACTTCAAACACCATGTGGTGCAGGCCGGAGCCGTCTTGGGTGTCGCCGATATACATGCCGGGGCGTTTGCGCACGGCCTCCAAACCTTCGAGGACTTGGATGCTGTCTGCGCCGTATTCTTGCTGGGTTTGTTCTGTCATGGTTGCTTTGCTGTGATGAGAATGAGTTTGAGGCTACTTGAAAAATTGCGGAGGCTGGCTTGGCTACCAAGGCAGGCTTTTTCCAGTTGTTCGATGGTTTTCGATTGTTGCTTGGCTTGTTTGAAGGTTAGCATGCAAGCGGGCTGTTTGCCTTGATAAAGAATCAGCGTTTCCAGTTGCTTCATTATGTTTTTGGGGTTAATCCAAGCTAAAGTGTTCAGAAGAATGTTCCATTCTAATGTGAGATAAGCCGTCTTCCAATGTTTCGCACACGTCAAAACACAGATGGGGCTATTTTGCCGGTTGTCGGTGGCAAACCTTGCCAGTTTGGGCATCACCCAGCTTTTGCGTTTGAAAATGCCTTCATCTGCGGCTTTGTTTATTGCCGCTATCAGCTCGGATCTCCATTGAAAACTATCGGCAATAATCATTCGGCTGTTGCTGAATGTGCCGCAATGCTCCGCTACGATGTCGTTGTGCCGGATGGTGATGCGGTTGAAACGGATTTCTATGGTAATCATTAGGGAGTGTGCTAAAAGAAAGGGTCTCAGGCTACCTGAAACCTAACGTGCAATTATAACACATCCGCCCTGACCGTTTTTGCCTGAAAAAGAACAGGCTTCCGCTTAGGAAGCCTGGTTTTCATTTCATTGAAGCAGATAGTTTCAGGTAGCCTGTTCTGCCTTTTCGCGGTGCATGGTTTGGATGCCGTGATACAGCATCACGATGATGCTCGCCCAAATCAGGCTGTGGCTCACCATGGCCACCCAGTCCAAGTGCTCTCCCAACACAAACACCGAAAGCAGAAACAGCAGCGCCGGCTCCAGATAGCTCAGCATACCGAACAGCACCACCGGTAAAAGCTCGTTGGCTGTGAGGTTGACCTGCATCGATACTGCGCCGTTGAGTCCCAAGAGCACAGCAAATAAAAGCAAAATCGGCTTAGCCTCGATCATGGCCGGACTGGGTGAATACATCACCAGATACCAAATCACAAAAGGCAGCGCCAAAATCAAATCCAGTAAGAGCCCGAGTAGTGGCGGAACGCCTTGCCAGCGGCGCATGATGTAATAAATCGGGAAGGTGGCGAACACGGCAATGGTTACCCAAGAAAACGTGCCGCTGTTCCAGATTTCCAGTGCCACTGCCGCCGAAGCCAGTAGCACGGCAACCAGCTGCAATCGATCGAGCCGCTCGCGGAACACCATCACCCCGCCCAGCATCATCGCAAGCGGAAACAGGAAGTAGCCCATCGACACATCCACGCCCTTGCCGTTTACCGGCGCCCACATATAAAGCCAAATCTGCCCGATCATAATCGGCGCGGGCAGCAGCACCAGCGCCCAGCGGCGCACATTGCCGCCGATTTCGTGCAGGAATTTGGCCGCATCGTGTTTGGCCGACGTGAGCAGCATAATGGAGAGCGCACAGGCAAACGTGCCCACGATACGCCAGGCAAACACATCCGTGCCGCTCATCGGCCGCATCCACGGGCCAAACATAAACAGCGAGCCGAACAGAATATTGGAGACCACGGCCGCAATAATCCCCTTGGCCATTCTCGACATATACAGCCTTCTAGAATTAAAGATAGTTAACATTATAAGCTTCATCGTGCCGCTTGGCACGTTTTAGCGGTTTTGCTTAAATAACCGTGGGAAAGGAGAAACAGGGCAATGATTTGCCTATTTGTGCCGTGGGTAAAGGCTACCTGAAAAATTCCGGTAATGGTTTGTGTGAAGTTGAGTTAATTAAGATGAAAAGGGTTTTGGGTTGAGTGCTAAGACGATTTTTCAGGTAGCCTTCTGCACACTGAAAGGCTACCTGAAAAAATGTTGGCTGCATTTTTGCCTCTCAGAAACTCGGTCTTGGCTTTAATCAGACATCGATCCACTTTGTTGGGTTGAAGCTCACGCTTTCAGGTAGCCTAAACCGTGCAAACGGTCTAAACTTCTGGCTTTATATACTTCAAGCCCGAATTTTCCCATGCCCGAACTGCCCGAAGTTGAAACCACCCGCCGGGGGATCCAGCCCTATATGCAGGGCAAAACCGTGGCCGAGGTAGTGGTGCGCCAGCCGAAATTGCGTTGGCCAGTGCTGCCGGATTTGGCGCGGCAGCTCTCCGGCAGCCGCATTGTGCATATTCGCCGCCGCGCCAAGTATTTGCTGTTTGAGTTTGCCCACGGCGTGATGCTGCTGCATTTGGGCATGTCGGGCAGCCTACGTGTGTATCCCGACGGCAGCGCGCCATCGCCGGAAAAGCATGATCACCTCGATATCATCACCACCGACCAGACTGTGCTGCGCCTGCGAGACCCGCGCCGTTTCGGCGCAGTGCTATGGTTTGCCGGGGCGGCAGAACAGCATCCGTTGTTGCGGCATTTGGGCCCTGAGCCGCTGCAAGACGAGTTCACTGCAGGCTACCTGAAAAATGCACTCTCACGTCGCAAAAGTGCCATCAAAACCGCGTTGATGGACAATAAAGTTGTGGTGGGCGTGGGCAATATTTATGCCAACGAAGCGCTATTTGCCGCCGGTATCCTGCCCACCCGCTGTGCCGACAGCGTGTCTGCCGAGGAGTGCCGCCGCTTGGTAGTGGAAATCCGCAGCGTGCTGCACCGCGCTCTGGAAGCCGGTGGTAGCAGCCTGCGCGATTTTTTGCACAGCGATGGGCAAAGCGGCTATTTCCAGCAGCAATATAATGTATATGGCCGCGAGGGCGAAGCATGCCGTCAATGCGGCACGCCGATTGCGCGGCAGATTATCGGCCAGCGCAGCAGTTTTTACTGCCCGCAATGCCAGCGTTGAAGCCGTTCAGGTGGCCTTTCTCAATCTAATAATTAGACCAGCACAAATGAGCACGCAATCTACTTCAATTTTCACCCGTCTGTTCCGCGTCCTGCACCTGCTGTGTTGGTTCTTATGCACGATTTACCGGCTGTTCCGCCTGCGCGAATACAACCAGCATAGCAAAGACGTGATGCAGGATTTGGCGCGTAGTATGTTGAAAGTGTTGCATATCCGTGTCGAAGCTAATCCGAACAACCCACCGTTTCCGCCTGTGTTCCTCGGCGCGGCGAACCATGTGTCCTGGCTCGATCCGATGATCCTGATGGCCATGTATCCCACCGTGTTTATCGCCAAACGCGAAATACGCTCCTGGCCGGTGTTGGGTGCGATGGTAGCGCGCACCGGCGCGGTGTTCATCAACCGCAACAGCCGCAACGATGTGGCGCCGGTAAACAAGGCTATTGTGCGTTCGATGAGTGCGGGGCACAGCGTGTCGTTCTTCCCTGAATCTAAAGCTTCAGACGGCATATCGTTGCTGCCGTTTAAAGCTGCACTGTTTCAATCTGCGCTAGATAGCGGCCTTCCCGCCATGGCCGTGGCGCTGCGCTACTGTGACAGTGACGGCTGCCGCACCACCGCCCCCGCCTATGCTGGCAATATCGGCCTCTTTACAGCCCTGTGGCGTACCGTATCCATGCCCGACATCATCGTCCGTGTCGACTGTTCCATGCCGCTTACCCTGAATGCTGAAGAAGCCGCTGACGCCTCCTCCCGCTTCCTGCTCAAAGATAAGGCCGAAGCTTTTGTGGGCGAGATTGTGAACGGGGAGGATAAGGGCTGATTGCTGTTGAAGGTAATGAAAAAAGGCTACCTGGAAACTATTCTTCAGATAGCCTTTTTGCTTTCAAAGCCGTTGCATTAAACATCAACCCTCTGTCGGTTCGGCCTTGCGCCTGCCGAAGTAGAGGAAGCCGATAAGGCCGCAGGCGATCATGGGGAGGCTGAGCCACTGGCCCATGGAGAAGTTTAAATAGAGCAGGCCGAGGAATTCGTCGGGCTCGCGGGCAAATTCGGCGATAAAGCGGGCGGTGCCGTAGCCGAGCAGGAACAGGCTCACTACCTGGCCGGTTGGGCGTGGTTTTTTGGAAAACCACCACAGCAGCACAAACAGCAAAATGCCTTCCAGGGCAAATTGGTAGAGCTGGGAGGGGTGGCGCGGCAGCATGCCGTATTGCTGGAAAATTGCACCCCACAGCTGCGGCTGTTCGGTGGCCAGTTTTAAGTCTTCGCTATGTGCTTGGGGAAAGCCCATGGCCCAGAAGGCATCCGGCCGGGTGACGCGCCCCCAGAGCTCGCCATTCACAAAGTTGCCGCCCAGGCGCACGGCAGCAAAGCCTAATGGAGTGAGCGGGGCGATGGAGTCGGCCAGCTTGAGCGGGTTGATTTTATGTTTGTAGGCAAACAGGAGGCCGGCAGTTACCACGCCGAGGAAGCCACCGTGAAACGACATGCCGCCCTGCCATACTTTGAAAATTTCCAACGGATTGGCAAAATAGTAGGCGTGCTGGTAAAACAGCACATAGCCCAGCCGCCCTCCCACAATCACGCCGATAATGCCCCAGGTGAGGAAGTCGTCTAGGGTTTGCGTGGTAAACACGCTGTTGCCTTGGCGGATGCGCCGCCGCCCGAGCCACATAAACAGGGCGAAGCCGACGAGGTAGCTGATGGCATACCAGCGGATGGCGAGCGGACCGAGCTGGAGCATAACGGGATTGAAAGCGGGATGGATCAACATAGGAAAATGCGGCTAAAACAAAAGGGCGCATTATAGCGCATCTGGCCATTGGCCGATAACAGGCAGAGGCGTAAAGAAAACCCGGTTTGGGTTGGATTTTGCCGGGTTGTGTTGTGGTTTTGTTGGGAAGTAGGGGGTTCAGGTAGCCTTGGAGGAGGGGAGAGGTTACCTGAAAAGAGCGATTGGGCTTATCAAGCTAAGAGGTCTGCTGTAAACGGAAGTATCTTGTCGTATGGCATGGCTATGCTGATTTTCAGGTAGCCTGTGCCGGGAAGACTACCTGAAAGTTGAAACGCGGCTTTAACTTGCGGCGGGGATTGGGTATGATAGCCCGCTTTGAAAGCGTCGGCGGAGGCCGTGATGGCTGTATTGAAATTCACCAAAATGCACGGGTTGGGCAACGATTTTATGGTTATCGACGGCATCAGCCAGCATTTTGATCCGGCGGCCGCGCCGATTGCCGAATGGGCAGACCGCCACCTGGGCATCGGTTTCGACCAGCTGTTGCTGGTGGAAGCGCCGCTGCTGCCCGAAGCCGAGTTTGGCTACCGTATTTTTAATGCAGACGGCAGCGAGGTGGAGCAGTGCGGCAACGGCGCGCGCTGTTTTGCCCGTTTTGTGCATGCAAAAGGCCTGAGCCAAAACCGCCGCATCAAGGTGGCCACGGCCAAAGGGCTGATTGTGTTGAATTTGCAGGAAAACGGCCTGGTTGCGGTGGATATGGGCGAGCCGCGTTTGGCGGCGGCGGATATTCCGTTTGCGCCCGCGCCGGGCGAGGCTGCCGATGCCTTGTGGCACGAGATTGGTTTGGATGGCGCAAGCGCACGTTTTTCCTGTGTGAATATGGGCAATCCGCATGCTGTGCTGGTGGTGGACGATGTGCACTATGCGCCGGTAGCCGAATGGGGCGCGCGCCTGGAGCGGCATCCGCAGTTTCCCGAGCGGGTGAACGTGGGCTTTATGCAGGTGCTGGATGCGCACCATATCCGGCTGCGTGTGTTTGAGCGCGGCACGGGTGAAACCCAAGCCTGCGGCACGGGCGCGTGTGCGGCAGCGGTGGTCGGCATGCGGGCGGGGCAGTTGGCGCGGCAGGGTTCGGTGTGCGTGAGCCTGCCGGGCGGCGATTTGCAGATTGAGTGGGCGGCGGATAACCATGTGTTGATGTCAGGGCCGGCGGCCACGGTGTTTGAAGGAACGGTAACTTACTGATGAACGAAAAGAAAATATTGGCTTATTTGCAGGAACACCCGGAATTTCTGTTGAACCATGCCGCCGATTTGGGTGTGCGTCCGGCAGAAGGGCGGGTGCAGTCGTTTGCACAGGCGCAATGGCTGGCGCAGCAGAAAAAGGCGGCCAAAATGGCCGGGCAGTTGGCGCAAATCATGCAGGATGCCGACAGCAACCACCAAACGCTGGGCCGGATGCTCGGCTTTGTGCGCCGCTTACTGTCGGCCAATACGCTGTTGCAGGTGTTGCGTGCGGCGGAGGCAGGCTGGCAGGAAGATTTCGCGCTGCCGTCCGGCCGGGTGTGGCTGCTAGCCGAGCCGCCGAAAAAAGGTGCGGTTTCCGGCGCCTACAGGCTACCTGAAAACCATGCCGCCCATGCTGTGTTATCTGCTCTGAAAGAACCGGTGTGCGGCAACCGCATCGCGCCGGCGCTGATGAAGGCGCTGCCGCAGGAGGGTAGGGGGCTGGAGAGCTTCCTGCTGCTGCCCTTGCGCGTGAACGGGCAAACCGTGGCATCGATGGTGGCGGGCGATGCCGATGAAACGCGCTTTGCGCCGGATTTGCCGCTGGATTGGGTGCGCGAGCTGGCTGCCTGCACTGCAGCGGCGTTGGCCAGAGCCGGCGGGTGGTAATGATGGCTTGGCAAAGCCCGACTTTGTGGGCGCTATCGGTGTATATCGCCGTGTTTCTGACTTTGGCGTTCCAGCGGCAGCAGTTTTCCTGGCTGTGGGGCAGCGTGATGCTGTGGCTGGGCTTCGGTATCCTCAGCGCACGGATTATGCCCGGCGTGCTGGGGATTACCCATGTGGCCAACCTTTATCCGGTGTATGGCTATTTTGCGTTGGGCAGCCTGTTTCTGTTTGCCAACGGCTGGCGTTACGATGCGCGGCAGATGGGCTGGCGGCTGGACGGCGGCGGGGTGTTTCTGGCCTATTTCGCCGTGGCTGGTGCGGTGCAGCACATTACGTTTTTGTTTTTGCTGCTGCTGGCGTGCTGGCAGTATCCGCATGGGATGTCGGTGCCGCTGCTCACCGGCCTGATGTCGCTGTATCTGCTCAAACCGCTGCTGTGGATAGCCGGGCAGGCTATGCTGATGCTGCTGATGTGGCTGCACCGGCGTTATTTGAGCCGCGATGATGTGCTGCTGTTCAGCCCCTTGCAGCTTCAGGGCGTGCTACTGATTAGTTTGCTTTTTCAGGTAGCCTGTTTGCTTGCGGGCGAAAAAATCCTGTTGATTGCCCTGTTGCGCGCGCTTTGGATGCTGTTTTATGGATAGGGATTGAGTTAGTCCAAAGTTTGTTCAGAGTGCCGCTGAGAACTCAGATAAAAGAAATCGCAAACCAGTATAACCAACTGATTTGCGACTTTAATTTTGGTGGGTCGTGAGCGGCTCGAACGCTCGACCTACGGATTAAGAGTCCGCTGCTCTACCAACTGAGCTAACGACCCATGTAATGTTGTGTATTGTAAAAATGCTTTAACAGACTGTCAAGCATGGTTGGTATGGCGGGAGAGGAAAGGCTACCTGAAAATTGAAAAATGGTTTTCAGGTAGCCTTTTATTGTGCGAGTAATGCGCCCTGCTTACCTAAGCCACCAGCCAAGCATTTTTGTGCTGATACATCAAATAGTCGACGATTTTCCCGTCTTCGTATGCCAGGCGGGGTTTTTGATCAGGAGTGCTCGGGATGCGTTCGTCTTGGCGCACGAATTCCAATAAATGGGTTTGGCCGTCTTTTTGCATTTTGCAGCTGCAGGGTACAGCGGTGCTCGGCGAGGGAACAATCGGCGATTTCGCAGCCGATGAGCAGGGGTGAGAGTTCGTCCCATTCAGCTCCGTTCAAATTGCCAACCCAACCGCGTGTAGCAGTGTTGCCATATGGGGGCATTTTTACTGCGTGGTTGTCCAGCAGCGTGTTGTATCCCGCGTGCCATGCGGTGTAAACCAAGTATTTATCTGTGTCCAGCAGCAGGCCGAAAAAGCCGGGGCCGCCCATGCCGTAAGTGCCCAGATGGGTGCAGAAGCCAACAATTTTACGCCCGATAGGGGACTTGGCTGCCAAATATTCGGAGCGGCTAAACAGCAGCACATCGCGACCGAAGCGCATGAAGCCGTAAATCATATAGGCGCGGTTGGCCTCGCGGCGCGACAGGCCGACGGCGTAATGCGGCAGCCAGCCTTGCTCGTACCATTGCGGCACTTCTGCTTTGGGCACTACCATGCAACAGCTTTCCACGTTGCCTTGCTGCAGGTCTAAATAGGGGTGGGTTGTCATGTGTTTGATTCCTTATAGCTCAAATCCTTATTCCTTCCTATTGTATTGGCTCGCCTTATCGTACTAGCTGTGCTGTCTGCGGCTCGCCGCCCGGTATGAAGAAATCATTATTTCGGTTATATGCGCTTTCAGGCTACCTGAAAAAAGGTGGGCAACCAATGCCCACCTTTTTGCTGCGGATATTTTAACTTCGTTGAGGCTGACGCTTTCAGGTAGCCTCAACCGGCTTAGGCGTAATCCCGCTCTTCGCCTTTGCCGTCCACATTCCCGGCGCAGCGGGCGCACAGGGTGGGGTGGGCGGCAACGCTGCCTACGCTGTCCACATAGTGCCAGCAGCGTTCGCATTTGGCCTCGGCACTGGGGCGGACTTCGGCAGTGAGTTCGTCGCCTTTTTGCAGCTCGATTTTGGAAACGAGCATGGCGAAGCGCAGTTCGCTGCCGAGTGCTTTCAGGTAGCCATATTGCGGTTCGGGCGCGGTGAGGACGACTTCGGCCTGCAATGAGGAACCAACGGTTTTGTCGGCACGCAGTGGCTCGATGGCGGCGTTTACAACGGCACGGGCTTCGCGGATGTGCGTCCATTTTTCCACGAGCGCGGCTTCGCCGGCGGCGGGGATGGGCGGGAAGTTGTGCAGGGTGTGATAAAGCACGCTGTCTTCTTCACCGCCACCGATGATATCCCACGCTTCTTCGGCGGTGAAGCAGAGGATGGGCGACATCAGGAGCACGAGGCTGCGCGTGATGTGGTAGAGCGCGGTTTGCGCGCTGCGGCGGGCGTGGCCGTCTTTTTTAGTGGTGTAGAGACGGTCTTTCAGGATGTCCAGATAGAACGCGCCGAGGTCTTCGGAGCAGAACTGTACGATGTCCTGCACGGCGAAGTGGAAGGCGTAGCGCGGGTAGTGGCTACCTGAAACTTTTTCCTGCAACTGGCGCGCCAGCACGAGGGCGTAGCGGTCGATTTCCACCATGTCGGCCTGCGGCACGGCGTCTTCAATCGGGTTGAAGTCTTTGAGGTTGGCAAATAGGAAGCTGAGCGTGTTGCGGATGCGGCGGTAGCTTTCGGTTACGCGTTTGAGGATTTCTTTGGAAATCGCCAATTCGCCGCTGTAGTCGGTGGCAGCCGCCCACAGGCGCAGAATGTCGGCGCCGAATTCGTTATACACCTCCTGTGGGGCAACCACGTTACCGATGGATTTGGACATTTTGCGGCCGTTCTGATCGACCACGAAGCCGTGGGTGAGCAGTTGTTTGTAGGGCGCGCGGCCGAGGGTGGCGCAGCCGGTGAGCATGGAGGATTGGAACCAGCCGCGGTGCTGGTCGCTGCCTTCCAGATACAAATCGGCCGGCCAGGCGAGCTCGGGGCGCTGTTTCAGCACGGAGAAGTGGGTGCTGCCTGAATCGAACCACACGTCCATGGTGTCGGGCAGTTTGTCGTATTGTTCGCAGTCTTCGGGCGGCAGCAGCTCGGCTTTATCCAGTTCAAACCAGGCGTTGATGCCTTTTTTCTCGATGAGCAGGGCGACTTTTTCCAACAGCGCGGCGGAATCGGGGTGCAGCTCGCCGGTTTCTTTGTGGGCGAAGAAGGTCATCGGCGTGCCCCAGAAACGCTGGCGGCTCACTACCCAGTCGGGGCGGCCTTCAATCATGGCTTCCAGCCGTGCGCGTCCCCAGGCGGGGAAGAATTCGGTGTCGTCCACGGCTTTGAGGGCTTTGTCGCGCAGGGTTTTGCCCTCTGTGCCGGCTTTGTCCATGCCGATGAACCATTGGCCGGTGGCGCGGTAAATCAGCGGGGTTTTGTGCCGCCAGCAGTGGGCGTAGCTGTGTTCGATTTTGCTGTGGGCGAGCAGGCAGTTGTTTTCCTGCAGCCAGGAGATAATCGGCTGGTTGGCTTCCCACACGGTCATGTCTGCCAAGCGCGGGGTATCGGCGGCATAGCGGCCTTGCGCGTTCACAGGGTTGATGAGCTCGATGCCGTATTTGTTGCAGACAAAATAGTCTTCCAAACCATGCGCAGGTGCGGTATGCACGAGGCCGGTACCGGCTTCGGTGGTTACATGGTCGCCGTTTAAAACGGGAATATCGCGTTCGATAAAGGGGTGTTCGGCTTTCAGGTTTTCCAAATCCGCGCCGGTGCATTCGGCGAGGACGGGGCTACCTGAAAAACCATAGCGTTCCAGCGCGGCTTCGGCCAAATCTTTGGCCAGCACCAGTTTGCCGCGCGGCGTGTTGATGAGTTGGTACACAATGTCTGCGCCGGCAGAAATGGCCTGGCTGGCGGGTAGTGTCCACGGGGTGGTGGTCCAAATTACGGCAAACGCTTCGCCTGAGATTTCAGGTAGCCTGAAAGCCTTGGCCAGCGCGGCGTTGTCTTGGAAGCGGTAGGCCACATCAATCGCGGGCGATACTTTGTCTTTGTATTCCACTTCGGCCTCGGCCAGCGATGAGCCGCAGTCCAAGCAGAACTGCACGGGCTTCGCACCGCGATACAGGTAGCCTGCTTTGTAAATTTCGCCCAACGTGCGCACGGTGTCGGCTTCGGTTTGGTAGTCCATGGTCAGATAGGGATCTTCCCAATCGCCAATTACGCCCAAGCGGATAAAGTCTTTTTTCTGCCGCAGAATCTGCTCACCAGCATATTGGCGGCAGAGCTCACGGAACTTGCTGGGCGGCATTTCCTTGCCGTGCAGTTTTTCCACCATCACTTCAATCGGCAGGCCGTGGCAGTCCCAGCCCGGCACATAGGGCGCGTCGAAGCCCGCCAGCGTTTTGCTGCGGATGATGATGTCTTTCAGGATTTTATTGACTGCATGACCGATGTGGATGTCGCCGTTGGCATAGGGCGGGCCGTCGTGCAGGATGAATTTCGGGCGGCCGGCGGCAATTTTGCGCAGCTTCTGATAACGTTTTTCGTCCTGCCACTGCTTCACCCACGCCGGCTCGCGCTTGGCCAGATTGCCGCGCATGGGGAAGGGGGATTCGTAGAGGTTTACGGTTTGGGAGTAGTCGGTCATGGTGGTCTCGGAGTGGTTTGAGTACGGCTGTGCGGCGGGCCGTTTCAGCCTGTCTGCCGTGTCGGAATTAAGTGAAAATACAAGTTACCGATTCTATAAGGATTTGGCACAAAAGGCTACCTGAAAGCGGGTTTCAGCTGAGTAATCCGCTATAAAACGGGCAGCAGTGTTTTCAGCTAGCCTCAGGCGGGAGGGGAGGCTACTTGAAAATAGAGAGCAGGCGATGGTTTTGGTTTGCTATGACTGAAGTGCTTCATTTCATACGGCGTTGGTTCGCCTTGCGTACTTCTGTACTGCCTGTGGCTCACCGCCTTGCGCTGACTTTATTCATTCCAAAATCCGTTTGGCCATTTTGCGATTTAAATTTCAGGTAGCCTCAAGTTGCCGATAACAAACCGCCCCAAGCAATTGTTCGGGGCGGTTGGTTGTTGCCTTGGAAGGCTACCTGAAAGTCCACATTAGCTGCGGTGGGTTTCCACTTGCTGCAGTTGCTGCGGCTCGGGCACGGCAGCCGGGGCGGCTGGGACAACATCGGCGCGGCGCAGACCTTTGGGCTGCTCGGGCTCGGGCTGAGCGGCAGTGAGCGCGGCGGGATCGGTTTGCACCAATACCAAACCCCCCAGGTCGGCGGCAGCGGGTTCAGCTGCGGTTTGTTGCGGCGTGGGTTGTGCCACGGCTGCCACTGCCGTTTCTACAGCTTGGGCTGCAGCAACAATGGAATCATCAGCAGGAGCAACTTCCGGAGCGACTTGAGTTTCGGCAGATGAAGTTTCTACTGCCACGGTTTCTACCACGGCTTCTTCCTGCGCTGTTTCCACAACCGGGCTTGTAACAGCAGCTGGGTTTACAGCTTCAGTAGCTTCCACGGCTTCAGCTGCATTTTCTTCGGCAAACACGAAGGTGGGCGCATCGGCTTCATCGGCCACTTCGGGGATGGTGATGACCAGCGGTTTATCGTTGTCGGCCTCATCAGGCTGCGGCACGGGGGCGGGCGCTTCGGTGTGCAGGCCCAATACCACGTCGGCGGCAGATTTCACCAGCTCGGCTTGCAGCGGAATATCCAGATATTGGATGATTTTCTGTGCAGAGGGGATGTTGCGCTGGCGGCCTCGGCCTTTGCCGTTGCGCTGGCTGCTGTCTTGGCGGCGGTCGCGGCCGGAGCGGCGTTCGTTGCGTTCGCCGCGCTCATTGTTACGCTCGCGCTCGCTTCGTTCGCTACCACGCTCTTGGTTTTCTGCAGAGCTGCCGGTGTCATCAGCAAAACGTTCGGGGATGTCAGCCGCTTGGCTGGCGGCCTGCAGCTTATCGTTTTCAGCCGAGGCTACCTGAACATCGCTGTCTTTGCGTTGGCGGCGGCGTTGGCGCGGATTGGGCTGCTGCTCGGCAGTGGATTTCTCTGCCAGCTGTTGCGGTGTGCGGTTGTCCAAGGTTTCGGCATCGTCGGCATTTTGCTGACGCGGCGGGCGGCTGTTGCCGTTTTGGCCGCGCTGCTGGGTGCGGTTGCGGCGGTTACGGTTTTGCGGGGCTTTGCCGCGATTGCCACCGTTGCGCCCGTTGTTGGTTGCGGGGGCTTCGGCAGGTTTGGTTTCGCCGCCGCCAAACAATTTGGCAAACCAAGCGCCGATGCTGGCCAGCAAGCCGGGTTCGGCAGGCTGCTGCACCACGGGGGCGGGGCTGCTGTGTTTGATGCCTTTTACAGCGGGCTCAGGTTTCACTGGCTTGGCTTGGCAGCCGATTTCCAAGGTTTGGCTGTCGTCTTCTTCGGGGATTTCGACTTGTTTGTAGCTGGGTTCGGCATCGTCATCCACGTCGTCGGGGCGTACGCGGGTGATGTTGTAGTGCGGGTTTTCCAGATGGGTGTTGGGGATCATTAGGATGGACACATCCAGCCGTTCCTCCAGGCCGAACAGCTCGGCGCGTTTTTCGTTGAGCAGGAAGGTGGCCACGTCCACCGGCACTTGGGCGTGCACTTCTTCGGTGTTGTCCTTCATCGCTTCTTCTTGGATGATGCGCAACACGTGCAGGGCGGTGGATTCGATGCCGCGAATCACGCCGGTGCCGGCGCAGCGCGGGCAGGCCACGTGGCTGCTTTCGCCCAGGGAGGGGCGCAGGCGCTGGCGAGAAAGCTCAAGCAGGCCGAAGCGGGAAAGTTTGCCCATCTGCACGCGGGCACGGTCTTTCCGCAACGCGTCGCGCAGGGTGTTTTCCACATCGCGCTGGTGCTTGGGGTTTTCCATGTCGATGAAGTCGATCACGATCAGGCCGCCCAAGTCGCGCAGGCGCATTTGGCGGGCCACTTCTTCGGCAGCTTCCATATTGGTTTGGAAGGCGGTTTCTTCGATATCGGCACCGCGCGTGGAGCGGGCGGAGTTCACGTCTACGGAAACCAGGGCTTCGGTGTGGTCGATCACAATGGCGCCGCCGGAAGGCAGGCTCACGGAGCGCGAGAAGGCGCTTTCGATTTGGTGCTCGATTTGGAAGCGGGAGAAGAGCGGGATATGGTCGTCGTAGTATTTGAGCTTGCCTACGTTGTGCGGCATCACATAGCTCATGAATTCCTGCACTTGGCCGAATACTTCGCGGTTGTCGATGAGGATTTCGCCTATGTCGGATCGGTAGTGGTCGCGGATGGCGCGGATGAGCAGGGAGCTCTCCATGAAGAGGAGGTAGGGGTCTTGGTGGGCGTTGCCGGCTTCTTCGATGGCGCGCCACAGTTGCAATAGGTAGTTGAAATCCCATTGCAGTTCTTCCACGCTGCGGCCGATGCCGGCGGTGCGGGCGATCAGGCTCATGCCGTGCGGCACGTCGAGCTGGCTCATGGCAGCTTTAAGCTCTTGGCGCTCTTCGCCTTCGATACGGCGGGAAATGCCGCCGCCGCGCGGATTGTTCGGCATGAGCACGAGATAGCGGCCGGCCAAGCTGATGAAGGTGGTGAGCGCGGCGCCTTTGTTGCCGCGTTCGTCTTTTTCCACCTGCACGATAACCTGCATGCCTTCCTGCAATACGTCTTGAATGCGGGCGCGGCCGCCGTCGTAGTCTTGGAAGTAGGCGCGGGAAACTTCTTTGAAGGGGAGGAAGCCGTGGCGGTCGGTGCCGTAGTCCACGAAGCAGGCCTCGAGCGAGGGCTCGATGCGGGTGATGATGCCTTTGTAGATATTGCCTTTGCGCTGTTCTTTGCCCAGCGTTTCAATGTCGAGATCGAGCAGGTTTTGCCCGTCTACAATCGCCACGCGCAGCTCTTCGGCCTGGGTGGCGTTAAACAACATACGTTTCATGATATTGCTAACCTTTTGTTTGGTTTGCAATTCCGAAGCGCGTAATTAGTTTGGCCGCTTTGCTGCCGCCGGGGAAGGCTACCTGAAAATAAAGCTTCAACGAAGTTAAAATCGGCAGCCGTTGTTGTGCTGGCCTGAAGCGCGGTGTGCGGCAAACCGCCGTGGCGGTTGGGCAGCCGGCATCGGGCGCGGGCAGAAAACGGTAAAGAAGGTAGTGAAAGAGCGGGGCGGGCATCGCTGCCGCGCCGGCCGCCGGACGGGCGGCTAATTTTGGCAAGCCGCGGCAGGCCGGATGGCGGCCGCTTGCGGCGGGGTATAGCGGATTAATTTTAAAGCAAGGCTGTGTTGGCTGGTTTTGCCGTACTGCTTGGATCGCGGCTCGCCGCTTGGCTTTGTTTCAAACTTAATCCGTTATTAATTCGGTGTTGTGGTCTTCTTTAAGCCCGGCAGCGGGTGCGGCGGCGCGCTGGTCGCATCTTAGGCCGTTTGGGCTGCCGGAGCCGTAAACTCAATTACTATTTCAATCTGCCTGCCAAAATGCGCGGCAGGTAGAGGAAAGCCGTTCGGAATTGTCTTTATTACGATAAAATAAACAGTAAACAATCAACTTGCCAACCCGCGGCACCTTTTGTTTTTCGCTTCGTTGAAGCTTGGCTTTCAGGTAGCCTGGGCACGGTGTCGGCAGGGAGAGGATTATAGAGAAAATGCCGGCAATTAGCAAAAATTCAGTCAATTATTTGAGCGTGGACGAAGCCGCCGCCGGGCAGCGTTTGGATAACTTTCTCATCCGCCTGCTCAAAGGCGTGCCCAAGAGCCATATTCACCGCATCATCCGGGGCGGCGAAGTGCGCGTGAACAAAAAACGTGCCGCTGCCGACAGCCGTTTGGCCGCGGGCGACGAAGTGCGGATTCCGCCGATTCGGCTGGCGCAGAAAACCGGGCCGGCCGAGGCTGCCGTGCCGCCGCGTGAATTTGACATTGTGTTTGAAGACGAGCACCTTTTGGTGGTGGACAAACCTTCCGGCGTGGCCGTACACGGTGGCAGCGGTGTGAGCTTCGGCGTGATCGAACAGCTGCGCCGCGCCCGGCCGCAGGCGCGTTATTTGGAATTGGTGCACCGGCTGGACAAAGATACCAGCGGCCTCTTGGTGGTGGCCAAAAAGCGCAGCGTATTGGTGAAGCTGCACGAAGCCTGGCGCAACGATAAGCCGGAAAAAGTATATTTGGCGCTGGGCATGGGCGCGTGGCCGCAGGATGTGCGGCAGGTGAAACTGCCGCTGTTTAAATACACCGGTGCGGCAGGCGAGAAAATGGTGCGCGTGAGCGAAGAAGGGCAGAGCGCGCACACGCTGTTCCGCGTGCTGGAAACCTTCGGCGGTGCGCCGCTGCACGCGGTGGGGCTTTCCGCCCTGAGCCTGATGGAAGCCACGCTGCGCACCGGCCGCACCCACCAAATCCGCGTGCACATGCAGTCGCAAAACTGCCCGATTGCCGGCGATGAACGCTACGGCGACTACACCGCCAACCGCCGCCTGAAGAAGCTCGGCCTCAAACGCATGTTCCTGCACGCCCACCGCTTGGAGCTCGAACACCCGGCAAGCGGCGAAACGCTGGTGCTCACCGCGCCATTGCCGGAAGAGTTGCATCAGATGCTGGAGGGCTTGCGACAGGGGCAAGGGGCTACCTGAAAAAAGTGTGCCCATTATTCCGGCTTCGGTTTTCAGGTAGCCTGTTTGCCATTTAGCCAAAAAGGAAAGATATGCAGCAAAACGATCAACAGCCCAAATTCAAAGTGATCCTGCCGGAAGGCTTTTCTTTGGATCGCCCCAAGCAGGTGATTACCCAGCCCGTCGAGAGCGGCCGTGCCGATTTGGAGGAAATCATCCGGCAGGAAACGGCGTGCCGCCAAGCCGAGGCAGAAGCCGATGAAATCATGATTAACGCCTTGCTGCACGGCGCAGGGCGCGGATTGAAGTGAGGCTATCTGAAAATTCAGCCAGCCTAAATTTCCAAACACATCAAGGAATGCCCATGAAACCGTATCGCGTATTGATTTTCGACTGGGACGGCACCTTAGCCGATTCCACCGCCCAAATCGTGCAGGGCGTGCAAAACTCTTTTTGCCGCTTCGGCTGGCCGCCGCCCGCCGAGGCCGACATCCGCACCACCATCGGCCTGAGCCTGCGCGAAGCCCTGCGCCGCCTGTGCCCGCAGCTGGATCAACAGCAAACCGAGGCCGCCATCCGCGCCTATCAGCACGAATTCCACCACCACCGCGGGCAAACCGTTTTGTTCCCCGACGCAGGCAATACCCTGCAGCGGCTGCAACAGCACTACTGGCTGGCCGTGGCTACCGGCAAAGGCCGGCGCGGGCTCGATGCCGCCCTAGCCGAAACCGACACGCGCAGCTTCTTCCTCGCTACCCGCACCGTCGACGAATGCGCCTCCAAGCCCCAGCCGGAAATGGTGCTCTCCATCTGCGACGAATTGGGCGTGCACCCGGCCGAAGCCCTGGTAATCGGCGATACCACCCACGATTTGCACATGGCACACAACGCCCAGAGCCCCGCCGTCGCCCTCACCACCGGCGCCCACACCCCCGCCCAACTGCAAACTGCCCCACATCTGGCCATGCTGGATGGTTTGGCCAGCTTGGCGGCTTGGCTGGCAGAATGAAGGCTACCTGAAAGCGTAAGCTTCAATGAAGTTAAGATGAGTTTTGCGAGTTTCTGTGAAGCTAAGATTTTTTGCCGTGCAGTGTGGAGTAGAATGGCACATTTTTGATATTACCGCTGTTTGTGGGCGGCAGCAGGCCAGAATTAAGGAGAGGATGAGTCTGGAAGGGCGGTTGGCCGGATTTGGAGGCCTTGTGTGGCTCTGCTGACAGTGATGTGCGTTTGGATTGGGACTATCTGGTTTGCGATACCGGCAGTGATGCCCAAGCGCCAGATAGGGTGCTGGGCGAGCTGACATTCCTCGATTAGGCGCAGGCTGGTAGTTTGCATGGAAATCCTCTATACTGCGCGCACTCCTGTTTTGCGGGTATCGTCTAATGGTAAGGCACCGGCTTCCCAAGCCGACTATGCGGGTTCGATTCCCGTTACCCGCTCCATTTTCTTTCCCATGCTACTTTCCTGGCATGGGATTTTGTTGGCGGTTTGTTAAGAAATATTTACAAGTAGGTGGATGGAATGCAGAGGGGACAGCTTTTTCGGGCAGGGTGTGTGGGGAGGTGTAGTTAAGGATAGATAAATATTTATTGTTTATATACAAATTATTATTTCGAATAAAGGCTACCTGAAAATAAAATCCGTTTTATTTTCAGGATAAAGTTTGGTAGACTCGGCGCTCTTTTGCATACATAAATTTACTTTGGAGACCATAATGAGCTTTTTTGCTCAATATGCGCAGTTTTTTATCCAGTTTGCTGTGGTGCTGTTGTGCATCTTAGCCGGTGCCCAGGTGGGCGGCATCGGCTTAGGTGTGTTCGGCGGCATAGGTTTGGCAGTGTTGTCGTTCGGTTTCGGCCTAGAGCCCACCAGCCCGCCGATTGATGTGATGCTGATGATTATGGCGGTTGTGTCGGCAGCGGCAGCCATGCAAGCGGCCGGCGGTTTGGACTATATGATTAAAATCGCCACCCGCGTGCTGCATAAAAACCCGAAATACATCACCTTTATCGCGCCGATGGTTACCTACACCTTCACCGTTTTGGCCGGCACGGGGCATGTGGCCTATTCTGTGCTGCCGGTGATTGCGGAAGTGAGCCGCAAAAACGGTATCCGCCCGGAACGCCCGCTCACCATGGCGGTGATTGCTTCGCAGTTTGCTATTGTGGCCAGCCCGATTGCGGCGGCAGTGGTGGCTTGCGTGAGCTACCTCGAGCCGCAGCATATTACGATGGCAGACGTGCTCAAAGTGAGCGTGCCCTCCACCATCATCGGCATCGGTATCGCCTGCGTGTTGGTGAACCGGATGGGCAAAGAGCTGAAAGACGATCCGGAATATCAACGCCGCCCGAAAGACCCGGCCTACAGCAAGCTGTATGACACGGAAACCGTTGCCGCCGATGCGCAAGTGAGCGGCAAGGCTAAGATTTCGGTGGGTATTTTCCTGTTTGCCGCTATTTTGGTGGTGCTGCTCGGCGCGATGCCTTCGCTGCGCCCGGTGTTTAACGATAAGCCGATGGGTATGGCGCACACCATTGAAATTGTGATGCTTTCTGCTGCTGCGCTGATTATTGTTACCTGCAAACCAGATGGCAACGCGATTACGCAGGGCTCAGTGTTCCATGCCGGTATGCGTGCCGTGATTGCCGTGTTCGGCGTAGCCTGGTTGGGCGATACGCTGATGCACGGGCATTTGGACGAAGTGCAGCAGGCGGTGTCCGGCCTGGTGCAGAGTGCGCCGTGGGCGTTTGCCTTTGCGTTGTTTGTGCTCTCTATATTGGTGAACAGCCAGGGTGCCACTGTGGCTACGCTGTTCCCGGTGGCCATTTCGTTGGGCGTGCCCACGCCGGTTATCATCGGCACATTCGTGGCGGTGAACGGCTATTTCTTCATTCCGAACTATGGTCCGATTATTGCCGCCATCGATTTCGACAGCACGGGCACGACGAAAATCGGCAAGTTTATTTTCAACCACAGCTTTATGCTGCCCGGCCTGTTGAGCATGGGTTTCAGCCTGGCCTTCGGCCTACTGTTTTCCAAGATGTTCTTTGGCTGAACAGTTTGATTGGAATACAAACGCCCGGGCTTTGGTTCGGGTGTTTTGCTTGGGGGAAGGCTACCTGATGTTAGCTTCTCAAGAACTCAAGTAGCTCGTTTGATTTCGTTGGGATTGCTGCTTTCAGGTAGCCTTTATGTAGCATACCGGAGCAGCAAATGGTGGGTGTCAAACCCAACTCTGATATTTGTTGTTATCCACGCCATTACAGGCTACCTGAAATTTTCAGGTAGCCTTTTGTGGTTTGCTGGCCTTGCCGTTATTTGATTGCCATCAGCCTTTGATAGAGCTGGGTCATCAGGCGGCTGGTGTGCGGGTCTTTGGGTAGGATGACGAAGCTGTTGGCCATGGCTTCTTCGCTGGGGAAGATGGATTCGTTGTTGCGGTATGCCTCGGGCATCAGCTCGCGGGCCGGTTTGCTGGCGGGGGCATAGGTCACGAAGCTGCCGTTGGCGGCGGCCACTTTGGGATCAAGGGTGTAGTTGATGTATTTGAGGGCGTTGGCGGGGTGGTGTGCGTCTTTGGGAATCATCAGGGAGTCGATCCACACCGCCAGGCCGTTTTGGGGCACGAGCACTTGGATGTCGATGCCGTTGCCGGCTTCGATGGCCCGGTTGCGGGCGATGTTCAAATCGCCGCCGTAGCCCACGGCTACGCACAGGTTGCCGGCGGCGAGGTCGTTGATATAGGTGGAGGCGGTGAAGATGCGGATGTCTTTGCGTACGGCGCGCATCATATCGGTGGCCGCTTGCAGGTCTTCAGGCTTGGTGCTGTTGGGGTCTTTGCCTAAGTAGTTGAGTGCCAAGGGGTATTGCTCAAGCGGGCTGTCGAAATAGGAAATGCCGCAGGATTTGAGCTTGGCGGTGTATTCGGGATTGAACACCAAATCCCACACGTTTTCGGGCATGGGTTTGCCGCCCAAGGCTTTTTGCACCATTTGGGTGTTGATGGCCAGCGTGTTGATGCCCCAGAAATAGGGCACAGCGTATTTGTTGCCGGGATCCACCTGCTCCATCAGTTTGAGCAGCTGCGGGTCAAGGTTGCTGTAGTTGGGGATTTGGCTTTTGTCGATGGGCTGGTAGGCACCGGCTTGGATTTGACGGCCTACGTTGGAAATGGAGGGCACCACCAAATCGTAGCCGCTGCTGCCGCTGAGCATTTTGGCTTCGAGGGTTTCGTTGTTGTCGTAGTAGGCGGAGCGGACGGTGATGCCGGTTTTCTCGGTGAAGGCGGTGAGGGTGGCGGGGTCGACATAATCCGCCCAGTTGTAGAGGTTGAGCAGGTTGGCGTTGTTGCCTTCAGGGGCGGAGGCTTCGCTTTTGGCTTGGCCGCCGCAGGCAGCAAGCAGGCCGGCGCAAATGGCGAGCAGGAGCAGTTTTTTCATCGTTATTCCTTGGTGGGCGGGGTAAGGAGGGGTAAGTAGGCGCAAGTATAGTGAATTAAAATAAGAATGCTACCGTGTTGGCTCGCCTTGCCGTATTGCTCATGCTGTCTGCGGCTCGCCGCCTTGTCCCATTCTTATTTTAATCCACTATATGGTTTTTCTATTATAGCCAAACGCTTTGCTCCTTCATACCGCGGGCTAGGGAAACGGCGTGGCGGCGTGGTTGGGGCAGCTGTGCTGTGTGGCAAGTATTTTTCAATATTGCCAACAAATTGGCACTTTGTCTGCACTAAATTAACGCAGCGGCATTTTCTGCCTGCTTTTCAGGTATCCTTCCGGCTATGGAAAAAGCACATGTTATAGGGTATCATGCCACCTGTTACAACATAACATTCAGCACACACTATGCACTCTTGGTTACTTCGCGGCGCCGGCAGCCGCCTGCTTTTGGCCGTATCGCTTATTGCCCTGATGCTGGGCGTGTTTGCCTGGACGGGCGCCGCACTATGAGCATCGTGTTCGACAACCTCACCGTGAGCTACCGCCGCCATCCCGCCGTGCACCACATTTGCGGCGAATTTGCGTCCGGCAGCATGTGGGCGGTATTCGGGCCTAATGGCGCGGGCAAATCCACCCTGCTCAAAGCCATCATGGGGCTGTTGAAAACCAGCACCGGCAGCGTGCAATGGCAAGGCATCGCCCGCCGCGATATCGCCTATCTGCCCCAGCAATCCGATATCGACCGCAGCCAGCCCATTTCCGTATATGAGCTGGCCGCCATGGGTTTGTGGTATGAAATCGGCTTTTTCGGCGGCACCAAACCCGAACAGCGCGAACGGGTGCACGCCGCGCTCGAGCGCGTTGGCATGGCCGATTTTGCCCACCGGAGCATCGGCCAGCTTTCCAACGGCCAATTCCAGCGCGTGCTGTTTGCCCGCATGCTGGTGCAAGATGCCAAATTCTTGCTGCTGGACGAGCCCTTCAACGCCGTGGACGCGCGCACCACGTATGAATTGTTGGAAGTATTGCGCCAATGTCACCAAAACGAAGGCCGTGCCGTGATTGCCGTGTTGCACGATTATGAGCAGGTGCGCGCCTATTTCCCCCACACCTTCCTGATTGCCCGCGAAAAAATCGCCAGTGGCGCCACTGCGGACGTGCTCACCGAAGGCTACCTGAAACAGGCTGCCGAAACCATGCACCGTACCGAACCGCGCGAATGGTGCGCCGCTTGAGTTTTCAGGTAGCCTGAATGCCATGTTTGCCGCCACCGTTGTTTTCTTCCGAAACCGCAGCGAAGATTTTTCTACCGGAGCGTTCCCGCAGCGCATCCGCAGCCGCACACACTTCCCCGCCGAAGGCTACCGCCCGCACTTTGCGCCCAAAGGCAGCCGCGAAATGCTCGGCATCGTGTTTGCCACGTTTGAGCACACCCGATTCGACGAGCCGCTGCAAGCCGGGCTGGATTACCTCTACCCCGACCGCGTGGATTATTCCGCCCTACGCCCCGGCACGGAATTTTGGATTATGGAAGGCGGCACCGCAGTGGGCGAAGGCGTAATCATTGCCAACGGCCATCCGTCTGCCCAACAGGCTACCTGAAAGCCGGGCTGGAAATATTGCGTACCGCACATCGAAAATATAAAAAGGTATAAAAATGAAACAAATGTTTGGCATCATTGATAACCACCTGTTGGATTTTGAAACTGCCGAAAACCCAAACTGGCATTTCGTTTCCAATATCGATGAAATGAAAACCTATCTCTACAGCCAAACAGAAGTGGAAACCTGCTGGCTGGATTTACGGGAAAACTGCTCGCTCATCTTCAAACTGACAGATGAAAAATTTCGTGATTATTGGGATAAAGAGATTGTGCCCGTTATCCAATCCCGACTGGAAGAAGTCGGATATGCCGACTATCTGAACGACATCGAAGCAGACCTGCTCAACTGTTACTTGAATATCAAGCATATACAAAAACATCCGCTTTGGAATGCCGTTTTCAAAGCCTATAAAAAAGGCGTTTTCCCTTGCGGCTGGCTGGGCGATTATCCGGAGGGGAAACTTGTTGTGTTTCACCCTTATGGCAAATAGCCTGCCGATATGGCTGAAATCAGTATTTTAGCTATCAACCCAAATCCAAAAGACCACCCGAAACACGATAAAAGCACACACCATGACCCTCTCCCAGCTCCTGATCGAACCCATTGCCGACGATTTTATGCGCTATGCCCTTGCCTCCGTGCTGTTTCTGGCCGTGGGCGCGGCGCCGGTGGGCGTGTTTTTGGTGATGCGGCGCATGAGCCTGGTGGGCGATGCGCTCGGCCACGCAGTGCTGCCCGGCGCGGCGGCGGGCTATATCGCCGCCGGTTCGCTCAGCCTGCCCGCCATGAGCTTGGGCGGTTTTGCCGCCGGGCTGGCGATGGCGCTGTTGGCCGGCTTGGTGAGCCGCCACACCAATTTGAAGGAAGACGCGAATTTTGCCGCGTTTTATCTGGCCAGCCTGGCCTTGGGCGTGGTGCTGGTGAGCAGCTACGGCAGCAATGTGGATTTGCTGCATTTGCTGTTCGGTTCGGTGCTGGCGGTGGATACGCCTTCGCTGATTTTGGTGCTGTGCGTGAGCGCGGTATCGGTGTTGACGCTGGCGCTGATCTACCGCCCGCTGATGCTGGAGAGCATCGATCCGCTGTTTCTGCGCGCGGTGAACGGGCGCGGCGGGCTGTGGCATGTGCTGTTTTTGATGCTGGTGGTGCTGAATTTGGTGGCCGGTTTTCAGGCTATCGGCACGCTGATGTCGGTGGGCGTGATGATGCTGCCGGCGATTACCGCGCGGCTGTGGTCGCGTAGCATGGGCGGGCTGATTGCGCTCGCGGTGCTGATTGCGCTCGCCTGCAGTTTCTGTGGCCTGCTGTTTTCTTACCATGTGGATATCCCCTCCGGCCCGGCGATTATTTTGTGCCTGGGCGGCGTGTATGCCGTGTCGCTGTTTATCGGGCGCGAGGGCGGGATGCTGCCAAAATGGTGGCGCGGCAGGCATTTGCGGACGTAGCGGCCGGTAGCTTGAAGGCTACCTGAAAATGCTCTGCGAAACTAAACCCTTAGTTCAGATAGTTTTAGCAGCGATATTTTGGATTTCGAGACAAATTATTTTTCAGGTAGCCCCACCCTCTCCCACTTTGTTCGCTTTTGCGCCTCATGCCGGCGCGGGGCACTTTTTTTCTTTGCTTCGCCAAAGAAAGAAAGCAAAGAAAGGCGACTGCGGGCACAGGTTTGGCTTTGCCAAACTTCCCTCACTTCGCACGATTTTTCGGGCGGGCTCGCAACTTGCGGCTGCGCCGCTTCGGGCATGCAAGCCCTTATTCCCCAAAAAACCGCGCTCCGTTCGGCTGTGCCAGCAGGGGGCGCTGCATTGTACGTTTGTGGTGAATTTTCTGTTTTGAAATTCGCACATTAGTAAAAAGGCTACCTGAAATCTTTCAGGTAGCCTCACGGACGAGTCGGAAGACTCATATGACAACCAAACATAAGGAGTAAAAGATGAAATTGAAACATTGGAAACTCGGCCTGATTGCCGCGCTGTTTTCCGGCAGCCTGTATGCCGCGCCGTTGGAAGTGGTGTCAAGCTTCAGCATTTTGGGTGACGTAGCCAAGCAGGTGGGCGGCGAGCGCGTGAACGTGAGTAACCTGGTCGGCCCCGACCAAGACGCGCATGCCTACAACCTCACCAGCCGCGATATGCAGCGCATCCGCAATGCCAAGCTCGTGCTGGTGAACGGCTTGGGTTTTGAGCAGGCTGCGGTGATGCGCGGCATTCGTCAAAGCGGCGTGCCGTTTGCCGAGGCCACCAAAAACATCCAGCCGATGAAGGCCGAAGACCACGATGAGCACGATCACGACCATGACCACGGCCACCATCATCACGGCGAATTTGACCCGCACGTGTGGAACGACCCGGTGCTGATGAAAACCTACGCCCAAAACGTGGCCGACGCGCTGATTAAAGTCGATCCGCAAGGCCGCGCTTATTATCAGCAGCGCCTCAGCGGCTACCAAGCCCGCCTCGATACCATGCACCAATGGGCGCAAACCCAATTTAACAGCGTGCCGCAGGCACGGCGCAAAGTGCTCACTGGGCACGATGCCTTCAACTACATGGGCAAACGCTACCGCATCGAATTCATCGCCCCGCAAGGCGTGAGCACCGAAGCCGAGCCTTCCGCCCGCCAGGTTTCCGCCCTAATCCGCCAAATCCGCAGCCAGGGCATCCGCGCCGCGTTTAGCGAAAACATCAAAGATTCGCGCATGGTGGAACGCATTTCGCGCGAAACCGGCATCCGCGTAAACGGCAAGCTCTATTCCGACGCCCTGAGCCGTGGCGCCCCCGCCGCCACTTATGAGCAGATGTTCCGCTACAACGTGAACGCGCTAGTGAATGCGATGAAGCAGTAATGATTTGAAACGGCATAGTCAAGGCTACCTGAAAACCGATTTTCTGGTTTTCAGGTAGCCTTTTGTGATGGTGGAAACAAAGCAGTATGGCATCAGCTTATGATCAAACTAGCCGCTTACGTTTAAATGGGCATCGTACGGTTCGGAATGTTCCGCCACGATTTGCTGCAAATCGCGCATCAGGCGGTCGATGGTTTGGGCATATGCAACGGCATCGAGCCGGGAGAGCAGGTCTAACTCATCGAAACACGCAATGATATTCTACAATTTTGGCGGGCAGTAGGGCAGGATTTCATCATAATTTTGCGGCATGCGTAATGTCCAAATGCCTGCTTCCGGCGAAATGGTACCCGATTTGATGGCGCTCAATAAACCGAGCGCCAAGAAGGCGATATAGAGCGTGGGATTGGGGGTGCGGATATGCAGGGTCGGCATGATGATTGGAGAATTTGGCGAGACGCAGCAAGCAGTCAGGCGATTAGTTTGGCACCATCATAGCCAAATTAGTGCGCCGAATAAAGTTTCAGGTAGCCTGCATGGTGTGGCAGGCTACCTGAAACTTTCTTTGCCATTTACTGCCCGGCTTCCGGCCTCAGCTGGCTTTTGTGCACATAGCCGTAATAAGCTGAGGTGACTATTCCCCATCTGCCGATTACGCCCACGAAATGCCAGTTTCCTTTACGCTTGGCGGGGAATTCGATCACTCTTGTGCCGTTGGCGAAACGCCCCACCATACCGGAACGGTTGCCGGCTTTCCGGCGTATATTGGCCGAGCCGTCGGCGCTGTGCACGATATAAACGTGACGCAGGCTAACCTGGCTTTGGTGCACATAGCCGTTGATGATACGCCGCTCCTCCGACTGGTTCGGTCGCAAGGCCAGCCGCACGCGGTACCACGCGCCACTTTTGCCGAGGATGGCGGCTTCGCCTTGATTGTCGCAAACGGCAAGGATGGCGGCTCGGGTGTTGGGACGGGCACGGATGTTTACTCTCTTGCCGCCGTCGGTAACCAAATAGGTAGTGGGTTCGGCTTCGCCGGTTGCTACGGAGGACAGGCCGCAGCTATCGGGGGCAACATGGGCGGCGGCAGTGGTGGATAGCACCAACAGCACGGCGGCAAGGGCAGAGGTGCGGGTATGCAGTGATGAAAGCATGAGCGTGCTCCTGAGATAGGGTAGGAAGTTTGTGGCGGTGGTGCTTGCCGCCATTATATCCAACATTGCGCCGGATAAAGTTTCAGGTAGCCTGCATGGTATGGCAGGCTACCTGAAAAGTTTTACTGCTTAGCGCCCGGCTTTCGGCCTCAACTGGCTTTGGTGCACATAGCCATAGGTATCGCTGTCGCTGCCGTGCACGCTCACATAGTGCCAGTCACCTTTGCGATTGGCGGGGTGTTCGATCACGGTGGTGCCGTTGGGGATGCGTTGCTGTATTTCGGCACGGCGGTTGGCATTCAGGCGCAGGTTGGCCGAGCCGTCGGCGCTGTGCACGATATAAACGTGACGCAGGCTAACCTGGCTTTGGTGCACATAGCCGTTGATGATGCGCCGTTCTGCTGGCTGGTTCGGTCGTAAGGCCAGCCGCACGCGGTACCACGCGCCACTTTTGCCGAGGATGGCGGCTTCGCCTTGATTGTCGCAAACGGCAAGGATGGCGGCTCGGGTGTTGGGCTGTGCGCGGATATTGACTTCTTCGCTGTTGTGGTTGGTGGCCAGATAGCTGGCAGGTGTCGCACTGTCGGGCAGGCCACAGCTATCGGGGGCAACATGGGCGGCGGCAGTGGCGGATAGCGCCAACAGCATAGTGGCAAGGATGGTGGTTCGGGTATGCAGTGATGAAAGCATGGGCTTGCTCCTGAGTTGGGTTGATTGGAGGAAATTCGTTACGGTTTCACCTGCCGCCATCATATCTAAATTGCTGTGCCAGATAAAGTTTCAAGTAGCCTGCGTGGTGTAGCAGGCTATCTGAAAGTTCGTGTTTCAATATAAGTTAAAACGGTCAAAGGCAGTATTTTTTCTAGGCAGCCTCTCGGCTGGGGTTTATTTTAGCTGAATCAGGTAGATTTGTTGCAAGTGCCGCTTGGAAAGGAGAGAGGACATTTATTTTTTATTCTATTCCGTATTTAGCAATTTTATTTCACGAACATTGTTTTCAGTATGATTCCAAACTGTTTTTAGGCAGGCTGAAACACAAATCGGGCGAATCTATGCCCTTTTAAAATAGGTATTGCTGATGCCGAGATTGCCTTGCCGGGCGGGAAATGGTAGTTTGGCAGCCTATTTACAAAATTTGTAGCACAAACTGCCAAGTTGAAGCGGGAGGAGATGGAAGTGAACGAAACAAAAGAAGCCTTATTGGAAATGCAACCGCGCGAGGCGGCGGTGATAGCCGCGCTGGCGGTGGCCGTGATGGGCATTACCATGATTCATTTCGGCTGGGTGCCGCATTTGTCCGTGATTCTGGTGCTGTGCGGGCTGCTCGGCTTCGGCAAAGCCAAGGGGCTGGATTTTGGCCGTATGCAGCTGAGCATGGCGCGTGGCGTGCTCTCCGGCATCGGCGCGATTTATCTCTTCTTCTTTATTGGCTTGCTGGTATCGGCGCTGATGGTGTCCGGCGCGATTCCCACGCTGATGTATTACGGCTTCGAGCTGATTTCGCCGCAGTTTTTCTACCTTTCTGCCTTCGTGCTCACTTCGATGGTGGGGGTGGCCATCGGCAGCAGCCTCACCACTTGTGCCACCCTGGGCGTGGCCTTTATTGGCATGGGCAGCGCGTTGGGTGCTAATCCGGCTGTGGTGGCCGGGGCGGTGGTGTCCGGCGCGTTTTTCGGCGACAAAATGTCGCCCATTTCCGACACCACCAGCATTGCCGCCTCCATTGTGGGCATCGATTTGTTCGATCACATCCGCAATATGATGTACACCACCATCCCCGCCTGGCTGCTTACCGCGCTGTTGCTTTGGCTGCTCTCCGGCCATACCGCTGCCGCTGATTTAAGCAGCGTGGCCGCCTTCCAAACCCAGCTGCAGGCCAGTGGCTTAGTGCACGGCTACGCCCTATTGCCCTTTGTCGTGCTGATCGTTTTGGCCATGCGCCGCGTGAACGCTATTTACACCATCATCATCACCATCGCCGTTTCCCTCGTGCTCACCTACCTGCACAGCAGCCCCAGCGTCGAACAGCTCGGCGGCTACTTCTTCAACGGCTACGCTCCGCCAGAAGGCACCGATTTGGGCAATGTGGCCAAGCTGATTTCGCGCGGCGGCATCGGCAGCATGTTTTTCACCCAAACCATCGTTATCCTCGCCCTCAGCCTCGGCGGCCTGCTCAACGCTCTGGGCATCCTGCCCGCGCTGCTCTCTGGCATCGGCCATATGCTGGTCAACGCCGGTCGTGCCACCTTCACCGTGGCCGCCACTTCGCTGGGCGTAAACGTGCTCATCGGCGAGCAATACCTCAGCCTGCTTCTGGCCGGCAACACCTTCAAGCCTATCTACGAGCGGCTCGGCCTGCATCCGCGCAACATCGCCCGCACCGTGGAAGACGCAGGCACGGTAACCAACCCGCTCGTGCCCTGGAGCGTGTGCGGCGTGTTTATCCACCATGCCCTCGGCGTGCCCGTGATCGATTATCTGCCCTATGCCTTCTTCTGCTACCTCAGCCTACTGCTCACCCTAGTGTTCGGCTTCACCGGGCTCACTTTGAGCAAGAACGAGGCAGCATAAACGGCACGACACTACAGATTGGAAAAGGCTACCTGAAAAGTGCAAGGCGGGTTTCTGCTTCGCAGAAGCTGACACTTTCAGGTAGCCTTATATTACATATTACGCCCTGACAACAGGGGCAAGCAGTAAATCCTTTTGTTTTGGTTGGCACGTACAGGGGGATGCCGATATCCAGCCGGCGGCTGAGGAGGCGCTGCAATAAAGGGAGGGTGATTTGAGTCGGCGTGGCAATGCCGATCTACGGCGATATAAAAGGCTACCTGAAAACGCAGCGCAGCGGAGTTTCTGCGCGGCTAAAGTTTCAGGTAGCCTTTGTTTATTCTATTTGCTTAGGTAGCAGTTTACTGTTGCGGCTGGGTGCGCTCTTTTTCTTCGGTAACGAAGCCGACTTTGCTCAGGCCGGCGTCGCGTACGGCGCTGAGGGCTTTTTCCACGTAGTCGAATTGGGCGTTTTTATCGGCGGCGATGGCAATCACTTGGTCGGGATTGGTTTTGGCCAGCTGTTGCAGCTGGCTTTCCAAGGCCTGCAGGGTAATCGGCTCGCCTTCGGCTAAGTGGTAGCTGCCGTCGGCGGAAATAGAAATGCGCAGCGGGTCTTTGGGCTGGGCGGCGTTTTCCGCCACTTGTTTGGCCGAGGCGGTGGGCAGTTCCAGCGGGATAGAGTGGGTCATCACCGGCATGGTAATCATGAATACAATCAGCAGCACGAGCATCACGTCTACCAGCGGGGTAACGTTGATGTCGGCCATAGGCGAATCGTCGCCGCTGTTCATCGAACCGAAAGCCATACTTTTACTCCTTATTGTTCATAATTTTAACGTGCAAATCGTAGGCGTAGGCATCCATATCCTGCACCACCTGTTTGTTGCCGAACACAATGAAGTTGTAGGCCAGCACGGCGGGGATGGCGGCAAACAGGCCGATGGCGGTGGCCACCAGCGCTTCGCCGATGGGGCCGGCCACGGTGGCGATGTTTACCTGGCCTTGCAGGCTGATGTTTTCCAGCGCGTGGTAAATGCCCCATACCGTGCCGAACAGGCCGATAAACGGAGCAGTGGCGCCTACGGAGGCGAGAATGGTAAGGCCTCCGTTGAGGCCGCGTTTGGCAATGTTCATTTTATGGCGGATGTGCTGCACCAAATAGTCGCCCAAAGGGATGCTGGTGAGCTGGCTGGCGGGGTTGGCGCGATAATGGCGCGCGGCTTGAATGGCAGATTCGGTGAGGTCGGCCAGTGGGGAGGGATGGGCTTTGGCCAGGCGCAGCATATCATCGAGCGAGGCCACGGTGGCTACGGACTCAATCGTGCCCCGATTGGCGTGGCGCACTTGGTGCAGGCGGATGCTGCGCATGATGATAATCCACCAGGTAAGGACGCTCATCAGCACCAGCAGTATAAATACGGTAATCAATACAATGTCGCCTTGGGCGAAAACATGTCCTAAATTCATGATATTCCTAATGTTAATGATGAAATTGGATAATTGGTTTAGTTTGGGGCTTTAAGGGGCTTTAAACCGCAGGGTAAAAGTATAGCTTTGGCGTACAGGCTGGCCGTTACGTTTGGCTGGAACGAAGGTATAGCTCTGACGCACGGTGTCGGCTGCCGATCTGCCGAACAGCGGATGAGAGGCGGAAACGATTTCCACGCTGGAAGGCTTGCCATTGGCTTCCACCATCACGCGCAGTTTTACCGTGCCACTGATGCCATCTTCTTCTAATTGCTTCGGATAGGGCGGTTTCGGGTTATTCAGGTAGCCACCAAGGTGGGTGGGTGCGCTGTCGCCACCACCTCCTTGGCCGGTACCGGAGCCATTGCCCGTACCACGCCCGCTGCCGTGGCCGCCGCCTTCGCCAGAGCCAGAACCGGGGCCGCGTCCGCTGCCTTCGCCGGAGCCGACACCGGTGCCTTTGCCGCCACCGCTGCCACCGCCTTCTCCGGCGGAAGGCGTGCCTTTGCCACCACCGCCACCTGCGTTGGCGCCATGGCCTGTGTTCGGGTTGGTAGGGGCAATCGGCCGTTCAGGCTGCGCCTGCGGCACGGGTTCGGGGTGGGGTTGCGCTTGCGGCTTGGGCTCGGGTTTTGGTTCGACAGGTTTGGGCTGAACGATATCGGCGGGTTTGTCTTGCCGTTCCACCGGTTTGATTTGCGCGCGCTGCTCTGGAACAGGTTTGGCCGGCTGCGGCTTGGACTGCTCGGGTTTGGGCGCTTCGGGCGGGGTCTGCTCCGGCGGCCCGGCGGGCTGCTCGTCTTCAGATATGGTGTTGCCACCCGTACCGCCGCCGCCCCCGCCGCCGCCGATCTCGCCGAGATCAACAAAGCTCAGCCCGGGCGGCTCAGCCGGCAGTTCCGGCGGCTTAATCGAGATCAGCAGCCAATACAGCAGGGCATGAGCGGCAATCACGAATAAGAGCGCGGCCGGGGATAAAAGACGGTTTTCGGTTTGCATAATAGGGCGGCATATTAGTGCGAACTATTTCTGTTTGCAAGGAGTTTCTATTTGATTGTTTAAGTGGCAGGTATTTTCGCCAAAAAGCGTGTTTCAGTAGAGGGTGACGTGGAAGTGTGGATGACTTAGTCTTTTATCGCTAAAGCACTTCACTTTACTATTGAGTTGGCTCGCCTTGCTTCACTCCTGTTATTGTCTGCGGCTCGCTGCTTGGTATGAAAAAATAATTGCTTTAGCTATAGATTGGAGACTGCCTAAAATTTCAGGTAGCCTTTGTGGTGCCTGTTTTTTAATCAGCTAAAACTGGCTATATTGGTATAACTATCTGTTTGATAATCTAAAATATAATATATAAGCAATAAACTTGCTATTTAATCTTTTATATAGCATAAAATGCTATAAATATGGAAAACAACAATCAACAGTGTCTGCATGCTGGCTGATTCGGGCAGGAAAACTGCGTAATGCGGCAGCGGCGCAGTTTTGGCAGCGGTTTGGATGTTTATTTTTGTTAAAATCGCTCTATTCTGAATAGTTTTGGATTATTGCAGTTTTATGAAATCTCCTGCTTCCTGGTCGTCTAAAATCGGCTTTATCTTATCTGCCGCCGGCTCTGCCATCGGCTTGGGCGCAATTTGGAAATTCCCCTACACCGCCGGCACCAACGGCGGTGCGGTGTTTGTGCTGATGTTTTTGATTTTCACCGTATTGGTGGCCTTGCCGGTGCAGCTGGCCGAGTTTTATATAGGCCGCAAGAGCGGCAAAAACGCGGTGGATGCGTTTAAAACGCTCGCGCCAAATAGCCTGTGGCCGTGGATCGGGCGCATGGGTGTGTTTGCCTGCTTTGTTTTGCTGTCGTTCTACAGCGTGGTGGGTGGCTGGGTGTTGAATTATGTGGTGCACGCATTCGATGGCAGCATTCATCCGAATGCGGATTTCAACGCGTTGTTCGGCAGTACGATTTCCAGCCCGGCAGGCTCAATCGTCTATCAGGGGTTGTTTATGCTGATGACGGTGTGTGTGGTGAAAAGCGGCATTGCGGCGGGGATCGAACGGGCGAACAAATACATGATGCCCGCGCTGTTTGTGTTGCTGCTATTGCTGGCGGTGCGTTCGCTCACGCTGGATGGCGCGATGGCGGGCATCTCCTTCCTGCTCAAGCCTGATTGGTCGCACTTCACGCCGCAAACCATGCTCACCGCACTGGGGCAGGCCTTTTTCGCGTTGAGCTTGGGCGTATCCACCATGATTACTTATGCCGCTTATTTGGACAAAAAACAGGATTTGTTCCGCTCCGGAAACAGCATTATGTGGATGAATTTGCTGGTGTCTTTGTTGGCTGGTCTGGTGATATTTCCCGCTGTGTTTGCTTTCAACTTTGAGCCGGGGCAGGGGCCGGGGCTGATTTTCGTGGTGCTGCCTGCCGTGTTTATGAAGCTGCCGCTGGGGCAAATTCTGTTTGCCGTGTTTATGCTGCTGGTGGTATTTGCCACGCTTACTTCCGCCTTCTCCATGCTGGAAACCGTGATTGCCGCAGCCATCCGCGAAGATGAAAGCAAACGCAGCAAAACTACTTGGCTGATCGGCACGGCGATTTTTATTGTTGGCATTCCCTCCGCGCTCTCGTTCGGCGTGCTCTCCGAATGGAAGCTGTTCGGCAAAACGCTGTTTGACCTGTGGGACTACATGATTACCGCACTGATTATGCCGATCAGCTCACTTTTGGTGGCGGTGTTTGTGGGCTGGATACAGCAGAAGAGCGATGTGTTCGAACACATGCGCGAAGGCAGCAGCGTGCCGCAAGCCGTGATTGCGCTGTGGCTCAATGCGCTGCGTTTCCTCGCGCCGGTGGCGATTTTGCTGGTGTTTGCCAATACGTTGGGTTGGATTTAACGGCTTTCAGGTAGCCTTATGGAGGGATTCTTATAACTGAAAGCAAATCGGCGAGCCTTAGTCGCTGCGGGATGCAGTAGGGTAAAGCGATGCCGTGGCAACGATAGAGCTTTAGAGCTTTCTCTAAATATAAGCGGTAAAAAGGCTACCTGAAATTTCAGGTAGCCTTTTTTTAGTGCCCATATTATCGGGATTGCTCAAATTGCTCTTGTGCCCAGCGTTGGCGGTTGTCGGGGGTGTCGGCGGATTGGGCTTGCCCCTGTCGCCAGTTGCGGTAGGCTTCAGCATCGAAGGCAATCACCCGACCGCCCATGGCGGCCACTTCGCCAGCCACGCTTTGGCTGATGCGCCAAGAGGCCAGGTCGGGGCAGGCGTTTGGTTCGGGATACCATAGCACCACCACCGCATCGCCGCCCTGCATTTGGGCTTCGATTTGCTCGGCATATTGGTCGATGGCTTGGTATTTTTGGTTGAGGCGGGTTTCCACGGCGCGAACCACGTGTAGGGGGATGGGGGCGGCGCCGTTTTCCCATTGTGCCCATTTTTCGGCAGAAGCGCCGTGGGGGAAATCGACATTGGCGGCAAGAGCTTGGCCGGCTTCGGCTTGGGTGAGGCCGAGGTTGCGGCGCAGGGCTTTGAGTTTGATGGGGAACATGGTTTTCCTTTTGGGTTGGTTATTTAATTTGTGCAGCCAAGTGTTCTATTGCTGCCTGTGCGCAAAACAGGCCGAAGGCGGCGGTAACCAGCATGCTCGCGCCGTAGCCCGCGCAAGACAACCCTTGCGGTGCGGCATCGGTTTCGCAGGCGGCACCGGTTTGCGGCGGAGTGACGTTTTCTTTGGAATAGATGCAGCTTACTTTCATACGCTCTTTCGGATCGCGCGGAAAGCCGTGGCGGCGGCGCAGGGTGTAGCGCAGGTTGGAAAGCAGCGGATCGTGGGTGGTGCGGGCGAGGTCGGCGCGGCGGATGAGGGCGGGGTCGCGCTGGCCGCCTGCGCCGCCGGACACCACAAAGGCTTGCTTCTGCGCCACAAAATGAGCGGCCATGGCGGCTTTCACACGCACTTGGTCGATGGCGTCGATCACAAAATCAAACGGCTCGGCAAATAAGGTTTGCACGTTTTCCGCATCCACAAAATCTTCGATTTCGTGCACGGTGCAGGCGGGGTTGATTTGCAGGATGTGCCGGTGCAGCGCGGTTACTTTGGGCAGGCCGAAATTGTCGGTGAGCGCATGGAGCTGGCGGTTGGTGTTGGATTCGGCCACGTTGTCCAAATCAATCAGCGTGAGCCGGCCGATGCCGCTGCGCGCCAGAGCCTCCACCGCCCAAGAGCCCACGCCGCCCACGCCCACCACGCAAACATGGGCTTGGGCAAAGTGTTGCAGGGCGGCAGGGCCGTAGAGGCGGGAAATGCCGCCGAAGCGGCGCTCGTTTGGGGCGGAAATAATCATCGGGATAGGTCAAAAAACAGGTAGAAAAAATGGCACATTCGGTGCATCGGTATTATACTGTAAACGTATCAGGAAGAGACCCGTCCGGCGGCTGTAGCCTCTGCGCGGAAGCATTGAAATATCGTTCACTAGGAGAAAGCTTATGTATCAACATATCGTGATTGCAGTAGACGGCAGCCGCACCTCCCAACACGCGCTCAAACAGGCCTGCGGCCTGGCTCAGTCCACCGGCGCGGCACTCACTTTGGTGCATGTGGCCAACCCCGCCGAATACGTGGCCACCGTTGCCCCCGAGTTTTTGCAGTATGAAAACTACGAAACCGCCGCCACCGAACAAGGCAACGCCATTTTGGACGCCGCCATCAAACAGGCGCGCACCGCCTTGGGCGAAGATGCAAAACTCGGCCGCCACCTGCTTGTGATCAGCAAAAATGCACGCGATATGGCCAAAAGCCTGGTGGATTATGCCGCCGAGCAGAAAGCCGACCTGCTGGTGCTGGGCACACACGGCCGCACCGGCCTGATGCACCTCCTGATGGGCAGCTTCGCCGAAACCGTGATGCGCGAAACCCGCCTGCCGCTTTTGATTATCCGCCGCGAAGCATAAGGCTGGGGATGTAGGCAGGATTAGAGGCTACCTGAAACTTTCAGGTAGCCTCTTTTGATATTGTCTAGGTCGGGCATTGATGCTCGACCTATGCGTTTGGTTTTAGATTTCGTTGCAGTTAATCCGCCATTCCTTGGTGTATTCCCAATGGTAGTCCACTACGATGTCGTTGGCGTCGGTGTAGTAGGTTTGGTAGAGGTCGCGCCCGTAGCAGACATCGCTATAGTAGTTGGTAATGATGGGGCCGTTTTGGCTGCTGCCTTCGAATTGACGGCCGGCGTAGCGGGTACGGTAGTAGTTGTAGGTGTAGGCGTAGCGGTTGTTGCCCACTTTGCGGCGTCCGGCATTGGGGCGGCCGCCGTGTTCGCGGAACACTTCGTTGATGTGCTGGCCAACTTGGCGTTTCATGTTGTCGTCTAGAGAGGCGCAGCCGGTAAACAGGAAAACAGCGCCGGCAACCAGGCAGAGTCGCAACAGGTTTCGGGCGGGGTGTGCAGGGGGTGGATGGGCTTGCATGGTTGGTCTCCTTGCGGGTTGAAATTAAGGGAATAATACCAATGGCGGGATGTGCTGACAAGAAGGCTGCCTGAAAGTTTCAGGTAGCCTTCTTGGTGGTTTTGCATGTTGTTTGACCTAGGGCAATTTATTGCTGCCGACATGCTGAAAAAGGGATGGATTTTGGGTTTGGCTCATGCATGGAGCGGAAACCTAGTCTATGGTTTTCAGGTAGTCTTTGCTTGGGGCAGAAACGGGCTTACAAGAACAGTTGCAGCAAATCGTTCAGGTAGCGCTGGCCGCGTTCGGTGGGGCGCAGGAGGGTGGGGTCGGGGTCGATGAGGCCGAGTTGGGTGGCTTCCTGCAGGGGGCGGGCGATGGCGGCGAGGCTGTGGCCGGTGCGCTCTTGGAACAGGCGGGCGGGTACGCCGTCGGTGAGGCGCATGGCGTTGAGCATGAATTCGAAGGGCAGCTCGCTTGAGGCTACCTGAAAGCGTTCGACGGCATCGGCGGGATTACCCTGCATGGCGGCGAGGTAGCTGCGCGGGTGGCGGGCGCGGGTGGTGCGCATGATGCCGCTGTGGCTGCTGATTTTGCCGTGGGCGCCGGCGCCGATGCCGATGTAGTCGCCGAATTGCCAGTAGTTGAGGTTGTGGCGGCATGGCTGGCCGTTTTTGGCGAAGGCGCTGGTTTCGTAGCGTTCGAAGCCGGCATCAAGCAGGGTGTGGTGCACGGCTTGTTCGATGGTGTAGGCGGTGTCTTCTTCGGGGATACCGGGGGGCGGGGTGCGGCCGAAGGAGGTGTTGGGCTCCATGGTGAGGTGGTAGGCGCTGATGTGGGTCACACCGAAGGAGAGGGCGGTTTCGGCATCGCGCTGCGCTTCTTCGGGGGTTTGGTGCGGCAGGGTATACATGAGGTCGGTGTTCACGCGGGGGAAGATGGCGAGCGCGGCTTCGATGGCGGCGCGGGCTTCGTCGCCGTTGTGGATGCGGCCGAGGGCTTGCAGTTTGGCGTTGTCGAAGCTTTGGATGCCGAGCGACAGGCGGGTGATGCCGGCTTCGGCGTAGCCTTGGAATCGCGCTTGCTCGAAAGTGCCTGGGTTGGCTTCGAGGGTGATTTCGGCTTCGGGCTGCAGGCGCACCAGGGCGCGCACGCCGCTGAGCAGGCGGTGGATGGATTCGGCGGAAAATATGCTGGGGGTGCCGCCGCCGATGAAGATGGTTTCCACAGGCCGCCCCCAGATGTGGGGCAGTTCGTGTTGCAGGTCGGTGAGCAGGGCGTTGATGTAGGCGGCTTCGTCGGTATCGGGTTTGAGGCGGTGGGAGTTGAAGTCGCAATATGGGCATTTTTGGATGCACCAGGGAATGTGGATATAGAGCGAGAGCGGGGGCAGGGCGCTGAGGCCGGAGCCGGGGGCTTGCAGTAGGGGCATGGTGTGGCGCTTGGTTTTTAAAATAAAGGGTTATTCAGCTTGAAAGGTTACCTGAAAAACCTGGCTGCCGATGCGGAAGTCTGCCAGGTAGCCGTCGCGGCGGTCGGTACACACGGGCAGGCGGATTTGGGCGGCGAGCCAGGAGCCGTCGGCTTGGCGCTGAAGCGGGAAGCGGTTGAAGCCCATGTCCATGCCATCCATGCTGAACTCACTTCTGCCTGCTGCACTTGGGGCGGCACGTTTTCCAGGGTGATGTCGAAGGGGCGGTGGCGTGCGGCGGCAAAGCGGATGCGGCTGCCGTTGGGCAGGGTACAGCCTTGGCGCGGGTCGCAATCGGTTTGCACCACTGTTTCGGCAGCGGGCTGTCGCCCGGCACGCCATTGGCGTACGGCGAAATGGCCGCCGGCCAGCAGCAACAGCGCGGCGAAGGCAAGCAGGATTTTGGTGCGGGTGGGGAGAGGGGCATGAGAGGCTACCTGAAAAAGTTTGGGCGGGTTATCTGGGTCTGATTAGGAAAAGTATTATGACAATCGGGGCCAGCAAAAACGGCACAAAGCTGTTGAGAAAACCTGTCCGAAACGCTGCCCTTCCCTCGGCTTTTGATCCTGCTTGCCGTATCAAGGCCACGATAAAGCCGATCACTAAAGCCGGTGTCGAAAACCAATATGCAAACCATAATTCACCGTTATCAAACACGAGCACTGCCAGCCAATACCCCCATAATCCCAAATTCATGGTCAGCGAGATGCCCGACACAAAATACGGTCGAACGCTCGACATTTTCCAACTGAACAGCCAAGCCAGCAGGGTGGGGATGAGCAGAAGAATATAATTAGCAAGAGCTACGTCTTCCAAAAAAGGTAAAGTCAATAACCCGATTGAGGGTGGCCAGCACAGCGTATATACCGTTAGCGGCAGATACAGCGCCAAGGCAATCAAAATATCTTTCCAATACGGATTAAGCTTGTGCCACATTTGTTTGTCCTTTCGGTTTGGTTTTTCAGGTAGCCTCATGCCATGTGTCAAAGGCTACCTGAAAACATCTTCATCGCCCTTGCGCCACCGCATGCGCCCCTGCCGCGAGCCAGCGTTCGGCATAGTGTGCCGTCAGCGTCGCATTGGCAGGCAGCAGCACCAGCGGCAGCGGCACGCCTGCGGCCAGCGCGGCGCAGGCTTGTTCTGCCGCTGTTGCGTTATCTGCCGGCCACACGGCGGCTTCGGCTTGGGCGGCGGCTGCGGCGGCAATGTCGCCGGCTGAGTGCACCAGCGGCCAGCGGCGCACATCGCCCGGCGTATCGGCGGCCAAATCGGCTAAGTCCGTCAGCAGGCGGCTGCCCGGCGGCAGGTTGGCGGCATGGAGCGGCAGCACGCAAAAACCGTCTGCCGCGTGCAAACCTTCATTCAGGCTACCTGAAAACTGCGTGGGCAAAGCCAGCGCCGACAGCAGCGCGGCATTGGCCGGCAGCATGGGCGACACATCATAACGCCCCGGCTGCTGCCAGCGCCATTGCTGGCCTTCACGCGCCTGCAATTCGCCGCGCCAGCCGTCGGCCGGCACGCGGAAAAAACGCAGCCGCACATGGGCGTGTTCGTAGCTGTGGGTTTTGGCGAGCCACGGCACGGCGCTGTGGATGTGGATGCCCAGCTCTTCGGCAAACTCGCGGCGCAATGCTGCCAACTCGCTCTCGCCCGCCTCCACCTTACCGCCGGCAAATTCCCAATAGCCCGCATAAGCCTTGCCTGCGGGGCGCGAACTGAGCAGCACCTCGCCGCGACGGTTATACACAATGCCGGCCACCACTTGCAGCAGCGGGCGGGGGTCGGCCTCGGCTGGGGCGATGCGGGTGTGGTAGAGCCAGTCGATGCACTCCTGCAACAAGGTAGGCAGGCGGCTGATTTCGCGGGTGTATTCCTTGCGCAGCGGGCGTTCCCAATCTTGGTTTTCCACCAGCATCACGGCAAACTGCCCGCGCGGGCCGAAGCCATACCAGCCTGCATCGAGCAGGTATTGCCCGCCGCAAAAGCTGATTTGCAGCAGGTCTTCGCCTAAAAGCAGCTCGGCCGGGTTGCTGTCGGTGTGTTCCAGCAGCCAGAAGAAATTGTCGTAGGTGATGGTTCCGTTGCGGAGGTTGAGGGCTTGGGGCATGGTGTGGCGGAGGGAGGGATAAACGCGGGCAGTTTACTGGAGCGGGCGGGCTGGGGCAACGGCGGCGTTTCAGGTAGCCTGCAAAGGGTGGTGGGTATCGGCTTAGACGTTATTAGACGATAAATATACAATTAGACAAAATACAGTACAATAATGGCTAATCCCACATAAAGGCACCCGTATGGAAGACCCTCTCTATTTCCCCAGAACCGAATTGGCTGCCGCCCTGCTCAGCAGCCTGAAAAGCGGCGTATCCAACGCATTCACGCTGTTTGCCCCGCGCCGCATGGGCAAAACGCAATTCCTTACCAACGATATTGCCCCGGCCGCCGAGAAAAACGGCTTTAATGTGTTTTATTTCTCTTTCATGGACAACAAAGACAGCGCCAGCACCGCGCAGTTTTTCCATGAAGCCCTACACCGTTTTGCCTTGGAAACCCGCACCGGCAACGGCGTGAAAACCTTTTTCGGCAGCCTAACCAAGATAGACGTGTTGGGCGTGGGCCTGGAGCGCGAAACGCCGCCGCGCGACCTGCCGGGCATCAGCGAAATCATCGCCTATATCGCCGCCGACAGCCGCCCCACCTTGCTGCTGCTAGACGAAGCGCAAGAATTGGCGCGGCTGCCGAATACCGAAGGCATGATACGCAGCTTGAGAACCGGCCTGGATATCAACCAAAGCCGCGTAAAAACCCTGTTTACCGGCAGCAGCACCAACGGCCTGCGCGCCATGTTCAACGACATCAAGGCTCCCTTCTTCCACTTTTCCCACGCGCTGGATTTTCCCACTTTGGGGCAGGATTTCATCGATTTTTTGGCCGGCGTTTATCACGACCGAACCGGGCAGCAGCTGGATGCGGAGAAGTTTTACGCCATTTTCGAGCAGTTCAACAAAAGCCCGATGTATATCCGCGCCGTGATTCAAGACATGATCATCAACCCCGCGCTCAGCCTGGAAGCCGCCGCGCAAGTGCGGCTTGGGCAGATGCAGGAAAACAGCAATATTCCGATGCAGTGGAAAGCATTAAGCGCCATCGAGCGGCTGCTGCTGCAATCGATGGCGCAGGGGGAGGTGAGCCCGTATGGCGCGGAATTCAGAGAGCAGGCCGCCCGGATATTGGGCGTGGAAAGCGTGAAAGTAAGCACCGTGCAAAGTGCCATCAGAAAGCTGCAACGCAAAGACCTGATCAGCAAATTCGGCAACAGCGCGTTTCAAATCAACAATCCTTTGCTGCAAACGTGGCTGAAAGAGAATATGGAATAAGCAGCCGGCGCACATTTGCGGGGCAGCGGCGGAGTATACAAACCTGCGCTTGGATGGCATTCTCCTAATGCGGGGGATGGTTTTCAGGTAGCCTTCAAGCAGCGGGATAGATGTTTACAATATCTTGTTTTTTGTTACAATCCAATTATCGGCAATACCCTTTTTCCCCTTTCCAAACAGGAGCGGCAAGATGAAGCAAACCATGATGAACACGGCAGCGGGCGCGTTGGCGGCAGTGCTATTGGGCGGCGCGGGCTTGGCATATGCCAACCCCTATCCGGTTGGCTCGCAGCAATGGCACAACTTTAATGGCATCATGCAGTCAGAAGCAGATCGGATACAACGCGAGCGCAATGCCGTACGGCAACAGCCGATCAACCGCGGCCCCACCGCCGCCGAAATACGCGCCTGGCAGCAGCGCGAGGCAAAGGTGCAAGCCGAAATCGCGGAACTGCGCCGCACGCCGTTTTACATGGCGATTGCCTATGATTTCGACACCCGCCAATCCATGTGGAGCGGCGGCTATATTTCCGAGCACCGAGCCGTGGAAGAAACTCTGAAGCAATGCAGCTCGTCCAATTGTCGGGTTATCAGAACTTTTGCCAACACCTGCGCCGCCGTGGTTGAGCCAGACAGCCGGGCAAAATCGGCGGCAGATATTTTCGTTGCCTTAGATAAGGATGACAGGCAGGCAGCGGCCAAAGCCATGCACTCCTGCGAAGCGCAGCACGGCGCGGGCAATTGCAGCTATTGGCAAGTCCGTAAACCCTTGTGTACTGGCTACGATTACAGTATCTACGGCCAGCATTAAGCCAGTTACAGCCAAAAGGCTACCTGAAAACCGAATATGGTTTTTCAGGTAGCCTTTTATTTGCTGCGGCTTTGGCTTACTTGCCCTTGCCCAGTTTGGGCAACACCGAGCCTTCGCCCAGCGAGAGCAGGCCGCTGTCGGCGTAGATGCCGAGTTTGGCGCGGGTGTCGGTGATGTCGAGGTTGCGCATGGTGAGCTGGCCGATGCGGTCGAGCGGGGTGAAGGCGGCATTTTCCACTTTTTCCATGCTCAGGCGTTCGGGCGCGTAGGTGAGGTTGGGCGATTCGGTGTTCAGAATCGAATAGTCGTTGCCGCGGCGCAGTTCGAGGGTTACTTCGCCGGTGATGGCTTTGGCCACCCAGCGTTGGGCGGTTTCGCGCAGCATCAGCGCTTGGCTGTCGAACCAGCGGCCTTGGTAGAGCAGGCGGCCGAGGCGCAGGCCGTTGATGCGGTATTGTTCGATAGTGTCTTCGTTGTGGATGCCGGTGAGCAGGCGTTCGTAGGCGATGTGCAGCAGCGCCATGCCGGGGGCTTCGTAGATGCCGCGCGATTTGGCTTCGATGATGCGGTTTTCGATTTGGTCGCTCATGCCGAGGCCGTGGCGGCCGCCGATGCGGTTGGCTTCGAGGAAGAGTTCCACTGCGTCGGCAAAGGTTTGGCCGTTCAAGGCCACCGGCACGCCTTCTTCAAAGCGCACGCGCACTTCTTCGGCTTTCACTGCCACGTTTTCATCCCAAAACGCCACGCCCATAATGGGTTTGACGATTTTGATGCCGCTGTTCAGAAACTCCAAGTCTTTGGCTTCATGCGTTGCGCCGAGCATATTGGAATCGGTGGAATAGGCTTTTTCTACCGACATTTTGTATTGGAAGCCGTTGGCGATGAGGAATTGGCTCATTTCGTGGCGGCCGCCGAGTTCGTCGATAAATTGTTGGTCGAGCCAGGGTTTGTAGATTTTCAGCGCGGGATTGGTGAGCAGGCCGTAGCGGTAGAAGCGTTCGATGTCGTTGCCTTTGTAGGTGCTGCCGTCGCCCCAGATATTTACATCGTCTTCCTTCATGGCGGAAACGAGCATGGTGCCGGTTACAGCTCGGCCAAGCGGGGTGGTGTTGAAATAGGGCACGCCGCCGGTGGACACATGAAACGCGCCGCATTGGATGGCGGCGATGCCTTCGTGTGCCAACTGCGCGCGGCAGTCAATCAGGCGGGCATTTTGCGCACCGTATTCCATCGCTTTTTGGGGAATGGCGTTGTAGTCGTCTTCGTCGGGCTGGCCGAGGTTGGCGGTGTAGGCGTAAGGCAGCGCGCCTTTGAGTTTCATCCACAAGAGGGCGGCGGAGGTGTCGAGCCCGCCGGAAAAGGCGATGCCGACTTTTTGGCCAACGGGCAGGGTTTGCAGAATGGTGGCGTTGTTCTGGCTCATGATGCTCCTTTGTTTGGCAAGATGGTTGAAGGCTGGGATTGTGTGCCAGCCGGCACAGATTGTCTAGCTTCACGATAAGGCTACCTGAAAATGCCCGGTTTACGCATGTGGCGCTTTCAGGTAGCCTGTGCACCTTTGGTGAAATCAAGGAGCGGGCAGTGGGGAATCGGCAAACTTTGCCGCAGCAGCAAACGATGATTTGGTATGTGCTGTATACGGGCATTTCCTGCGGCCTGCTCTACGGCGCGCTAACCGTGTTGTGGAAAGGCGGCTGGCAGTCGCCGCAGGCCATACTGCTGCGCCTAGCGGGATTCAACGGTTTGAGCATCGTGCTGACATCGGCCATCCACTGCCTATGGCTACTCGCGCTGCCCGCCCTGCTCACGGGCTGGCTGGCCGGCCGCTTGGCTTGGCAAAATAATCTGCCGGGACGGGCAATGGCCACTTTGGCCTGGATGGGGCTGACGGCGGTTTTGTATGCCCTGCCGCAATTGGCGGGTGTGGATGTGGTGCCGGAGTTCAACCGGCTGATTGCCAACACTTTGGAGGGCATGCTACCCGTGCCCGACGGCACGTTCAGCCGGCTGATGGCCACACCGCCGTGGTATGTACTGCCCGTACTATTCGCCTGCAGCGGCTGGCTCGCGGCCATGATGGTGCTGCCCTACGAACCAGACGAAACTTGGGGCGACCGCACGGGCGAACGCGGCGAGCAGTGGTGAAGTAAGCCGAGGCTACCTGAAATTTCACAAACTACTAGAAATTCAACCTGCGCCTATGACCAAAAATATTACGCGCGCCAAGTGTCCGAAAGAAGTTTATTGCCTCCCACAATAGAGCAAGCAGCGAAGGCTATGGTGGAAGTTAAGTTAATTCGCCATATATCCCGTATCTTGTATAATCGCACCCTATTCCAACTTTATTTCATGAGGATAATACCGTGAACCGTTCCTACCCCCACCCGCTGATTGCGCGGGAAGGCTGGCCGTTTATTTTGGGCGGGCTGCTGCTGAGCATGCTGGTGAGCATCTGCTACGGCTGGTGGTCGCTGCCGTTTTGGGTGTTTACCGTGTTTGTGGTGCAATTTTTCCGCGATCCGGCGCGCGATATTCCGGCCGACCCGGAAGCCGTGCTCTGCCCGGCCGACGGACGCATTGTGGTGGTAGAACGTGCTGAAGACCCGTTCCGCAAGGTACCTGCGCTGAAAATCAGCGTGTTTATGAACGTGTTCAACGTGCATTCGCAACGCGCGCCGGTTGACGGCACGGTTACGCGGGTGGACTACTTCCCCGGCCAATTCGTAAACGCCGCGCTGGATAAGGCCTGTACGGAAAACGAGCGCAACGCGGTTTTTGCCACCACCCGAAGCGGGCGCGAGCTTACCTTTGTGCAGGTGGCAGGCCTGGTGGCGCGGCGTATTTTGTGCTACGTGCAGCCGGGCGAGAAAGTCATGCGCGGCCAACGCTACGGCTTTGTTCGCTTCGGCTCGCGGGTGGATGTGTATCTGCCCACCGATGCCGTGCCGCTGGTGGCTATCGGTGAGAAAGTGCGCGCCAGCGAAACCATTTTGGCACGCCTGCCGCCGGAAGCCGACGGCGAACAAACCGCCATCGAAGAAGCTGCGGCCTTGGTGCAGGCGGCGGCGGAAGAGGTGCTGCCGGAGTAAGTTTTTGGGGTTTGGCATTCGGGGCAAAGGCTACCTGAAAACGCAGCGTAGCGGAGTTTCTGCAAAGCTAAACTTTCAGGTAGCCTTTGGCCTGTTTGGGCAAACTGTCGGCGTTTAATCTGCCAGTTTCACCACACCGTTCATCACGCCGGCATGCCCGGGGAAGGAACAGAAGAATTTGTAGTTGGTGCCGGCGGCCAGTTTGGCCACGGGGAAGGTAACAGAGGCTTCTTCGCCGCCGCCGATGATTTTAGTGTGGGCAATCACGCGCCTACTGCACCGCTTTATCCGGCGGCATAAAATTCCTCCAAATCGAAAAATAATCCGGCTTCAGGTAGCCTGAAAGCCGGATATGGCATGGGCGGTTTTAGCCGGCCTGCGGCGCAATATGCTCTTTTCCCACGGCACCGCTGTTTTGATACAGGGTAAACAGGGAAACGCCTTCGTTGCGGACGCGGTCGCCGCCGGGCAGGTCGGTGAACTCAAGGATGGCAGCGGCTTCCACCACGCTCCCGCCGAGCTTGTGGATGAGTTTAATGCCGGCGTGCATAGTGCCGCCGGTGGCCACTAGATCGTCCACCAGCAAAACGCGGGCGTTGTCTTTAATGGCGTCGGTGTGGATTTCCACGGTGGCTTCGCCGTATTCGAGCGCGTAGCTTTCAGAGACGGTGGTAAAGGGCAGCTTGCCTTTTTTGCGGATGGGCACAAAGCCCACGTTGAGCTGGTAGGCCAGCGCGGCGCCAATGATGAAGCCGCGCGCGTCCAGCCCTGCCACCACGTCGATATCTTGCGTCATGTAGCGGTAGGTGAGCAAATCCACCAATAGGCGGAAATATTCCGGGCTTTGCAGCACGGGGGTGATGTCGTGGAACAGCACGCCTTTCTGCGGCCAGTTTGGGATTTTGCGGATTTTCTGCGCCAGCATTTCAACAGTCATCACTTCGGGGTGGAACAGCATAGCGGGTATCTTTCAGGTAGCCTTTGGAAAGCGCGAATCTTACCACTTCCCCAAACAAAATTGCACCTGCATCAAACTCCCTGCGCCAACAAGGCCCCACTGGCCGGATTTTTGGTTACAATCAAACTTCATACTGCACAAAAGGGAAACCATGGAGACCGGCTATTCAGACACGCATGTAACCAACCTGCAAGAATGTTTGGCCTGGCTGAAAGGCTATGCCGCACAGCAAAACGAGGCCGACCGCGCACTCTTGCAGCAAGCGTTCGCACTGGCCGAAGTGCACTACCCCGCCAACGCACAAACCTACGCCGGCGAGCCGCTGCTGCCGCACGCCGTGGGTGCAGCGCAGATGGTGGCACAGCTCGATTTGCTGCCCGAAGCCGTGGCCGCCACCATATTGTCGGGCATGTCTAAGCAGGGCGGGGATTGGCAGCTTCAGGTAGCCGGGCAGTGCGGCCAAACCGTATGCAGCCTGATGCAGGGCATCGACCAAGTGCAGAAGCTCACCCACTTTGCCCGTGTGGATGGCTTGGCTACGCCTGAAGAGCGTGCCGCACAGGCGGAAACCATGCGTAAAATGCTGTTGGCCATGGTGTCCGACATCCGCGTGGTGCTGATCAAGCTCGCCCTGCGCACCCGCACCATGCAATACCTCGGCGGCTGCCCCGACAGCCCGGAAAAACGCAGCATTGCCAAAGAAACGCTGGATATTTTCGCCCCGCTGGCCAACCGCTTGGGCGTGTGGCAGCTCAAATGGCAGCTCGAAGACCTCGGCTTTCGCCACCAAAATCCCGAAGAATACCGCCGCATCGCCCACCTGCTTGACGAAAAACGCCCTGAGCGGCAGCACTATATCGACCACTTCCTCGGCATCCTCAAAGCCGAGCTGGCCAAATACGGCATCCGCGATTACGACGTGGCCGGCCGCCCCAAACACATCTACTCCATCTACCGCAAGATGGTGAAGAAAAAGCTCGATTTCGAAGGGCTCTACGACATCCGCGCCGTGCGCGTGCTGGTGAACAGCGTGCCCGAGTGCTACACCGTGCTGGGCATCGTGCACAGCCTATGGCAGCCCATCCCCGGCGAATTCGACGACTACATCGCCAACCCCAAAGGCAACGGCTACAAAAGCCTGCACACCGTGATTGTCGGCCCGGAAGACAAAGGCATCGAGGTGCAAATCCGCACCAAAGAAATGCACCAATTCAACGAATTCGGCGTGGCCGCGCACTGGCGTTATAAAGAAGGCGGCAAAGGCGATTCCGCATATGAGCAGAAAATCGCCTGGCTGCGCCAGCTCTTGGATTGGCGCGAAAACATGGCCGAGAGCGGCAAAGCCGACCTCGCCGCCGCCTTCCAGACCGAGCTGTTTAACGACACCATTTATGTGCTCACCCCGCACGGCAAAGTACTCTCCCTGCCCGTGGGTGCTACCCCCATCGACTTCGCCTACGCCCTGCACAGCAGCCTGGGCGACCGCTGCCGCGGCGCGAAGGTAGACGGCCAAATCGTGCCGCTCTCCACTCCGCTAGAGAACGGCCAGCGTGTGGAAATCATCGCCGCCAAAGAGGGTGAACCCTCCGTAAACTGGCTGTATGAAGGCTGGGTGAAAAGCAACAAGGCCGCTGCCAAAATCCGCGCCCACATCCGCCGCCAAAATGCCGAAAGCGTGCGCGAACAAGGCCGGCTGCAGCTGGAAAAAACCCTGCTCAAAGTCCAGCCCAAGCCCAATATGCAGGCTTTGGCCGAAAAGCTCGGCTTCAAAAAACCGGACGAGCTCTACACCGCCGTGGCACACGGCGAAATCATGCCCCGCGCCGTGCAGAAAGCCTGCGGCCTGCTGGCCGAGCCGCCTGCCGCGCCGGTGAGCACCGAGAGCATCGTCAAACAGTCGCGCATCAAAGAAACCGGCGGCAAAGGCGGCATTTTGGTGGACGGCGAATCCGGCCTGCTCACCACCCTGGCCAAATGCTGCAAACCCGCCCCTCCCGACGAAATCGCCGGCTTCGTAACGCGCGGGCGCGGCATTTCCATCCACCGCATCGGCTGCGCCTCTTTCCAGAAACTCGCTGCCGACGCGGCTGAAAAAGTCGTACCGGCCTGCTGGGCCGGCGTGCCTGCCGGGCAAGTATTTGCCGTGGATATCGAAGTATCCGCCCAAGACCGCAACGGCCTGTTGCGCGATATTTCCGAAGCACTGGCGCGGCACAAACTCAACGTGACCGCCGTGCAAACCCAATCGCGCAACCTGCAGGCCAGCCTGCGTTTCACGCTGGAAGTACATCAGGCGGACGACCTGCCCCACGTGCTCGCCAGCCTCGCCAACGTGAAAGGCGTAACCGGCGTGAGCAGGCTGTAGGCGTATGGTTTGACCGAATAAGGCTACCTGAAAAACCAATCAAATATTTTCAGGTAGCCTTCCCATTCCCATCCCAAGGCTACCATCACCCCACCCCATCCAAGGAATCCACCATGCCGCAATCCCCGCAGCTTTTGGCGCAAGAGCTGGCCGAGCACAAACGGCAAATTGTTGCCGACTACCGCCGCCACCGCAGCCCGCAGCGTTTTTTTGCTGCCTACAGCGCCCTGCTCTCGCACACCGTTACCGCGCTGTGGCGGCAAATGCAGCCGGAAGGAGAGCTGGCGCTGCTGGCGTTGGGCGGCTTCGGGCGCGGCGAGATGTATCCGCATTCCGATGTGGATTTGGGCATTGCAGCGGCCGATTCTCTGAATGAAACACAACAACAGCAAATTGAAACTTGGCTGCAAACCCTGTGGGACATGGGGCTGAACCCCTCGCTGAAAACCGGCAGCGTGGCCGAGCTGTGCGCCGGAGCAGCGGAAGACCTAACTGGCGACACCTCGCTCCTCGAAGCCCGCCTGCTCCACGGCAGCCAAGAATTATTTGCCCGCCTTTGCCGCAATTTAGACGTGCAGCGCGACCTGACGGCCTTTGCCGAAGGCAAACTGCTGGAATTGCAGCAGCGGCACCTGAAAGCACAAGCAGGCAGCAGCCTGGAGCCAAACCTGAAAACCTGCCCCGGCGGCCTGCGCGATATCCACACCATGCTCTGGCTGGCGCGGGTGCAGGGCATTTCGCCGCAACTGCACCGCCTCGCCCGTCAAGGCATCCTCACCCGCACCGAAGCGGCCATGTTGCGCCGCAGCCACCGCAGCCTGGCACGCATCCGCATCGAGCTGCACCTGGCCGCCGGCAAGCCGCAGGAGCAGCTGCGTTTCGACTTGCAGCCGCAGGTGGCCTACGCGCTGGGCTACACCGATGAAAGCAAACAAGTGCGCAGCGAGCGGCTGATGCACACGCTCTACCGCGCGGTGAAAACCGTGAAGCAGCTGGGCGGCATCCTGCTGCCGATGCTGCGCGGGCGCATTTCCTCGCCGCTGCCGCGCGTGGCGCTGGATTTAGACGAACACTATTTCCAAGTAAACAACCTCATCGCCGTGCGCGACAAAACCCTGTTCCGCCGCGAGCCGCAGCATATTTTCAAGGTGCTGGAACTGTGGCAGCAATACAGCAACCTCGCCGGCCTCGCCCCCGAAACCCTGCGCGCCTGGTGGCAGGCGGTGCAGAAAACCGACGCCCGTTTTTATGCCGATCCGGCCAACCGCCGCCGCTTCGTGGGTTTCTTCCGCCACGGCGGCGGGCTCACCCACCTGCTGCGTTTCCTCAACCTCTACGGCGCGCTTTCGCATTATCTGCCCGAGTGGGGCAAAATCGTCGGCCTGTTGCAGCACGACCTGTTCCACGTTTACCCCGTGGACGACCACATCCTGATGGTGGTGCGCAATATGCGCCGGCTGGCTCTGGAAGCGCACAGCCACGAGCTGCCTTTTGCCAGCGCCCTGATGCACGCCTTCGAGCGCAAACCCGTGCTGTATTTGGCCGCCCTGTTTCACGACATCGCCAAGGGGCGCGGCGGCGACCACGCCGAACTGGGCATGGAAGACGCCCGCCGCTTCGCCGCCGACCATTTCCTGAGCCAATACGAAACCGACTTGCTCGTGTGGCTGGTGGGCAACCATCTTTTAATGTCGCTCACCGCGCAGAAAGAAGACATCCAAGACCCGGCCGTGGTGGCCGCCTTCTGCCGCCGCGTGCAAACGCCCGAGCGGCTCACCGCGCTTTACCTGCTCACCGTGGCCGATATGCGCGGCACCAACCCCAAAATCTGGAATGCTTGGAAAGCCAGCCTGCTCGAAACCCTGTTCCGCTCCGCCCTGCAATACTTCGGCGGCCAAACCACCAGCCGCGACATGGCCGTGAGCCGCCGCCAGCAAAAAGCCCGCCAGGTCTTGGCCGAAGCGGGCGTGGGCGAAGCGCAAAGCCGCGAACTGTGGCAGCAGCTCGGGCAGGCCTATTTCGTGCGCCACAGCGCCGACATCATCCTGTGGCATCTGCCCCTGCTCGCTGCCGATGCCGCAACGCCCCAAGCCCATATCCGCCCCCTGAGCGCAACCGGCGGCCTGCAAGTGATGGTGTTTATGCCCAACCGCGACCGCCTGTTTGCTGGCCTGTGCCGCCTGTTCGGCCGCCACCAGCTCGGCATCCTCGCCGCCCACGCCTACGTTACCGACCACCAATACATCCTCGACACCTTCGTGCTGCAACTGCCCGCCAACTGCCTTGCCGACGACATCGAGCGCATCAGCCGCCGCCTGCAGCAAGCATTAAACCAATTCGTGCACCACCCGCCGGGCGCCGCCGAGCCCACTCCCGCGCCCCGCCGGCTGAGCCGCCGCCTGCGCCACCTGCCCATCGCCCCGCGCATCACCCTCTCCGCCGAAGAAACTGCCGGCGCCTACACCCTGGAAATCATCGCCGCCAACCGCGCCTTCCTGCTGGCCGACATCGCCGACGTGTTCGCCCGGCTCAACATCAGCCTCAGCTACGCCGCCATCGCCACCTTCGACGAACGCGCAGAAGACAGCTTCCTCATCCGCCATCCCCAGCTGGCCGACACTGCCTTCCAGCTCAAACTCGAACGGATGCTGCTGGAACGCATCGGCGGCTAAACCGGCGCACGAATAGACCGGCATAGCCGCGCTGCCATCCGGCACAACCGCCTTTCGCAAGCAATCAAAGAGGCTACCTGAAAGTTTCAGGTAGCCTTTCAGCCTCAAACGGCAGGCTTTATTCCTGCCCGTACACGCTGTAATCGTAGCCCACGCAGAAAGCCGTGCCGTTTTTAGTACGGACGGTTGAGTAGAAACATCTGTCTTGGCGGTTTTTGCCATGCATTGTTTCGCAAGCCTGCATTGCTTGATGTGCTGCTACCCGGTCATCTTTATGTATGCCGATGAAGAAATCAGGGTCGGAACGCGGGTGGTTGGTGGCACCCACCACCACGGCGCAGGAGTTGCTCAATGTTTTGATAACCCTGCAATTGGAGGTGCGGCATTGCTTGAGTGCCTCTTCCACCGCCCGCTGCTCGGTACTAAAACCGCCAGCCCACATCATTTGGTTGCTACCGAAATCGTTAGCGATGGCCATGTAAAACGGCGTGCGGCGCAGTTCCGCGATTTCGGCTTGCACCTTTGCCTCGCGCTGCTCCCAGGCGCGTATTTCAGCGGCGGTGGGGCCGCGGTTGATCGGCTGTTGCCGTACGGCATTGCGCTCGCGTTGTATCCGATCTGCTTCTGACTGCATGATGCCATTAAAGTTGTGCCATTGCTGCGAGCCAACCGGATAGGGGTTGGCATATGCCAAGCCCGCGCCGCCCAATAGCACTGCCGCCAACGCGCCCGCTGCCGTGTTCATCATGGTTTGCTTCATCTTGCCGCTCCTGTTTGGAAAGGGGAAAAAGGGTATTGCCGATAATTGGATTGTAACAAAAAACAAGATATTGTAAACATCTATCCCGCTGCTTGAAGGCTACCTGAAAACCATAATATGGTTTTCAGGTAGCCTGCATCCGCCTGCCCATGCGCTATAATGCCGCATCTTCAATCGTTCTGCCTGATGCCATGCCGCGCCGCCCGCCTTTCCAGCCCGACAAATCCCTCAGCCGCCCCGAGCGCGTATTGCTGGTGGGCGTGATGCTGGCCGACAGTTTTTCCGGCAGCAACGAGCAGCGCACCCGCGCTTTCCAAAACGTGCTGGATGAAGCCGCCGAGCTGGTGCGTGCCGGCGGCGGGGAGTTGGTGCACGTTTCCACTGCCCGCCGCGACCGCCCCAGAGGCGCCTTGTTTGTGGGCAGCGGCAAGGCCGAGGAGCTGGCGGCCGAAGTGCAGGCGCACAATATCGAATTGGCCGTGTTCAACCATGAGCTCACGCCCACGCAGGAGCGCAACCTCGAAGCCAAGCTGCAATGCCGCGTGCTCGACCGCGTGGGGCTCATCCTCGCCATTTTCGCCCAGCGCGCGCAAAGCCAGGAAGGCCGCCTGCAAGTGGAGCTGGCACAGCTCACCCACCTCTCCGGCCGCCTGGTGCGCGGCTACGGCCACCTGCAAAGCCAAAAGGGCGGCATCGGCCTCAAAGGCCCGGGCGAAACCCAGCTCGAAACCGACCGCCGCCTCATCGCCCAAAAAATCACCGCGCTGAAAAAACGCCTGGCCGACGTGCGCCGGCAGCGCGCCACCCGCCGCAAAGCCCGCCAGCAGGGCAGCCTGCCCACCTTCGCCCTGGTGGGCTACACCAACACCGGCAAATCCAGCCTGTTCAACCGCCTCACCAAAGCCGACGTGTTGGCCAAAGACCAGCTCTTCGCCACGCTCGACACCACCGCCCGCCGCCTGTATCTCGACAGCGAACACAGCATCATCCTCACCGACACCGTCGGCTTCGTACGCGACCTGCCGCACCGCCTGGTGGCCGCCTTCTCCGCCACGCTAGAGGAAACCGCCCAAGCCGACGTATTGCTCCATGTGGCCGACGTTTCCCAGCCCGACTACGAACAGCGCATGGAAGACGTCAACCGCGTGCTGGCCGAAATCGGCGCGGCCGATGTGCCGCAGCTCTTGCTCTACAACAAAACCGACCTCCTGCCTGCCGAGCAGCAACAGCCCGGCATCCTGCGCAGCAAAAGCGGCCAAATCGCCGCCGTGCGCCTCTCCGTTACCCAAAGCCTGGGCCTGGACGACTTGCGCCAGGCATTGATTGAGTGGGCAGGTACGCATAGCAAGGCATCGGGCGGCAAAGAGGCTACCTGAAACGGCTATAGCCGGAACGCTTTACTTTCTACGGCGTTGGCTAGCCTTCCCCTGCTTGCTAGCTTGGGCTAAGCGTATTGCCCATGCGGTTTCCCTGGAGATTTATTGCTTGAAGAGGCTACCTGAAAGTGAAGCTAAAGATTTCAGGTAGCCTTTTTGATTTGAATTGTCCGGCATTTATACATGGAGGATTCAAAGGTGGAAAGGCTACCTGAAAAACCAAAAGCCGGTCATACAAGCCCGGCCGGTTTAATTGATCAAAACCGTTTTCAGGTAGCCTCTGCCCGCTAAACCAGCTGCTCGCCCCAATGCAGTTTCTGGCGCAGGGTTTTGTAGTATTGGTAGTTGGTGGGGTGCAGCACGCGCAGGGTGTTGCGGTAGCGGCGGATGGTGAGGCGGTTCATGCTGTGCAGGTCGATGTGGGATTGGCCGTCGAAATGCACGCGGGCGTTGTCGGCTTTGGTGATGAGGATTTCGATTTCGCAGCTGTCGGGCACCACGATGGGGCGGTTGGTCATGGATTGCGGGCAGATGGGCACGAGGGTGAGGGCGCGCAGGGTGGATTGCAGAATCGGCCCGCCGGCGGCCAGGGCGTAGGCGGTGGAACCGGTGGGGGTGGACACAATCAGCCCGTCGGAGCGTTGGGTGTAGACAAACTCTTGGTTGATAAACACTTCAAATTCAATCATCTGCCCCAAGCCGCCACGATTGATGACTACTTCGTTGAGGGCCAGCGCGGTGCAGTCGGATTCGTCGTGGCGCTGCGTGGTGCATTCGAGCATGATGCGCTCTTCGGGCAGGTATTGGCCGGCGAGCATGCGCGAAATGTCGGCAATCATGTTTTGGCGCGGCACTTGGGTGAGGAAGCCTAAATGCCCCAAATGTACGCCCATGATGGGGATGCGGTAGGGTGCGAGCTGGCGGGCTACGGATAAAAAGGTGCCGTCGCCGCCGAGCACCAGCACCAGATCGCAGCGGGTGCCCATGTTTTCTTTGGCCACCCGGCGGCAGCGTTCGGCCAGCGGGTTGGCAAGCAAAACATTGCTGCATTCTTCGTCTAGCAGCACTTCGAGCCCGTTTCCCAGAAAGAAGGCCACCAGCTCGCTCAGGGTTTCGCCCAAGTGTGGGGTGTTAGGGCGGGTAACGATGCCGATGCGGTGAAATTGGCTGTGTTTCATGTGGTGTAATGAAAAAATTATGGGGAAATTATGTTAGGCTGAACTCTACCTGATTTTCAGGTAGCCTGAAAGGCGGGAGCGGAGTAGGGCGGGTCAGCGCTGTAGCATTCTTATTTTAGTTCACTATATTTTGTTTTCTAATCATGCGGCTGATAGAATGCCGCGCCGTGTGGCTTGATGTTTCAGGTAGCCTTTTGTGTGGTCACAGGCTACCTGAAATCTAAAGCCGGAAAATCCATTTCTTTTTCAGGTAGCCTCATGCCGCAATCCACTCCGCCGCCGGCACTCGCCTTGCTCGGTCCCACCGCCGCCGGCAAAACCGCGCTCGCGCTTGCCTTGGCCGAAAAGCTGCCGCTGGAAATCGTCAGCCTCGATTCCGCGCTGATTTACCGCGGCATGGACATCGGCACCGCCAAGCCCACTCCGGCCGAGCGTGCTGCCGTGCCGCACCACCTCATCGATATCATCAACCCGCCGCAAAGCTACAGCGTGGCCGATTTTTTGGATGACTGCCTGCGCCTGTACCGCGAAATCCGCGCGCGCGGCCGCCTGCCGCTGATTGTGGGCGGCACCATGATGTACTACCACGCCCTCGTCAACGGCCTCAACAGCCTGCCCGCCGCCAATCCTGAAATCCGCCGCCAACTGCAAGAGCAAAAACAGCAACACGGCCTGCCGCACCTCTATGCCCAACTGCAACAGGCTGACCCGGCCACTGCCGCCCGCCTCAAGCCCGGCGACAGCCAGCGCATCGAACGCGCATTGGAAGTGTGGCTGCTCACCGGCCGGCCGCTCAGCCAACACTTTGCCGAACAGCCCGGCGCCACGCCAATGCTCTCCCTGCACAGCATCGCCCTGATTCCGGCGCAACGCGAACGTCTGCACCACAATATCGAACAACGTTTCCACGCTATGCTGGAGCTAGGCTTCCTCGATGAAGTGCGCCAACTGCAAATGCAATATCCCGAGCTTAATCCCGACTACCCCGCCGTGCGCTGCGTGGGCTACCGCCAAGCCTGGGCGCACCTGCAAGGCGAAACCGACCGCAACACTTTCATCGCCCAAGGCATTGCCGCCACCCGCCAGCTCGCTAAGCGACAGCTCACCTGGCTGCGTAAACTGCCCGCCGATTTGGTGATCGACCCGTTTTCAGGTAGCCTCCAGCAACACAGTCAAACCATTCATTCTTTTTACCAACAACACTTCGCATGAGCACTCCTGCCCCCGCCTCTTTCCACCGCCGTTTCGTCGCCCTGTGCTACGAAGCCTTGCTGCTGGCCGCCGTAACCTGTGTAGCCTTTATCCCTGCCGCCGCCGCCAATATGGCGTTGCATACTGTGCCGCTGCTGGCCGAAACGGCCGTAGCACTGATCATCCTAGCTGTGTGGTGGGGCTATTTCCGCCTTTGCTGGCACAGCCCGCGCGGGCAAACCCTGCCGATGAAAGTGTGGCGGCTGCAGCTGCAAACCCCCGCCGGCAGCCGCCCCGGCCTGCGCCAACTGCGCCTGCGCTTCATCTGGGCTATTGTGCTGCTTTTGCTGCTGCCGCTCGCCTCCTTCGGCATTCTACGCCAACTCACTCCTCTGCCGCCCCAAACCGTGGCCGGCATGGCATTGGCGTGGTGGATATTGCCCATCGGCTTTGCCATCATACACTCTTTCCGACAATTTTTTACGACTACCTTGGCGGCACGGTTTTAACGGAGAAAGTGGCGGAAAGGAAGTAGTATTAGCTGCCGTACAAGGTGCTACCTGAAAGAGTGGTTTTGGCTAAACTTTTCATACATATTGTATTGGTTTGTCTTACCGCACTCCTGTGTTGTCTTCGGCTTGACACTTATAATATGAAGAATAATTGCTTTAGCTATATCAATTATTAAGGTATGGAGATAAACGAAAAAACAGCCCGGAAAATCGGGCTGTTTTTGTTTGATGGTGCCGACAATGAGACTTGAACTCATACGACCTACGGTCACTACCCCCTCAAGATAGCGTGTCTACCAATTCCACCATGTCGGCTGAAAAATCAGAAATTGTTTTTATTCCGGAATAACCGGTTGGCTGGCTGCTACGGGTTGAGAAGCGGCCGGAGCGTGATGTTGTGTTGCAGCAGGCGTATCCAAGCCCAGTTTGTTGCCGCTGTTCTGCTTGGAGGAAATGATGCTGAGTGCTAAGCAGCAGCAGAAAAATACAGTGGCGGCGATAGCAGTGCTGCGGCTGAGGAAGTTGGCGCTGCCGGCAGAACCGAATACGCCTTGCGCGCTGCCGGTGCCAAAAGCCGCACCAGCATCAGCACCCTTGCCCTGCTGCATCAGCACTAAGCCGATGACAGCAATCGAGGCAAAGCCACCAATAATCATAATAAGGGTTTTAAAAGCTTCCATGTTTGTTTCGCTATTTATTGCTTTGCTGCGGCTTGAACGATGGCGGCAAAACTGTCGGCCTGCAAGGATGCGCCGCCGACTAAGGCACCGTCTACATTAGGCAGGGTCAGGATGGTTTGTGCGTTTTGTGCATTGACACTGCCGCCGTAAAGAGCGCGGATATTAGCACTCTTGTTGGCGAAAGACAAGAGTTCCGTGTAAATAAAAGCGTGCATATCGGCAATTTGTTCGGCAGAGGCCACCTGGCCGGTACCGATAGCCCACACCGGCTCGTAGGCAACGGCAATATGGGGCATGGCTTTGCCGCGCAGTACAGAGAGTTGCCCGGCCACTACAGCCTGCTCCTGGGCGGCTTGGCGTTGGGCTAGAGTTTCGCCCACGCACAGAATCGGAGTAAGACCGGCGGCTAAGGCGTTGTCTAGTTTGGCAGAGAGGAATTCGTTGTTTTCGCCGAAATACTGGCGGCGTTCAGAGTGGCCGAGCAGAACGAATTGTGCGCCAAGGTCAGCCAGCATGGCGGCGGAAGTTTCGCCGGTGAACGCGCCGTCTTTATCGAATCGGCTGACATCTTGTGCACCAACTGGCAGGGCGGGTGCGGCTTGTTTTAAGTCGAGCAGATAGGGTAGGGGGGCGGCAATACCGGTGCTGACATTTTCAGGTAGCCTTTGTGCCGTCCAAGCTTGGGAGAATGCTGCTGTTGAGCTGCGGCGGCCATTCATTTTCCAGTTGCCGATAATCCAGGGTTGTTGCCAATTCATGCTGTGCCGTCCTTTCGGTTGAGGGATGGTGGGGGCTTATTCTGCGGGGTTGGTTACGGTTTGGGTTTGTTCTGCTGCGGCAGTCAGGCGTGCCATTTGGGTGGCGATGCCTTGTTCGATTTTGGCCATGGAGCCGGATTCAACTTCGTGGTAGGCCTCGAGTAGAGCGTATTTGAAGGCTTCTACGTCTGCGCCGCCGTGGCTTTTGATCACGATGCCGCGCAGGCCGAGGAAGATGGCGCCGTTAAACTTGCGCGGGTCGAGGCGGTTTTTGAAGCCGCGCAGGGTGGGCAGTGCCAGCAGGGCAGCCAGTTTGTTTAGCCAGTTGCGGCTGAATTCTTCGCGGATAATGCCGCCGATAAATTTAACCGCACCTTCAATGGCTTTCAGTACGGCGTTGCCAGTAAAGCCGTCAGCCACGACAACATCGACTTCGCTACTGAACACAGCGTTGCCTTCCACGTTGCCAACAAAATTCAGCGGGCTTTGTTGCAACAGGTGGTGTGCTTCTTTAATCACGCTACCGCCTTTGATGTCTTCAGTGCCGACATTAAGCAGGCCGATACGCGGTTGGCTGTTGCGCGGATACATGGCGCCGAACAGTTCGCCGCCCATCACGGCAAATTGCAACAGCTGGGCGGCGGAGCAATCCACGTTGGCGCCCAAATCCAGCATCAGGGCGAGGCCGCCGCCTTTGGAGGGCATGAATTTGGCAATTGCCGGCCGGTCGATGCCGGGCAGGGTTTTGAGCACGAAGCGGGCAGTGGCCATCAGTGCGCCGGTGTTACCGGCGGATACGGCTGCCTGCGCTGCTCCTGCTTTTACCTGGCTGATGGCCACGCGCATAGAAGAGTCTTTTTTGTTTTTCAAGGCCGACTGTGGGGCTTCGTCCATGCCCACCACTTCGCTGGCATGTATGATTTGTAGCCGCTCGTGTGAAGCGTGTTCGCTCAGTGTGCTGCGAACGGCTTCTTCATTGCCTACCAGAATGAGTTTGACATCAGTTTTTTCTTGTAGGAAGGCTAAAGCTGCCGGAATGGTAACCGTGAGGCCGGCATCGCCGCCCATTGCGTCTATGGCTAAAGTAATCATTTAATTCTGTGTTTCCGTTGTGTTCCGTTGCCGTGCCATGAGGCTACCTGAAAGATAGAATGGAATAGCGGCGGACGGATGGTATCAGGTAGCCCTTAGGGCAGTTGCGGTTTTTGGGCGGCTAGTGCGTTGTGTTCATTGATGTCGTCGGCATCCCAGGGGTAGTTAATCCACCAGTCGGGCGTAACAAGGCCGCTGAAGTAGGCGATATTGGGCGGTAGGGTGCCTTTTTTTTCTTTGATTTTTTCGTGCAATACGGCTACGCCTAGTGAAGCAAAGTTTTCTTTTTGCAGCTGTTCGAGGCAGAATTGCAGGGTAACGCGGCTGTCGTCTACTTCGTCCACCACCAAAACATGTTTGCCTTTCAAGCTCTCCGGCATTGGGTCGAGCCATTGGATTTTCTGCACGGAATCGCGGGGGGTGTGGCTGTGGTCGTTACAGTAATAGGCGGTGGTGATGGCGTAGATTGGAATATTGATGAAGCTACGCAGCATCCGCGCGGGGATGAAACCGCCGCCGCCAATGGCGATCATCGCATCGTAGCGAGTGCCGGACGCTTGGATTTTTTGCGCCAGATGGCGGATGGCTTGATGAATCTCGTCGTAGGTGTACCAAATTTTTTCCGACATTTTCAATCCTTTGTTAAGTCGGCGCAGTGAGGGTTGTTATTGAGTTATCTGCGTGACGGCAAATTGTAAACAGCTGTTGAGCAGAGGGCAACCAATAGGCACAGAGGCTGTTTCAGGCTGCCTGAAACCCCGGTTTTCTTTGCTGCCCTATATTTGCAATGCAACGCAAAAAAGCCAGTAATTGCTAAGGGCAATCTGCTGGCTTGGAATCGGCCTATGGCTGATTTACTCGTCTTTGGCCTTAACGACTTTGCGGCCACGGTACATGCCGTTGGCGGAAATGTGGTGCGGGCGGTGTACTTCGCCGGTAGCGCTGTCTACAGACAGGGCGGGAGCGGTCAGCGCGTCGTGGGAGCGGTGCATGCCGCGGCGGGAGGGGGATTTCTTGTTTTGTTGAACAGCCATGTTGCAAACTCCTGAGGATAAACCTGAATAAAATAATTAACGACCACTTTTCAACGCCGCCAAAGCAGCAAACGGATTGGGGCGATCTTGATTGACGGCATCGAGCTGATCGGAATGGCAGCTTTCGTGGCAGGGGGCATACGGCAGCGCCATCAGAATCTGCTCTTCCACTAGCATGCCGACATCTAACTGCGCTTCTGGCAGCATGCCTTCGAGCTCTTCTTCGGCCGCCATGGCTTCATCCAGCGCTTCTTCGCTATCAAACAAAACGATATGCGCCTGTTCGTTTAAAGCAAAGGGCAACGGCTGCATGCAGCGTTGGCAAACCAGCGACAACTGCGCTGAAACCGATAAATCCAAATACAGGCGCTGCCGTTTATCGCAGCCGCCCTGTAAGGTAAAAGACACAGGCGTTTGCCGTTCGGCCAAAAACTCGTGCCGGCTCACGCGCTCATCCATCTCGCTCAGCCGGATTTGGCCGGCCAGATGCTGTGCCTGTTCGGCCAGTGCTTTCAGATCAATCAAAATAGGGTCTGACATAAACGTATTATGATATAATCAGCCGCCTGAAACGTCAATATTTTAATACGGTTTATGAACACAGCCCTGCCGATTGTTCTCGCTTCTTCTTCGCCGTTCCGACGGCGGCAGTTGGCCAAGCTCGGCCTGCAATTTGCCACTGCCGCGCCTGATTGCGATGAAACGCCGCTACCCGGCGAAACGCCCTGCCAAACTGCCGAACGGTTGGCCGAGGCCAAATCCCGCGCGCTGGTTGCGCGTTTCCCGCAGCATTTGATTATCGGTGCCGACCAAGTGGCCTGCTGCAACGGGCAGCAGCTGGGCAAGCCGATGGACGTGGCGAAAGCACAACAAATGCTGGCTGAAACCGCTGGCCGAGAGCTGCATTTTTATAGCGCATTGTGTGTGCTCAATACATTTTCAGGTAGTCTGCACTGCCATGTGGATACCACCACGGTAAAGATGCGCCCGCTTACCGCGCAGCAAATCGCCCGTTATCTGGAGCGCGAACTGGATGCGGTTTATTGCGCAGGCGGCGCGAAAAGCGAAGGTTTGGGCGGGGCGCTGATTGAACGCATCGACAGCAGCGATCCCAATGCCCTCATCGGCCTGCCGATTTTCCGGTTGATTGATTTTTTGCAGGCCGAAGGGGTGGCGGTTTTGTGAGCTTGAGGCTGCCTGAAATTTCAGGTAGCTCCTTTAAAATGTTTTAATGACTCAAGAAGGCAAGTTATGTTTATCGTTTCCCTAAGCTATATCAAACCATTATCCGAAATTGAGGCTTGTCTGCCCGCCCACATCGAATATCTCGACAGCCACTATGCTGCCGGCACGTTTTTGCTTTCCGGCCGCAAAGAGCCGCGCACCGGCGGCGTGATTATCATGCGTGCCGACAATCGGGCACAGGCCGAGGCTGTGATTGCCGAAGACCCGTTTTACCAAGCCAAACTGGCTGAATACCAAATCACCCAATTTATCCCCACCAAAACCGCCGCCGATTTGGATGCCTACCGTGAAACGCTTTGATACGGCATAGGTTACCTGAAAGCGAAGCTTCAACGCAGTTAAAATGAGTGAGGCGAGTTTCTCCGAAACTAAAACGCACCAGCAAGTTTCCGAATAGTGAGAGATAGCCCACCAAATTTTCAGGTAGCCTTTTCTAGGCCAGCAACAACACTATGCAACCCACTTTATTCCTTATCCCCACTCCGCTAGGCAGCCCAGATACCCCCTGCCTTCTGCCGCACGAGCAAAAGCTGCTGGCAGGCCTTACCGATTTTGTGGTTGAAGGCGAGAAAACCGCCCGCGCCTGCTTGCGCCATTTCGGTTTGAACGCTCCGCTGCAAGAGCTGAGCCTGCGCACGTTAAACAAACACACCGAGCCCGCCGAATTGCCCGATTTGCTGCAACCGCTGCGCCAAGGTCGCAGCATGGGTTTGCTCAGCGAAGCCGGCTGCCCTGCGGTGGCCGACCCCGGCGCGGTGCTGGTGGCGCTGGCGCATCGCGCCGGATTTGCCGTGTGGCCGCTGGTGGGGCCGTCCAGCCTGATGCTGGCCCTGATGGCCTCCGGTGCCAACGGCCAGCAGTTTGCCTTTCGCGGTTATCTGCCCGCCGATTCTGCCGGGCGGGTGGGCTACCTGAAAACCATCGAGCAGGATTCGCAGTGCCGCAACGAAAGCCAAATCTTTATCGAAACCCCCTATCGCAACAACGCCCTGCTGGCCGATGCCGTGGCCGCGCTGCAAGCCGATACCCTGCTGTGCGCCGCCAGCAACCTCACCCTGCCGGAGCAGCGTATCATCAGCATGACGGCGGGCGAATGGCGTAAACAGCCGCAACTGCCCGACCTGCACAAGCAGCCGACCGTATTTGTGGTGTACGCCGCCGGTCAAACGCCTGCACCTGCCCGCAAACGGCGTTAGAGGCTACCTGAAACCTTGGCTCGGCTACTTTTGAACACCTTGTTTTGGCGAAACTTGCTTTACTCGTTTTAGCTTCGTAGAAACTCACTTCGTTTGTTTTAACGGCGTTGAAGCTTCGTTTTCAGGTAGCCTGTGCCATCCAATCGTATTCAATAGAAGAGGCATTATGACCCCCATTCCCGTGAGCATCACCATGCTGGTGAAAAATGCCGAGCGGCACTTGGCAGACTGCTTGGCCGCACTGGCCGCATTTGACGAAATCATCGTGCTCGACAACGGCTCCACCGACCGCACGCTTGACATTGCCCGCCGCTTCCCCAATGTGGCCGTGCACCATCACGACTTTATCGGCTTCGGCCCGATGAAAAACCTGGCTGCCGGTTTGGCACGCAACGATTGGGTGCTCAATATCGACAGCGATGAAATCCTGCCGCCCGAGCAAGTGGAGGCCATCCGCGCGCTGGATTGGGGCGATAGCGGCAAAATCTACGCTCTGCCGCGCCTGAACCATTATCGCGGCCGCCCCATCAAAAGCTGCGGCTGGTATCCGGATTGGGTGAAACGCCTCTACCACCGCCAAACCGTGCGCTTCAACGACAACCAGGTACACGAATCCCTAATCGAACCGGCCGGCAGCAGCGTGGTGAGGCTACCTGAAAAACATCCGCTTCTGCATTATTCGTTCGACGGCGCCGCCGCCCTCATCAGCAAAATGCAGCACTACACCGATTTGTTTGCCGCGCAGCAGCAATTCAAACGGCGCGCTTCCGTGCTCAGTGCGGTGGGGCACGGCGCGGTGGCGTTTTTCAAAAACTATATTTTGAAACGCGGCATGTTCGACGGCGGCGACGGTTGGACGATTGCCTTTGCCAACGCCAGCGGCGCCTACTACAAATACATCAAGCTGCACGAAGCCAACCAGCGGCTCACCGTGTCGCTCATCATCACCACCTACAACCGCCCCGACGCGCTGGAAGCCGTGCTGCGTTCGGTGCTGGCGCAGCGCGTGCTGCCGCAGGAAGTGATTGTGGCCGACGACGGCTCGCGCGACGATACCCGTGCCGTGGTTGAACGCTATCGGGCGCAGTTCCCCGTGCCGCTGTTGCACGCCTGGCAGCCCGACGACGGTTTTCGCCTGGCCGAATCGCGCAACCGCGCCCTAGCGCAGGCGGGCAGTGACTATATCGTGATTATCGACGGCGATATGGTGCTGCATCCCGAATTTATCGCCGACCACAAACACGCCGCAAAAAAAGGCCTGTTTGTGCAGGGCAGCCGCGTGATCCTCACGCCCGAGAAAACCAACGAGCTGCTGGACAACCCTTCAAGCTACCGCGTGCTCAAATGGTATGAAAAGGGCTTGGAAAAACGTTTTGAAAAACGCTTCTCCGCCTGCCACCTACCGTGGCTTTCCAAGCGCATCCTACGCCGCGAAACCCGCGATGATTTCCACGGCATCCGCGGCTGCAATATGGCTTTCTTCCGCGAAGACGCGCTGAAAATCAACGGCTTCAACAGCGATTTTGTCGGCTGGGGGCGTGAAGACAGTGAATTTGTCGCCCGCTTTTTCAACAATGGCGGCCAACGCGCCAACCTGAAATTCGCCGCTGTGGCTTACCACCTCTACCACCCCGAAGCCGAACGCGCCGCCCTGCCGGAAAACGACCGCCTACTGGCCGCTGCTCAGGAACAGAAGCTGGTGTGGTGCGAAAACGGAGTGGATCGGTTTTTCCCGCAGAGTAAGCGCTGCAAATGATAAAAAGGCTACCTGAAATTTTCAGGTAGCCTTTTGGTTGAGAGAAGCAAGCGGTTAGCGGTTATTGTCGGTATTGTATTTTTTCTCCAGGTGGGAGAAGAACCAGGCCAGTGTCATGGTGAGCATCAGGTAAACCAAGGCGATGAAGTAATACGGTTCTTCATACACATAATAGCGGCCGGCCGCGCTCTTGGCGACATAGGTCAGCTCGGCTACGGCGATGGTGGCCAAGAGCGAGCTGTCTTTGAGCAGGGTGATAAATTCGTTGCCCAAGGGACCGAGCATATGGCGCAGGGTTTGCGGCAGGATGATGTAACGCATGGCTTGGCCGTAGCTCAAGCCGAGCGAGCGGGCAGCTTCCATTTGTCCGCGGTCGATAGATTTGATGCCGGAGCGGAATACTTCGGTGATGTAGGCGCCGGAGTTGAAGGAAAGTGCCAAGATACCAGCCACCAGCGGGGCATAGTTCTGGCGCAGGTAGATAGCCAAATCGCCGCTGATTAACAGGCCGTTTTGCTGATGCACCAAAAGGGGCGACCACACGTTGTGCCAAATAAAAATCTGTACCAGCATCGGCGTGCCGCGGAATAGGGTAACGTAGAGGCGCGAGCATTGTTGCAGCAGCCGCAGCAGGCCTTTGGTAACGATGTTGCCTTTTTCGATTCGAATCACGCGGATCAGGGCGTTGCACAAGCCCAGAATCATGCCGAAAAAGGTGGAGGCGGCGGCGATGCCGATGGTGGCCAGCATGCCGAAGAAGAACATTTGGCGATATTCGTAGATAATCGGAAAATGTTGGGAAAACAGTTGAATAAGGCCGGTTTCGCTGTTCATGGAAATCTTTGCTCTGCTGCGGTATGGCGAATTAACTTAACTTTTGCTACGACGTTGGCCCGCCTTGCCGTACTACCTGTACTATCTGCGGCTCGCCGCCTTGTATCGAAAATGTGTTAATCCGCTATCAAGGTTTACGGATTTTGACGAAATAAGAGGCGGATTGTACAAGAAAACGGCGGGTTTGTCAGTCGGCGGCAAGTGGCTGGGAAGGGGGCGTTGGCGGCGAAATGAATGGAGGCTACCCGAAAGCGAACTTCAACGAAGTTAAAACGGGATTCGTTTTCAGGTAGCCTGATTGCTATTGGCTGCTTAGTCGGCGGGGTTGGCCAGGCGGTTGATTTCGGCCAGTACGGCGGCGGGGTCGGGCGCTTGGGTGATGGGGCGGCCCATAACAAGGTAGCTGCTGCCGTCGGCGAGGGCTTGGGCAGGGGGCATGATACGGCGCTGGTCGTCTTGGTTGCTACCGGGGTTGGGGCGGATGCCGGGAGTAACCAACACGAATTCGCTGCCGCGCTGCTGGCGCAGGGAGGCAGCTTCGTGCGGGGAACAGACCACGCCGTCGAGGCCGGATTGCTGCGCCAGGGCGGCCCAGCGGGATGCCCAATCGGCAATGGGGGCAGTGAGGCCGAGTTCGTTGAGGTCTGCCTGTTCCATGCTGGTGAGGATGGTGACGCCGATGAGCAGGGGGCGTTGGCGGTGGTTGGCCACGGCTTCGGTGGCGGCTTCCATCATGCGGCGGCCGCCTGATGTGTGCATATCCACCATCCACACGCCCATGTCGGCGGCCACGCGGCAGGCGGCGGCCACGGTGTTGGGGATGTCGTGGTATTTGAGGTCGAGGAAGAGTTGGAAGCCTTGGTTGATTAGGGCTTCGGCCAGACGGCGGCCGGTGGCGGTAAACAGCTCTTTACCGATTTTGAGGCGGCACAAATCGGGGCTTAAGCGGCGCACGAAGGCGAGGGTGTCGGCTTCGTTGGCAAAATCGAGGGCAACGATAACGGGGGTGCGGCGGGCGGGCGGGGCGGGGTCGAGGATAAGGGGGTTCATGGGGATGGGGGCGGATGGGTTGGAATGGAAAAGGCTACCTGAAAGCCGTGTTGCTGAGGAATAGGTTTCAGGTAGCCTTTAATTAAGCGTCAAGCGGGGGCATGGGACTGCCGCTTTCGCCGGCAGCGGCAGTGAGCTCGGCGAATTCTGCAGGGTGACGGCGGATGTAGGAGCAGACGGTACAGAAGTCGTCTTCACACACGAGGCAGTAGTCGGCATCGAGCTCGTCAAACTGGGGGAATTGTATGCGCAGTTTTTCAATGCTGCTGTTTGGGGTGGCGGCTTGGATGGTGGCGCCGTGCTGTTGGTAAAGGGCGTGGGCGCGATCGATGATGTTGGGGGTGTCGCGAACGCCCCATTGGCGCAGGTATTCGGCGGTTTCGGGGGCGAGGGCGTGTTCGCCCCGGCCATCGGCAATCAGCACCACGAAGCCGTCGTCTTCCATCAGAAGGTCGAGGCTGAGGTAGGCGAGCAGGGCGCGTTGGGCACCGCTGTAGCGTTCGATAAAACGGTCGCTGTGGCGGATGCGGTGTGTCCACACGTTGAGCATGCGGTACATTTGGTTGATGGTCATCATGTTATCGGGCATTTTGTTTTCCGTTCGGGGCTAAACTTCGATTTTGTTGGGGGTGAAGGTTTCCCATTTGTTGCAGGCGGGACAGTGCCAGAAGAATACTTGCGATTTGAAATGGCAGTGGCGGCAGCGGTACATCACGTTTTTCTGCAGGGTGCGCCCGATCACGCCGCGCATCATGTCAGCATCGCTCTTCCAGGCAGGATCGAGGTTGTTCAGGCGCAGACCGAGCAGGCGGTATACGCCGCCGAGGTCAGGCTTTTGGCGCACGAGTTCCACGGCGGTTTCGGCCGCTTTTTCTTCGCCGTAGAGCAGCAGCGATTTTTCGTACACTACGTTGATTAAATCGAGCTGGGGAAAGGTTTTCAGGTAGCCTGTGAGCACGGCGAGGCCGGCGGCGGCTTCGCCTTGGGCATCGTAGGCGTCATACAGTTTTTCGCCCACCATGCTTAAGTAGGCATGGTTTTGTTTTTCGATGGCGGTGTAGGCGGCTACGGCGGCGGGGTAGTTGCCCAGCTTTTGCTCCAAGTCGCCGAGAATCATGTTGGCGCGGGCGCATTTGCGGTTGGCGTCCAGTGCTTTGGCAATATTGGCACGGGCTTGCTCGAAGTCGGATTTGAACAGGGCAGCTTGCGCCAGCTCACAATAGAATTGGGCGATTTCGAAGCGGTAGGTTTGTTCGTCGTGGCTGAGCAGCTGGGCAGTGTCGATGGCTTTGGCCCAGTCGCGGTCTTGCTGGTAGATATTCAGCAGCACTTGGCGGGCTTGGGCGGCCATATTGCCTTGCTGCAGGCCGAGGAAAATCTGCTCGGCGCGGTCTACCAAGCCGGCGCTTTGGTAGTCTTGCCCGAGTTCAAACAGCACTTGGTTGCGCTTTTCGCCCACGGTTTCGGGCGCTTCGAGCAGGGCTTGGTGCATGCGGATGGCTTTGTCGTTTTCGCCGCGCTGGCGGTAGAGTTTGCCCAGGGTGAGGTGCAGCTCGTAGGCGTTGTCGCCGGCGGGCAGCAGGTCGGTCATGTCGGCCAGGTGGCGGGCGGCGCTGCCGAGGTTGTGGTCTACCAGGGCATCCAGGCTGGCGTAAAACGCGGTGGGCACGGATTTGGCCTGCTTAAGCACGGCTTTCATGTCTACCCGGGCGGCAAACCAGCCCATGGCAAAGAAGACGGGCAGCAGGATAATCGGGGTGAGCCACCACCAAATATTGCCGTCCATGCGCCTATTCCTTCACCGGGGCGGCGTTGGGCACAGGCTGAGTGGCATCGGCGGGCGCGGGCGTTTGCAGCTGCTCCTGCGCGATCCGGGCGTTTTTGCGCACTTCGTTGCGCAGGCGGTTGTTTTCATGGCGCAAGGAGAGTAGGCGGCCAAACATGGAAAACACGCCGAACACCGCGCCGATAACGAAAAACGCCAAGAGCAGCAGAATCAGCGGCAGGCTGATTTCGCTGCCGGGCAGGTAGCTGAAGCTGACGAGATGGGTGTTGAATGCGGCTAAAACGATAAAAACCGCTAAAAGCAGCAGTTTGATGATGAGCGAAAACAGTTTCATGAAGCTAGGCCTTTCGTCATGCGGGCGGGAATGGATATCAATGGTGAAGTGTAAACTATTTGAGGAGTTTCAGGTAGCCTGCCGGGCAGTGGGAAGGCTACCTGAAAATATGTTATGATGGTTTCATCTTAAGTAAGTTTGCTGTCATCTAACCTGCATTAAGCGGCTAACCATTTCAACAATAATAAAATATCCAATCAAACCCTGCCGGCCGGATTTTTCTCCCACTCGTTAAACAAATTAAGGAGCAATCTGATGTCTGCAACTGCTGTTACCTCTGTATCTGAATCCCTATTCAAACTCGGCCTGAACCAGGCGCTGCCCGTGAGCGAGCAGGCCACCACTTCACGCACTGTGCTGAATAACGACTTGCTGCGTGTGGTGGCTTTCACGCTTGATGCCGGCCAAGTGCTCACCGAGCACACCTCTACCAAGGCCGTGGTGGTTACCCTACTGGAAGGCGAGATGGATTTCTCCATCGGCGCGCGCCACGAAATCCTGCATGCGGGAGATGTGGTGTATCTTGCCCCGAACGAACGCCATGCGTTGAGTGCAGTGAGCGCTTGCCGGATGCAGCTGGTGATGGTGAACGTGGATTGAGCTTGGTGCCTCGGGTGTTGAAGCTACCTGAAAATGAAATAGCAGCTGGATATGGCTATTTTTCAGGTAGCCTTTACCCCTGATTCCGGGCTACTTGAAAAACGATTTACCCACACAGTCGCTACAAATTTTAACCTAGGGCTAACAGTAGATTAAGAAAACGGTTTGTTACAATGCACCCAATGTTCTGCATTGGGTTTTGGCCGCGTAAAAGGCCAATCCGCCTAGAGAACGCCAATTACATTCCAACATGAAGGGAGTTTGAAAATGAAGTTTTGGCAATCTACTGCATTAGCTGCTTTGGCCGTGGGCATCGCTGCTCCGGCATTTGCTGCTGGCGGCACTGTGTCTTATGTCTGCCAACAAGGCAAACAGGTGGATGTGAGCTATCAGTTCAACAGCCGTGGTAAACCCGTGTCTGCGCGCGCCCGCCTCAACGGCAGCAACCGCAACATGGCTTTCGATGCGCGCCGCTCTGACAGCACGGGCACAGCGTTTAAAGACCGTGCCGGCTACAACCTGACCGGCCCGGTGCTTACCGCCAGCAACTACCGCAGTGAAGAAGGCATCAGCATCCTCTCGCCGCGCAGCGAATTCCTGTATAAAGACTGTAATCCGCGCCACAACGAGCCTGCCCGTCAAGTGCCGCCCGCCGCAGCCCGTAGCGGCAGTGTGGCCTACGTTTGCCAGCAGGGCCGCCGCTTGAATGTGAATTACCACTTCAATTCCGCCGGCGTGCCTACTAGCGCCGAGCTGAGAGTGAACAACCGCAATCTGCGTTTGCCGTATAACCTGTCGGCTTCCGACAATGTGGACACCGTATTCAGCGCCAACGGCTACCGCCTGACTACCAATGCTATGGATTCGGCCAACTACCGTAGCCAAGATATCATCGTGAGCGCGCCCAACGGCCAAATGCTGTATAAGGATTGCTCTCCTGCCCGTTAATTTGGTGCGGTGGATAAACAAGCAGGCACAACTTTGCGATTGTGCCTGCTTTGTTTGGCTATGGTGTTTCAGGTAGCCTTGGTGTTTCAACGATGCTCAGCAGCTTTTCTGCTAAATCGGTTTTAGCCAAATCAGAGAAGCGGATGCTCAAGCCGTCGGCCAAGTCGTTTACCACGATGAAGTCGTTGCCTTTTGAAACGTGATCGCCCACATATCCACATTCGGTGCCATGGTATAGTCTGAATAGGTGAATACACGGATGTTGCCGGAGGGCGGTATCGATACATGGGCTGGGAATATCGCCGGCGTGGGCAGACGGCAGCTCCCACAGAGAGAGATATTGAGTTTGAAGGGTGTACGTATGGCAGTAAGTAAAACAGGCTACCTGAAAAGGTAGCCTGTTTGGGATTTGGTGCCGGCGGCAGGAATCGAACTCGCGACCCCCTGATTACAAGTCACGAGAATTTTATATAACCCATTGATTTAGCTAATTTACCGCTTGCTAAAACTTTGGATACCTTGGCCGTATTAAACCACACGCTGGCAAACTTTGTCCAAACTCTTTATTAGCCATCTTTGTACTGGCTGTTGTCTAATTAGGCCATGCCTTAATCAACCCGTCATGCCGTGCCGCACAGTCGTTATACAGATGCACCACTTCCAGCGCCCACGGCAGTATTACCTTGCCCGTTGTTCCCGACAATTCGGGCAGCCTTGGGCAGGGCATAGCCAAATCGGCCGGCGGCTCAATGGCGCTCGGCAATGGCGGCGTTGAGGACTTGCACCCCGGAAGCATCAACGCAATCGCCAGTAAACACAGGCCGCTCGATAATTTGCCGTACCACTTCACGCCTTACCCTCACTTTCTCGTCCGCTTTGGACTTCTCTTGTTGATATTCCACGCTTGCCGCATGGGCGGTTTTTTGATGCTTCTGCTTTTGCTCGGCCAGTTTGGCATTGATGGCTGCCGTGGCCGCATCGTAGCCCGCTTGGTAGCGTTGCCTGCCATACCAATATTCCCCGCCTACCACCGCCGCCAACAGCGCGGCAAGGGCAAGTGGTTTCCAGTATTTCAATATCCATGTCATAGGATTCCTTTCTTTATGTTGCATAAAGTCTGGTGATTGGGGTATTATGGCCGCATCACTTTACATAGCGGTTCAAACGCCCCGACAGCGCGGCTTTTTTATGCCTGATATTTTTCAGGTAGCCTTCAATGGCGGGTCGAGAGAGCCGAATACAATACCCGAAAGGGGAATACGCTCCGCCGACTATGTACGGTGATTGAAGCCCGCCACCTATCAAGTGGCAATCCAATCAATTTACATAGGAGTTCAGCAATGAACGCAATTCAATCTTTTCAATTCAACAACATCCCCGTTTCTTTCCGCCAAGACGGCTACCTGAATGCTACGGCTGTTGCTACGCATTTTGGCAAGCTTCCGAAAGACTACCTAAAAACCGAGCAAACTCAAGAATATATAGTTGAGCTTGCTGATAATTTGAGCAAGAGGAGAAAAATCCTCTTGGATAAAAATCAACTGGTTATTGTCAAACACGGTGGCAACAATCGCGGCACATGGCTACACCCAAAGCTGGCCGTCCACTTCGCCCGCTGGCTCGACCCTAAATTTGCCGTATGGTGCGACGAACAGATTGAGCAGATTCTTTCAGGTAGCCTGACACCCCGCAAAGCCCTACCGTCCGGCCTGACCTACGAGCAGCAGGAACAAGTCAAAGCCTTGCACCGTATGCTGGTGGGCGCCGTGCCGAGAGAGCATCAGGCCAAGCTGGCCATTACCTTGTGGAGCAGCATCAAATCCAAATTCAAAGTCGGCTACAAAGACGTGCCGCCCGAACAGTTCCTTGAAGTGTTGAGCCTGATGAGCCGCGTGGCGGTGGAGAAGGGCGTACAGTACAGCGAAGCCGACACCGTGAATTTGGAAACCGTGCCGAAGCTGTTTGCCAATCAGGCCAATATCCCGTTCAACCTGAACCGCAACGCCTACTACGCCGTTACGGTGAAGGGCGGCAAAATCTACCGCCATCTCGTCAGCCACATCACCTCTCCGTATGAAGACGGCATGATTCCGTGTCTGGCGCATCAGGTGTAAGATACTATTGTTTCCGATAGCAATATCGGTAGGAATCTGTTTCCCGCTAGGTTGAGACAGTGACAACAGGGCATCGGGCAACCGGTGCCCTTTGCCTTACCCCTGGATTTCTGAGGGCAAATCGTTTATGATTCGCGTAGTCGTCAGTCTCCATGCCGCCGCTCCGAGATTGATGATTAGAGACCCCGCCAACCCGCCTGTTTGCGGGGTTTCGCCTGTTCGGGCAGTTTGTTCCTGCCGGCCATGGTTACGCCTCGTTTCTGCTCAGCTTCCCGTCGCTCGCGAGCAGCGGCAGCGTATAGCGCCCTTCTGCGGGATAAGCGGGTTTGCCGCCTTTGTTCGGCCATAGGTAGGCAATCACGCGGCTCTTGGCAAACGGTTTGATATTGACCGCGTCGCCCTGGTTGCCGCCCAATACCATCAGGTTGCCCTGCCTGTCCTGACCGACCACAAAGCCCACATGCCCGCCGCCCTGCCGCTCGAATACCACGATGCAGCCGTAGGCCGGCTTCGCCAAACGGGTTGCGCCTTTTGCCCAGGATTTCGCCCGATACCATTCTTTTGCAATATCCCTGCCGGCTGCCTGCAGACAGTGGCCGACAAACGTTCCGCACCACGGCGTTTTGGTATCGCTCCACCAGCCTTTCAAAGCCCGCACCCACATAGGGATGGTTTTTAAGCCGCGGGCATCCCGTTCGTGCATACCAATGTATTTTCTTGCTTCGTCAATCCACGGCAATTCTGTCATTTCGTTTCCTTTCTGGTTTTCAGGTAGCCTAAAATTCTGCCGTCTGGCGGCGTGCCTTGAAGGCGGGATTAGCGCGGCAGCTGTCGGCAAACTCTTCCAGCCTTTTGGTGTACACGGCGGCGGTGTGCAGGGATTGGGTCAGCAGTTCCACGGCCTTGTCTTGGCCGGTACCGGCCCTGATTTGCGCCGCCGGCAGCCGGGGGGCGGCGGTGCTGGGTTTCGGTTTGCTGCAGACGGTCGGGTAGTGGGCGGGGCCGGTGCAGGCCGCCAGGCCCAGCAGTGCGGCGGTCAGGATTATTTTTGCCATAGTCTGTTTATCCTTCTCAGGTTGTTAGCGGTCTCGCGTCCGACTTTTTCAGGCGGCCTGAAGGCGGCGGCCGGATGTTTGGCGGCCAGCTCGGCGCGCATCTGTGCCAGTTTTTGCGCCTGGGCACGGAGTTCCGCCCGGCTGCCGGCATTGTCCAGCTTGGCGCTTTGCAGTGCGGCGGTTTGGCTCTGTATCAGGCCGTCCTGCGCCACCATGATCTCCAGCAGTTCGTCCCGCTCGGCCGCCAAGGCCGCCAGTTCGGCATTCTTGCCCGCCAGCGCTTCGGCAAAGCCGTACCACGAATAGGCGGTAAAGCCGGCCAGCGCCCCGCAAATCACGATGGCGGCGGTGCAGTGTTTGGGCAGTCTCGGCTTCATGATGCCCCTCCTTGTTCGTCCCGAGAGGCCGCCGGCCGCCGGCCGAGGATGCTGATGGCCTTGTTGGTGCTGTTCGCGCCGTAGCAGGCGCAGATGTAGGCCAGGTAGAAATCGAAGTGCAGGCTGCCTTTATATGCCTGCCAGCCGATCACCGCGCTGCACACCACATGCCCGCTGAGCATCACGACTTTGGACAGGCTGGCGGTACCGCCGCCGTATCCGGTCAGTAAGCCCCTCATAGATACGCTCCCAATCTCGCGGCGGCGGTTTCCAACTGCGCGCGCGTTGCCGCGTCCAATTCCTTTTCCGCATACACGGCCAGATAGCCTGCCACGCGCCCGCCTTTTTTAACGGGGTAGCGGTATACCCGCCGCACGCCGTAGCCGTGTGCCAGCAGGTCGGTATTCAGGCTCGGCGTTTCGTCCGCCGTGCCGTCGGCAAAGTAAAAGCCCTGCTTCTCCGGCTGCCACGCCGACACGCCACTCTGCCCGGCTAGGATTTTCTCCACCGTGGACTTGCCGCTTAAAATCGGCAGCCACGACAGCCCGATTTCCGACACCATGCGCTGTTCGTCCTGCTTGGTTTTGGCAAATACCAACAGCCGCCCCTGATATTCGTAGGGGTTGCTGCTCGGTACGAATTTGTAGCCCAAAACGGCCTGCAGGTCCGCCATCGCCACGCCATCCGCCGCGCTTTCGGCTTCTTTGTTTTCCACAAAGCCGTGCGGGGATTGCAGGTAGGGCGCAGCCGACCCTTCTTTGTGCACCCCTTCGATTGCCGTTTCCGCATTGGCCCGGCTGAAACGGTCGACCAGCGCGATGGGGTCGGTTTTCCACAACACCAGTGCCGGGATGCCGGCGAGAAATAGCAGTACGCCGCGCCGGAAACCGACCTGCCGTAAAAAATCGGCAATGATTTGGTATTTATCCTGTTCGGACATTTCATCCTCCGTTTTCAGGCGGTGCCGCCCGCAGTGCCCAGACCGTGCCTTAAATCTTGATGCAGGCGAGCAGTGCGATGTTGCGCGGGCGAGTCTCGCCGCCGCCTTGAGCAACAGTCATATGGTCGGTGTGGGTGGTCAGCGTCCAGTTGTTGCCACTGCCTTTGTTGTTGGCCAAATTGGCATCCAAGTGATAGTTCTTCTGATTGGCACCGCCTTGACTTGCGCCCAATACAACGGCAGCCGGGTCGCCGGCCTGCATTGAGGTTTTGTTACCGTATTCGGTTTCGCGCGGCATGGTTAAATCATCGTTGTCCGACCAAAATACCCCTGTTGGGTGGTAGTGATTGGCAACGGCATGCCCCTGTGCCGAACCGAAGGCACGCCCGCTGTCCACGCCGCGCCCATCGTCCCAGCCGCGCACAAATTCGGCGCGCAGGTCTGGCAGGTTGAAGGTGTTGCGCCCGTCGCCGGCGCCGTAGGTAGTACCGATGGCGGCAAACAGCGCGGCATAAGTGGTGCGGGATACGGCGGCACCGTCGGCTTTGAGCCAGCCTGCCGGTGCGGTTTGGCCGGCGAAATACATCACGGCGCCGCTGGGCAAATCGTTTGCGACAGCTTCTACCGCCTTGTCGTATGCCGCCTTAACTGCTTTAGGCGTGGCGGCCATATCTTCGCGGTCGCTGTTGGTGGCAGATGAGAGCTGTACAATGCCGGCCTGTGTAGTGCTGGCTTTCAGTCCTTTGCCCGCATGTACCGCCCATTTCCCTGTGTTGTTGCCACTGTTCGGGTTGTGGGTGTTGGCATCCACTAGGCTGATGTATTCGGTGTCTGATGCATCATTGATGAGCACTGCGCCTTTGGGATAGCCACCGATGGCATCGCAAAAGGCTTGGTCAAAGCGGTAGCGCCCGCCTTGGTTTTGCCAAACGGTGTGCGCGCTGATTTCGTGCAATATGCCGTTCATGTCTTTGCCGCTGGGCGGTTTGCCGCCGACTGAAATCGGGGTCATCGTGATGTTTGGGAAACCCTCGGCATAGGTGGCGGCCTCCTGCGCTAGAGAGCCGTTGCGGGTGACGGGGATACTGTTTTTCAGACCGTCCGCCGCCCAAGGTTTGGAGAGCAGTTTTGGCTGTGGCATGGTTTAAACTCCCATAAAAAAAGCACCCTCGCCGAAGGGTGCCAGGTTGGCTTCAATATAGCCGAAGGTTTTGTCTGCCTCCGGCTCGTAAAAATCCAGCAATACGCCGCTGGGGCGCGGCAATAAGTCACTTTGGCGGATAATGGCGCGTTCCACGGGCAGAAGGTAGAACTCAAACACATAACGCGCGGCCATCGTGCCGTTTTTCACAAAATACGCGCGCCCGCGTGTACCGAACATCTCACGCAGCAGGCGGTTGATGTGTGGGGCGGTGGCGTGAATGATGTTACTCATGGCTTTGAGCATAATCACGCGGCGGTAGGTGTCGTCGTCCAAACGGTAGCGTCGCTCCAGGCCTTCACCAGTGCTCCACACACCGCTGCCAAACGGAGTAAAGCCCTGCGCAAAGCCGATGTATTCGTCTTGCGCGCTAATCATGATTTCTCTCTCAATACCAACAATCGCCCCCCAAATATCCAACCCAAAACCTTGTGCGGTGGACACGTTCCACACGGTATCGTAAAACCGCTGTTTGTCTGTGCGCGGGTCTAGGCAGTCGTCAAACCGCCGTATCAGGCGGCAGATGACTGGGCTGTTGGCATATTGGCTGATTAAGGTTTCGCCCACGGTTATCATACGCTCACCACTTCGATATTTTCGGCGCGAACAACGGGCGTTTGGTCGATACCTACTGTTACGGAATTGCCCATACTACCTGCCGACAAACCGATTTCCACATCCAACACATGCACCTGCGGCACAGCTTTTACCACTGGAGCAACGTAGCCAATGGCATATAGATTTGCACCGATGCGCCCCTTGAAGGTGGCAATGACGGCTTGTTTGATGGCCGTTTCCGCACCAACAAATGCGCCGCGCTCAATTTTGATACGGAAATGCACCGGCAGTTCGTTCGGGCGCATAAAGGCTACCTGATAGGCAGGCTTCGGGTCGTTGTAGTTGTGGTCGTACACTGTGATTTCGGTGTTGCCATTGAAATCGCAGCCGCTGCCCGCGTAGCGTAATACAGCTTCAGCTACCGCCGTATCATCACCACCCACCGCTGCCACATAGATACTGTGCGGCTTGAGCGTGTAGTTGGTCGCGCCGGCCTGTACGCTTTGGCCTTTCGGGTTGTCAATGACGTACACATCACGCACACCGTCCAACGCAAACACGTTGGCATACACTGCCTGCGGCGTTCCGTGGGCATTGATGGCCACGCTGCGCCGCCTGCGTTCGGCAAATTCGGCGCGGCTCTCTTCCGCCCGTCCGGGAACGGCGGGGTGCGGGTTATCCACCCTATCCAGCCCCACCAAGGCTTGATAAATAATATTTACGCTGTGGGCGGGTGCTTCAATCTGCCCGGCAGCAATGAGCGTGCCGCTGACTTTCCCGCTGATGGGAATGCCGATTTCCTGCTGCAAAGCCCATTGGTTGCCTGCCTCATCCTGCACGATGAATCCCTGCGGAATCTGTGTGCCGGGCAGGCCGATAAACTCGCACACCACCACCGAATCGGTGGCTGGCTTGCGTTGCAAAAAGTAGATTTGCGCGATGGCATCCTGCATCACGCCTTCGGCATATTCTGGGTGGATTTGATTGACCAGTTCGGCAATCAGGTTGTTTTTGTCGGCAATCACGGCGGCTAGAGAAGAGGCAAGCTGCCCCTGCGGCGTTTCCAAATTCAGGTTCAGGCCGCCACCGAAGGCATCATTGAAATCGGCAAGCACGCCGTTCAGCACTTCGGTTTCAGTCGGAATCTGCAAGCCCTGCGGTGTGAAGCGCACTGGTGGAACATTACTGTTCATAGCATTACCTCATATTGTTTCTTGGCATCATCGGTAAATTTTAGGCTACCTGAAAGCACACGCCCGTCGCGCAATTCGGCGGCCACGTCTGCCGCCACCACGCCGGGGACGGACAAGGCAGCCTGTACCAACCGATGCCGGTACAGCGCGAACGACTGCTTTTTGCCCAGTGTTTCTTCAAAATAGGGGACACCCTTTTCTGTGTCGTAATACAGCTCCCCGACGAACAGGCGGGCGGCAGAGGCCACATCCTGCGCCTTGGCGTATGGATCTTTCGCCAGCGCAATATTGCCTGCCACATCCAAGGCCAAATCCCAACTTTGCGGGTCAAGATAGAGGGTGTTCATTGCGGTTCTCCCGTGTTGCCGCTGCCTGGCTGCACATCTCCATGGACGTGATGCAGTAGGCTGATGTCTTTGGCCTTCACATCGCCGTCGGCAGAAATCCCGCCACCGCCCGTGAATTGCGCCGTGGTTTGGGTGTTGGCTTGAAAAGTTTGCGAGGTGCTGCTCACGCCGTTTTGCGCCTTCAGTACGATATTCTTGCCTTCCATTTCGATGTCGCCGGGGGAGAACAACTTAATACCGCCTTTGAAGAACATGATGTACTGCTCTGGCGTACCGTTCAGGAAGCCGCCGAAATAGAGGCCGTCCGAATAATCGAAACGCCGCCTGCTCTGTGGGGCGGACGGCGCTTTGTTCTGTTTAACACTCGAAATGTCACGGCTGCAAAAGCCGCACATGCCAATGTCGCCCGGCTCGGGGTCGATAATCACGGCGTTGCCGCCGCCCTGTAATCGGAAATACGGCACGTTGTAAATGATGCCGTGCGGCGTAACCGTGCCGTCGCCGCTGATTTGGGCAACCAAGGGTTGTACGTCCACCAGCCCGACAGGGGCAAGCCCGCCCGCTTTGGTTTTAACCACGCGCACCAGTGTTACGGTTTGGATGCGTGAGACGATACCGGACACTATCGCGCCAATTTCGCCCGCGCCGCCTTGTGACTGTTCTGGCCGGTATTGCGCCCGGCTATGTTGCGACTTTGACATTCGTATCCTCCACATTGGCGGCTTTGATGTTGGCCAGCCACTTGCCGCCCGGCACTTGGCTTTCCAAGTCCAGCGACAGGCCGAACACACGCCATCTGCCGTTGCATTGCTCAATCAGGCTACCTGAAATTTCAATCAGTCCGCCGAAACGCAGGGCTTTGTCGTACAAGCATTGCAGCTTCACGCCTTGCAAGTCCGGTATCGGGTAGCCGATTAGGCCGGTGGCCGGGCTGACTATTGGCACATCAATCATGCGTGGCTGCCCCCTGGGGGTGATAGCAACTGTTTCGTTGTCGATGTACACATCTATATCGGCATTGGCGGCAATATGTCGGATTTTGTCCAGTTCGGTATTGTCCAAATACTGGTTGCTGATTTTTTTCTGCACGCCGTTGTTCTCAAAGCGCCTGCCCATGCGTTTGCAGATAGCTTCGATCGCCTGTGCCACATCGGTTTCGCCTTCGTGGCTGACCGCTTCGGCGGGCTTGAGTTGCCACAAAACGGCGGTATGGCTCTCGATAACCAAGCAAATATCCGGCGCGCCACCCATTTCGGGGTAGGCAAACGTGATGTTGCCTGTATAGACCACGCTCAGGTTGCCTTGTTCGCCGGCCTCCACCTGAACCAAATTCATCATCGACTGTTCGGTGTTCCATTTCACCCGCAACAGCTTCATGATACTGTCCAGCTTCAGGCCGTATACCTTGATTCGGGCAGAGGGCATAACTGCACCGTTGCCATAATTGATTTGGCAGGAAGTGCGCAAACCCTCGACAACCAGCGTATCGTTGCCTTTTGCGTCCCACACGTCTTTTTCCTGCCCCAGCTTGATGCTGACGCGCAGGATTTTTTCTTTAATGCCCATTGCGGTACACCAAAATAAAGCGGCTGCCCAGTTCCTGCCATTGCGGGTCTAGGCTGCCTGCGGTATCGACTAAATAAAGCTCGCCGCGAAAGCCGCGATAAGCCTCGCCAACCAGCGGCATACCGTGCAGGCATACCCGTTCGCGTATCAGCACGCGCCCGGCTGCCGACACGGTGGCATACAGCCTGCCCAATCGCGGCAGCAGCGATATGGTTACTTCCTGAGAGCCCAATGTGGCACTCACTTTCTGCACCGGGACAGGTTTAAGGGGGATTTGGTAAATCATTTCAACCCGAACCCCTTTCTGAACGTATCGGTTATTTTCCCGAACCCATCACTGGCCGCTCCGTACAGTTTTGAAGCTATGGATTCGTTGTTTTGTATCGGCTTGGGCTGCACCTTGCCTCCGTCTGCCTGTGCCTGTGCGCCGTCCGGCTTAGTTTTGGTGTATTTCACTTCCACCTGCCGTACTTCGGCCAAATGGATATTAACCTTCAACAGCCGCGCCCCGTCTGAAGCTTCGCGGGCGTAGTCGTAGCCGGTAATCGCCATGTTCGGGTACACCGCTTCCGGCGTGATAACTAAGAACAAATCAGTGCTGTTGGCCAGCGTATCCAACAAACCGAGAAATGCGCCGCGCTCGAACACTCCGCCGCTGCCCTTGCTCATCTGCACCGTTACCGTGAACGGAACGCCAACTTTGTTGTAGCTGGCGAACGAACCGCGTTCAATAGGCGCATTGGACACTTTGGAAGTGTTTTGATGCTTAACTGACATTACGTTGTCTGACAACAGCAGCGGAATGCCGTTTTGTCCGAAAATGCCCCAATAGTTGCCAAAGATGGCCTGAATTAAAGCGGCGCCGCCGAACTTAATCAGCGCGCCGCCTGCGTTTCTCGGCAACTTGGGAACATTTGGAATGCCGATTGAGTTCCAAGCCATAACAAACCTTTCTCACACCATCGCCGGCATAATCTGTACCAGCCTGTTACGGGCGGCGGCAGAGGCATCCGCCATTGTGCCGTCTATGGTACTGGCTGAAGACTGCACATGGATGCCGCCGTTGATGGCGAACTGCATGTTGCTGTTGTTGGTAATCTGCTGTGCCTGCTGGCGGGCGACAGCCCCTTGTTGCAGGGATTGTGTGCCACGGGCGGCACCGGCGGCAACGGCTTGCCCGCCTACGGGTCGGCTGTTCAGGTCAGACAATACTGCGGCGGCCTCATCCAGCCGCCTTCTTCTGTTCACGCCCCGGTTGTCGCCTTGGCGGGAAGCAATTGCTTGGGAAATGGCATTGATGTTGCCACTGCGAGCGGCGTTTACCAAAGACGGCAATTTATCCAAGCTGCCGTAATTGTAGGCAACCGAAGTAATGGCGGCCTGTGTTTTGGCCGGCAGGCGGTCAAATTCCGCCGCACCGATTTTCTGACGTGCTGCATTTCTGAAAAGTTGCGCCCTGCGTGCCAAATCGCGCTCCGCATCCTCGCGGGTAACAGTATCGCCCTGTCTCACTCTGCGAACATTGCCGTTGCGGTCGGTGATGGTATCCGTGCCATAGCCTAAGCGGTAAGCGTTTACGTCCCAATAGGTGCGGCTGGAGAAACCTTCATGCTTCCTAATCATGGCGAGCGTTTCTGCCATTGCGGAGTTTTGCCGTGAACCGCCGCCCAACCACGGCTGCGAGCTGTAGCTGGCAGGATGGATGTTATCCCTGCCTGCTTGGAAGCCGCCTTGGAAAGTGGCATGTTCCTCGCGGGCGATTTGCCCCAGCAGGGCGTTCATTTTCGCGCCGGTTTGGCCGTTTCGATTGTAGGTGTTGGATACCCCAAGCAGCCGCACGTTCGCCCCTCTGGCATGCAATGCGCGGATTTGAGCACGGATGCTGTCGGCGTCGTTCGGGTTGTTGCTCATACCGGATGACAGAATCACGGTTTGGCCTTGCAGGTTGCCGGAATAGCCGTTGATGAAGCCTAATACCTGCTGCGGATTAGCACCCACTCTGGTTGACCCTGTACCGTTTACCGCGCTGCGGTAGCCGTGAGCGATACTGTCGCCGAAGTAAATCGTACCGCCAGGGGAAAACATCTGTTTGGCGACACGCTCCCCTGAACCAAGGCTTCTTGCTGCCGCCTGAGCCGAGCCGGGCGCGCCGGGGGCGCGGCCTGTTACATAGTCAAGCGCACCAGCCGCTCGCTCTACACCGAAGCTAACGGTGTCAGTTATGACTTTGCCGGCCTCCCTCAGCACCCGCCCGGCGGCATTCTTGGCGCTTTCCCAGTCGCCTCTCATGATGCTAGCGAAGAGGTCGCCCAGCGCCTCGAAATAGGGCATTAAATAAGTTTTGATTTCCAAATACAAATTATGAAAACCGGTAGCGAGGCTTTTTACTGATACCCCGTTTTCGTCAATAAACCCTTTCAACCTCAGCCAATCGAACAAACCTTTCCCAGCTTCTGCCCAGCTTGTGTAGCCGGTGAGTAGGTAGGTAAAACCTTTAGTAAGGCTGTCCACTGATACCTTGGAGGTTCTGATGTAGCCGGTAAACGCGCCCCAGTTGAACAGGCTCTTTCCGCCCTCCGCCCAAGTTTTGTAGTCGTCATAGAGCAGCACAAACGCGGCACCCAAAGCAGCCACAGCGGTAGCAGCCAGTGCGAACGGAGCAATAAAGGCATACAGCGCCGTTACTGCCGACCACAATACCGGAATCAGTACCATGCCCAATACAAAAGCCAAGCCCTCAAAAACGTGCTTCATGGTATTTTCGTTGCGCATCAGGTAGTCGGCAAAGCTGCTGACCAGCTTCACCAGCCGCAGCAAATGCGGGGCAAGCGCATTGGCAATCATGTTTTTCAGCGCATCCCATTGCTGGTTGAGATAGGCGCGGGAGCGGGTCAGTTCGCGGCTGACGGCAATTTCTTTCTCGCCGGAGCGGTAGAGCCGGTCTTGCAAGGCCAGCATCTTTTCCATTTCGGCACGTCCGAGCAGCAGGGTGTTGATGGTGCCGTCGTCCAAACCCATGCTTTTAGCCAGATTGTAGGCCTGCACCCTGTCCATCTTGGAAAAGCGGTCGGCCAAATCCAGCATGATGCTGTCGAGGTTGCGCGCTTTGCCGTCGGCATTAAGCAAGGCGACACCAAAGGCATTGAAGAACGGCACCATGGAGGTGTCGCCCATGGTAGTGAGGCGGGTGATGCTCATGCTCAGCCCGGCCAAGCTGCCTTTCATTGCATCAGCCTGACCGCCCGCCATTTCGGCCATACCGCCCCATGCTTGGAGCTGGTTACGGCTCATGCCGATATTGCGCGAGAGGTTGTCTAGCTGTATGTTGGCTTCGGTGGTTTCCCGAATCAGCTTATCCAGCGCGTTTGAGCCAGTAACGAGGGCAAAGAGAGCGGCAGCGCCTTTTGCCACCTTTCCTAGTGCCTCTGTCAGGTTTTTGGCCTGCTTGACGTTCTGTTTAACCTTTTCGGCGTGTTTGTCCAGCCCTTTGCCGGATTTGCCGGTTTTTGCTTCCGCCTTCTCGAACGCCTCGGTCATGTCATCCAGTTTGGAGACCGCCTGCTTGGCTTCCCGACTGAATTTGGACGAATCAATGCCCAACTCCATGAACAGGGTATCAATTACTGTTGCCATAGCTATTCCTAAAAAAGCTACCTGATTTCAGGTAGCCTGTTGTGCCTTGTTGAAGGCATCGGTATTGACGATTTCGAGCAGGTTAAAGGCGTCTTCCAGACCATACACGGTTTGCAACTCGTGCAGGGTACAGATGCGGGAAGAAACAAGGGCGCCGATGGTTTGGGTCAGGTTCAGGTAGCCTTGCTGCCCTCCGCTTCTTCCCCGCCCGATACCGAGGTCAGGCCAAAGGCGTGTTGCAAAAAATCGGTATGCAATGCGAACACCTCCTTCCGCAAACGCCACAGAGTCGTGAAGTCTTCCACGTCGTTGAAATCCATATTCAGCGGGCGCGGCTGGCCGCCTTCGGGGATGATTTGCACGCAGTCCAAAAGCTCGTTCAAGAGCGGGATGGCGTCTTCCGGCTTGACTTTGCCCAATGCCCCCAGCGTTGCCCCAACCATCCCCACCATGCCCTGTTGGGGGTTGATATTGCCCAAGTCCACGCCACTGTTGGCCAAAGCCAAAAGGGCGCGCATCGCCCAGTTGTCGGCGTGGGCGGCGCTCATTTCGGTAATCAGGAACACGCGGCCTTTATCCCGCCCGTTCTCAATGGTGATTTGCCGGGTTTTCAGAGCCATCTTAAATCTCCTCTGGTTTCACCACGATGCGGAAGCTGTAGGTTACGGCTTCCAGCGTTTTCTTAGCCGTGGTACCACCGGGGATTTCCACCAAGAAGCCGGTGGCGGTGTAGCGGCGCTTCACTGATGAAATCTCTACCGAAAACTCCACCATGAACGTTTCCTGCCGTTGCAGGATGGCATTAGTGAGCTGGTCGAGGTAGTCGCGCGATTTGCTGGTAGGGGCAAGCTGGATGTTGAAGTCCACTTCGTGCGGGGTAAAGCCGCCGGATTGCTGGCCGTCTACGCCCATCATGGTTTCGCCGATTTTGCCTTGGCCAAAGTCGAAGGCGTTGTCGGCGGCGTAGCCTTCAATCTGTACGAAGTTGTCGTTAAAGCCCTTCACGCGCATCAGCAAAATGCTGTTGGCGGCGGTTAGGGTGCGGTCTGATACGGTTTGCATCTTTGGGTTCTCCAATAAAAAAGCCCGCAGATGCGGGCGTGGGAAAGGCTGCTTTATTAGGCAGCCCAAAAGCTAATGATGGTCTTCAATAACCAAGTGGCCGGTAATAACCACAAACACAATCGCGTCACTTGGCTTTCTGGTTGCTCCTGTCTCAAATGGAACAGATCGTAGGCCATCCATCCCCACAACAGCAGTAATATAGACACAATCCACCATACCTGAAGCATACCCTGCCAGTCGCCGGCAGACCATCCGAACAGGATAACGGCAGTGGCAGGAATATGGTAGGTATACAGGCGAACCTTGCGTGAATCAATATACTGTGCAAACGGCGATAGAATAGTTAGGATGACGTCCCACATTGAAACTCCTCCATTTGCATTAAAGACCCCGTAATGCAAACTCCAGATTGGTGCGGTTGTTACGGGCGGTATTAACGATACAAACGCGGTAAATCCGATGGCCACGAATAGTATCCAGCCATTTTTTAACATTAAGTACGGCGCCTTTTCCGAAAGCTGTAATAAATTGTTTAGCCGTCAAAATAGGCCCACCGTAAAAAATGGAAAATACCGCATGTGCTGCCATGAATTTTCGTGAGCATTCGCGGATTTGCAACATCATCTGGTCACAAACCTCTGCCACAGCCGGGGTAATATCACTTTCTCGAACATGAAGTGAATGGCTATACACTTGTTCAATAAACTCTACATAAACCTGTTTTTCCTCAATAGTTAAAGACATTATAAGCCTCCTTATATCAAAATTAAATGCCTTGTGGCACAAAAATCTGCCTGATTGCAGGAATAAATCAGGCTACCTGAAAATAGTTTCAGGTAGCCTGAATGTGGTTTGCCCGTTACTGGACGTTAATAGAGCCGAGGTTGATGTTGTGCACACTGCCGCCGTCGGTGTACCACAGCTTCATCGGCATAGACTGGCGGTTGCCGCGTGTCTGCGCCGAAGCGTTCTGAATCAGCAGGAAGTAGCCGGTACTTTCAATCTTCGCTGCGGCATCTACATGCGCTTCGTTGTTGATGAGGGCGCGTTGCTGTTCGCTCAACGGTACGCCGGGCTGGATGCTGCCAAAGTTTAAGGCCTCGTTAATCGGGTCTTGGCAGGCAGCACGTTGCAGGGCGATACCGACGGCGTTGTACGGCACGGCCTTGGCCGAGGTAAGCAAGGTCATCAGGGCAAGCTGCAACTGGCTGTTGAGGCGGATTTGGTTCGCATAGGCATCAATCCATTTCCACTTGCCGGGCATCTGGCCGGGATAAAGGAAAGTGAAGCGGTCGTTGGCGGTTGCCCATGCGCCGTAATAGTTGTAGCCGTTTTCTTTCAAGTTGTCGGCATCGGTGGCGTTGTCTACGTCCACGCTCAAGCCAGACTGGTTCTTAAAGGCTAGGGTGATGCGGCCTTGTGTTTCGGTGAAGTCGATGGAGGCAATCGCGCCACACAGGAAGGCAGCCTTGTCCAGCCCGCCGTAAATCGGGGCTGTTCCATCGTAGGCAGCGGCTTTCAGTTGCGCGCTGAGACAGGTTGTATTGCCAGTTTGCAACGCGGCGGCTTCTTTACCCCAGGCGGCGTAGAGGAAGCGGTTGTTCTGCGCGTTGCTCCATTTGGCCAAGGCCAGCTTGTCGGCCAGTTCAGGCTCAAACACGGTGGTGAAGGTGGCAAAATTCAAAGTGGATTGAACTACACCCTCCATCACGGTTTCCGCACTATCGCCATCGTTGCCTTTGGAAATCACCGCGCCTTTGGCTTTGGTCAGATTCAGGGCTTCAGCCAGTGTGCCGGTGGCAAAACCGATTTCGGAAGCCTTGCCTTGGGTGGCGGACACGATTTCAAACGCCTGTAACTGCTCGTCAAACTGCACGGTGGCACTGATAGCAGTACCGATTTTGGCAGCGGCATCACTGAAACTGGTGGCAGCGGCCAAACTGATGTTGTCACCGGTTTTGTCGCTGCCGTCGATGTTTACCTTCAGGTTGCCTGAAAGTTTCTTCAATGCGGCAAGGCTCATGCTTTTTACACTTGCACCGCGCAGATAGGCAGCCTCTTTCCCTACGTTGTAGGGGTAGAAATACAGCGTGCCGGGCTTGATGTGCGAGTTGTCGAAGCCTTTAAAGTACACTTGCGCGGCTTTAAACTCTTCACTGGCCAAGCCGAAAAACTCGCCGACTGCCGAAGCATCGGGGAAGGCGGTGTGTCTGCCGGTGGGCAGGTTTTCGTTTTTGCTCAAAAAGACGGCATTCATCGACAGGGGAGATCCGCCCGAACTAAGTACGGCGGGGTTCACACTGACGATTTTTGACGCGGGAATAGATTGGAACATGGATATATCCTTTACGGTTGAGTCAGGGTTAAATCAAAGGCATTTACAAACTTCCGTTGATGTTCGGTCTGCGGCGCGTAGGCCAGATGCACGGTAGTCATCCAGCGCTCTTCGTATTCGCTCTCTTCATTGGTAAGCGGCATGAAGCGGGCGGTGTCGGCATACAGCGGCTGGCAGGATTTCAGCCGTTCGCAGGCATAGAAATCGCGCCAAAGCAAAACGGTTTTCTGCGCCATCTGCCCCGCTTGTGTGCCATAGAAATCAAGCTGCATCTGTATTTCCGACTGGCGCGAGACGGCGGCGGTTTCATCCGCCACGGCGTAGGCATGTTCATTCGTGGCGGCGGCGGTTTCGTTTAGGATGTTCATCACCACGAACGGCGGCTTGGGCAACGGCACGTTGTTGCTGTAGCCGCGCACTACTTCGCATGAGAAAAGCCCGAGCAGCATTGCCCGGACTTCGGTGTAAATATCGTCTAATGTTGCCGCCATAACAGCACCTTGCACCAATCCGGCCAGCTTTCCACCACCTGTTTCACCAGCCATTCCGTCGTTTCTGTTTCGCCATAGGCCGCGAACACCAATTTATCCGCCCCTTTGGCATTTTGCCGCCTCAGTCCGTGGAACTGGCCGGTTACATAGGCATAAATCAACGTTCCTTGCTGCGCCAAGCCTTCAAACAAGGCCAAATCCTGCGTGCTGAGGGTTTGGGTCTGCACGGTTACAGGATGCTCGCTGTAGCCTGATTTGCGTTTCCCTGTGGCATCGGTGGTGTAGCCGCCGTTGAGTTTCAATATGGCGGGCAGGTTCGGATTGACCGACACTGTGGCGGCGTTAGCGATGGCTCTCAGGTTCATTCGTCCGTTACCTCGTATTTGATTGAATCGCGCATGGTTGTCGACCATTGCAGCGGCTTATCGTGGTTGCTGACAACGGTCTTGCCTTGTTGCACATCCCGAACGGCTTTGTAATACGCTGTGGCGGTTACGCGCGCAGGGCTGGTTGGGAAACGATATTTCAGCAGTTTGGTTACTTCGGAGTTGGGCGCAAAATTACCGTTAGTAATGGTTTCTTTTATATCCCCAACCGCAATTTCACCCAACTCCGAAAGAGACTGCCGCACATCGCCGCCGTTGGCCTGCATGAACTTTCCAGCCAGTCTTGCCCACTCTGTTTTTCTTTCTGCAATAGTATTGCGGAAGAAAGGCCGCGCGGGGGTTCTTGCCGTGCCGTATTCATTCCAGAAGGCCACTTGCGCCACGCTTTCGCCGTCCGAGCCGTCGTAGGTTGCCTGCTCGATGATTCCGACGCGCACCTTGGCCGTTTTTGTCTGCGCAACCATTTCGGCCAGTACGCGCCGGAATTTATCGCCGCCGCGCATGGCAACCTCCCAATACATAGCGGAAGCGGCGGTATTTGGCGGTAAGCTGCCAGTAGGTCGCGCCATAGGGCGTTTGCAGATACCAGGCGGCATTGCTGCCCACCGCGCCCATATCCGCGCTCACGGAGACGCTGCCTTCGGTGGCCGAAGCAATGCGCCCCACCAAGCCGCCCTGCGCGGCACGTTCAGCCAAGGCGGCGAAGTGGCGAACCAGCAGGAACAGCAGCATTTCGCGCTCTTCCAGCTTTTTCACAATGCTATGGTCGGTGTTGTCCAGCAGGCTTTCGGCCTGCGTGAACCACATAGCGAACTGGGCATCGCTTGCCTGCACTTCGGGATAGGCCGCCTGAAAACGCGCTTTGTCAAAGACGACGGCGGGCATGGTTACTCATCCTTGGCAGTGCTTACGCCGTTGGCCTTGTCGTCAGGGTTGATGGCTTCCAGCTTGGTTTCGTTGTCGGCCTTTTCCCTGGCTTCGGCTTTGGTGTTTTTTGCCTCTTCGTGAGCGAATACGAAGCCGTTTTTCACCATGTCACGGTCTTGGTGCGCTTCCAGCCAAGCATTGAAGAAATCGGCATCCACATCGTAAGTGATGCCGTGGCCGCCGATGATGTTTGAAGCGTTCGCGCCATTTAGTTCTACTGACTGACCGCCAACTTCGATAATCAGCCCGTTGGGCAGCTTGCAGCCAACGGTTACGGTTTTTTGTTTTGCCATTTGATTTTCCTTTGAAGTGAGAAAAGGCTACCTATTTTCAGGTAGCCTTGTTTTGCAGGCAGTTTAGCTCACGGTCATGGAAGCAATGCAGAACGGGCGGTAGATAATTGCGCCCCATGTGCCCTGCGATTTCTTCTGCTTGATGCTGGAGGCTTCCAAAACCATGTTGTGCGCACGCAATTTTTCGGTGAAACCGCATTCCAACGTGCGTTGGCCGTCCAACTCTTCCACGATCAACTGCACCATCTCGCCTGATGCGGCGGAATATTCCGGCACGGTCTCGATGCGCAGATTGGGGAAGTTCTTTTTCAGTTGGTCGGTAACGTTTACGTTGTACTGGTTGGTTTTGGTCAGCTCCACGCTGGCGGTGGGGCTGCACACCAGTAAGAGCGGTGTGTTCATATCAATCAGCCCGCCGGTTTGCTGCAACAGTTTTTGGAACAGCTTGCGGATGGATTCGTATACCTGCTCGCCGGTGGCGGTTGCCCATGCTTGCGCGGCAGCGGTAGCGGCCGGCAGGCTCGGGTCGTTGAGGATGCCGTAGTTCTGCAAACCTTTGATACCAAACAAATAGGATTTGTTCTGGAAGCGGTTGAGCGCGTTTACACTGGCCTGATTGACACGGTTCACATAGTCAATCTTGGCTTCGCCGGCGCGCGCTACTTCGCGTTCGCCCCAGCGGGTGAACACTTGGTAGTGGTAGCTTTGGCGTTGCGGGAAATTGACGTTGGCACCGCTTACGCCGTTGTTGTTGTAGTCGCCGTAGCTGGAGACTTCGCCGGTGGGCTCTACCAGCATGAACATAGCGGTTTCGGTCGTCCAGTCGCCCTTTTTCACTTCGCCGAAGATTTCGGCGGCCTTCATCGGCTGCAGGGCGACTTCAATCAGCTTCGGGTCTACATAGGTCAGCATCCATGCGGGGATGCCGCTGTTGCCGGTAGTGGTTAGCGCAGGCTGTGCGTCCATTGCCAAAGCTGCCTGAACCTGTTCGTTCATCAGCTTCTTGCCGCCGCCCATAAAGACGATGCCGGCATCGCGTTCTAATTGCTGTAAGGTATTCATTCAATTACTCCCATGTGGTGATTTTGGCCAGTTCGCCCGCTGCGGCTTTGGAAGCTACCTTGAAGTGGGTAAGGGTGTGGCCTGTTTCGGTGTCGGCGGCTGATGCTTTCAGGCTGCCATCGGTGTCTTTGGCAAACACGTTCTGCCCGATATCGGCACCGGCAGGGAAATACGCCCAGAAGTCGCCTGCTACAGCCAGCGTGATGATTTGGCCGGGCAGGATTTGATTACCGTGTTCCGCCAGATAGGCAGTGATGCTGGCTTGCTGTTCGCGGTGGACAAAGCCGATACGCGCGCCGGCGGTTTTCTTGTTGGACACTTTGCCGTCGGCATCCGCCCAAGCAAACACGCCAACGGTTACGCCGTCCGTGCCGCTAACGAGGGTGCCTTCACCCGCCAGCATGGAAGCGTTCGGGTTGTGGGCAGCAAAATCCCCCGCAACGGCGGGGGCTTGGTAAGATTTAACTGCTTTTTGGAATGACATGGTTTAAGCCTTTCTGATTCGTGATAAACCGGGGAACTGTTCGGCGGTTTTGGCCGCATCCTGTGCAATCGGCTGTTTGGGCTTGCCCAACATGCCGACCATGGCGCGGTAGGCAGAAGGATGTACGCCAGTTACATCAACACCGCTCTGCTCAAGCGCGAACTTGTACACGTCCGCAGCGTTATCCATCGCTACATCGCCGACAATGGGCGCCACTTCGCGCTGTGCCGTAGCCAAGGCTTGCGAACGTTGGCGCTCGGCTTCCACAGCACGCTTGATGGCCGCATCCATTGCCACTTTGGAAATGGCACGGTCTTGCGCGGGCTTGGGCGCACCACCTTCGGGAGCTTCCGGTTCTTCGTCTTCGGCAGATTCTTCCGGCTCGGCGGGGGCGGGGTTGTTTTCGCCTTCCTCCGGTTCGTCTTCGTCCGTGCCGACATTCTCGACATTTTCGGGCGGCAACTCTTCGCCGTCGTCCTCAGCCGTCTGTACTTCGTTGGTGAGTGATCCGATAACCTGTAACAGCTCATCCGGGCTCAACTCGGCATCCTGCGCCAACAGGGGCTGTACGGCTGCCTGAATACGCGCTTTCGCGCCTGCTTTCAGTTTCATAGTTTTCCTTTCGTGAAATGGGTCTGCATCGCTTACTACAATATCACGCCCCGCCCGACCCACATCGACAAGGGCTACATGGTTTCCGACAATATCGCGCATCACGCCGTCGTAATGCCTGCCTTCAAACTCTCCGGCAGTCATATCGGCGGTGTAGTGGTACGCGCTGGAAAGCTCCATCTGCTCGCCGCTCTCAATCCCCGCAATCGCCTCCGCATCCCACACGGCCAGCGAACATTTCAGGTAGCCTTCCTCAAACACGGTATCGCTGCCGGTTGTGCCGGCAATCACTTCTTTCTGTGGCTCATCGGCAGAAACGGGAATATGCTTGCTTAATAGTGGCAGGTTGTTGAAGGATAGCGCAGCTTTTTCCAACTCTTCCGGGTCGCGCAGCAGGTAGTAAACCTTTTTTGGCTCCAAACCTAGTTGTTGATAGTTTGGGATTTCGCTGCCGTAGTAGGGGTTTACCGTGGCCTTGCTGATGTTGGAACTGGCAACGTGCAGCCTGCCATCTTGGTCGTAGGAGCGCAGGGATCGGTCTTGGGCGAGTATGATTTTGTCTGTCATGAGTTGAATCCTTTAATCACGCTGCGGCTGGTGCAGCGGCAGTTCGGCTCTGTCCCCGGCTGTACCCATTTGCCGTCCAGATACATGCCTTTGCTCACGTCGAAGCGTTTCCCGTTGGCGGCAACATGGCTCGGGCGCGGCTCTTTGCCTGCGTGGGAGTGCATCCATATCGCCTCTGTTATACCTAGCTCCTGCCGACGTGCCTTTTCGATGGCAGCCTTGGCTTTGTTGGTTTGGTCTCGCGCGATAAAGGCGGCGCGGCGTTCACTGATGCCGTAGTCCTTTCGCAGTTCGCGGGTCAGTTGCGCCATGTCGTAGCCTGCATTCACGCTGCGCCACACGCTCTCTTCTACGCGGTTCAGGTATTGCTGGCCGATGGAGCGGATAAGTGAGACGTTACCGCCCAATACAGCCTGTAAAGCAGTTTGTTGCTGCACCGTGGAACGGAAACGGACGGCAAACCCCGTATCACGCAATGCTGTCTGAAAAGCTCTCTCAGTGTGGCCTGCACTTTGATTGGTGAATATTTCCGCTATTTGCGGGGCGAGCTTGTCCAGCCGTGCCAGCCAATAACGCAACAGGGCAGACAAAGCAGCCTGCAAGCCGTCGGTCAGGCTGTCTTGGGCAATGCCTTTTGGGTAGTGCCGTTCAAGCAAACCCTGCACGTCGGCGCGCATTTCACGCAGCAGCTTTTTCAGGCTTTTGCGGTAGGCGGCTTCTACGCCCAGGTTGGGCTGTATCGGCTTCAGGATGATGTCTTTATCGGACGGGGTGGACAGTTTCATGGCTTGCTTTCGGCGGTTGGTTGGCATACAATGGAATCAAGCGGTATCACTAATCAACTAAGAGGTCGGTCGCATATGAACGCGCGAAGGTGCTGGTTGGTTATGATGCTGCTCTCCAAGGCAACGGCGGTTCAATAACCCAGTCTTAGCAACTGGCGATATACCGTAGATTAAACGTTGCCTTTTTCATTTGTCTGCCCAAAATCCGTGGTCGTAATAACGTCTGCCGTCTGTTTGGTGTTTCACCGTAATCAGCATCCGCTTTACTTCCCCTTCAATCGCCACATCTACCGAATATTTCTCAACTTCGAGAACATTACTGTCTGCAATTCTTGGCTTCTCTGCGTGAAGGAAATGTGCAGCCTGCAACATATCCGGAATAATCGGGATGGTTTTAATCAGTCCGTCGTTTCCGTGTGCGATGGTGTGCTTCACCCCACTCATGGAAACCATGATTTCATGTCCGGTTTCTCGGTTTTTAAAAGTCTTCCCGACAAACCGTCGTGCAAACGCCCGAGCTTTCTCGCGCAGCTCCTTCATACTTGACCACAAGCCCAGCTCGTTACCCTTGATTTCAGGGATTCCGGCTTGGGTTTGGCCATCCTGTTTTTCAGGCAGCCCGCTTCCCTCCCCGAACTGCCCGTTCTCCGCCCTCGGATGCTTGGATTCGTCCCATTGGGCATCTTGGGCAGGCTTAGGCTTTGGGTCGGTGGATTCTCCGACATCTTCCTCCACGCCGTCATTCAGCCCGTCTGAAAAGCCGTCATCGGGCATTTCAGGCACATCTTCTACGTCGATGCCGTTGTAGCCGCTGTCCGGCTCACTCGCCAGCCGCCCGCGTACTTCCTCTGCCGACACTACCCCAGCCTGAATGTAGGCCACGTCGCGGTCGGTATCGGATTTGCGGATGGTGGAAAGCTCGGTTTCGCTCATCTGCTGCAAAGGCACGAAGTCAAATGTGATGTTGTCGTTCACTTTGCCGAACAGGTGCAGTTGCACCAGTTTTAGCAGCTTGTCCAACGGGTCGCGCAGAAGGTTTTCCTGCATGGCGCGGATGTGGTCGTAGTAAACAGCAATCTCGCCCTCTGTGCTGGCATTCAGGCCGCTGGGGGTGATACCGAGCAACTTCACCAATGGAGTATGGCTAGGGGCGGCCATTTGCTCCTGCGATTGGGCAAGCAGCGTATCCAAGCCGGATAGTGGGGTGTTGAACTGGAAGAACTCTTCTTCCTCCTTGCTCAACAGCATCAGGCCGCGGTTGTCGCGCAAACGGTTGTACAGTTCGGCACGCAGCATGATGTTGGTGTCGCCGTCGTCGCTGCCGTTCAGTACCGCGCTCATGTCGGTTTTGATGCCAGACAAAGAGAAGCTGTGTAGCAGGTCACTGACAGAGTCCACGGTGCGCAGCCAGCGTTCCACATAAGGCATCATGAGTTGGGTCATACTCACACCGCCGAAGTTGTAGGCGGGCTTGAGCATATCCGGCACGGGGCGGGAAATCAGGGTGAACAGTCGGCTGGCGTGGATTTCCTGCGCCATTACATACCATGCTTTCGGTTTGTAGAAATCGGGCAGGGTAGGGTCGATGGCGTTGTAGGGCGCAGGGGTCGTCCACATCGGCTCGATGTTCACCAAGGCTTTTAGGCTGCTTTTGGCGATGGTTTTCTCGGTTAGGAGCAGCGGGTTGGCTAATTTGCCGTCGTGGTCTTTGATTTGCACCAGTATCTGCCCACGCCCAAACAGGCCGTCTGTTTCGATGGCCTTGCGGAACACATCGCGCACGTTCAGCCGTTCGTAGCATTCCTCAATCTGCTTGATGGCCTCGCTGTTGTCTTCCTCTCCTACGGATTTGATTTCTATCCATTGGCGGGTCATTTCGTTGGCGGTGGTTTCACTTACGCTGCGGTATTCAGAAATCTGCGCCAATTCGGCCAGCTTGGGATAGCCGATAAAGCCGGTGCCGAAAAAGCAATCAGCCCCAAAGTTTCCTAAGGGGCTGCTGTCCATGGCCATGCCGTTTGGCTTTACGCCGTCAGGCAGAGTAGGGAAATCCAAGCTGTATGATGCGGGCTGTTTTTCAGGTAGCCTTTGCAACGCGCGGCGCATGGCCTTGGCGTTTGGCTTATTCTTTTTCTTGCTCATAGTCCGCTCAATATCTTGGGGTTTATGTTCAGCCCGCCCTGCACAGGGGCAAAGGCCATTACTAGCGCATCCGCCCGGTTCGGGCTGGGGATGCCGCGCTTTTTCATGTCTTTCTTGCTCTCAGCCTTCACTCGCCCGTTTTGGTCGTAATCCACGCGTGGGCGGCTCAGTTCGGCGGTGAGGTATTCTAAATCATGCAGGCTGCTTGATAGGCTGATAAGCTGGTCTTCTGGGTAGCTGTCGCCATGGTGCACAGCTCGCCACGTCTTGTAGAAGCGGTCACGCACTATCCACCATGCCTGTGCCTTGATGTTGGCAAACATGTCACGGTTTCTCTTATCATCAGTGTATTTCGCATCGGGCTTGTACACCGCCCCACCCGCGTTGAAGCCAAGCGTTTGCACCTTGCCGTTCTTGCGCCGGAACTGCGCCTTCACACCAGCACCCACGCCGATGTTGTCATACACAATGCGGTCGATATGTTGCTCTTGGGCGTACAGGTAAACCTTGTCGGCGGAATAAATTACATCCTGCCCGCGCCATTGCTGCATATCGGTTACGACTGATCCGTGCCGCAATACGGTGGCGTTGGCATCATCGCCTTCATCAGCCACGTCAAAACCGAGGATGCGCCGGCCTGCGGCGGAGAAGCCCAGTTTTTCATGTGCATCAATAGCGGCTTCAATCCAACTTGGCTTGATAATCGCCAGTTCGCTGTCTGCCACCGGCTCGCCCAGCCAAATATGGCGGTATAGGTCTTCGTCCCGCTCTTTGCATTCGAGCATATCAGCCAATAGCGGCGTATCTTCAAAATGCGGGTTAATGTCGTAGTTAGCCTTTAAGACGATGCTGTCTTTCGGCGGGTGGATGATGAACCGCTGATAGGTGTCGTCCAGAATGTTCTTCGGGTTGAAGCTCACCCAGATTTCCGCGTTCTTGTCGCCACGGATGGACGGTATCAGCACATCCCAAGAGTTCTTCGTTACTGCTTCGGCCTCTTCCACCCAGCACACGCCTATGCCCTGAATCGATTTGATTTTGGTAACGTTGTTCTTGATGCCGTAAAACACGAACTTTGCACCCGTGCCTTTGTGGGTGATGGCTGATTTCAGAATATCAAACTCATCCGTGTAGCCCAAGCGGTCAATGGTCTCAATCAGGAGTTGGTACACCGAGTCGTCCAGCGAACCTTGAAACTCACGGGCACACAGGATTACTGTACTGATACGGCGCGACACTTCCACCGCCAATTCCGCCAGGAAATATGATTTCCCGCTACCGCGCCCACCGTACAGCACCTTGTAACGTGCCTTACGGATAAGCGGCTTGAAATACGGATTGGCCATAGGGCTACCTGAAAATGTCTTCCAGTGGGCGGGTCTCTACCTTCACGCGCATATCGGCATCCAGTTCCAGCTTCTCGCCATACTTCTTCGGCGCAAGCTTGGCGGCTTTCCACTTGCGAGCGTCGATTCGTAGTTTGGCTTTCGCCACTTCGCCAGTTTCGGGTGCGACAGAATCGGCAATATCGATAATCTCGTCAGCAAAACCGTCTGCCTGTTCTTCGCGCGCACGCGCGTATTGCTCCTGAAAATCTTGGTGTTCCGTCAGCCAGCGGTGCACTGTGCCTCCCGCTGGCATATCCGCAGATGCACAAATCGCCCGCAAGCTCATGCCCCGGGCGATTAGTTCGCAGATCTTATCTGCCGTTTCCTGACTGTATGTTGTTGGTCGCCCGACTGGGCGTTCTGCTTTTGCCATATCGAGCTGCCTGAAAATAATAAAGGCTGCCCGCAGACAGCCAAAAATAAAAGAGAAAATCGCCAATTCGCAACTTTCTTCGAAATATAGCAGTTTTATACCAAAAGTGTTTCATATTGTCAAGTGCAACACAAAAGCAGCCCGAAGGCTGCTTGAGGCATACTGTTCTAATCAATTTTTAGCTTGGGTTTGGAGTGATGTATTCCCCTTCCCACAGGGGCATTCCCGCATCCAAGGTGGTAAGGTTTAATTCCATCTGAAGATGAATACCTACCGCAATTTGCGAATATTCATGTAATTTCGCCACTAGCGCGGGGTTTCTGCCTAATGCTTGTTCCGGGGTTTGCCCGTCTACGCCTTCTAAGCGAAAAAACACCATATATTCGGATTCGAGGGCGAAAATCTCTTCATCCTCCCCATTCGCAATCCGAAATTGTGCTTGGGGACGGATTAAAATCTGGTCATTTTCTTCATTCAGAAACAGCTTACCTTGGGTGATGGTGAGGCTTCTGTTGATTCCCGATATATCAATACCCTGCCCACCAAGACGTTTGGTTGACGAGCCCTGTTTGATGTCGAGCAGTTGTATTTTCACTTTACACCTCCAGCGCTAGCGGCCTGAAGTTGCCGATGTGGTAAGGCTGTCGCTTAGATAAGTTGGTTATAGGGGAGTCGGATGTAATACTCAAAACCCGTCCATATTCTGCTTGCAGCTTATCTTCGGTAGAAATCACAATTTTTTCATCCAGCGCAAATAACATAGAAACCATGGTTTCTATAGTCAGATTATTGCTGCCGCCCATAATCCTAGAAACAAGTGATTTACTTTTGCCCGTGAGTTTGGCCAGGTCGGTATAGGAGAGTTTTTTCTCATCCAAGAGGTTATTCAGCATGATGGCGAAATCAACCTTCACCTCTTCTTGAGCTTTTATCAGTTCGTAATTTTCTATTTTATTCATGATACCAAATGCTCCAATGACAACACATTTTGCAGTTGCCGATAAGCTTTTTCCAAATCTGATGATTTAGTTTTCTGCCATTTTTTCAACACGCTATGGCTAAGCAGGAGACAGCCTTTTGAGTTCGGGATATTTATACAATAAACACGAATCGGCTGTTTGATGAACTCATACACGGTGAAGCCGTGTGCCTTGCCGGCCTCATGAAACATCTTCGGTGTCAGTCTTTCGCCGTTGGCGAAGCGCTGCATAATAGCTTGGATACTAGCCTCATGGCGGACGGTTTGGGCGGATTGCCGGTAGCTATCCAGCTCATGCTCTAAGCCGGACAACTCTTCCCCATCTTCGCAGAGTACATATAAAGGGCGTATGCCATTGTATAGCAGTTTAGGTTTCATTGTACACTTATAAGTAAACTATGGGCATCAAATTTATCCAACAACACACCTAGGCAAACTAAGTTCCATCATACCGCAGCCGCAATAAAAAAAGCAGCCCGAAGGCTGCTGAAAAAGCCCGCACGGGGCGGGCTGGGGGATGAAATATTATTCCGGCAGGGCTTTGTGTTTGAGCGCCTCAATTGCAACTTGGGCAGAGGCTTGCGGCAGTTTCCCTTTTTTAACTTGCCCAAGCAAATACTTGGGGAACTTGCTTAATATGTAGTTAGTTCTCAACCAGCTTCTAAACTCCCCCAATGCGGCATCAGGGTAGCACCAAGATGGCTGCGGGTTACTTTTCGCTTGCGGATAATAGAGCGGGTAATCGTGATCGTATTTTCTTCTGTCGCCATATAAAGCTGACATCTCTTTTTCTTGCCAGTATGCACTCCATGCTTTACCAACAGATATATCAGGGATAACTTTATCGCTGATAATTAAGCCGGAACGTATCATTGGAACAATCATTGACGCAATCTCTCTGAATACACTGAAATATCCAAGCGGGACTGAATCTAAAGTCATATCTATGCGGTCATGGAAATGCCGCCAGCTATCAATTAGCCGCTGCTCCGGCGAGTAACCAACAGCCTCATAAATAAACAGCCTAAAAGTTGTCCTAGCAAGGCTTCTGAATGCATTCAAAGCCTCCATTCGGCGCTCGTCAGCAACAAAAGCATAATACTCGAGCAAGGCAAGACATACCGGCTCGGTATAAGCATTTATCGTTACGCCATTATGGAGAGACTTCAAAAACAATGTGTCTTCTTCATACCCATGCTGCAGGAGTAATTGTGTAATCGCCCTACCTCTAGGCTTATGCCTCTCTTCCGGCCAATTTGCAGCCAGGCGGTTTAACACTTTCCTGTCTATACCGCACATACGGGCAAGGCCACTTTCTGTAAGGAATGGAAGCCCATTTTCCAGAACGCCCATTTCAACGCCATCTATTTCAATTTGGCGCTCCACTACAAATAACTCTGTTTGAACTTGCAACGGGGGTGGGACTAAATCCGTATTTTCCTCATCTATCGCCATGTTTTTTAACACCTCTTACCCGGGACTAAAACGCCATTATAACGCAGCCAGTCCTAATTACTATTAATCCAACACGCTCCACCAAAACACGCGGTCAGCCCTGCCTCAGTTTTAATTTGGTGGAATTCCACCAAATTAAAATTTGGGTTATTGATGGTTTCCCAAACCCCAAGAAAATCAATGGTATTTTTATTTCTTAACCACGATTCGATTAAGGGGCTTGGGCTACCTGAAAATCAGGCGTTGAGCTGGTGATAGCTGGCTTTCTCCGCACTATCGCCATCCCAAGGGAAGTATTGGAAATACTCGTTATCGGGTACTTTGATGCCGGCCTGTTCGGCCACGTTGCGCAGGAACATGATGCTGTCGGCGGCATGGTCGTTCAGGGTGGCTGCTAAGCGGCGGTTCAGCCCTCGCAAGGCTAGCCGGTGTTGATAGATAAATTCGGCGCAGTACAGGCTGTTGATTACGGCGCCCTGTAGGTTGCGCAGGGGCTTGGGCTGCAGGTTTTCAGGCAGCCTGTCGAGCACTTCGCCGCTAATACCGTTATGCAACATCAAGCTGTGAACGTAGGCCACTGCAGACGGCAACAACGGGGCGGCGATTTGGTCGATATGCGCCACACCGAAGCGCTGATGCACCATGCGGTAGGCGGCCGAATAATCGATACCGCAGCGGGACACCAACAGCTTGACCGCATCCACCAAGCCGCGCCGTTCGTCTATCGTGGTTTGGGTTTCGAGCTTGGGGCTACCTGAAAGAATCTGCTCAATCTGTTCGTCACACCATACGGCAAATTTAGGGTCGAGCCAGCGGGCGAAATCAACTGCTAGTTTTGGGTGCAGCCAAGTTCCTTGTTCTGTGCCGCCTTGTTTGATGATAACTATTTGATTATCTTCCGTTGCTCTTTTTGGAGTAACGCTTAATTTTTCAGCAAGTGCAGAGATATATTCTTGAGTTCTTTCAGATTTTAGATAATTACCAACACGCCTATTGAAATGAGCGGCAACAACAGTAGCGTTCAGGTAGCCATTATTTTGGAAAGAAACGGGGAAATTACCGAAAGATACGGTTTTGATATGAGACATGATTTACTCCTTGTATAAGTTTCAAACCCTTTCGAAGGGGTGGCGGGGTGTTCGAAACATGTACAAGGCATGCCGCCAGCCTTACGGACTGGCGCACCCCGCCATAGGAGTAAACTTTGTGATAGGTTCAAGGAGAGAACAATGAAACCAATAGACACAAAAAATCCACTCTGTCGGGGCGGATGCCGCTTGCAGGTGTTTCGAGCACCTAGGTGGTATCATAAACAAAATCACAGCATCGCGCAAGATATTTTTAACTAGCAATTTATTATTTGCAAATATATTACTTGCAATATATAATTTGTACGTCTTTTTAACAGGAGAACAGCGATGTCAAAAACTCAATCAGCAACAGGCCGTGCTATTGGCGGGAAAGCCAGGGCAGCGAAAATGACACCGGAGCAACGCAAGGAGCAGGCGGCTAAAATGGTAGCTGCTAGGCAGGCTAAGGCAGCAATGCCGAAAGCTATGTATGAGGGTAAACTGAATATTGGTAATACCGAGCTAGATGTAGCGGTATTAGATGATAATCGACGTGTTATTACTCAAGCAGCCATCTTTCGTGCGCTCGACCGTCCTGCACGTGGGAACGCAAGGGTGATCGATACCCCCGTTTTTATTGATGCAAAAAACCTGCAACCCTTTATTGATGAGGATTTGCGGGCAGTGATCAATAAAATTGAATACGTTAATCTTTCCAATAAAAAACAGGAAGGGTTTGACGCAACAATTTTGCCTTTGGTGTGTGATTTGTACCTGAAAGCCCGGGAAGCTGGGGTAATCACAAAAGCGAACCAATTATCAACCGCACAAAAAGCAGAAATCCTCGTTAGATCATTAGCTAAGGTTGGTATTATCGCTCTTGTTGACGAGGCAACTGGCTATCAAGATGCACGAGCCAAAAATGCCCTTGCCAAAATCCTTGAGGCTTTCGTTGCGAAAGAACTGCAACCTTGGGTTAAAACATTCCCTTTGGAATATTATAAAGAGCTTTGTCGGTTGTATAACGTTCCGTTCCCTCCGCTTAAAAACAACCAATTCCCACAGTTCTTCGGGCATATTACCAACAATGCTGTATATGCCCGTCTTGCTCCAGAGCTACTACCTGAGTTGAAAAAAGCGGCCAGCAAACAGGAGAGAAAAGCCAAACTACATCAACTCTTAACGCAAGATGTCGGGCATCCGAAACTGAAGGACCACCTAGTTTCCGTCGTTACGTTATTGAAGCTGGCTAAAGATAAGGATGATTTCAACCGTATGCTAGATATTGTCCATCCCAAACTAAATAACACCATACCGCTTGATTTAGGCGAGTAAAAGCAGCCATCTACTCCATGAAAAGCCCCCTGCAAATGCAAGGGGCTGGCGTTTACCTGTTTCTCAACTGCCGATAATCAATAGCTCTGCTATATGATGAATTATCTATCATCGGGTCTGACCGAACCATTTCGATACAGCGATTTTGTATGATAATTTGCTGGTCTCTCCATTTACTTGTAGGCAAGGTACCATCAAAAATTTGGGTTCGGATTTGGCGTGCCATCGCTATTAAATCCTGATACGAGGCCATAGATGACAAAGAGTAAGCGCCATCCCTAGCAATAGATTCCATAGCATAAGCACTGACTTTCTCATCTGCCGCTTGAAGAGAGTATTGTCCAGTATAGGCAAAGTTATAAGCGTTTTGAGTGAATGAAATAAATCCCCTTAATGTTTGGCATTGCTCCGGCCCATCATCCCCTGCTGGCAATATAGACTTCACTTCCGCTATAGATGGCAGGGAGATTGACAACAATATGATAAATAATGTTTTTTTCATCATTATTCTCCTTGTTTCGGATATTTCCTATTTTGTTCAATCAAATAGCCGATTCTCTCGGCAGTCTTGTAGGTGTTCTGTTGGATTTTGAACATAACCACAGTAAATTCCGCCCACAAGCGGATAATCAGGTTGCCGAATATCAGCAAGCCCAAACCTGCGAATATCCCCATCACACCGCTGACCTGCTGCGCCTCAATCTGCGACTGTCCACCGGCAAACCCGCCCATCATCAAGCCGATGGCAAACAGGTTATTGACCAATAGCAGTAGCCAGTAAATCAAAGTGATGATTTTAGTGGATAAAACAGAATCCAAGAAAAATATGCTACGCATTCCTAATCCCCTCTAAAAATGGTTAATTGGTATCTGCTATTATACAAACCTTAAAGCAATTTAATCTATCTTAATCTAAAATCCCCGCTTGCCTCAACTCTGGCTCCAGTTTGCAAATGGCGCTATTGAGCAGCCCGGCAACGATTTCCCCAACCTGTTTCTTTTTCCGCCACAACGTTACTCGCCCAATATCAAATCTATCCTGAATCTCTGTTTGCTTCGGGCTACCTGAAAAAATATGAGACAACAGGGCATCACAGAGCAACAAGGAAATGCCTTGCTGCTGTTCTAAGATGTAGCTGCTCAAATCCACGATACGGCTTAAATTGCTGCCGTATTGGGCTTCTACAGCACAAAGCTCCAAATGGTTCAGCAGTCGTTCCACCCTTGCCCGTATCATCGCACTGTTGGCGTGCCAGTCATGTTGTGTCATCCCTTGTCCGCCGCCACGACTTACGCCCTTATCCTCCACCCAGTGGCAAATTTGTGCGGTATTGTTCAATGGCTCAATCCGCATACAAGATAAGCGGTAGGCGTGGCTCAATGCTGCTTCGACTGACTGGTACATGCTATTTCCTGTTCATCTGTTTGGATAGTAGTTTCTTGATACGGCGGCGTTTCATTACTCGATACCAGCGGCTTGCCCGGATTTTTGCCTTGCGCTGCCGTTGGGCTTCACGGCGGGCTACTTCATCAAAGGTCGGGTCTTTGTAGGTTTGCGGCATTTACCCCTCCGCCCTTCCGCCAAACTCCACCCCGTTGCCCGCCGCCCACGCCTGGATATACTCAATCAAACTCGCCGTACGCCGCACCCCCATCCGCGCCGTACTCTCCCGTAGGTTGATGACTTCGCCCTCCAAGCCAATCGCCATTTCAGCCGTGCCGCCGGTGGCAATCCGGTGCCCGGAGACAAAAATCATCTTCCATTGGTCGATTGAGAGTTTTTGGCCATTAAAGGTTTTCTGTTTCGCAATGTCCCCCAGCATGGCGTGCAGCTTGGCATTTTGCGCATCCGAACGTTTCCGCTCCCGCACTTCCACAATGACCTTTTCATGCGACTGCAATAGCGTTCCCGCCATCTCATACGCCAGCTTCATCACATCCCGCTTGTTTTTCTTGTCTAGCACCCGCTCAAACTTTTGGCTCATTCGATTTCCCTCGCTTTCCTGCGGTACTCCGCCGCCAGTTCGCGCAGCTCTTCTTTCGTCCACTTCCGCACTTCATGGTCGGCATCCAGCTCTTCCACCCGCGCCTGCCCGATGCGTTCAATCAAGCCCTGCCGGTAGCCGCGGATATTGCCGCTCTCGTACAGATTGCAGCGCACACAGCCGCCATGCACATTGGCCTCGTCAAACCGCAGCTTGCCGCTCCTGCCCGCCGGCACATAGTGGCAGGCTTGGAAGTTGTCCTTCCACGGTGTGCCGCAGCTGATGCAAGGCCTGCCCCTATCCCGCAGCCGGATGTAGCGGTTGAACGCCGCCTGCGCCTTCTTGGTCAGCTCCGGTATCGTCTCCAGCTTGTGCCGCAGCGCCTTGGTTCTCGCCCGCTCCTTGCGCTTGGCTTCGCGCTCTGCCTTGGTAGCCGCCTTGCGCTTCTGCTCACGCCGATACTCAATGCCGCAGGTTATGGAACAGACAAGCTGCCCCATCCTCTGCTTCTCAAACACCGTGCCGCACACCTTGCATTTACGCTTGGCCATCCCGCTTCCTCCCGCGCCAAACCGTCCGGTAGCGTTGCGGGTATGATGTGATGTAGCCCCGGTATTCGCGCCAGCATTCCGATACGAACAGCCAAGCCCCGGCCAAAGCCGTGAATATCAGCAACAGCACAAAGCCAATCAACAGCACCACGGGCGAAGTCAGGATATACAGCCATCTGTGCTGCTCGTAACGTTCCAAAAATTTGTCAATCGATTCCATGTTGTTTCCTCACTTTCTCCAAAATCTCTTCACGGGTCGGCGCACCGGACATGGCAGTCAGCTGGTGCAACATCTTCTCCTGCAGCTTCCTGTTAGGCCGGCAGCGGCGGATTTGTTCGGCACAGCATTCCGGGCAGCGGAAGTTCAGTACAGAACCGGTAGGCGGGCAGCAGGGGCAGGTGTCCATATCACACCTCCATCGTCAATCGCTCGAGCAGCGCAGCAATCTGCGGGCGGAACGGGTTGCCGTTCGGCAATGCGGGCAGCGGCTCGCCGGTTTCCAGCCAATGCCTTTCCTCCGCCGCCTCGGAAGGCAAGCAAGTCAGTGCCTGTTCGGCGGTCAGGCGGCCTTTGCGTACTGCATCCATGATGGCGGTGGTTTGATGCTCGCGGTTGTAGCCACGGCTAACGAACCATTTCACTTTGCCCCCGTTGGCCAGCAAGTCGGCGGAAAGTCGGGTGTAGCTGTCGCGGAAGGCCATACGCGCCCCAGTCTTATCCCCGGCGGCGAACAGCTCCCATGCCCCGTTGCCCGCCGCCGTCATGGCGATTTCCGGCACAATCACAGTCAACTCCTCATTGCGCCATCCTTCGGCCAACATCCCGAAAGCTTCATCGGCAGACGGCAGGCCGGTATCGATACGCTCCAAGATAGCAGCCAAGCTCAAGCGCCCGGTCAGCTCACGGCGGCAGCGGTTGAGTGCAGACAGCACAGCTGCCGTTTCGTAGGTTTGCAAGTCATCCACCATCACATCCACAGCGGCTGCACTCAAAGTGGTGCCGGTTAGTTCGGCGGTAACGGCCAGCGCCTGTTTCAGTTCGGCGCGTTTGGCCAAAAATTCTTGTTGGTTCATGCTGCTGCTCCCTGTTGTTTGCGTTGGTAGCGCTCCCACGCCGCTATGTCGTCGGACTGCATCACGGCATCAAAATTGCCTTGTGTGCGTTCGGCCTGCTGCGCTTTGGCTTGGGTCATCTGTTCGCCGCGCTGCATATCGGTCAGCACCTGCTGGTAGGACTTGAGCAGGCAGCCGATTTCGTGGCGGCACTGCACAAACCAGCGGTTATTGTGGGAAACGAAGTAGGCCGCCAGATGCGGGGCAAGCTCCCTGCCAACGAAGCGCACCAGTTGCGCCGTCTGCCCGCGTGTTTTGGCATTCGAGGCAGGCAATACCCCGTAGCGCTCGCGGTAAGCTCCGGCATAGGCTTGCCAAGTCGCCACGTTGTCGGGGTTCGGTTCAGATTTGGGTTTTGGTTTGGCAGGCTTGGCAGTTTGGATTTCTGCCAGCTGAAATTCAGGTTCGGCAGCGGCGGGATTTATCCCCGTCGCCACCTCTGACGGTTCTCTCTGATGGTTAAAGGTTTCTGATGGTTCTTCTTTATACGAAGGTGCAAAATTTGCACGTTCCGAAGGTGCAAAATTTGCACGTTCGGGGCTGGATTTTGCACATGCAGAATTTGCACATGCAGAATTTGCAGGTTCTGAATATTCATCCAGCGTGATGTAGTACAGATCGGTTTTCCTGCGTTGGGTGTTTTGGCGGCGCTCTTTTCTCAAAATGCCGCGCTGCTCCAGCCATTTGCAATGGCTGACCACCGTCCGCAGCGCCATGCTGCACTTGGCGGCAAGCCTTTCTTGGCTCGGATAGCACACCCCTTCGTCGTTGGCATGGTCGCACAGTGCCAGCAACAACATTTTCTGCCCCATCGGCAAACTCATATCCCATGCAATACTCATCAACTTCACGCTCATTTCCTGTTCCTCACTGCCGCCAACATGCGGCGCTCGCAAAATTCACTCACTCTCAAAGCCAGGGAGAATGCCCAACTCCAAAAACGCTCACGCATGGCTGGCCTCCGCTTCCACCATCTGCGCCAGCTTGGTAATGCCCTTTGGGGTCAGATACACTTGGGCGCGCAGCTGCTCCGTGCCGCTGCTGTCGGTGTAGCGGTGCTCGCTGTGGCGGATTAGGCCCTGCTGCACCTTGTCCTGATAGCCAATCCACGAGCCGCGCCCGTCGCGCTTGTAAATCCAGCGGCGCATATTCAACAGTCCGAACAGGTCTTTCGGGCGGAGTTTGAGCAGCTTTGCCGCATCGGTAATGCACATATCGCCATCGGCATAGCTGATACGCTCCAATGCCTGCGCCTTGGGTTGTGTTTCAGCCAGCAAGGCAGCCTGTTTTTCGTTTTGTTCGGCCAAGTCGGCAGCCAAGCGCAGAGCTTCTGGCAGGGTTTGCGGGATAGACGGCGCAGCCTGTTGCTCCAACTCCATCCAGCGGCGGTTGATGCGGATACGCATGTCCGAGCGGTAGCCCGTTATCAGGTCGATGCACTGCTCGCGGGTAAGCAGGTATTCGGGATACTCGACACCATTTAACTGATTGATATATTTAGAGACCTCAATTTTGAGGAGACCCATTTCCGCATAGGTCGAATTCAGCCGCTCAATGTCGCGCAAAACGTTGTCATGTCGTTTCTCGCACAACTGGGCGATTTCACGGCTGCTCATCAAAGGTTGTTGCTGCTTGCCAATTTGGATAATCTGATTCATAATCTGCTCCGATTTGTAGCTCTCCCTAACACCATTGCCCGCCACGCTCCGGCGGGCTTTTTTTCACTCCCACCATTCCCGAAACCGCCGAAACCAGGCAGCCTTGACCGGCACATAAATCCGTTGCATGATTTGCCCGTCATAACGCGCATTGGCCGCAGCCCCCAGTTTCTCCCTAGCCTCTTCCGGGCTGTCCGCCCAAATGCTCAATGACCACGTCCTGCCTTTGAAACGGTAGGAGAACGTGTATTCGTTTTTCGCATAATCCATAGGAGTTCCTTAGTGTGATTTTCCGGCCCGCCTCAGCGGGCTTTCTTTTGCCCGTCTGTCCGGGCTGCCAAGCGTCTTTCCGCTTTGTCTGCCGTGGTAAAATGGCTGTCTCTCACAACAACCGACCACGAAAGGTAAAATCATGCGGTTTAAAGTTCATGGCTACGGGAAAGCAAAACACGCAATCCCCATACTTTTTCAAAATAAAACCCACGAGTTAGACGGAATTGAGACAATACAATGCGGGGATGTTCTAACCATCGCTGATATTCCTGAGCCACAGGGCTTGCTTGTTGTGTGTGATCGAGAGATGAAAATATCTGTTGATGACGGTCGCGTATTTCTTGTATTGAACGTCGGGCTCTTTTCATCGCTTGATGAATACCGTGAACGATTCGATAGATAAACATCGTCAGAATCAAGGCCGTCTGGAACATTAGCAAGCCTAAAACGGCCTGTTCAAAATCACTCATTTACACTTCCTTTCTTCTGCCTGACGAAGCCCTAAAACATCTGACCACAAAGCTGGTGGATGCGGCATTTGACAATCTACCGGCAGCAATGCTTCTGCTTGGAAAATTCTTCTCCCTTTGACGGTTAGGCGGTATTGGAATACCAAAACAGCGAAGACTTTCCCTTCAGCCTTTACTGGCAGGCGGAAGGCCAGCGGCGCATCTCCTTCTCGCTCCGGATCAGATAGGAACAGGCGGTTGTCGGTATCAACCCACGTTTCAATGCCGAAATCTTCAATGTCTTGCGGCGTCATCTTCTTTCCTTTCTCAAAAATATTTGCGCCCCTACTAGTCCCTAACTGTCTCTGTTAGTAAGTCTTTTATGGAGCTAACATGTCCATACGCGTGGCCATCCAGCACATAGCGGATATAAGCGCTGAGTGAAGTGAAGCCGTTAAGGGCAGCCAGCGTTTTCAGGTCGTCTTTCATCGCCTGAGGAATATGGAGCTTGACCTCTTCAGTGCATTTCTCACGCTTCATGGCTTAACCCGCCAATTCCGGCCAAATCTTGTGCCAATCATCCGGGCGCATCTCTTGGCGTGTTACTTCCCCATCCGTAGCCAGCTCAATACTGGCGCAATACTCAATGGGAATAGGGCGGTGGCCGGTAACGATTTGGTTCATGTATGCGTAAGCAATGCCGATTTTTTCAGCGATTGCCCGCTGTCGGCCACGCTCATTCGCGCAGTATTCTTTTAGTTGCATATAGCTTACTCCTGTCTATTTAGCACAAATTATAGCATAGCTAAATAGAAAAAGTAGCCTTGCTAAATTAAGCATTGCTGTATATTCAAACAACTTGCTAATATGGAAGAGAAAATGACACGGCTAGAAAGGGTAAAAACCCTGATTGAAGAGAAATTCCACGGCAGCCAAGCTGATTTTTCCCGCGCAATCGGCAAGGCTCCTGCCCAAGTTAATCAATGGCTTAACGGCTATCGGAACATTGGGGATGCAGCCGCGCTAAATATTGAGAAATCTCTTGGACTGCCACAGGGATATTTAGATGGCACGGGCGAAAAATATCAGTCAGACCCTACCGGCAAACCGGTGGAATCCAACGCAACCGCTTTCGCTATGGTCGAAACATGGCAGGAAGGCACACCGCTCAATAATGCAGAGTGTGAAGTGCCATTCCTGAAAGAAGTGCGCTTATCTGCCGGCTCCGGTGCATTTGAAGCGTCCGACTTCAACGGCTATAAGCTGCGCTTTCACAAATCCACCCTGCGCCGCAAAGGCATCAACCCTAAAGACGTAGTATGTGTATCTGCCGATGGCAACAGCATGGAGCCGGTATTCCCTGACGGCGCTACGTTAGGCGTAGACACCAGCCAAAAGCACATTAAAGATGGCAAGATTTACGCCATCAATCATGACGGCTGGCTGCGCACCAAAATCCTTTACCGCCTACCCGGCAACAGAATCCGCATCCACAGCTACAACGAAGATGAGCACCCGGACGAAGAAGTCGATGCATCCGATATTCAAATAATAGGCCGCGTGTTTTGGTGGAGTGTGTTGGATTGAGGTACTGCGGCAGAGCGGGATATTGCCGCAGGGGTTGGCTGGGGACTAGGCTTGTTTGTTATTTTTACTTCTACTTTTTTATAACCACTTTTTTATTATTATGGAACATAAATTATCGCCATATGTATTACGCTGTTACAACTCTAACTTTGATGATGATAGTGAGGATTTGTTTTGGGATGGGAAAAGGACAAATCAATACCTATATTTGGACAAAATAAACAACCATGATTTATTTGATGTCCTTGCAAAGTATTTAGAAGGGCAGAGGACGGATGCACCAAGAAAAGTATCTGATGAAAAAATGCTGTTCCAGGTTTCCGATTTAACGATTGATTCTAAAAATAGAATCATCCACGGATATATACAGAAAGGAAACTGGGGAACTCCTGGTAAAATTTTTAATTCCGCCAACCCAGATGAACAGCCACGAGAACTAAAAAACACAGATGCAGTTTTATTGAAATATTTCTTTTATTTTTATATTCCTAAATGTAAAAAAGAAGCAATCTGTATTTTCCACCATATAGGGCAATATGGCGTAAAAACCCTTTTTTCAGATTCATTTAAAGATGTTTTTATAAACATTAGCAGAGGATTAAGGCTGCAATATAATCCGATGCAATATGGGAATATTTATGAAAAATGGAGCAACGCCGCATTAAAAGAAATAAAAATTAGAAAATTTAAGCTATTGCGTTCCGATGTGGCAGACCAATTAAAATCCATATCCACTGATTTTGATGCTTATTTAGTTATTAGAGCCAGTCGAAAGAAGCCTTTTAGGATTAGCCTGAGTGGCTTCCGTGAGAAAGATAGTATCGAAGCAAAAATGGTTGAAATGCTTGAAAAAGAGCATGGTTGCCAAGTTTCAGGCTCTTTTGAATTGGATGGGCATAAAAGAGTATTAAAGGTGGGATACAAACAAAGCATTTCTTCTGATATAATCTTAGAAGAAGATGAAATTAATCAAGACAACGGAGAGCTAGACCATCTTAAGCTGCTAAAACTGACAAAAAAAGTGGTCAAGGATATTGCTGATAGGATATACTGATGAGTGCCAAAATTGATATCAGAATAATTATTTCAAACCATCTCAAAACTTTAGTTGATACCAATGATAAAGTGGTGTGCAGTGATTATTTTGTGTTCTTTGGTTTCCCATTTTTTCTTGCGATTTTTTTCGTATATAAGAACTATACATTAAACTCGGACGTAGTGAGTACGTTGGTAAATTTTGGAGCAATTTTTTCTGCATTATTAATTAGTGTTCTTATTATGGTTTATGACCAATATCAGAAATTATGTTATGCTCAAATAGCAAATGAGGATATGGCTTCTATAAAGGATATTGAACGGAGAAAAACAATCATCCAACAAATGTATCACAACATTTCATATTGCATCCTCTTATCAATTATCTTGGTTGTATGCGCACTACTTTATCAAGCATTGGAGCCTTCTTGTTCTTTATCAAGGTATGTCCTGATACCGTTGAATGTCTTTGTAACAGGGAACTTGCTTTTAACCATATTAATGGTGCTTAAGCGAACGTATCTCTTAATCACAACAACCAAAGGATGACCTGGCCCGCCCCGCGCGGGCTTTTCTTTTGCCCGTCAAATCCCATCCAACCGTAAACCCGTAGCCGACTGTTGCCGCCAAGTGCGGCTTTTTTGTTGCGTGTGAAAAATAAATTCAACGGATAATCAAAGCTATATAGAAATTTAGCAAAATATTTAGCATTAAAGCTAGCTTTGCTATTGATTTATTGTTTAGCATTGCTATAATACACCCCAACGAAGCACAACACCGCTTCACCGCCACCCTCAAGCAGCAGCAGTCAGGCCGGAGGGGAACTGGGGCAAAAGACAAACAGGCCAGGAAGCCGCCGCCCCTATCAACGGTAAACGAATTTTTAACAGAGCCATTTCAAGGAGATGGCTTGATTAAACATTCATTAATTGATTGGAGAGAACAATCATGTTACGCATCGATAGACACCACGACAGCCAATTAAATGCCTACTTGAGCAGCCTGGACGATGACAGTTACGTTTCTGATACTGCGGACGAAATCATAGCCGACAGCATCCTGGACGACATCATGCACCGCCTAAGCCCACAGGCCGAGCGCGAAGTTCGGAACATCGTTTTAGAGATGGCTGAGGAACGCATCAAGAAAGAGCGCGAAGAAGCAGAGCGTGAAAGAGAATCTGACGAGCGCGAATACCGCGAAGAGTGCATCAACGAAGCATACTGGAACAGCTTCTGACATAAGGAAGAGAACATCATGCAAAGCAATACAGATTGGAAGTGCAGCCGCGCCATTAAGGTACTGCAGCGCGGCATAAACCTTATCCAAGGCACAACGCTGGATGAAATCATAGACGGGCTAAGCCCGGAGGTGCGGGCTGCAATCATCAGGCACATGATGGATAAAGCCGACAACCTTATCCGCGAGGAAGAGGAAGAACAAGAGGAAGAGCGGCGCGAACGCGAACAGCAGTTCACAGGCTTGGCAGCCAGCCAATAACCGCAAAGTGGCGCAGAGACCCCCAGCCGGCGGTGGGGCAAAACACCGGCAGCAGGCGGCGGCTGAACTCCTTGCAAGGGTAATCCCCCCTCTAACTACCGCACGCCTGCATCTTTAATACTCAGGTAGCATTTGGCACTTCGGCCGGAATCATCCCTGGAAGGGTAAACAAATACATGATGAGCATCTTGGTGAACAGCCGCAGTTGCACCAAATCTTGCGGCGTGAACTCAAGCAGGGAATGGGAAGCATCATTACCGAGCTGGCGGATATGGTGGGCAAAATCGCCCATCTCCGCAGTCAGCACCCCATCTTTCACTAGGCGGTTAATCCGCCAGTTTAGGTTTTTATCCTTGCCCTCCGTATCTTTTAAAGACAACGCCGCTTCCACCACTGAGCGGTAGGCATTCCCTGCCGAACGGGCGAAGTCGTCGCCCAGCAGAAACAGTTTTTCTGCCTCAAGCAGGAAAGGCAGCACCTCCGGCGGTGTATGGTCTGGAATATCTGGTTTGGGCGGCTCGGGCAACCATTCCAACCCATAGCCTAAGTCGTCAAGCTGACGAACGTTTGCTGCTGCATGTTGTGCCAATATTATTGCCACGCTTGGCTCAAGCTCGCTATGACCAACAACCCCGCCGCCGCAATGATTGCAAACCACCAACGACACAATCCGCGTCAAACCGTTATATGCAATTTTTTGAGTAGGGCGGACGTAACACAATGTAAACGCCACATCCTTCTTTTTACAATACGGACAATCCAAAGGAATTTGTAACATGAATACTCTCAATCAAGATTTGACCCGGGAGACCAGATTTTTAAACAGCATCATGAATCTGCCAAACCGGGAAGCTGTACTGATACAGCATTATAAAGGTTTGGGTGAACAAGAGCGCACCAAACTGTTCATTGCCTTAGTCGGTAAATACAGCATTCTGACACAGATCCAAACTACAGGAGACCTAAAATGAAATCCCCCCTCGCCGCCTGGACAGCGGCCTTTTTTATGGGCGCGGCCTTTGTCGCCATGCCCACCCTAGACAGCCAAGACCAGTATTTGCAGACCACAGAGACAGCCGCTGAGCGCGTGTCAGCACTAGACCGCCAAGCAGCGCAGGAAGCCGCCGAAGCGCAGAAACACTACGAAGAGATGACCGACTACGAGGTAATGCGCGGCGTGGTGTACGAGCCGACTAAATAGGAAGTATTTATGATTTTCGAACGTGAAGTTTATGCCAACGTAGAAGTTGATATTGAGCTGGAAGAGGTACTCGAAAGGCTCAACAAGGATGGTATAGGCCAAGTCGAACAATGGCTGAAAGAGCAGAAAGGCCAAGAATTAACGGCTGCCGACACCATCAGACTTTGCGACCTTGCCCAAGTAGAAACGTTGAATATGCCGCTTCCATATTATTTGAGAGAGTTGTTAAGCATGACATTTGGAAGAGATTTTGGAGTACCGCAATGAGCAAAAGCCAAGAGTTGATTACAAAACAACACCCAGTCAGCGCGGGCGACATTTTAGGCATGACCGCCGGCCTTGCCGCTGCCGCCATACACATCTACACCACCGAGCTAAGCGGGAAGATTAGCAAGATGTTTGCCGCCGAAGCCATCCCACCCCTTCGGCAAATCATCCTGCCGATTGCAGAGGAGGCAAGGCAACTGGCTGCAGCAAGCGATGCCGAAGCAGATGACTTTCTAGAAGTCGTTACAGCAGCCGTCTTGCTACTAGACAAAGCCAACAAAAAAGCAATCGAGCTTGGCTTATCCGATGCAGTACCGCCGACTATCCAATAACCACCGGAGTAAATCATGTATCGCGTAATCGGAACGTGTAGCCAATGTGGTGGCAAAGTAGTTATCCCTGATGTATGGAGCGGCATCTTCCCGCCAACCCCAACCTGCCAGCGCTGTCATGCCACTGTGAAGCCGCCAGTTATCACTACGACCCCAGCCAAACCACCTGAACGCCATTTATCCTAGGAGCCCATCATGACCCAGCAAAACAAAACCCACTATCGCAAAGTATTCGACAGCCCCTACCTGTCCGCCGCCGATATTGTCGAGCCGGTAGTGCTTACCATCAGATGCGTTCAAGTCGAGGCAGACAAAACCAAAAAAACCAAAGACAGTATGAATACCGCCTACTTCGCCGAGCGTGAAATCCGAGCCGGCGAGCCGTTAAAACCCATGATACTCAACGCCACCAATTCCAAGATGGTCGCCAAGATAACCGGCAGCCCGTTCCTGGAAGACTGGAACGGCGTGCAGGTAGAAATCTATGTAGACCACAACGTGAGATTCGGGCGCGAAACCGTGGAAGGCCTGCGCATCCGCCCTGCCGCCGTCCGCCCGCCGAAGCGCGAGCTCACCCCAAGCAACCAAGTCATGTGGCAGCGCGCCATCGATGCCTATAAACGCGACGGCAGTCTGGAACAGGTGGAAGCCCACGTTCACATCAGCGAAGAGAACCGTCAGGCGCTTATCCGGCAGGCGACCCAATCATGAAATGGTACGACATCGAACAGAACAGCCCGGAATGGGAAGAGCTGCGCGCCGGGCGGCTGACTGCTTCCAACTTCGCCACCATCATGGTTAATCAGCCCAAAGCCTTCAGCGATGCCGCCAAGCGCCTGGCCGTGCAAATCGCCTTCGAGCGCATCAACGGCCATTCCATGCGCGCCCACTACGGCGACGGCTACAGCAATGCCGATATGGAGCGCGGCCACATAGAAGAGCCGGCAGCCCGCGCCTTGTATGAGGCAGAAACATTCTGCACCGTGCAAAACGGCGGCTTTTTCTGTGATGACTATATCGGCTGCTCCCCTGATGGCTTAATCGGAGAAGAAGGCGGCATTGAAATCAAAAGCGTACTGCCGCAAACCCATGCCGCCACCAAACGGCGCGGCAGCTTCGACCCCGCCTACCGCTGGCAGATACTGGGCAACCTTGCCCATACCGGGCGCGAGTGGTGGGATTTTGTCAGCTATTGCAGCTTTGCCCCCGAGCCACACCAGCTATTGATTTACCGTGTACACCGCGAGCAATACCGCACACAGATACAGCAACTGCTGGCGCGTGAGCAACGATTTATCGAACTTGTCCAAAAACAAATGAAGGAATTTTCATGAGCCTGAATAAAGTAATTTTGATTGGCCGCCTAGGCCGCGACCCTGAAACCCGCTACATGCCAAACGGCGATGCCGTGTGCAACTTCTCCATTGCCACCAGCGAAAGCTGGAAAGACCAGAGCGGGCAGAAGAAAGAGCGCACCGAATGGCACAACATCACTATGTACCGCAAGCTAGCCGAAATCGCCGCGCAATACCTGAAGAAAGGCAGCCAAGTATATATCGAAGGCCGTATCCAATCCCGCAAATACACCGGCAAAGACGGCATCGAGCGCACCGCGTTTGAAATCATCGCCAGCGAAATGAAGATGCTTGGTGGCAAAGCGGATGGCGGGGAGGGGCAGCACACACCAGCACCGCAGCCGGTGCCGCAGCCAGTAAAACGGCAAGCGCCGCCGCAAGCTGTGCCGCAAGATGATATAGACGATGACGTGCCTTTCTAGGATGGGAGATGAGCCTACTTCCCACCGCTGCCTATTACCAACTGACATACGGCCAGCTTGACGGAAAAACCCGCATCCTGACCAACAGGGGCGAAACCACCGAACCACTGCCCAAATACCCCGCCAAACCCACCACCTCCAGCGCCTTTCGATATCAGCGCAAGTTTGACATCTGGCTGTTCGAGAGCGCATGCCAGGCAGCACGGCAGCGGCGCGATACCGCAGGGCTGATTCGTTTCAGCCAAGCCCTATCCTACGCCCGCCGCGCCAAGCTCAAATGGGGCAGGGCAGGCGGCAGCGCTACCGAAGCCGACAGCATATTGGCAGAGCAATACCTGTTTGTCGTCCCACTGCCTCCGTTTGCCTCCGATCCGTTTTTTACCGACTTTACAGAGAGTGATCCATGTTCAGCACCGCCAACTTCCCCAAAGAGCGGGTAGCCGCCTTTTTAAAAGCCTATCAAAACTACCCGCTCAAAGCCGCCGCACACAGCGCCGGCTTTGATTTATACCAAGGCTACATCATCGCCCAGCAACACAAAGTTCTCCGACTGCACGATAGCATCGTACAAAACAGCAACGGAGCCAGCATCGGCACAATCGGCGAAGAGTTGTTTGCCAAGCTTCTTCCAGAAGCCGTGGACGTCAACTGCGACCTCAGCATGCACAACCCCGATTATGACTTCCTACTCGGCAGCCTGCGTATCGACGTCAAAACCTCATCTGGGTTTTCCCCGGGTAACGGCTCATCAAGCACCGTGTTCCGCTTCCGCTGCAAAAACAAATTCGACTGCGACGTATTCGTCTTATTCGTCAAAGCCAATCTCGAAGCCGACCAGTTCGACAGCACCGCCTACACCCACTGCCTGGTCATCCCCAGTATTTTTCTGTTCGGGAACAGGCAGGTGGAGTTGAACGCCCTTGCTTTCCAAGGGAGAAAGACCGCTTGGTCAGAGTTTATTATGCCGGTAGAAAAGCTGGCCGAGACCATCCGCCTGCTGGCCGCCAACACCACGCCGCTGCCACAGGAAATCATTGAAGCAGGGCGTGCCAACGAAGAATTGAAAACAGAACTCAACCGAAAGGGAAAAAATGGAAACCGCAACCGCACAACTGCGTGAAGAACTATTCGACACCCTGCGCCAGCTGAAAGCAGGAAAAATCGATGCCTCCACTGCGCAGGCCGTTAGCAAAATCAGCGGCAACATCATCTCCAGCGTAGCCATCGAAATCCAAGCCGCCTCCATCATTGGCTCAGACAAAATCGACAGCCTAAACGGCGTTGCCGCCCGAAAACTGGCTGGCGGCGTAGTTCACAGATTAGAAGGATAAGGAGCAACCATGACCCATCAGACCCATCAATTTAAATTCGGCGATATTGTGCGAGATGCAGTTCCAGGCCTAGGTGTGTGTGTAGTCATTAACACATCGGAACATTTTGTTTACATTATGAATAGCCGTGGTGACTATAATCCCTTAGCAAATCCCGCCGATTTGGAGCTCATTCCCCACCCCGACACCGAGCGCCTAGACTGGCTGGCCGACCCCGCAAACAAAATCGGCAACGTCATACTACCCGGCTGGTGCTCAGACGAATATAACAGCCTGCGCGATGCAATCGATGCCGCCATGCAGGAGCAGGCAGCAGAAGCAAAGGAATAATCATGACCCAAACATTTACCCAAATCCGCGAATGGGCAGAAGCCCGCAACCTTATCGCAGGCAGCGACAGTTTCCGACAGCTTGCGAAACTCGTAGAGGAGACCGGCGAACTGGCCGCCGATATTTCCCGTGGCCGCCCGCGCCGCTGTATCGCTGACAGCATCGGCGATTGTGTAGTAGTGCTAACCATCCTCGCCGCACAGAACGGCTTGCAGATAGAAGACTGTATCGCCCAAGCCTATGACGAAATCAAAGAGCGCAAGGGCGTGATGAAAGATGGCGTGTTTGTGAAAGAGGAAGATGCGAAATGACACCAGAAAGAGTCGAACAAGAGCGCGCGAAGTTTGAAAAGAATATCCCCGAATCAGGAATCGCAAATTATAAACGAAGATTGAGAAACGGAGATTACGCCTACGACCACATCAAATTTGCCTGGGAAATGTGGCTCGCCCGCGCCGCACAATCCGAATGGATAAGCGTGGAGGATAGACTGCCGAAAGAAGTACGTTTCTATTTAACCTGTAATGCTGATGGCGTAGTGAGATTCAGCCAATTTAACGGAAAAAATTTTTCGTATTGGGAATATGATGAAGAAGATGGTGAAGATATAGAGGTAATCTATTTTCCTAATTACTGGCAACCGCTACCCGACCCACCCACCACAAACCCCGCCGTGTAGTAATGCGGCTTTAATTTTGGATATTGATTAACCGGACCGCCTTCGGGCGGTCTTTAGTTTGGAGACACCATGCAAACCTACAACATCCACGAAGCCGCCGAAGTGCTGAAGTGCCACCATCATATCGTTTGCCACATGTGCCGTACCGGCGAAATAGAAGCCTTCAAAGCGGGCAGGGCATGGGTAATCACAGAAACCGCACTTGAAAACTACATTGCCGCGAAGCAGAATAGCCAACAGCAAGCGGTGATTGGCAGAAGGAGTAAAGCACAATGTCAATCCATCTCAACAAACACGGGATATGGCAAATATCCTTTCGTACACCAAGCGGTGTCCGCTTTAGACGTACTGCTGGAACAACCGACCGACAACTCGCGCAAGAGTTGCACGATAAACTAAAGCACGAGCTTTGGCGGCAAGAGAAACTAGGGGAGAAACCGCAGCGCCTATGGGATGAAGCCTGCATCCGCTGGATACAAGAAAACCAAGGCAAGAAAAGCCTGTCAGACGACAAAACAAAGATAAGGCTGCTAACCGAACTGCGCGGCCTGCCACTTGAGATGCTAACCCGTGACCTAATCCATAGCGTAGTGAATAAGCGACCGGGAACAGGCAGCACCAAGAACAGATACTTTGCCCTGATACGCGCCATCCTGAATAAATGCGTAAACGAATGGGATTGGCTAGACAAAGCCCCCAAGCTCAAACTTCACAAAGAGCCAAAGAAACGCATCAGGTGGCTGTATCCCGAAGAAGCACAGCGCCTAGTTAATGCCTTGGCACACCTGCCCTATATGCAGCATCTAGTTATCTTCTCGCTCGCTACCGGATTGAGACAAGCCAACGTGCTTAATCTCAAATGGGAGCAGCTAGACCTTAACCGGCAGGTGGCTTGGATATATCCCGATCAAGCCAAAGCAGGGAAAGCGATAGGTGTGCCGCTCAATCACACCGCCATGCAAGTATTGATGGGGCGGCCACGGGTAAGCGATTATGTGTTTACCAACACACGCGGCGGCAGAGTTCAAGAGGTTAGCACCAGGGTATGGCGCGAAGCGTTGGAGAAAGCGGGGATAGAAGATTTCCGCTGGCATGATTTGCGGCACACTTGGGCAAGCTGGCTAGTCCAGCAGGGCACGCCCCTGGCAGCGCTAAAAGAAATGGGCGGTTGGGAAAGTATCGAAATGGTGCAAAGGTATGCCCACCTGGCACCGGAACACCTTTCGCAACACGCCAGATTGATTGATTCAGACCTACGCCCCGGAGTCGAGTTAGTCCAAAATTTGTCCAAAGTGCCAGAGAGCATTCAGGCAAGAAAAATCGCAAACCAACTTAACTAGCTGATTTGCGATTAGAAGTGTGGTGCCGGCGGCAGGAATCGAACTCGCGACCCCCTGATTACAAGTCAGGTGCTCTACCAACTGAGCTACACCGGCAAGAAACGCTGCATTATGCCGATGTTGTGTATATTTGGCAAGTAGGCGCTGCAAAAAACAGTGGAACGTGGTTTTGCGGTAACTTGGTGAGAATGGGTAAGAATAGAATGGTGTAGCATATATTCTCAGGTAGCCTGTTGCGGGAACCAGGCTACCTGAAATATGTTTGTGGTGGTTTAAGCTTAACCAGTGAGTTGTTTGGTAATCAGTTTTTTCACCGGTGGCAGGTGGTTGCTCAGGCGCAGTACAGTATTACGCAGGAATTTGGCGGGTAAAGAAGCCGGCGGGTGTGTACATTGATCAAGAGGTGGGCGTGGATGCTGCCGGCTGGTGTTATGTTGCCGAGCTTGTGTCGGCAGCGATGAGCAGGCAGGCGGATATGGTATCGCCGTTGTCGAGCAGGATGCTCACGTTTTCTTCGCCATCTACGGCTTCCTGCACTTTATGGCTGGTGAGAAAGTGGACATTTTTTGCCGGCTGGCAGTTTGGTAGGAGGTGCGGCGGATGTCGTGAGTTGGATATGAGGAGGCTGAGCTGGCCTTTGCCGTTGGTGTGTGGGGGGGGTTGATGGTGCGGGGGAGCTGTCCTTGATCACTTTGGGGCTTTGAGCGGGTAGATACCTTCGGCGGGAATGTGCTGCCACAGGCTGAGTTTCCCCATGATGCCGTGCGAGGGGTGGGTGAGGGCGATTTTGCAGCTATCATGGGGCGGGTTAGCCAAGGGTTCCTGGCTGCTTTGTTTGATAAGCAGGATGTTCAGGCTGCCGTATGCGGCTGCGGTGGCGAAGCTGAGGCTGGCTGGGCCGATGCCGATAATGACGATATCGCAAGTGTGCTGCATGGTAAAGCCCCTCTTGGGGTGGTGGGAAAATCGTGTGGCTGTATCCGATTATGCCGCTTCAGTTATAAAATAGTCAGTTGAAAAGATGAAACTAGATATGGAGCCGAAATAATGGATAAACAGGATACGCAAAAGCTGCTGCAGCAATTGGGTAAGGAGGCGAAGCGGCGGCAGGAGGAAGTGGCGGCGCAAACGAGGCAGCAGCGGCAGGAAGAGCTGGATTTTGCGGCGGCAGTGGGCAAGGTTACGCCGCTGAAAAACAGTAATCGGGTGGCTGCACCGAAAGACAATAAACCTTTGAAACGGCGGTTTGATGAGGCGGAGTGGGATGATGATGAGTATTTTTATGTGAGCGCCGACAGCGAACACGAGCCGCCGCGTTCGTTTTGCAAAAACGGCCGTGGGCAGGACGACATCCGCCGCCTGGTGGCCGGTCATTGGCCGTGCGTGGGGCGCTTGGATTTGCACGGCTGCACGCACGAGGAAGCGCAGCGGGAGTTGAGCGAGTTTCTTGAGGAAGTGTTGCGACGCGGGGTGTGCGCGGAAATCGTGCACGGCAGCGGGCTGGGTTCGCACGGCTTTGTGCCGGTGTTGAAAAGCTTGGTGCGCCGCTGGCTGATGGCGCATCCGGAAGTGCTGGCTTATGTCGAGCCACATGGTGCGAACGATGGGGCTGTGCGCATTTTGTTGCGTAAACGGCGTGCAGGGTAGGCGGTTCTGTTTTGTTGTTTTATGTATATGCCATCCTAGCCTGTTTTCGGATGATTTTTTAGGCAGTGAGGTGCCGGAAAGGGGCTTGTGTCTTGAAGAATAAAGGCTTTAAAAGCCTGAAAAAAACGTTGCCAATCAGGCGCAAGACTGTTAATATTCCATGGAAATGCAGAGTGTTGCAGCATTGTTGGTGTGGCAGAAATCTTTAGGAAACAGCGGGTTCCTAATTTTTCTGTTTAAGTGCGTGCTTTGTAAGAGTTTTATGTAGATGATTAAGATACTATGTTTGTAGGAAAGGATTTTGATTGAGATGAAGAAATTATTAATAATGATATTTTTTTTAGCAATTTCAAGTTTGGGATTTTCTAGAGAATTTGCAATACATAGTGGAGTTTTAGATGGGGCTAATCTTAGGGAAAAACCTAATACTAATTCAAGGATATTGGCAAAATTAGATATCTTTGACGGCGGTGGAATAATAAGAAAAGAAGGAAGCTGGTATTATATTGAATATAAAACAGAATCAGGGAAAACTGTCTATGGATATGTCCATGAAAGTCAAGGTAATGTAATAGATTATTATGTAGTTTCAGCAAGAGATGGCTATGCAAATGTAAGAGCAGGATCTTCTTCTGAATCAAGAATTATGGGAAAGGTATATAATGGAGAAACAGTGCATTCCTATGGGGAAGAAGGAGATGGATGGCTACATATTACATGGGATGGATCTGCGGAAATACCAGTGGCGTATATTCATAAAAGCCAAGTAAGAAAAATAGAATAATAATATGGTAGATTTTTACTGTGTTGCCAAACGAAAAAGCAAAGCTCATTTATTAACTCAAGAAATGAAGATAGGAATTATGTCTGTCGAAAAACATGATATCGACCCGATTGAAACCCAGGAGTGGTTGGATGCGCTCAGTTCCGTGCTAGAAAACGAAGGCTCGGAGCGGGCGCATTTTCTGTTGGAAAACTTGGTGCGCTACACCCGCCGTCGCGGTGTGCACCTGCCGTTTAGCGCCACCACCGCGTATCTGAACACCATTCCGGTCGGCAAGGAGCAGAAATCGCCCGGCAATCAAGAGCTGGAACACCGCATCCGCGCCGCCATCCGCTGGAATGCCGCCGCCATGGTGCTGCGTGCCGGCAAAAAAGATTTGGAATTGGGCGGCCACATCGCTTCCTTCCAGTCTTCCGCTACTTTGTATGACGTGGGCTTCAACCACTTCTGGCGTGCCAAAGACGAAGCCGCCGGTGAAGAAGGCGATTTGATTTATGTTCAAGGCCACTCTGCTCCCGGCATTTATTCCCGCGCCTTTGTGGAAGGCCGCCTGAGCGAAGATCAGCTGAACAACTTCCGCCAAGAAGTGGGTGGCGACGGCTTGCCGTCTTATCCGCACCCACACCTTATGCCTGATTTCTGGCAGTTCCCCACTGTATCCATGGGTTTGGGCCCGTTGATGGCGATTTACCAGGCACGCTTCCTGAAATACTTGGAGTCTCGTGGACTGGCAAAAACTAAAGGCCGCAAAGTATGGTGCTTCTGCGGCGACGGCGAGATGGATGAGCCGGAAAGCCAAGGCGCTATCGCTTTGGCCGCCCGCGAAGGCTTGGACAACCTGATTTTCGTTATTAACTGCAACCTGCAGCGTTTGGACGGCCCGGTGCGCGGCAACGGCAAAATCATCCAAGAACTGGAAGGCAACTTCCGCGGCGCAGGCTGGAATGTGTTAAAAGTGATTTGGGGTCGCCGCTGGGACGGCCTCTTGGCACGCGACACCAACCACGCCCTGAAACAGCGCATGGAAGAATGCCTGGATGGCGACTACCAAACCTTCAAGTCCAAAGACGGTGCATACGTTCGCGAACACTTCTTCAACACGCCCGAACTGAAAGCCCTCGTGGCCGATATGTCTGACGACGAAATCTGGGCCCTGAACCGTGGCGGCCACGACCCGTACAAAGTTTATGCCGCTTACCATGAAGCCGTGAACAACGCTGGCGGCCGCCCCACTGTGATTTTGGCCAAAACCATCAAAGGCTACGGCATGGGTGCATCCGGTGAAGGCCAAAACGTTGCCCACCAAGCCAAGAAAATGGACGTGAAGTCGCTCAAACAGTTCCGCGACCGCTTCGGCATCCAGGTAACCGACGAGCAAATCGACAGTGGCGACTTGCCCTACTTCCGTTTTGCTGAAGACAGCCCGGAAATGCAATACCTGCGAGAGCGCCGCAACGCCTTGGGCGGCTACCTGCCGGCACGTAATCCGAACAACGAAGCCCTACCGATTCCGGATCTGGAAACCTTCGGCACCCAGCTACAATCCAGCGGCGATCGCGAATTCTCCACCACCATGGCTTTTGTGCGCATCTTGGCTGCCTTGTTGAAAGACAAGCAAATCGGCCGCCGCATCGTGCCGATTGTGCCCGATGAGAGCCGCACCTTTGGTATGGAAGGCATGTTCCGCCAATACGGCATTTGGAACCCGAAAGGCCAGCAGTACACCCCGCAGGATAAAGACCAGCTGATGTTCTATAAAGAGAGCGTGGATGGCCAGATTCTGCAGGAAGGTATTAACGAGCCGGGCGCCATGGCCGACTGGATTGCTGCTTCCACCAGCTATGCCAACAACCGCTACGCCATGATTCCGTTCTATATCTACTACTCCATGTTCGGTTTCCAACGCATCGGCGATTTGGCTTGGGCTGCCGGCGACATGCACGCCCGCGGCTTCCTCCTGGGCGGCACCGCAGGCCGCACAACCCTGAACGGCGAGGGCCTGCAGCACGAAGACGGCCACAGCCAGCTGCAAGCTGATTTGATTCCAAATTGCATCAGCTACGATCCGACTTTCCAATACGAAGTGGCCGTAATCATACACAGCGGTTTGCAGCGCATGTATGTGGATAACGAAGACGTATTCTTCTACATCACCCTGATGAACGAAAACTACGCCCACCCCGCCATGCCGCAACGCAAAGGCATCGAGCAGGAAATCCTCAAAGGTATGTATCTGTTCCGCGAAGGCGACAAAGGCGACAAACGCGTTCAGCTGATGGGATCCGGCACCATCCTGCAGGAAGTGATTCATGCTGCCGATTTGCTGAAAAACGATTTCGGTGTGGAAGCCGACATCTGGTCTTGTCCCTCATTCAACCTGCTGCACCGCGAAGCCATCGAAACCGACCGTTGGAACCGCCTGCACCCGGCTGCCGAGCAGAAACTGCCCTTCGTGAGCCAGCAGCTGCAAGGCTATGCCGGCCCGGTTGTAGCCGCTACCGACTACATCCGCAGCTTTGCCGACCGCATCCGCGCCTATATCCCCAAAGAGAACGGCGATTATGTAGTGCTCGGCACCGACGGTTTTGGCCGCTCCGACAGCCGCGCCAACCTGCGCAGCTTCTTCGAAGTAGACCGCTACCATGTGGCCGTGGCCGCGCTGGACGCTTTGGCCAAACAAGGCAAAGTGGGCAAAGACGTGGTGCAGAAAGCCATCGAGAAATACGGCGTTCAAACCGAAGTTGCCCCCAGCTGGAAACGCTAATCCCGGCCTGAAGTTTTCAGGTAGCCTTGCCCCCGCGGTAGAGGCTACCTGAAAAACAGAAAAGGAAGAATATGAACCCCTTATTCGTTGCATGCTCCGTCAGTCTTACTGACTGCTTGCGCTTCTAATACGCCGGTGGTGCAGGAGGAAAACACCGCGGTTACGAACAGCAGTACCCAAGTTACACGTGCCCCTATATGTCCAAAACAGGAAGCCACCGTCATGGTGAGCGGCATCAACTGCGAAGATGAAGATTGATCCGCCGCGGCCACAAAGTGAATGTGGTCGGCAGCTTGGGCGATGCGTTTGGCTCGTTTGCCGGTACGGTCAAAAGCCGCAGTTTGGGCATAGCCGAAACCGTACACAGCAAAAATATCGGTCAATCCAACGGTATTTTATCGCGGGCGATTTTTCCGCGAATTTGCCGTGCCGGCCGGCACGGCTGTGAACGTACAGGCCGCCTATCTCGACTTGCAGAATGTGATGGAAGGCGCTACCGAAACCGTCATTCAAACCGAAGGCTCGTGCAACACCCGCATGGCTTCATTCGTGCCCCAAGCCGGGCACGATTACGAAGTGATCGGCCTGCCCGGGCGGCGCTGCGCCGTGGCTGTGTATGAAGTTGGTATGTAAGGCGAACTAAAGCCGATGGAAGTGCAAGACGCGGTAAGCTGCCGAAGAAGGCGTTAATTTAATAGTGTCTGAACCTGTTCAGACCATATCCAACCGAATACTAAAGGAACTCTCATGAGTATTGCAGAAATCAAAGTCCCTGATATCGGCGGACACGAAAATGTAGACGTGATCGATGTAGCCGTGAAAACCGGTGACACCATCGCGCTGGATGACACCCTGATTACCCTGGAAACCGACAAAGCCACCATGGATGTACCGGCCAATGTTGCTGGCGTGGTGAAAGAAGTGAAGGTAAAAGTGGGCGACAAAGTGTCTGAAGGCCATGTGATTGTGCTGGTGGAAGCCGCCGGTGCTGGCGCCGCTGCCGCTCCGGCTGCTGCACCCAAAGCCGAAGCCGCTCCCGCCCCTGCTGCGCCCGCTGCTACTCCGGCTGTTGCCGCCAATGTTCAGGTAGCCGTGCCCGATATCGGCGGCCACACCGATGTGGACGTGATTGCCGTGGAAGTGAAAGTGGGCGATACCGTGGCTGTGGACGATACCCTGATCACTCTGGAAACCGACAAAGCCACCATGGACGTGCCCAGTACCGCTGCTGGCACCATTACTGCCGTACATATTAAAGTGGGCGATAAAGTGTCTGAAGGCAGCATTATTATTGACGTGGCCGCCGCCGGCGTACCTGCCGCTGCTGCTCCCGCCGCTGCCGAAGCGCCAAAAGCCGCACCCGCGCCTGCTGCCGCCCCGGCTCCAGCCCCCGCTGCGCCTGCCGCTCCGGCCACCGCTGCCTATGGCAGCGCGCCCGTGAACGAAGCCGGTTTCGCCAAAGCCCACGCCGGCCCCTCCGCTCGCAAACTGGCGCGCGAACTGGGTGTGGATTTGAGCCTGGTGAAAGGCAGCGGCAACAAAGGCCGTATCACCAAAGACGACATCAAAGCCTTCGTTAAAGCCGCCATGCAGGGCGGTGCAGGCAAGCCCGCAGCTGCCGGTGCTTCTTTGGGCGGCGGCTTGGATTTGCTGCCGTGGCCGAAAGTGGATTTCGCCAAATTTGGCGAAGTCGAAGTGAAAGAACTCAGCCGCATCAAGAAGATTTCCGGCCAAAACCTGTCGCGCAACTGGGTAATGATTCCGCACGTTACCGTACACGACGAAGCCGACATGACCGAGCTGGAAAGCTTCCGCAAACAGCTCAACAAAGAGTGGGAGCGCGAAGGCGTGAAACTTTCGCCCCTGGCCTTCATCATCAAAGCCAGCGTGGCCGCGCTCAAAGCCTTCCCCGAGTTCAACTCCTCACTCGACGGCGACAACCTGGTGTTGAAAAAATACTTCCATATCGGCTTTGCCGCCGACACCCCCAACGGCTTGGTGGTGCCCGTGATTAAAGATGTGGACAAAAAAGGCCTTAAAGAAATCAGCATCGAGCTGGGCGAATTGAGCAAAAAAGCTCGCGAAGGCAAGCTCAAACCGCAGGAAATGCAGGGTGCCTGCTTCACTATTTCCAGCTTGGGCGGCATCGGCGGCACCGGCTTCACCCCGATTGTGAATGCCCCCGAAGTAGCCATCTTGGGCGTGTGCAAATCACAGATGAAACCGGTGTGGAACGGCTCCGATTTCGAAGCCCGCCTAATGTGCCCGCTCTCCCTGTCGTTCGACCACCGTGTGATCGACGGCGCAGCCGGCATGCGCTTCACCGTGTTCTTGGCCAACCTGCTCAAAGACTTCCGCCGTATTTCCCTGTAAGCGTTTGGGCCTGATGAAAAGGCTACCTGAAAGTTTTCAGGTAGCCTTTTTGTTGTTCTCGTGGATTAGAATAAGAATGAGACACGGCGGCGAACCACAGGCCATACATACGGCCAGGCTAGCCATTCTTAATTTTAATTCGTATATGGTGAAGACCAAGGTTAGGGTGGTATTGTTGTAGTAAAGCTTTGTTTGGCTGCCTTTTCTAATTTTCAGGTAGCCTCAAGATGGTATGGAGGCTACCTGAAAACTGATGTAAGCCAAATACAAACCGGCTGCCTGGTGAGCTTAGACAGCCGGTGTTTTGTGCGCGGATTATTTGAAGAAGTTGTCCATGCCGGGAGGCAGGCCGAGGCCTTGGGTGAATTGCGATATATGCTGCTGGGCGGCGGCTTCTACTTTGCGGGCGGCATCGTTGAAGGCGGCGGCAATCAGGTCTTCCAGCATTTCTTTGTCGGAAGCGGCATCAGCGGCGAGGCTGTCGTCGATATGCACGCGTTTAACGGCGTGGTGGCAGCTGAGGGTGATTTTCACCATGCCGCCGCCGGCTTCGCCTTCCACGGTGATGTTGGCCAATTCGGCCTGTGCCTGTTTCATTTTTTCCTGCATTTTTTGTGCCTGTTGCATCAGGTTGCCGAGGCCGGCTTTGTTGAACATGAATGTGCTCCTATTTAAAGAGTGGGTGGGAATAAAAAAGTGCGGGAGCGGCCTTAGGTTTGGCCGTTTTCCTGCAATACAAGGCTTTCAGGTAGCCAGCGGGCGCCGAATAAATTAAGGATATCTTGTGCGGCTGGGTCTTGCTCCAGCAGACTTTGTGCCTGATCGCGGGCGGCCTGGCGCAGGCGTTGTTGGCGCATGGCGGGGGTTTCGGCGGCTGTGCCGCCGGCCGGCCAATCGGTGGTGCGGATGCTGACGGGATGGCCGTAGGCGGCAGCCAGGTGCTGCTCGATGCGCTGGATGTGTTCGCGGTTGATGCTGACTTGCCCGGCTTCGGCCACGGCGAGGGTGAGCAGGTGTTGCTGCGGGTCGTAGCCGAGGCAGGCGGTGTGCTGGGCGCTCATTTGGGCGGCACCGATTTTGGGGGCGATGGCGGCGACGATGTGCGGCCAGGTGTCGGCATCGGGCAGGGGCAGGGCAGCCGTGCCGGTGTGTTCCGGGGTTTCGGCAGCGGCCGATTGGGCTTCGGTTTGCCCGTTTGGGCTCTGTAAAAATCCGCTTTGTTCGGTTTCAGGTAGCCTTTCGCGGCCTAATCCGGATTCGTTTCGGGATGCGGCATCATGTTTGTGCTGGGGCAGGCTGTCATTTTGGTTTCGGCTATGCGGAAACTCGTTTGCGGGGTTTTGGCTGGGCTCGGTTTCAGCTAGCCCTGAGCTTGGGGGGCTGTCGGGCAGGCCGCTTTCAAAACCGGCGGGCGGCGGGGCATCGTCCCACGGCGGGTTGCTTTCGAAGGCGGTAGGGACGGCTTCTGTCTGGGTAGGTTGCGGCTCGCTAGGGTAGGGGCGGCCGGGTTCGGCCGAACCGGGCGCAGGGTTGCCGGATGCGTTTGGGTTGGGCGAAAGCTCGTGCCGGCTGTTTGGACTGCCTGAAATATTTTCAGGTAGCCTTTCGGTATGGCGGGCAGCGGTGGCAGTTGCTTGCGGCAGGGGGTTGTTTTGCGAAAGCCTGCCGTTGTTGTTTGGGCTACCTGAAAAGCTGCCGTGTTCATTTTGGCTGTTATGCCCGCTTTCAGGTAGCCTTGGTTCGGCTTGGGCGGGAGGGGCTTCTGCTATATGGTTTTCAGCCAGTCTGAGGGGCTTATCCGGCTGCGGTGTGGCAGCCGGACGGGGCTTTGGGGTGGGATCGTGCAGTTCGCTGCCGCTGATTTGACTGCCTTCGGGCAGCTCGGCGGCGGCCAAGGGGGCGAAGGCAAGCAGGCGCAGCAGGGTCATCACGAAGCCGGCGTATTCGTCGGGCGCGAGCGGCAGGTCTTGCTTGCCGTGGATAACACATTGGTAATACAGCTGGATTTGTTCGTCACCCAGTTGGCCGGCGAGCTGTTGCAGGGTATCGCGCTCGGGGTCGTCTGCGGGCACGGCGGCGGGGATGGTTTTGATGAGGGCGAGCTTTTGCAGTAGGAGGGCGAGCTCACTCAAGGCGCTGTCGAAACCGATGGCGCGGCCGGCCATTTCCTGTGCGGTGGCGAGCAGAGCGGCGCCGTCTTGGTTGGCGGCGGCTTGCAGCAGGGAATAAAGGTAGCGTTGGTCGACGGCGCCGATCATGTGGCGCACGTCGGCTTCGGTTACGCTGCCCGAACCCATGGCGATGGCTTGGTCGAGCAGGCTGAGCGCGTCGCGCATGGAGCCTGCGGCGGCACGGCCGAGCAGGGCGAGGGCGGGGGCTTCGTAGGGGATTTGTTCGCTGGTCAGAACGTGCGCAAGGTGCTGCGATACCTGCTGGGCGGTCATGTTGCGCAGCACGAATTGCAGGCAGCGGCTGAGTACAGTAACGGGCACTTTGTGCGGGTCGGTGGTGGCGAGGATGAATTTGACGTGTTCGGGCGGCTCTTCCAACGTTTTGAGCATGGCGTTGAACGCGGATTTGGAGAGCATGTGCACTTCGTCGATGATATAGACTTTGTATTTGCCGGCGGTGGGCGCGTATTGGGCGTTTTCCAGCACTTCGCGGATGTTGTCGATACCGGTGTTGGAGGCGGCGTCGATTTCCAGCAGGTCTACAAACCGCCCTGTGTCGATGTCGCGGCAGGATTGGCATTGGCCGCAGGGTTCGCCTTCGTGCGGGGTTTCGCAGTTCAGGCTTTTGGCCAGGATGCGGGCGATGGTGGTTTTGCCCACGCCGCGAGTGCCGGTGAGCAGGTAGGCGTGGTGCAGGCGGCCTTTGCCCAGGGCGTTTTGCAGGGCTTTGACAACGTGTTCCTGCCCGACTAAATCGGCAAAGGTTTTGGGGCGCCACTTGCGGGCGAGAACTTGGTAGGCCATGTGAGATGCTTTGATGGGTTATTCGGGCGCACGGATGTGCGGGGTGCGCGCATGATGGTGCTGAAGGCGGTATTTTAGCATTATCGCCGCTATTCTTGGGGCTGGGAAAAGGCAAACAGGCTACCTGAAAATCGGATTTCAGGTAGCCTGCCTGTTTGGCCGGGTGGGGCTTATTTGTTGTTGCCGCCGTTGTTGGCGCGGTAGTATGCCCATTCCTCCACTTCTTTGCCGTCTGGCAGGATGCACACGCCGTATTCGCTGCCGTCTTGGTTTTTGCGGATTTCAGACTTGCCGCCTTGCTGTACGCAGTACACGCTGGCTGGATTAGCCGCGCCCACGGCGGGCATAGAGGCGTCGGCTGGCTCAGAGGCGGAAGCAGGGGTTTGGCTGCCGGCGCAGGCGGCCAAGCCGAGGGCGGCCATCAGGGGGAAGAAACGTTTCATGGGTTATCCTTTCCGGGTGTTGCGAACGAATTTTCAGGTAGCCTTGTCAAGGTTATAGTGAATTGATTTTAAACCAAGACTGCGTTGACCTACCTTGCTGTGCTACCCATGCTATCTGCAGCTTGCCGCCTTGTCCTGATTTAAATTTAATCCACTATGGGTTTGCCTTGATTAAGACTACCTGAAAGATATATAGATAAACGGAAAATTAAACGTTAATCCGAGTTTGTGCAGGTAAAGGCGCGGTGTTTTACAACCTAACCTTGCGTACGGCGCGGCAACATTGGCGATACCAGCGCTTTTGTGCGGCTTTCGGAGGCAGGCCGTCGGCGTAGTTCCAGCGCTCGTATTGCGCTAGCAGGCTTTCTAGCTCGGGACTGAGATGCTCTTGTTCACGCAAGATGTTGGCAGTTTCGGCGGGGCCAAGGGCGGCAGGGTCGATGCCTTCCATATCGAGCAGGCGTTCTTTGATGTGGGCGAAGCCTTCTTCCAGGAGGTTGGCATAACGCCGGCTGCTGCGCCGCCACCATAACCACAGCGGAATCACGGCTAAGGTGCCGCCAATCAGCAGGAATACGAGCAGGCTCAATAGGTTGAAGCCGCCCAAGCCCAAGCTGTGGAACAGGTTTTGCTGCGAACTGCTGTCGTAGTTCACCACCCATTGCTGCCAGTAAAACTGGCCTTCGGCGCTGAGTTTGCTCCACCACTGCCAATTGTCGCTGCCGGCCACCAACTCTTGCTCGCCGCCCTCCAGCGCGGAGGAGAGGCCTTGCTCGATGCGGTTGCTGCTCACGGCGGCGGTGGGATCGACGCGCAGCCAGGCTTCTTCTTCGGGCAGCCACACTTCGGCCCAGGCGTGGGCATCTTTGCCGCGCACCTGCCAGAAGCCGCCGTCGGGGTTGTATTCGCCGCCCTGATAGCCGGTAACCACGCGGGCGGGCACACCGGCGGCGCGCATGATGACCACAAAACTTTCGGCGTAGTGTTCGCAGAAGCCGCGGCGGTTGTCGAACACGAAGTTGTCGATGCGGTCGGGGCTGCGGTCGAGCGGGGGATTGAGGGTGTAGGCGAAGGATTGGTTACGGTAGTAGGCCAAGGTACGGTTGACGAAATCGGCGGTATTGGCGGATTGGCTGCGCAGCTGGCGGGCGAGCGAGCGGATGCGCTGGTTGCTGTAGCCGGGCAGGCGGTTCAGCTGGCGCTGGCGCGAGGGGGAAAGTTTTTCAGGTAGCCTGTTGCCGATGGCGGCACGAAGCACGAAACGGCGCAGGCCGTCATGACTGCGCACGCGGATGGTGTGGCCTTCGGCAAAACGCATTTTGCTTCGGGCGTTGTCGGTATTGAAGTTGATGATGGGGTAGTCCAGCACAGGAATGCGGCCTTGCTCGTCGCGCATAATGATGCTGTAGGAGACAATGGTTTGCGTGTAGGCAGTGTCAGCGCGGGTAGGCAGTTCGTCATCATCGGCAAGCCATTGTTCGCCGTCAAACTGACTCATGGTGATGGCGCGCCAATAGAGGTCGGCGGGATTGGGGGTGTAGCCCCCGTCGAAAGTAGCATTGAAAGCCAGTTCGTTGCTCTGCACCAAATTGCTGATGCTGCCCGGCTGCATGGTATCGGACAGGCCGGTTTGGGCTTGGCCCGGCTTTGGCGACTGCGGAATGCGCCACAGCGGTTCGCTCATGCGCGGCACAGCGATAAATAATACGGCGGCCAGCGGCAGGGTGAGCAGCAGGGCGGTAGCGGCGTGGCGGGCGGCCAGGCGCAGCGGCATATTCAAGAGGGCGATGCAGGTGGCGGTGCCGAACAGGCCGGCCAATAGCCACAGGCCGATGAACATGCCTTGGTTGAGCAGCACGGTGGCACCCATCAGGAACACCATGGCGGTAAGCAGCATATGCCAATCGCGCAACACGCGGCTTTCATAGGTCTTCAGCAGTACCAGCAGCAGAAGCAGCGCGCTGCCACCTTCGCTGCCGAGAAAGGTGCCCAACTGCGAAAACACGAAGCCAAACACAGCCAGGCCGCCGATGGCGGTGGCCCAAGCAGGTAAGCCGCGGCTGCCGATCAGCGTGAGCCCGAGTTGAATCAGCCACAGCACGCCAAATACGATAATGACACCCACAGGCAGGGCAAAAGCCAGCGGCAGGGTGATCCATAGCAGCAGCAATAGAACGCCCAAACGCGGCAGGCGTTCGGGCGGGCGGTCGATGTATTCGGGGTTGAAAACGAGCATGGTGGTTGGGGTTGGATGGCGGCTTGGTTATTTACTTTGCAGAAACTTGGTTTGCTTGGGCAAACTTCGTTTCAGGTAGCCTTTTTATCAGACGGTGTGTTTTGTGCGCCTGTAGCCGCCAGCCTGCGTTCAACCGGTAATCAGATTGGGCAGGCTGTGGCTCAGTTGTAGCGAATTGCCGATTATACCCAAATCCGCATCGGCAAAGCAGGCGTTTTCCAAAATCAGCCCGCCGTTGGGGCGCGAGGCGTGCAGGCTCATGCGCATTTGTGCGGGGGTGAAGGGCAATCCGTGTTTGCGGGAGTATTCGGCAGCACGGCGGTTGGCGGTTTGCAGCATCGGAATCAGCATGATGTCTAAATGAAACACGCGCACGCCCAACACCAAAATACGGGCGGCAAACCAATCGGCTTCTTCGGTGAACACTTCCGGGCTGTGTTGCTCAAAATTGTGCCGCCCGGCAGCAATCAGGCAGGCTAGGGAGCGGATTTGCGGCAGCAGGGCTTCGCACAGCATGAAATCTTGCTGTTGCGGCGTATCGGCCTGCAAATCGGCACGGTGCTGGTTGCCGTCCACGGCCAAATACCAGCGTTGCAGCTCGGTGCGGGGATGGGTGGGGGAAGCTGGAGCTGGCGGAGTTGGCGGGCTAGGGCAGACATTTTGTGTTCCTGTTCGGCTGGGAGGTTCATGGAAGGATTCCGTGGGTGAGCGGCCTTGCCGGGGCAAATAAAAAACCGCTCGGGGTTTCCGGGCGGTAGCTTTTCTTTCGGCTAATGTAGCGCGAATCAGGTGCGCAGTATTAAAGATACTGCTCAGTTGGGCGGTACCATAAAAAGGAGGCGAAAGAGAAGTTTTGCGTATTCATGGGGGGTGCCAATGGGGCGGAGTAGGCTGTCAAGTGCCGGGCAGCGACGGGATTGGCGTTTTCAGACAGCCTTTATAAACAGGAGCAGCTGGTTTTGCAACTGTAAAAATAATATTGCAGACGGTATGTTGGAGTAAAGCAGGGTTAAACAGTTTCGAAATTGCTTGCTCCGCTGCTATCATGCGTAACTTTGTGGATACCGCGCGGGCATTCCGAATTCTGTTCCAAATCAGCCGGGCTTGATCAGGTTTGGCTGGCTGTAGGAGAAAAAAGTTGAAATATTCAAATTTATTGTGGCTGCTGCCGCTTTTGGCGCTGGCCGGTTGCATTTCGCCGGAAGCAGCGGGCATCCGCCGGCAGCAGTCGAATATCAATTATGATGACGATGTGAAAATCGGTAGTTCGCGCATGGCCTACGGCTTCCGCAGCCAGCCCACACGCGGCAGGCCGGAGGTGGAGGTGCGGAGCGACAAAGCGCCGGGCGAGGTAGCACAATGCCTGCAAAAACAGCTGCAAACCCGTTTGCGTTTGCCGGAAAACTTTATCCAAGTCCGCAGCTATACCAATTCGGCCTATACTGTGGTACTGCACAACCCCTTCACACATAAAGACGGCGTGGTGATGGATGTGCGGCAACGCGGCGTAAAAAGTTCGGAGATTAAACTGTATGCCAACGGCACCACGCTTTCGCGCGTTTGGCGCAGCATACCGGCAGCGTGCAAGTAGCCGAGTGTTTGCCAAAATACTATAATGACAGCGTTTTAATCCGATTAATCACACAGGCAGACGAAACATGAAAAAATATTTGCTGGCTTTGCTGCTGGCCTTGAGCAGCACCGCTTGGGCGCACCGCTTTCCTATCGACAGCATGGAAGTGGCCGTGCTGAAATCTGCTTCTTTCCCGCAGGTTACGCTCACTACCGACGGCTTTTCCTGGCTGCGCACCCTGACTTTAGGTTGGCTGGATGATGGCGCGAAAACTGTGGATATGGTGCAGGGTGTGCGTATTAAAGACGAGAACAACCGCTTCATTACCCACGGCCAGCTGCAAAACTACACCGGCCGCATCGTGGCTCTGCGCCGCAACGGGGCGGGCAATATCGTGGAAATGTGGATACTGACTCCGCAGGAAAACGAAGCATTCAAAGAACGTGCTGCTTTGCTGCAAAACCAGCAGCGTTAAGGCTGGATGAAAAATGAAACCTCCTGCTGCCCGAATGGGGCGGCGGGAGGTTTTGGTTTGAATGGAATTGAGATTTTGCTTTCAGGTAGCCTTTGGGAAAAGGCTACCTGAAATATTGAAAGCCATTCCGAGGCTACCTGAAAACGCTGTACTGGGTTTTCAGGTAGCCTTTTTAAACAGAAGGGCTAGATAGCACATTTAATCCGATGCAGTTTACGTGAGGCAACATATACCAATCCTACGGCTTGGGTTAAGCACCACCCCCGTTATACACATCAAACCGGGTTGATTTGCCCGTGTATTGGTAATCTGGCTTGCGGTCGCACAGGAAATCGCCCAGACGCGGGCGTTTGATCACCACGCGGACGGTGGCTGTGGCGAGGGCGGCATCGAGCAGGGCAGAGTCGTTTTGCGCGGTGCCGACCAGCTCGTGGAAAAAAGCCATTTCTTTTTTTACCGCTGCCGATTTGCGCCGTTCGGGGTACATTGGGTCGAGATAAACCACTTGCGGGCGGCCGATTTCGGCTGCCAGGCGCGGCATATATTCGGCGGCATCGGCGTGGTGCAGGGTGAGGCGGGAAGCGGTTTCGGTAGTATCGGGGTGGAGCAGGGCGCGTGCGAGGCCGTCGGCCAAGAGGCAGTATACGGCGGGATGCCGCTCGAAAATATGCACGTTCAGCCCCAAACCGGCCAAAACAAAACTATCGCGGCCGAGTCCGCCGGTGGCGTCCCATACGGTGGGCTGTTTGCCGCGGCCGACGGCTTTGGCCAGCAACTCGCCGCCGCCGTGCAGCCGCCTATGCTGCGCCGCGCCGGCGGTGAAATCTACCCACACGCTGCCTTTGTCGCCCGCGCGGTGCAACACGATGCCGTGTTCTTCGGCGGCCAGGTAGAGGCCGGAGGCAGGTGGGGTGTCGGAAACGGCCAGTGCGGAATGGCGGGCGTAGTCGGGCAGGGTGTGTGGGGAGGGGGTGATGAGCGGGATGGGGTGCATGGTGGCTTATTGTCTGGTGTGAGGAGGTAAGAGTTTCAGTTGTAGCGGTGAGTGTGTTTGTTAGAATAATGAGGCAAAACAAACAAGCGCAAAACCTACCCCTGTCATCAGAAATTCTCGCCAAAATGCGCCTTTATTGCTGCCTTCCCAATCACGCTGGGTAATCAACAGCCAGAAAAAGCTGAGAGACCAGGCACACATCCCGATAAGATAAATAAACAGCGCGTCTGTGTTGGGTTGAAGGAATACCCACCATAGTGCCATATTGGCACTGAGTGAAATGCCTGAGGTCAGATAGGGTTTGAATTCTTTCCATTTGAGGCCGAACACGTGCACAACTAGCGTGGGCAGCATCAGCAGGATGTACAGGCTCAAACCATACCAATCGGCATAAACCATAAACAGTACCAGCATCGGCACATAGAACAGCGCGGCGAGCAAGCCGTCCAGTGTGCGAGGATTCGGTTTTTTCCACATTGGCTTTTCCTTGTATCTGGATTTTGGCTTTCAGGTAGCCTTATCTGCAGGCCAGTGATTGCCTAAAAAGATAGCGGTTATTTTACTCCTTTGGATTGGAGCCTGAATGGGAACGAGTACTTGGTGCTTCAAGGGTTTGGTTGTGAAAATATTTTATATTCATGTGGATAAACTTTCAGGTAGCCTCAAAGGCTACCTGAAAGTTTATTGCTTCATTTCAGCCAAGTTATGCGGCTACTCAATTTCCAAACGCTCCATCCGATAGCGCATGGAACGGAAGCTGATGCCGAGCAGTTTGGCGGCTTGGGTGCGGTTGTAGCGGGTTTTTTGCAGGGCTTGCTCGATAATCAGCCGTTCCACATCGTCGAGATAGTCTTGCACTTGGGTGCGGCCGAGTACAAAACCGGGTAGGTTGTCGAGCTGGCCGCTGCTTTCGGGAGCAGCTGTTTCGGCGCTGCTGCTGTTTTGGCCGACGGCGTCGATGGCGCTGCCCCAGTTGTCATCTTCTTCCAATAGCGGGGAGCTGGAGAGCTGGAGGTCGGCGGCGTCGATGGTGTTGTCGGCGGCCAGGGCGACGGCGCGTTCGAGGATGTTTTCCAGCTCGCGGAAGTTGCCGGGATAGCTGTATTGCAACAGCGCCTGTTTGGCGGGCTGGGTGAGGGTGTAGTCACCGCCTTGGCGGTGTTTGCGCAAGAGCTGGGTAATAAGCTGGGGCAGGTCTTCGCGCATTTCGCGCAGGGGCGGCATGGTGAGGGAGACGACGTTGAGGCGGTAGAACAAGTCTTGCCGGAATGCGCCTTTGGCCACGAGGCCAGCGAGGTCTTTATGTGTGGCGGAGATGATGCGCACGTCCACTTTCACTTCTTGCGCGTCGCCGATGCGGCGCACGGCTTTTTCCTGAATGGCGCGCAGGAGTTTCACCTGCATGTGCAGGGGCAGGTCGGCCACTTCGTCGAGGAAGAGGGTGCCGCCGTGGGCGTGCTGGAAGAAGCCGAGGCGGTCTTGGTCGGCGCCGGTGAAGCTGCCTTTTTTGTAGCCGAAGAATTCGCTTTCCATCAGATTTTCGGGGATAGCGCCGCAGTTTACGGCTACAAAGGGTCGGCTGCGCCGCTCGGAGAGTTCGTGGATGCTGCGTGCGGCCTGTTCCTTACCGGAACCGGATTCGCCGGCGATATATACGGGCACGGTGGTGCGGGCTAGCTTGCGGATCATCTGCCGGGCTTCTTCGATTTGCGGGGAGCGGCCGATGAGGCGGGGGATGTCTTCGGGATTGGCTGCAGGCTGTTTGTCGGCCGCAGGCTGGAGCTTGCGGCTGGCAGCCTTGCTGTCTTGTGATTCTGCTACGGGAGGCTTTTGCTCTGGATGAAACTCACTATCTTCACTTTCAGGTAGCCCTTCGTCTGCGCTTTCTGCTTGAGCACTGTTGTCTTCTTTGGCCGGTGCGGGGGCAGGGTGGCTGTCTTCTTCGTGGATTTTGATGGCGGATTTTACCAGGGTGCGCAGTTGCGCCAGGGTGATGGGCTTTTGCAGGTAGTCGAAGGCGCCGGTTTTAATGGCTTGCACGGCCTGGTCGGCATTGCCGAAGGCGGTGATTACGGCCACGGGCACGTCGAGCTCTTTTTCGTTAATATATTCCACCACTTCGAGCCCGGAGCCGTCGGGCATGCGCATATCGGTGAGCACGAGGGAGAATTTTTTGCTGTCGAGCCACTTTTTAGCGGCATTGACGCCCTCGGCGGTTTCCACCGACAGGCCCATTTTCATCAGGGTCATTTCCATCAGGTCACGGATGTCTTGTTCGTCGTCCACAACCAATACTGGTTTTTGCAGGCTTTGTTTACTCATTGATATCTTTCGGCATAATTAGTTCGAATCCCTTGATTTCGGGATGATAATGAAGCTGGCCGGAGTTAGCGTGCGCCAATTCGCGTGCCACATACAGCCCCAGCCCGGTGCCTTCGGCGCGGGTGGTAAAAAACGGTTCGAACAGGCGCGGCTGGTTTTCGGGCGATACGCCGGGGCCGTCGTCCATCACAGTGAGCGATACGGATACGTTGTCGTCGGTGGGCTTAACCAATACGGTAATGGAATCAGCCTGCTTGCTGCCGTGCTGCCAGGCATTGTTGATGAGGTTCCACATAATCTGCTGCAAGTGCATTTTATCGAAATACACTTTTAGTGTGCCGCCCTGCATATAAAGGTGTACGGCGTGTTTGGCTTCGGGACGGGTGAGCAGGAATTCCTGTTTGAAATCAAACCAGAATTTCATCAGGCTGATCACTTGGGCGTCGAGCCGGTCGCTCTTGTTCAGGCTGCTCACTTCTTCCAGCATTTTATCGATGCGCTGGATGTTGTTGTCGATGATGCCGTGCAGCTTGGAGATCATAGGGTCTTCGTTTTCTTCGGCCAGGAGGCTGTTGGATTGGCGGATGGCGGAGAGCGGGTTACGGATTTCGTGCGCTAGGTTGGCGGTAAGTTGGCAGAGCGCAGCCAGCTTGGTGGCCATGGCTTCCACAGCCACTTCTTGGTCGGAGCGAATAAACAGCATCAGCAGCGATTCGTCTTCGCGCACCAATGGGCGGGCGCGCACCTGTACGCCTTGCCCACCCAGCTCGGCATGGGTGATGAAATTGCGCGTGGGGGTGCGCTGCCAGCGTTTCACTAGGAGGGTAAACATTTCTTCGTAGCGGTCGAGTTGCACATAGGGAAAATAGTGGCCGGCCTGGCGGTTCATCAGCCAGATGCGGCTGCCGGTGTCCACCACCACCACGGCCTCGGCCACATGGTTGAGCACCAGTTCGTTCAGGCCTTTGAGGCGGTCGAAGGCGCGGCGGTGTTTGCTCAGGGTGGAGGAGGCGCGGTTGAGGAAAGAGGCGTAAAACGAGGTGAGCAACGCCACCAGATAGCCTACCGCCGAGAGCACGATGGTATGGATAATCGCACTGCTGCCGGCTTGGCTGTTGGCTTCAAACGGCCAATAATGCAGCCAAGTGCCGATAAACAACAGGAGGGCAACGTAGGAGGCATATAGGAGCGGGTAGCGGCCGTGGCTGAGCAGGCAGGATACGCCGATAAAGGGCAGGATGAGGATGCCGAAGCCGGAGGCAATGCCACCAGCTAGGTGCATCAGTATCACCATCATAGTGATGTCGACCACCGCACTGATGTTGGGCAGATTGTTTCTTTGTTGCTGCCAGTTGGGAAACGCCATGCTGAACACGATTAGCCCTCCGTATACTGCTGCCCAAATATAGAAGCGGCTGCTGAAAATGGGCATTGAGGCCAGCCTAGCCATGCCCACATTTGAGCCGTAGGCATTTACCAACACGTGGAAGGTGAGCAGCGAGAGCAAGAGGCTCACGCGGGCGATGTTCATCAGCCAGGGCAGGCGGTCGAGTTGGCTGTCCCATTCGTTGGGGGCATACGGTTTCGGCAGTTGGGTCATGCTTCGCCCTCCTTCGTGCTGCTCAGGCTGATGAGGCTACCTGAAACATTCAGCACCCGGCCTTTGCGGCCGCGTTTGCCTTCAATGTCCTGCACGCGTAAGCGTTCGCGGTGTGCCGCACCGCGTTTGCCGCGGCTGCATACCCAGAAATCGGGGGTGGACACCAAGGCGGTCAGTTGCAGCGAGTCGTTGCCACGCAAAGACATCAGTTGCAGGCCACGCCCTTTGGCCATCACTTTCAATTCGCCAATCGGGAAGGCGAGCAGGTGTTTTCCCGCGCTGGCCAGCACCAATCGGCAATCAGGGTTGATCAGTGCAGACTGGCGTACCGGCTGCGGCATCAGCAGGGTTTCGCCCGCCTCCAGTTTTACCACTTCCTTGCCCGCCTTAACGCGGCCGACCAAATCGCCCAGTTTGACGATGAAGCCATAGCCGCCGCTGCCGGCGAGCAGGTAGTGCTCTTGTGGCTGCCCGGCCAGCATGGTGAGCACCGACGCGTCCGGCTGTAATTCTAAGAGTGAGGCCAGCGGCACACCGTCGCCGCGCCCACCGGGGATTTCGGCCGGGTCGATGGTGTAGCTGCGGCCGAGCGTGTCGAGCACCACTACCGGGTCGACAGTGCGCGTTTCCAGCGTTTGCTGTAATTCGTCGCCTTCTTTAAACGCGGTGGCCGACAAATCCAGCCCATGCCCGGCCCGGCTGCGAATCCAGCCCTGGCGCGACAGGATAAGCGTTACCGGCTCGTCGGCCGTGGTATGGGTGAGCGCGGCGCGTTCGGCTTCGGCCACCAGCGTGCGGCGCGGGTCGCCAAATTGCTTGGCATCGGCCTGCATCTCTTTGATGATGAGCTTTTTCTTCGCGCCTTCGTTGGCCAATAAGTTTTTCAGGTAGCCTTCTTCTTCGCGCAAATCAGCCAATTCCTGTTCCAGTTTGAAACCTTCCAAACGGGCAAGCTGGCGCAGGCGGATTTCCAAAATATCTTCGGCTTGGATTTCGGAGAGATCGAAGGCGGCCATCAATTCTGGCTTGGGTTCGTCGGCTTCGCGGATAACGCGGATAACCTCGTCGATGTGCAAAAAGGCGGTCATGCGCCCGTCGAGGATGTGGATGCGTTTGAGCACCTGTTCCAAGCGGTGTTGCAGGCGGCGGGTTACGGTGGATACGCGGAAATCGAGCCACTCCTGCAAAATAGTTTTCAGATTTTTCTGCGCGGGGCGGTTGTCGAGCCCGATCATCACCAAATTGGCCGGCACATTGCCTTCCAGCCCGGTTTGCGCCATTAGGGTGTTGATGAAGTTATCCGGCTCGATGCGGCTGGATTTGGGTTCGAACACGAGGCGAACGGGGTGTTCGCCGTCGCTCTCGTCGCGCACTTTGTCGATGAGCTCGAGCATCAGCTTTTTGGTGTTGAGCTGGTCTTGGTTGAGCTGTTTTTTGCCGGATTTGGGCTTGGGGTTGGTTTGCTCTTCGATTTCGGCCAGGATTTTCTGTGCGCTGGTGTTGGGCGGCAGCTCGGTGATGATGAGGCGCCATTGGCCGCGCGCCAGTTTTTCGATTTCGTAGCGGGCGCGCACGCGGATGCTGCCTTTGCCGGTTTCGTAGAGCTGGAGCAGGTCTTTGGCCGGGGTGATGATGTGGCCGCCGCCGGCGAAATCGGGGGCGGGAATGTGCTCCATCAGCTCGGCGGTGGTGAGGGTGGGCTTTTTGAGCAGGGCCACGGCGGCGGCGGTAACTTCGCCTAGGTTGTGCGGCGGGATTTCAGTGGCCATGCCCACGGCGATGCCGGAGGCGCCGTTGAGCAGCACCATGGGCAGACGGGCGGGCAGGGCTACGGGCTCTTCAAACGCGCCGTCGTAATTCGGCACAAAATCCACCGTGCCTTGATGCAGCTCGGAAAGCAGCAGCTCAGCAATCGGGGTGAGGCGGGCTTCGGTGTAGCGCATGGCGGCCGCGCCGTCGCCGTCGCGCGAGCCGAAGTTGCCGATGCCGTCGATTAAGGGATAGCGCAGGGTGAAGTCTTGCGCCATGCGCACCATGGCGTCGTAGGCGGAAGCGTCGCCGTGCGGGTGGTATTTGCCCAGGATTTCGCCCACCACGCGCGCGGATTTCACCGGCTTAGAATTGGCGGCCAGCCCCATTTCCTTCATGGCAAACAGGATACGCCGCTGCACGGGCTTTTGGCCGTCGCCCACGTCGGGCAGGGCGCGGCCTTTCACCACGCTCATGGCGTATTCGAGGTAGGCGCGTTCGGCGTAGGGGGCGAGCAGCAAGATGTCGCTGTTTTCGGCGGATGCGGTGTTTTCTGGCATGGTGTGGCTGGTGTTCCGGTTGCTAAACGCCGTAATTGTAAAGCAAGCAAGGGTTTTCAGGTAGCCTGCGGGGCGGTGGGGCTAGCTGAAACCATCGCGGGAGAACAGGTTAAGTTTTGTAGTGCGTCTTGTGGGCAGTGGGGGAGGGAGTTTTATAATTGTGCGCTTCCAGGTAGCCTGCATGGATGCAGGCTACCTGAAACCGGGAAGCCGGCGCATACCGGCATGAAACGTCTGATTCACTCTTTTCAAAGAGGCAAAAATGAACGAAAAGCAAATCCGCATTCTGGCCGTGGTGGCCACCATTATGGCCGTGGGCATGTATGTGGCCTACATCCCGCAGATAGCCAACAACCTGGCCGGACATAAAGGCAGCCCGATTCAGCCACTGGTGGCCGCCATCAACTGCACGCTGTGGACCACCTACGGCCTGTTCAAAACCCCACGCGACATTCCCGTGGCGCTGGCTAATGCGCCTGGCATTGTGTTTGGTTTGATTGCCTTTATCACTGCTCTGTAAACCTTTAAACTTCGCAGCAGCCACGTTTTCAGGCAGCCTTTTGCCAACACGGCAGGCTACCTGAAAACATTGCAGAGTTTCTGCCCAATGCCATCCAACCCCAAGCCCATGCTCTATCTGCACGCCTTCCCCTCGCCCTTAGGTAATATCCTTGCCGCCGCCAGCGAACGCGGCCTGTGCCTGCTCGAATTTGCCGGCAGCCAGCGCATCGACGATGAATTGCGCGACCTTCAGCGCCTGCTCGGCTGCCAAACCAAACAGGGCGAAAACGAACACACCCGACTGGTGCAAACCCAGCTGGGCGAATATTTCCAAGGCACGCGCCGCGAGTTTAGCGTGCCGCTGCACGCCCCCGGCAGCCCGTTTCAGCGGCGGGTATGGAGTGCGCTGCAAACCATCCCCTACGGCGAAACCACCCATTATCAGGCGCTGACTGAACAGCTTGGCAAACCTGCCGCCGTACGCGCCGTGGCTGCCGCCAACGGCGCCAACCGCCTCTCCATCCTCATTCCCTGCCACCGCGTCATCGGCAAAGACGGCAGCCTCACCGGCTACGGCGGCGGCCTACAGCGCAAACAATGGCTGCTCGACCACGAACAGGGCAGGCATCAGGTTCAGCCCGATTTGCTGGGCTAAATAGAGGCGTTTCAGGTAGCCTGCCCGTGCGCTAAAGGCTACCTGAAAGAGTGAACCCGGTGGGTCTATGCTGACATTTGCAGTTTCGAACTTTTTAGCTTTTCAGGTAGCCATTTACTATGTGCAATCTGTTCACCTTTGCGCCTCATGCCGGCGCGGGCACTTTCTTTTCTTTGCTTCGCCAAAGAAAAGGAAGCAAAAGAAAGGCGACTGCGGGCACAGGTTTGGCTTCGCCAAACTTCCCTCACTCCACGCGGTTTTTCGGGCGGGCTCGTAACTTGCGGCTGCGCCGCTTCGAACATGCAAGCCCTTGTTCCCCGAAAAACCGCGCTCCGCTCGGCTGTGCCAGCAGACAGATGGCAAGACCGATAGGTTTAGGGGAGAGTTAACTGTATTTATCTTGTTAGATGTCCAAGGCTACCTGAAGCAGTAGGTTTTATCCCGTCTGCCGTAATATAGGCTACCTGAAATTCCATCCACTTCATTTTTCACGTATCATCTGCCTCCCCGCAACCAACGCCAACGTCATGACTACCTTCACCCACCAACACACCGCCCACTGCGAAAGCGGCGTGATGTCCACCCTTCTCACCCACCACGGCTGCGCCATGAACGAAGCCATGGTGTTCGGGCTGGCTCACGCGCTCACCTTTGTGTATTTGCCCGTGGTCAAGCTCAACAGCATGCCCCTGATTTCCTACCGCATCGCCCCGCGCGGCATCATCAAAAACGTTTGCCGCGCCCTCGGTGTGAAGCTGGATATGCGCAAATTCGCCCAAGCCGAGCGTGGTGCGGCCGCGCTGGATGAGGCGCTTTTGCGCGGGCAGATTGCCGGTTTGCAAACCTCTGTGTATTGGCTGCCTTATTTCCCGCCCGAAATGCGCTTTCATTTCAACGCCCACAACCTTTTGGTGTATGGCCGAGAAGGCGAGGATTATTTAATCAGCGACCCTGTGTTTGAAACGCCCCAGCGCTGCGCCGCCGCCGATTTGCAGCGCGCCCGCTTTGCCAAAGGTGCCTTGGCCGGCAAAGGCCTGATGTACACGCTCGACACCGCCAGCCTGCCGCAAAAACAGCAGCTGGCTGAGCGCCTGCCCGCCCTGCTGTATGCCGCCATCCGCAAAAACGCCAAACAAATGCTCGCCCCCGTGTTTTTCGTGGGCGTGCGCGGCATCCGCACCGTGGCCAAGAAAATCGAACGCTTGCCGCAAGAGCCGGAAAAATACCAAAAGCTGTGGCTCGGTCATCTCGTTCGCATGCAGGAAGAAATCGGCACCGGCGGCGCCGGCTTCCGCTATATTTACGCCTATTTTTTAGAGCAGGCCGCCGATGCCTGTGCCAACCCCGCCCTGCAAACTGCCTCGCAGGAAATGACCGCCATCGGCGACCAATGGCGGCAGCTGGCCAGCCAGTGCGTGAAACAATGCTGCCGCCCGAGCGAACAAGGCTGCGCCCAAATCGCTGCCTTTCTGCGCGAAATTGCGGATAGGGAAGAAAAACTGTGGCGCGGCTTGCTGCATATTGCAAAATAAGCTAGAGCGCAAGATGAAAGGCTACCTGAAACTTCAGGTAGCCTTTGCAGATAGTTTTATTAAATGCTGAGTTACTCACTCTAAACTACTGCTTTGATTTTCAGATTTACTTGTTTGGAATTCTCTTTTTCAACCACACACATACAAAAATCATGGATTTAGATATTCAACAACTCTCCTCAGTTTCCGGCTGGGAACACCTTGCCGAAGTCGGCATGGCATTTGGCACCAATTTGGTTGCTGCGCTGGCGATTTTCCTTATTGGTAAATGGATAGCTGCCCGCCTCGTTATTTTGATGAAGGGCACTTTGATACGTGCCAAAGTGGATAAGACGCTGGTCAGCTTTCTCGGTAATGTGGCTAATATTGGTTTGTTAATCCTCATTATTATTGCTGCACTGGGCAAGCTGGGCATCCCCACCACATCGGTTACCGCCTTAATCGGCGGCGCGGGCTTGGCGGTCGCCCTGTCGCTGAAAGACCAACTGTCGAACTTCGCTGCAGGCGCGCTGATTATCCTGTTCCGACCGTTCAAAGTGGGCGATTTCATTAGGGTGAACGGCTTTGAAGGCACCGTGAGCGAAATCAAAATGGTGCAGACCACATTGCATACGCCAGACAACGAAGAAGTCATCCTGCCCAACAGCGTGGTGATGGGCAACAGCATTGTGAACCGCTCTTCCGACCCGCTGTGCCGCGCCCAAGTGGTGGTGGGCGTGGATTACGCCTGCGATCTGAAAGCCGCTAAAGCCGCCGTATTGAAAGCCGCCACAGAGCATCCCCTGTGTGTGCAGACCAAAGACAGGCAGGCCGTGGCATACATCACCAACCTGGGCGACAGCGCCATCGAAATCACATTGTGGGCGTGGACGAACGAAGCCGATTTGGGCGCATTCCGCTTCGGCTTGAACGAACAGGTGGTGGAAAACCTGCGCGCTGCCAATATCAATATTCCTTTCCCGCAGCGGGATGTCCATATTATTTCTCAGGCCTGATTAAAAGTATAAAAATTTAATCGTTGATAGCTGAGGCCTGCCCTAATGCCGGGCAGGCTGCTTCAGCCATATCGTACGATACCGTTTTATGAGGTACACCATATGTTTTATGTCATCGTTGCAATCAAACTTATCCTGGGCCTGTTGGCCCTGGTGCTGGTTATTAACCTGACCGGCAAGGGCAATCTTGCGCCAGCTTCGGCCAGTGACCAAGTGCAAAACTATGTGCTTGGCGGGATTGTGGGTGGCGTTATCTACAACACCGATATTTCCATTCCCGTATTTATGTTGATTTTGGCCATTTGGTTTGCAGCGGTTTTATCGCTGCGCTGGTTGAAAAAACATAACAATTTGGTTAAGAGATTAGTGGACGGGCGGCCTGTAATGTTGATTTCCCGCGGCAAAATCGATGTGGACGCGGTGCGTAAAGTAGGCATCTCGGCCAATGATTTGTCCTTTAAGCTGCGTATGCAGGGCATTTATACGATAAAAGATGTTAAGCAAGCCATTCTTGAACAGGACGGGCAACTCATCGTCACCTCTTTTGGCGAAGAAAACCAGAAATATCCGCTGATTACTGATGGCAATATCCAGCCTACTACGCTGGAGATGATTGATAAAGATGAAGAGTGGTTGCGGTCTGAATTGAAAGAGCAAGGGATAGAAGATATTAGCACGGTATTTCTTGCGGAATACGATAGCGGTAAGATTACCGTTACGGGGTATGAGTAGGTGTAGGCTGACGTTTTGCCCTGTACTCAATCAGAAAGGCTACCTGAAACTTCAGGTAGCCTTTCCTTTTCAGGTAGCCTTGCTGGCATTTCAAGCAACCTGTTAAAGGCTACCTGAAACTTATCTGCATTATTTCGCCTGCTGTGCGGCCAGTTTTTGCGAGAAGGCGGCCACTTCTTCGCGTTTGGCGCGGGCTTTTTTGCTGTCGATGGCTTTGCGAGCTATGTCCACGCCTTCGTCGAGCTCGTCGCTGCCGTGCACCACGAGGGCGTGTTTACTGCCGAGCTGCTGGAACACGTGGGAGAGGATGCCTACCAAATCAATGTGAAACACGCCGATGAGCTGGCTAGCAGCTCCAGCGAGGTTGGTAAGCGGGCCCAACACGTTGAACGCGGTGCGTACGTCCAATGTGCGACGCACGGGGACAACGTATTTCATGCTGCTGTGGTAGTTGGTGGGGGAATGGGGGTTTCTTTGCGGGAAAAGATAAGGCTACCTGAGAGCGCAGCCTAAAATTTGTCGGCATCTTTGTTCGGGTAGCCTTTGGCATTTGCTATTTCTGCAAGGCGGTTTTGAGCAGGCGGCTTACATCGCTCATATCGGCCTGGCCGGCGAGGCGTTTTTTCAGCACGCCCATGGCTTTGCCCATGTCGGCCATGCCGGATGCGCCGGTTTGGGCAATGGCTTCGGCCACGGCGCTTTGGATTTCGGCTTCAGACAGCATTTCGGGCAGGTAGCGCTGGAGGATGGCCACTTCGGCCAGCTCTTTGTCGGCCAGGTCTTGGCGGCCGGCTTCGTGATAGATGGTGGCGCTTTCTTTGCGCTGCTTAATCATTTTGCTGAGCATGGCGGTGATTTTGACATCGTCGGCTTCGGCGCGCTCGTCCACTTCGTAGCGTTTGATTTCGGCATTGGCCAGGCGGATGGTGGAGAGAGTGAGCGTGTCTTTGGCACGCATGGCGGTTTTCATGTCTTCGGTGAGGCGGGTTTTCAGGCTCATGGTGTTCTCCTTTTTGTTTGAGGTTTGAATTTGGGGGTTCAGGTAGCCTTTGGTTTTGCTACGAAGCGAGCCAACGCGGGAGCGGAAGTTAGGCTCACTGGCTATTGCGGCCGCGTGCTCTTTAGATGAAGTTAGCCAGCATATCGTGGCCATGTTCGGTGAGCAGGGTTTCGGGGTGGAATTGTACGCCTTCTACGGTGTGTTGTTTATGGAGCACGTCCATGATTTTACCGTCTGCCGCCCAGACGGTGATGTCGAGGTATTTGGGCAGACCGGCGAGTACGCCGCTATTGGTGTGGTACACGGGCGATACTTTGCCGTGCATCAGCTTTTGCACGCACGATGCGGCCGCCGAGCTTGAGTGGCCGAGGCACACGCCCAAAATGGGAATCTGCCCGGCAAAGCGGCGCAGAGGGGAGCACGGAAATGCCGGCTTCTTTGGGCGAGCAGGGGTCGGGGCCGATAACAAGGTATTGGGGCCGGAGTTCGACAATTTCGTCCAGCGCTATGTCGTCGTTGCGGCGCACACTGATTTCCTAGCCGAACTCGGCGAAGTATTGGACGATGCTGTAGATGAAAGAGTCGCAATTATATGTAAATAACAGCATGATATGTTTTATTTATGAGTCTACCTGAATTGGCTTGACAGCAATCGGTTTTGTTTGTTTCAGGTAGCCTTTTGCTTGGCTAGGCTTGTTCGTTTTTCACGATAAAGGCTTTGTTGATGCGGATGCGTTCGCCGCGACCGGCTTTTTTGATTTCCACCCAGTCGCTGTAGATGGAGTGGATGAGGTCGCGGCCGTTGGCGCAGCCGTATTGGATGGGGTCGATGGCGGCGGGAAGCTGTTTGACTACGTCTTGACTACGTCGCCCAGCCGCGCCCAGCCGTCGGGGTCGGCGGTGGCTTGGATGGCCTGCTGCACGGCGGGAATGAGCTTGGTGAAGGAAGGTTTGGCGGCTTTGGACGAACTGGCTTCGGCTTTGGCGGACTGGGGTTTGCGTTTGGCGGGTTTGCTTTCGGTGGGCTGGTCGCTTTGCTGGCGCGGCTCGTTTGGGTTGGGGCGGGCTTCGCTTCGTTCATTCTGGCTTTGCCGTGCTTCGCGTTGCTCGTTTTGATTTTCAGGTAGCCTTTCGGGGTGGGATTCGGTTTTGCGGCGCACTTGGAGCTGGTTGTTGTCGGTGCGGTGTTCGAAGATGTCGAAGGATTTGATGAGGTCGGAGAGTTTGCCGTAGCCGTAGAGGCGGGAGTCGAAATCGGGGTTGATTTTATTGATGTAGCTGCCGATGGGGCCGAGGTTGGCCCAGCCGAGGTCGTCGGCGTTTTCGCGTACGGCACGTTTGAGCAGGGGCAGGGCGTCGGGTGTGTTGTTGCTTTCTTCGGCGGCGGGGGCTTTGCCGTTGCCGCGCTCTTTGTTGGCACGCTGTTTTTCGGGCAGGAAGATTTCGGTGTAGATAAATTTGTCGCAGGCTTTGCGGAAGGCGGTGGGGGTTTTCTTTTCGCCGAAGCCGTATACAGTGAGCCCGCTTTCGCGCAGGCGGCTGGCGAGGCGGGTGAAGTCGGAGTCACTAGACACGATGCAGAAGCCGTCGAAATTGCCGCTGTAGAGCAAGTCCATCGCATCAATTACCAAGGCCATGTCGGTGGCGTTTTTGCCTTTGGTGTAGGCAAATTGCTGCACGGGGATGATGGCGTGCGGCAGGAGGGCGGCTTTCCATTTGGAGAGGCCGTGGCTCCAATCGCCATAAATGCGTTTCACACTGGCGATGCCGTATTTGGCGATTTCTTCGAGCAGACGGTCGATGATGTCGGCGGGGGCGTTGTCGGCGTCGATGAGGACGGCGAGGCGGGCTTGTTGGTCGTTTTTCTGCATGGTGTTTGGTTTCTGGGTTGAGGCTACCTGGAAAATGGTTTTCAGGTAGCCTTTGGTGTTAAGGCTATTGGTTTAACAGGGTTTTGAGGTCTTCCACCAGATGGATGGCGGTTTGACTGACGGCTCCCATCACCACGGAGCAGCCGTTGCGGTAGGTGGAGGTGGATTCGCTGCCGCTAGGGTCTTGGCTGATGTCTGTGCCGTGAAACCGGCTGGCAACAGCAGAGGTGGTAGAAGCCGAAGATGCCGACACTTCAGGCACGGCAGGTGGTTTGGATGGGCAACCGTCCGATAGCAGGAGGGCTGCGGATAAGGAGTATTGGTATGCATATGCGGCGATTATATATAGTGGATTCACTTTAAACCAGTACTGCGTTGGCTCGCTATGCTAGCTGCACCCTGTGGCTTGTTAACTTGTCCTGATTTAAGCCAATCTGCTATACTTAATAAGTACAAACTAGAACTCCACCATCGCACAAAATGAGGTTTTGGCCAGCCAAAAGGCAGCACGGCGGAGTAGGGCTGTGGTTTTATTGTCATTGAAAACTCGGTTTTAAACGGCAAAACGGCGGATGTGCAGGTAAAAAACTTTACAAACGTGGAAAAATGCCTATAATGCCGTTTCCTCATCACCTGCCCAGGTGGCGAAATTGGTAGACGCAGGGGACTCAAAATCCCCCGCCGCAAGGTGTGTCGGTTCGAGTCCGACCCTGGGCACCACAAACCGCTTTTCAGCGGTTATTTTTTTATCTTCCCGTACCCACTAAAAACTGCAAAGTAATTTAAATTCAATCGATTGATTTGTTTTGATTTTAACTTTCCATCTTTACAAATCTTCCCTTGTTTTCCAAAAGCCACATCAATCAGTTGGTGCTTTTGTAGGTGCATGGTTAAGATAACTGGCAAAAGCACCAACATCCTAGTATGGCAAATTGAGAGAGAGTATGACTAAAATAAACGGTTATTCTGCCAATAAGGGAAATGTTATGTTATTAAGTGACCACAAGATTAAAAGCCTCAAACCCGGTAAGAAAAAAACAGACCTTGGCCGACGGTGGAGGGCTATCATTTGTCGTTGCTCCTATTTTCCGAGGCAGCACACGGTATTTTGTCTACAATTACCGCTATCACGGTAAAGCACAGAGGCGATTGTGGGAGGCCTACGGCATTCAGATAGGGTTTCAGGCAGGTTTGGAATAGCAGGCCTTGGTAGAGGCTGTGCTCCAGCTGGGCGTAAGTGTTGTTGGCCACGCGGATAATTTCTTTCACTTGTTCCAGTGTGCCGTAGCTCAGTGTGCGGGAATCTTCGCCGGTGAAGGCATCCAGCAAGCGGATTTTGTCTTGTAGCATGTCAAAATCGGCCTACAGTTCGGGGGAAATGTTTACTTTGCCGTTGCGCAAAGCCTGCAATTGGGAGAGTGTGTTTTGCAGTTGCTCAGCAGTCAGCGCCACTTTATTATTAAAACGGCTGAACAGCGGATCGTTGGCCAACAGCAAATCGCCCATCTGGCGGGTCTGGCCGTCAGTGGTGGTGTAGCTGCCTTCCTGCGCCAGCGTGTTGCCGTCGCCCAGGCTGCGGTTGGTGTTGCGAAATTGAGTGTTGAGCAACCGCACCTTAGCCTGCTCCAGCGTGAGCAGCTCGCCTTCCTGGCTGATGCCGTCTTGATTGAGATCGCGCCAAACGCGCAATGAAGAGAACGCCTTGTCGGCCGCATCGATTTTGCCGTCGCCGTTGTCGTCCAAATCGGCCAGCGCGGCAAAACCGTGTGCCGCCATGCCGCCGTTTTTCAGGCGGGTGGCATCGCCGAACAGCTCGCTGCCGTTGTTGATGATGCCGTCGCCGTTGCGGTCGTACACCAACAGCCCGCCTTCTTTGCCTACCCAGCCTGAAGCGGTGCGGATACCGTCGCCGTCGTGGTCGAAGAGGCTACCTGAAAACTGGTTGGCGGCCACAGTGCTGATACCGTTGCCATCAAGGTCTAGGGCGAGGGGGTCGACGATGTGGTATTTTTTGCCTTTATTGGCGTGTTCATGCCATTTTTTGAGTTTGCCACCATCTACCCAATGCTGTTTTTTAAGGTGTTTAGAGGGAGTGTTGTCCGGAACGGTAATGTCATAGGATTCGTATTTTCTTTCTAACGATGGAATAGTGCCAAGGTTATCAAATCTATTTATCTTTCGATCTCCCATGGTATCTGTAGGCATATTCTCAACATGAATTTTTGTTCCTGGTAGAGCATGTTTTGCTAATTGATCAAGGAATGCTCTTAGGTTTTCGGGGCTACTTGGTAAAGCACCGGGCATTCCACCAAAAAATCGATCAGCTAAACCAATACGATATAAAGCTGTCCCTATATAATCTATTACAGCTATTAGTAGGGAGACTGTATCCAGAGTGGAAGCCATCAAGCCATAATTGATTGTTATTGGCTTCTTTAGAGAAGTTATTCATTAAGTAATCAAATTTCCAGTGTAATAGAGGTAATGGGATGATCTTTATCTGCTATATAAAATTCGTTATCATGCCTATTTACATGACCTTTTTCCCCCGTATCTGATTCAGCAGACTAACCAAAGCTAGCTATAAAATTTCCTGATTGGTGTAACTCGTACCACATATGCCCTGGTAGAGAATGTTTTCCTCCAGGTTTAGGTGTCCCTGATGGGGCACTCCTAATAGTAAGAGTGTACGTATCATTAGCCATAATCATTTCCTTTCACTTGTCATAAGGTTATTTTGGTAGAGAATAATCTGGATTAATACCTATATAGGTATTTATTCCTTTAAAATCATCTATATATTTGCTATTATCACTGATTTTAAATTTATATCTTCCAGGTCGCAAATAAAAGCATCCAAACTTTAAATAAGATGAAATATCATTTAAATTCTTTGATCTTCCATCCCATCCATCAATTATATCTAAATTTGTATATTCTCTTTGGTTTATTAAATTCTGTTCAATTCCAGTAATTTTATATATCTCCAGTTTTATAGAGTACATTTCTTGTCTATATTCTGTAGGGGCTAGTCCTTGTAAGTTATGGAATGATGTGAAATATTTATCGTCATATGTATTAATTTTATCTTTATCCCCTGCTTTTAGTTTTGTTGAGCCATTAATAAAATCTATGTTCATTCCAAGACAGTATGAGTGCTTGATATAAATATTTTTATTGATCTCGATCTGTCCGTTTTTACCTAAGGGGAAACTATTATAGGATGATGGTTGGAATATTCCCAAGATAATTGTTCTTGTAAAGGGGATATTAATTAATACATACAGCAACACCGCCCAAATGGATATGCCCCATAGCCATGGAGAAAAACGTTTCAGGTAACTTATTTGATGAGATGGGGGCTGAGGTTCGGCCCCAAATATTTGATCATTTTTATGTATTGAAGGCTGTTGTTTATCCATCTCAAATTCCTTTTAACAGGATTGTTACAGCAAGCATAGGTCGGGCACTTGCTACCTACGCGGCTACCTAAAAACCACGCAGACATCAACGCCATCCAGCGATATATCGATAATCTTCATCTGCCGTACATCTTAAATTTGCAGCTCCGCAGAAACCTGCATTGCCCGTTTTCAGGTAGCCTGAAAGCACACAGACGTAAATGTTTGCCCTGCGCTTGTCAATCTTCTGTTGATTATTGAAATAATATTGAACTTCCGTATGCGGCAGGCTACCTAAAGGCGTAAGCTTCGGTGAAGCTAAAACATTGGCTCGGACGAAGCGGAAGCACCGCGACCGCCTAGGTTAAAGCCTGGCGGTCGAAGCTAAAATTTTTATTTTACTACATATTGGTTGGCGTGAAAAGAATTTATTTTGTATAGGAGCGATAAGAAGCGATAAAAAGAAAGAAACTGTTGGCATGAGTTGCAATCTTGCCTGCAGGCTACCTGAAACTAGCTGCTCTCCGCTGCTGCATTTGCACTCTACAAAAGACAGCTGCTGCTGTTGGCCAATCTTGGGCTTTACCTAATCGGCGTTGCCCTTTTTAGCAAGTCATGAGGTTGCTTTGCTGCAGGTGTTGCTTTTAGGTAGCCTTTTCCATTTGGTTATGCCGTTATTTGGCTGTTCCATTGCTTGGGGCTTTGCCTGGGGCGCGGCTTGGATAAATAGTTTTGCTTGAATGGCACGGATTTGGTGGGATTGTTGCAAAGAAGCTGCATAGTTTGGGTGTGTGAGTGCTTTTGTTGGTGTTTAGGATGTGGCATATGGCGGTTCGCATTTATAATTATGAGCATAGAATGCGGCTTTGATAAAAGCCTGCCAAATAATACGACAGCCTGAAATGATTAGCATTTCAGGCTATTTTGCGTTAGCTGCTAAGTTTCAGGTAGCCTTTGCTATATGCCGCTGTAGGCTACCTGAAAATGTCCACACACACATCATATAATATCGAAGGGGAGCTGGAATTGCATAAGCCATCAGATGTTTATATCAAGCGCGCTGCTGCGTTTCTGCCGAATCCGCCGGTGAGCAATGAGCAGATGGAAGCTGTGCTCGGTATGGTGGGGGATATGCCTTCGCGGGTGCGCAAGATGATTTTGCGCTCCAATGCCATTACTTCCCGCCATTACGCCATTGATCCGCACACCCGTCAAACCACTCATAGCAACACGGAGCTGGCTGCGCAGGCGGTGTGTGGTTTGTTGGGGCAGGGCTTGCGTGCGGACGAAATCGGTAGCCTTGCCTGCGGCACGTCTTACCCCGACCAGATTTTGCCCGGCCATGCGGTGATGGTGCACGGGCTGCTGCCGCAGATTCCACCCTGCGAGGTGGTGAGCACAGCTGGCGTGTGTGCGGCAGGGATGGCGGCGATGAAGCAGGCCGAACGCGCGGTGCGCACCGGGGAATGTAGCGAAGCGGTGGCAGCGGCTTCGGAAACGGCTTCTGCGGTATTGCGCGGCGAGCGTTTCCGTTGTGAAACCGACAGCCTGCGCCTGCAGGATGCCAAGCCGGAAATTGCGTTTAACAAGGATTTTTTGCGCTGGATGCTGTCGGACGGTGCCGGCGCGGTGCAGCTGGGCAGTGAGCCGCTGGCCAGGCAGTTGAATTTTAAAATCCATTGGATTGATTTGCTGTCGTATGCCAACGAGATGCCGGTGTGCATGTATGCCGGCGGCGAAGTGGGGCAGGGTGGGGAGTGGCTGAGCTGGAAAGATGTCGATGCTGATGAGTGCGCCAAGCGCAGCCTGATGGTGGTGAAGCAGGATGTGAAGCTGTTGAATGAAAATATCGTGGCTTACACGGTGGAAAAGCCGCTGCGCCGTCTGATTGCCAAGCACGGCCTGCAAGCCGGCGAGATTGATTGGTTTCTGCCGCATTACTCCTCCGATTTCTTCCGCAGTAAGTTAGCCGATGGTCTTGCTGCAGCGGGGCTGCCGATTGCCGAAGAAAAATGGTTTACCAACCTGCACTATAAAGGCAACACCGGCTCGGCGGCGATTTACATTATTTTGGAAGAGTTTATGCGCCGCACGGATATCCGAAATGGCCAGAAAATCCTATGCTACATTCCCGAAAGCGGCCGCTTTTCCACTTGTTTTATGTTGCTGGAAGCGGTGTATGCCTGAGGCTACCTGAAAACCCAGATTCTGCTTGTTTGGAACTATTCAGCATGGATATCAACGACATTCCGCAAGACGACAGCCCCAGCTATCGTGGGCATCAAAAAATTATCTATGGCACGCACAATGGCCGTTACCAAGCCGCCACCAGCACCGGCTGGCAAGACGAATCCTACGCCACTGTGCAGGCCGTGGCCGAGTTGGAGGAACAGGCCGAAGCCGCCAAGCAGGCCGTGGAGCGTGGCGAGCGTTCCGCTTTGTATTACCACATGTTCCGCAGCCGATACGACGAAGTCGGCCTGGCTATGGCCGCCGGCGTATGGCGTTGGCAGCTGCGCCGCCATTTACAACCAGTCGTGTTTGAGGGGCTACCTGAAAAAACCTTGGCTAAATACGCCCAAGCGTTGGGTATCAGCTTGAGCGAACTGCGGCAACCGTTTTGAGGCGATGGATGGAGCAGGATAGCAACCTTGTTTTTCCTCTGTATTAGGCGATGGGTGTAATAGGGCCTTTGTAAAGACAATTGCTGAAAATTTATTTTACAGCTGAGAGTTTGAAACGCTTGTTTATCCTAATGATAAGCAAGCGTTTTTGTGTAAGGACTAGGGGCGATTGACATTGGGTTGTGTTTGCCCGATTTTGCGGTGCCCTGTGCCATTTACGATCTAGGTTTGTGTTGTATTACGATTAAAACCTCATATAAGGGTAGGGAGGAGAAAGTTACCTGAAATTTAGGAGGACATGGCAATACAATATTTTATTACTATTTTGTTGCGTATTATAGAGAATTTTGTAATAGATATTGCTGCTAAGCTACAAGTTGATTCAAGCTAGGAATAGCTTGTAATTTACTTAGGGAGGTTACTCAATAAAGTGAAGCTTCGGCTCGGGCAATAGGAAACGAGCGTATTTATGCTTGGTTTTTAGGTGGTATTTAAGTGTTTGTATATCCAGGAATTATAATATTATGTTCGCTACCTAAAAACCGCCTGAAATGTGTAGTTGATGTGGCTTGTATAAGTAGAGAGTGTTACAAATTTGTTGCAAGTTTTTGTAAAAGAAATCCAACCAAGCGATAAGCGGCTAGGATGATACGTTAACTGCCTGTATTATGCCAGCCTCAATTTGCCCACGGGTTTAGAATACGTAGTCTATTGAATTTATTTGAATAAAATAAAGGCACTCTGCAAAAATAATTTAAGTTTTGTATGACCTGACAAGCGTAGGAAGAAATCGATGGTGATTGATGTAAATCAACCGATGGGCTTTTCCGTTGTTTAATGTGTTTTATTTTTTGATTCTTTAATTTTGGAAAGTTAGGAAGCTGAATTATATGAACAAAGTTTACTGTACCGTATGGAATGAATGTACCAACACTTGGGTGGCTGTGCAGGAAACAGCTAAGGCGCATGGCAAGTCGGCCTCTATTATAAGTGCAAATGGTATTAGTGGGGCTATTTTGAGTCGAGTAGGCATTAGAATGTCCCGCTTTGTTTCTTCCGCAGTAGTATTGGCTGTGGCTGCTGTAGCCGGTCAGGCTAATGCCGAAGCTGGATTCTATTTTAACGACGGTCGGGATATTAACTGTACAGGTCTTGCTGACAGTACAAATGCTGTTCAATATGCCATCATGGGTACAAACATTCATACGCCATTGCGGGGTATAGGCACTGTGCAAGTACCGAATCCTACTTTTTTTGGCATAACGCCGACATATAACCCGTGTAAGCCGATCAATGGGACTGGCGCGGAAAACCGTGATACACAGACCAACCGCACTTTGTTCTATGGCACTGTAAATGCTCCTGCTAATACTACCGATAATGGCGCCAAAAACCTGACCTTGGGCGGCCGATTGGATGTCAACAGCGGCATTATTGGCATCGGTAACCGTGGCACGAACGGGGTTGATCCCAACTTCACTCAGAACGGCGAATATAAAGATACCAATGGTAACCTGTATCGTTCATCGAACAGCATTCGCATGGGTACTGGCATTACTTTAAATGAGGCCAATAACAAAGAGGCATCTATTGCTATCGGTGTAGACACCAAATCCACTGGGCTCAGAACGGTAGCCATCGGCTGGGCGGCAGAGGCAACTGGCAACGAAGACGTGGTCTATGGCGTGCGTGCCAAGGCATCCGGTGGGCAGGCCGTAGCTTTGGGGCCGTCGACTCAGGCGATTGGTGCCCAGTCTACTGCAATCGGTAACAACAGCATTTCCAGAGGCGATTCTTCCGTAGCTATCGGCGGCGATGATTTGAATGCTGTGTCGAAGGATGCTGGTGGTAATTTCAATCAATCCGACGTGGCGAAGAAGTACAAGGCGCTGACAGGCGATGAGTTGGTGCAGAATACCGCTGCACCGTTCATTCCCACTGAGTCGGGTACGGCGGCTGTAGCTGTCGGCGTGCAGGCCAAAGCGAGCGGTAGTCTTTCCACTGCATTCGGTACGCGTTCTGCTGCTTCGGGCGTGGCGTCATTGGCACTGGGCGTGGGCTCCAATGCATCGAAAGAAAATGCGGTTGCATTGGGCGCGGGCAGCACCACGGCTGCAGCGGCTACGTCAGAAAAAACGGCAACCGTGGGTTCAATCACTTATGGCAGCGCGGCTAATCCGTTTGCTGGCAGCGGCAGCGTGACTGCCGGTGACCAGGTTTCTATTGGTACGGCAGGTTTCGAGCGCCAAATCAAACACGTTGCTCCAGGCGCTATTAATGCTGCCAGCACCGATGCCATCAACGGCAGCCAGCTGTTTTATGTAACGCAAGGATTGCAAAACCAGATTGGTGCTGCGAAAACGCATTACTATAGTGTAAAAGGCAGTGGTGCTACCGACGGAAACTACAACAACGACGGCGCAACAGGTACGCATGCACTAGCCGCTGGCGTAAATGCGTCTGCTTCTGCAGAGCATTCAGTAGCCGTAGGTTCTGCAGCCAAGGCAATGGATAAAGGAACTGTTGCGTTTGGTAATGATGCTCAAGCGACAGGACGAGATGCGCTGGGTATTGGTACGACAACTCGTGCAAACGGAATGGGCGCAACCGCAATCGGTAATACGGCTGAATCAACCAAGCATGGGGTTGCTATCGGTAATGGCGCACATGCAAAAGCTACGGGCGGTTATTCCACCGCGGTCGGTACCGGTTCCAAAGCTATGGGAGATGCTGCAGTAGCATTAGCTAATGATGCGAAGGCTGGAGGACGAAGTTCTGTTGCAGTTGGTAGAGAGGCTAATGCAGGGGGTGATGCTGCGATTTCTATCGGGGAATCGGCTGCTGCTAATGCTGCACAAGCTATTGCAATGGGTCGTGAAGCCAAGGTTACTAAAAATAATAATATCGCTATTGGCTATAAGTCCTCGGCTACCGGCGAAAGGACGGTCGTGGTCGGCCCGAATGCAATTGCGACTGCCGATGATGCGACCACAATCGGGAGTGCGGCAACAGCAACAAAATTACGCAGTTCGGCATTCGGCAGTAATGCGAAAGCTGACGGTATTGATTCCTCCGCATTAGGACAAGGTGCTGAAGCCAAAGCGGATAGCGCAACAGCTATCGGTTCTAAGGCTATTGCTTCTCAGGGTAGCTCCACCTCTATAGGTACTGAGGCTAAGGTGGCAGCCGCCAGCGGTGTTGCTATCGGTGCGGGTGCAAAAGTAGAAAGTGCTGGACAATATGGTACTGCCATCGGTTCTGGCGCATCGGCAACCCATTCTAAGTCTGTTGCATTGGGTAGTTCTTCGACTACTGAAAATGCGGTAGGTACAAATACTGCAACGGTAGGCAATATCACTTACGGTGGTTTTGCGGGAACCAATCCTGTTGCGACAGTAAGTGTTGGTAATGGCAGTGAAAAACGTACAATTACCAATGTGGCCGCGGGCCGCATCAGTGCCACCAGCACCGATGCCATCAATGGCAGCCAGCTGTATGCCACACAAACGGTGATTGGCAATGTGGCTGGTAGCATGAAGAATATTTTGGGTGGTAATGCAGCCGTAGGTGCCGATGGTAAACTCAGCATGAACAATATTGGTGGCACAGGTAAGGGCAACATTCACGAAGCCATTCAAGCCAGTAGAACCACGGTGTCTTCTAACAACGGCAGCCTTACGGTCACCAAAACGACCAATGGAACAACTGGCGCAGATAACTACGATCTGAGTGTCAACGCCCAAGGCTTGGCCGAGTCTGCCCAGCTGCCGGTGGTCTACACCAAAGCTGACGGCAGCAAAGTGTACAAACACGCCGATGGCAAGTTCTACACCCAGCCTAACGGCGCAGGTACTCAAGTAGCAGCTGGCGATGTAATTGCCAGCATGCAGAATGCCGCTGGCTCCACCACTGAGCCGACCACATTGGCCAATGTGAAGAGCAACCTGGCTGATACAACCAATGCTGTAAACAACCCGGCCAACAACAGCCGCGCTGATTTTGCAGGCAAAGGCAACAATGCCGCTACCGTAAACGACGTATTGAACGCTGGCTTCACCGTACAAGGCAACGGAGTTAATAAGGACTTCGTCACCCACGGCGACACCGTCAACTTCGCCAACGGCCAAGGTACCGTAGCCAAAGTAACGAGTACCAACGGCGTAACTACCGTTAAGGTTGATACCCCGATGACCTATGCCGATGCTTCAGGCAACCCCACTAATACGCCAACTAACAGGGTGAACTTAGTAGGCGGTACCGCAGGCAACCCGGTTACCTTAGGTAACGTAGCGGACGGTACTGTTGCCGCAGGCAGCAAGGAAGCTGTAAACGGCGGTCAGCTGTATGCCACCAACCAAAACGTGGCTAAAGGTATCAACTTCGGCGGTACTACTGGCAGCAACAACTACAAGCTGGGTGACACTATCAACGTGAAAGGTGACAGTAACATTACCAGCACCACTATAGCTGGCGGCACACAGTTGGCGTTGAACCCGAACCTGAACGTAACCAGCGTAACCACCACCGATGCAGCTGGTAATAAAACTGTTACCAACGGTAGTGGCGTAACCATCACTCCGGCAGCAGGTGGCGGCAACCCCGTTAGTCTTACCACCGGTGGTCTGAACAACGGCGGCAACAAAATTACCAATGTTGCTAGAGGTACGGATGGCACGGATGCAGTTAACGTGAATCAGCTGAATGCGGCTAAAGCAGCAGCCACCAGCAAGATAGAAGCAGGCAACGGTATTAGTGTTAGCAGTACGCCAAATGCTGATGGCAGTACCACCTACAAAGTGGCTGCCGACACCACTGCGTTGAACGTGGGCGACGGCACCGGTGGCAACCCGGCTGGTAAAGTGATTGCTCCGGCTCCCGCTGATGCTAACAAACTGGCTACTGCCGGCGATATAGCCAAGGCCATCAACAACAGCGGCTTCAACATCGATGCTGGCGGCAATGTAGCGGGTAATCATTCTGCTACGCTCGCCAAACCCGGCAGTACTCTGACCCTGAAAGCGGGCAACGGGTTGACTGTGAAACAGGAGGTGGACGGCAATGGCAATCAGAGCTACACCTACGCCCTGAATGCCCAATCTGTGGTGCAGAGCGCCCAAACCCCAGTGGCGTACACCAAAGCTGACGGCAGCAAAGTGTACAAACACACCGATGGCAAGTTCTACACCCAGCCTAACGGCGCAGGTACTCAAGTAGCAGCTGGCGATGTAATTGCCAGCATGCAGAATGCCGCTGGCTCCACCACTGAGCCGACCACATTGGCCAATGTGAAGAGCAACCTGGCTGATACAACCAATGCTGTAAACAACCCGGCCAACAACAGCCGCGCTGATTTTGCAGGCAAAGGCAACAATGCCGCTACCGTAAACGACGTATTGAACGCTGGCTTCACCGTACAAGGCAACGGAGTTAATAAGGACTTCGTCACCCACGGCGACACCGTCAACTTCGCCAACGGCCAAGGTACTGTAGCCAAAGTAACGAGTACCAACGGCGTAACTACCGTTAAGGTTGATACCCCGATGACCTATGCCGATGCTTCAGGCAACCCCACTAATACGCCAACTAACAGGGTGAACTTAGTAGGCGGTACCGCAGGCAACCCGGTTACCTTAGGTAACGTAGCGGACGGTACTGTTGCCGCAGGCAGCAAGGAAGCTGTAAACGGCGGTCAGCTGTATGCCACCAACCAAAACGTGGCTAAAGGTATCAACTTCGGCGGTACTACTGGCAGCAACAACTACAAGCTGGGTGACACTATCAACGTGAAAGGTGACAGTAACATTACCAGCACCACTATAGCTGGCGGCACACAGTTGGCGTTGAACCCGAACCTGAACGTAACCAGCGTAACCACCACCGATGCAGCTGGTAATAAAACTGTTACCAACGGTAGTGGCGTAACCATCACTCCGGCAGCAGGTGGCGGCAACCCCGTTAGTCTTACCACCGGTGGTCTGAACAACGGCGGCAACAAAATTACCAATGTTGCTAGAGGTACGGATGGCACGGATGCAGTTAACGTGAATCAGCTGAATGCGGCCCTGGGTGCTTTGAGCGGTACCAACAATGCTAACATCATTGCTCTGGATGCCAAAGTTAACGATGTAGCCAATACTGCCAATGCTGGTGTGGCCCAAGCCATTGCCACTGCAGGCCTGCCGCAGGCTTACTTGCCGGGCAAAAACATGGTGGCTGTGGGTGGCGGCTACTACAAAGGCGAAACCGGTTATGCCGTTGGCTTCTCCACTATTTCTGATAGCGGTAACTGGATTATTAAAGCTACCGGCAGTGGTAATTCACGTGGTAACTTCGGTGCTTCTATCGGTGCAGGCTATCAGTGGTAAGCTGAAAGAGGCTACCTGAAAATCTAAGCATAGAAATTTCAGGTAGCCCTACTGGATTCTCCAAAATAAACAACCCAAAGGAAAAAATTATGAAATTTGCTAAAGTAGCCCGTTGCACAGCAGCTGTGGCCACTATCGCCATAGTATTGTCTGCCTGTTCCTCACTAACAAGAGTAAGCTCAAGCGGTACTACTGACCAGCCGGTATGGCCAAAGTGGGATCGGGTAACCCTCAATAAAACCCGTGGCACCTTCCCTGATTTGGGCAGCCTGAACCAAGTGAGAGCTGGCCTGACCAAAGACGATTTGTACTACCTGATCGGCCGTCCGCACTACGGTGAAATGTGGCGTCCGCGTGAATGGAACTACCTGTTCCACTTCCATACTCCCGGCCAAGGTACCAATGGCGTAACTACTTGCCAATTCAAAGTGTTGTTCGACAAAAACATGTTCAGCAACGAAACTTACTGGCGTGCTGTTGATCCTGAAAACGCCACTTGCCCACCACTATCGCAAGAGTCTGCAGCCCCTGCACAACAGCAGCACCGCTACACGCTGAGTGCAGATGTATTATTTGCGTTCGACCGTAGCGGCGAATATGATTTACAACCACGTGGACGCGAAGAGCTGAGCGAATTGGCCGCTAAATTGAGAAACTTCGAGCAGCTCAATAGCATCACCGTAATCGGCCACACCGATTACCTCGGCTCAGATGCCTATAATCAAAATCTATCGCAGCATCGCGCCGAAACTGTGCGCCGTTATTTGGTAGCTCAAGGCTTGCCGGCTGACAAAATCCGCGCAGTTGGCATGGGCGAATCCCAGCCAGTTAGGCAGTGCGATAACCACGGAGGACGCAACCAGCTGATCACCTGCCTGCAGCCCAATCGTCGTGTGGAGATCCAAGTAGACGGTTACGGCAGCCGCTAAGCTTGCCTATAGGCAGTTTTGTTGGTACTCAGTTGGCAATAAATAAACCTTTCTGTTTCGGCAGAAAGGTTTATTTATTGCAGGGGAGGAAACTGGCATAAGACTTGCTTGAAATTAGATAGCTCTTACATATCTGTTTCACCTGTCAGGATTTTGCTGGCGGATTTTCGGTTTTATGTAAAAGTTGCTGCTTGGCAAGGAAGTTTAAGTGCCGCGGCGATCAATTTTTTGTTTACTTGATGAGGGATACACCATGCCTTTCGTATATTGGACTTCCGATTTGGACACCGGACTCGACGATATCGATGCACAACACCGCCAATTGGTTGATTATACTAATAAGTTGTATGATGCCAGAGAAGCTAACGATAAAGAAGCTATCGAGCTGGAACTCCAACACCTGATTGACTACACCGTAGAACACTTCAGCTACGAAGAAATGATGTTGGAGGAGGCACAGTACCGTCTGGTAGAGCAGCACAGAAAAGTGCATCAAAACTTCGTAAACCGTATGAGTACCCTGCAAGCCCGTTATCACAACGGCGACCTTGAAGCCTTGGATGAAGTAATTACTTTATGTGAAGGCTGGTTGTTCCGCCACATCCGTATTAACGACCATGGCTACGTTGACAGCGTGAAAGCATCCGGCATCCGCTCTTAATCTGAGTAGATTTCGCTCCATAGGCTACCTGAAAATCGTTTCAGGTAGCCTGTTTGTATGGCCATCCAGAATAGGAATGATACGGTGTTGCCTTGTCTTGCTACTGTTTTTTGTCTGTAGTTCGGCGTCTTCATCCTACTTGGGAAGACTATATTAAGGAGCACATTTAAATAGAATGCAGAAATGATTTACTCCTCTGGTATATATTGAACATTACTTATCCGTATTACTTTGCAGCTCCATCCCAGCTATGAAGGGAGCTTTCATGAACCTACTTGATGAAACTATAAAACACAACAAACACTTCGTTGAAAGCGGCGAATGCGTAGAATTTTTCAGCAATAAATACCCTGAAAAGAAACTGGCCATCCTATCCTGCATGGATATACGTATTTTTCGAGCTGCTGTATGCCGCCTTAAACTTGAAAAACGGCGATGGCAAAGTTATCCGTAATACCGGCGCTGTAGTGCCGCACCCGTGGGGTTCAGGAATACGCAGACTCTTGGTGGTTGTGTTTGATTTAGATGTGGAAGAAATCATGGTGGTGGTGCATCATGACTGCAGCATGTACGGCTTTTCTCCCAATCGCCCGTTTAATAAAGCCCGCGCCGCCAGCATTCCGGAGGCGAACACCAACATCCTACGTCATACTGGTATTGACTTAGACGTCTGACTCACCGGCTTCGATAATGCTGACGACAGCGTACGCCAACCGTGAAGTCCATCAAACAACACCTGCTGATGTCTGAGTGCATCGCCGTATGCGGCTTGGCTATCCACCCTGCTACCGGCAAGCTCACCGTGGTGATGGAAGGCAATAAAAAAGCCGCCGAGTAAACACCGCTTTGGCCAATAACCTGCGCTTCATGCCCGCTGCTTTAGTTTTCAGGTAGCTTTTTACTGATGTCTGTGGCGTGGTATTTAGTGGCCGCCTACGGTGTCGGCAGCACGGGTTAGACCTTGGGACAGGGATTCCACCATGGCGGGGTAGCCGTCGCCTTGCTGCGGGGTTTGGATGTTGAACAGGGTGGTTCGGCCGTTTGGCCATTGGGCATAGCCGCTTACGAGGGTGAGGCCTTGGAAGCTGCCTTGGAATTGCTCGATGTAAATCTTGAGCACGGGCAGGCCGTTGCCGCGGCCGTAAGGCACGAAGCGGGCGCTGCCGTGGCGGTTGAGCCGGTTGCTGAAGGCGGCGGCAAGGCTTTGATCCAGCGGAGCGGCCCACAGGTGGTGGCGGGCGAAGTTGAGGCGGTGGGCGTCGGTTTGGTAAACGAGGCCGCCTTGGCCGAGTGGCTCGGCCAGGATGATTTGCACGGCGGTTTGGCTGCTGCTTTGGCCGGCGGGCGGCACAAAGGCGCTGTCGGGCAGGCTGAAATACTGGGGGGCTGGGGTAGAGGCACAGGCGGCCAGCAGCAGGGCTGTGGCGGCAACGGGCAGTTTGGCAAACAAGGACATCAGCGGCTTCCTTTCGGGGTGGGGTCGGTGGCGGAAGAGTTGAAAATCAGGGCGTTGGGCTGCTCTTTGAGGGTGTTGAGCACGGGCGCGGCCTGCTGCAGGGTGCGGTCGATGCTGCGCAGGGTTTTCTGCACGTCGCCATACACGGGCGATTGCGGGGATACGCCCTGCAAGGTGGTGCGCAGTTCGGCCAGGGTGCGGTTGAGCTCGCCGGGCAGCTGCTGGGTTTGCGGCTGGCCGAGCAGGCGGTTGGCTTGGGCGAGCGTACCTTTCAGCTCAGTTAGGCTGCCGTTGAGTTCGCGCACGGTTTTATCCAGCGGCAGGCGGTTGAATTTGTCGAGCAGGGCGGATACTTGCTGCTGCAAATCGCCCAGGCTGCCGCCGTTGCGGCTGGCAATCACGGTGTTGCCCTGATAGCTGGCGGCGGGTTTGAGCACACTTTGGCCGGGGGCTTCGGAAAGCTCGACAAACAGGGAGCCGGTGAGCAGGTTGTTGCTGGACAGGGTGGCGCTGAGGCCTTTGCTGAGGGCGCGGCTGATTTGGTCGGCCCAGGCTTCTTTGCTTTGGCTGTCGGCGTTGATTTCGAGGCGTGAGGGGTCGATGCGGATGCGCACGGGAACCCAGCCGTTGTCGAACAGGTTGAGACTGTCGTTGCGGCTGAAATAGGGCACGTCGGTTACCGTGCCGATGGGGATGCCTTTGTATTCCACGGGCGCGCCGGCGGCCAGGCCGCGTACGCTTTGTTTGAAGAAGACCACGTAATACAGCGAGCGTGCGTCGGCTTGGTTGTCCACGTCGGCACGGCTGTCATAGAGGGGGAAGAGAGTGTTGTTGCCCACCTGGCTGCCTTTGTTGCCGTCGGGCGGGTCGTCGAAGGCGATGGCGCCGGAAGTCAGGGCGGGCAGGGAAGGGGTATCCACTTTGAGGCCGCTGCCGCCGAGCTCGATTTTGAGGCCGCTTTGCAGCCAGAAGCGCACATTGTTGCCGATGAGTTTGTCGTTGGGGCTGCCGATGAAGATTTGGTAGTCGGTGGTTTTGGATACGGGATCGAATTTCGCGCCCTCTACGATGCCCACCACGATGTCGCGGTACATCACCGGGCTGCCGCTGCTAAGAATTTTGCCGCTGCCGCCTTTTAAGCGCAGCCGCAGGCCGCCTTGGGCGAAGGCAGACACGGGCGGCACATCGGCCACGGTGAATTCGCGTGCTTCTTCCGGGCTTTTCCCGGGCATTAGGGCAATATACGAGCCGGACACGAGCGTGCTCAAGCCGGTGATGCCGCTTTGGTCCACGCGCGGTTTCACCATCCAAAACTGGCTGTCTTTGCGGATCATGTCTTTTGCTTCGCCAGTGAGCTGGGCGGTGAGTGCCACGCCTTCTTGGCCGGGGCGCAGGTGGATGGCAGTAACGCGGCCCACGTCTACATCCAACACCTTAATCACGGTGTTATTCACTTCAATGCCCTCGGCATTGCTCATATACAGCGTGATTTCCGGGCCGGTGTTGCGGATGTGGTCGAACAGCAGCCAGCCGCCGGTGAAGAGGGCGATGAGCGGAATCAGCCAAACCATAAAGGAAAAACTGCGGTTGCGGCGGATTTTTGCCTGTGGTTCGCGTGTGGAAGAATGTTTATTCATTGTGTGATTTTGCGTTTTATGGAAGAGGTTTTCAGGTAGCCTATGCTGCGTTGGGGCTACCTGAAAATGGTTCGGGCAGCCCTAACGGTTTCAGGTAGCCTTTGTGTTGCGCTGGGCAGCTTTGTCCCACATCAGGCGCGGGTCGAAAAAATGTGCCGACAGCATAGTGAGCAGCACCACCAAGCAGAAATACAGCGCCGCCGGTCCGGGTACTACCCGCGCCATGTGCGTGCGGAAAGTGGACATCAGCATGATGATGACGAAAATATCAATCATCGACCAGCGCCCGATGGACTCCGTAAGCAAATACAGCTTGGAAAGCTTCTGCGGCGCCATCTTGGTGCCGAACTTCGCCGCATACAGCAGCACGCCCATGGCGATAATCTTCAGCCACGGCACCATAATGCTCGCGCTGAAAATAATCATGGCGATGTAGTGGTCGCCGTCGCGCCACATAAACTGGATACCGCTGAAAATCGTGCTGCGTTCGATAACCGTGGGGTTGGACGACACCATAATCGTCATCAGATTGGCCGGCAGCAGCAAAATCACAGAAGTAATCAACAGCGCCAAGCTCAAGCTCAGACTGTTTGGCCGCCGTTTGTGCAGCCCCGAGCCGCAAATTTCGCATTCGGTTTCGTGTGCCGGCCGCTCAAACAAACACTTGCCGCAAAACACCGAGCCGCCTTCTGGTCGCACCAAATCCTTATCCCCACGCAGCCGCCGGATTTGGTAATACACCCAATGCTCCGGCACGGAAAGCGCAATGCGGATAAGCAGCACGGACAGCACAAACATCAAATAAAACGCCGGCCCGAAATGCACTTCCGCCACTTTGCCTAGCTTGATGTAGGCCACCAGCGTGGAAATAAAAAACACATCCACCATCATCCAGCCGCGCAGCCGCACCAGCCAGCGCGTGGCCCGCAGCACACCAGGCGGCGGCTTGCCCCACAGCAGCCCGCCATACACATACAAACACAGCAGGCAGAAGAAAAACGGCGCGCCGAAGGTGAGCACAAACATCACCTCGGCCAAAAAGCCGGATTTCTGCAAAATCAGCACCTTCATCATTTCCGGCATAGTGAGCGGCACCTCTAGGCCCAACACCGTAACATGTATATACAGCCCGGAAAACACCACCGCCAGCATAATCAGCGAAGCCAAAGCCAGCGCCAGTGGCAGCAGAAACGGGTTGGTTTCCACACGCGCCAGCGGATGGCCGCAGCGCGGGCAAAACGCCGCTTTCCCCGGCTTGAGCGGCGGCAGGCGCAGCTCAAGCCCGCAGGAATGGCAGGAAATATAGTGTGCCGGCATTACCGCCTTCGGCTGATATAGCCGGTAGCGGCGCGCACGGCGCAAGCGGGTGGCGAATTTCAAAAGGAAACCGGAAGATAATGAAAAATAGTGATTATAGCCCAAAGCGGATTGGCAGCAATAGCTTAGCAGGTTTCAGGTAGCCTTGGCAGGGGAGAAGGCTGCCTGAAAAATCGGGTAGGCATATTTTCAGGTAGCCTGAACACCGAATGGAGAAAGCGAAATGGCTTGGTTCAAAATGAGCGAATGGGAATGGTGGAACAAGCTGGCATTGGTGGTGGCGG
>NZ_LXSP01000002.1:0-380552 GCF_001648435.1 Eikenella sp. NML120348 | reverse complement strand
TAAAACACCCACACTTATCGGTAATCTGATTGTTAAAGAGCTGCTGAACCGTAAAACCGACAACAAAACCGTGCCGTAAGGAACAGCGAAGATGCGGACTATACGCCTACCAGAATATTTTGTCAAATACCGGAAAACAAAATATCCACAAACAAAAACTAAATCACTAAGACGGAAGAAGTTTCATTAGCGGAAAATTGCGTACCACATCTGCCACCATTCTCATCAATCCCCTTTTCTAGTTAAACGACATAGAATATACGCCGTTAAAAACATCCCATAGGTTTCCAGTATGAATTTCCCGCCCTGCCAAGTTCCCTTCATCCGCCCACGCCGGATGCGTAGAGATGATTTTTCTCGTTGCCCGATGCGTAAGCATCCCCTCACTTATCTACCCTGTATTCGTGCTGGAGCAATGCTCTGGCAACGAGCCCATTCCTTCCATGCCCGACATTGAGCGGCAAACCTTGGATAACCTGCTGCACCAAGCTGAGCAAGCTTGCGAACTGGGCATTCCCATGCTGACCTTATTTCCTGCTTCAGTGCCGCATAAAGACCTAACTGCCAGCGAAGCCTACAACCCAGAAGCATCGTACCGCACACCGTGCGCGCCTTGCGCGACCGCTCTCCCGAGTTGGGCATGATGACTGATGTAGTACTCGACCCCTACACCAGTCACGGCCAAGACAGCTTGATTGATGAAAATGGCTACGTATGTATTATAATGATGAAACCGTAGAAGTGCTGATTAAATAAGCATATGCCACGCTGAAGCCGGCGTACAAGTGGTTGCCCCTCCGATATGATGGACGGTCGTATTGGCTCCATCCACGCGCCATCCACGAAGCCTTGGAAGATGCCGGCCACATCCATACCCGACTGATGGCCTATTCTGCTAAATTATGCTTCCACCTTCTACGGTCCGTTCCGCGATGCAGTGGGCAGTTCCGCCAACTTAGGCAAGGCTGACAAACGCACTTATCAAATGGGTCCCGCCAACAGCAACAAAGCCTTGCACGAAATCGCGCTCGACTTACAGGAAGGTACAGACATGGTGATGGTGAAGCCTAGCCTGCCCTATCTCAATGCCATCCGCTGCATGAAAGACCAATTCGGCGTACCCTCCTATGCATACCAAATATCCAGCGAATACACCATGCTCCAAGCCGCCATCAAAAACGGCTGGCTTGACGGCAACAAAGTTATCCTCGAAAGCCTAGCTCACCTTTAAACGCACCACCGCAGACGGCATTCTCACCTAATTACGCCATTGAAGCGGCCAAACCGCCCAAGCCGGGCTCACCTGCATCCCCTGCGCCCCAAAGCCCGCACATTACAGGCCGCCCGGTACAGCCAGCACAAAAACACCAAACCCGAACACAGCAGCAAACCAACCAACACCCAAGTTCCAGACACTGCCACCCTGCCAAGTTGCCGAGTTCCCCTGCCGACAATTCCAGCCAACCCAACGCCTTCAACAAAACCATTCCCACCAGCCAACTCAATAATTGGCTCAAGCACACCAATACCGCCAAAAGTTGCATCCGCTGAGCAAGGCTAGCTTAGGCGAAATGTGTATTCACGCTGTTGTTTAGTCATCATATTGCCCCTTGAGTTAAACGTTTGAGGCTACCTGAAACCCTCATCACACTTTCAGGTAGCCTTTCTGCATTCAAATCACTTAAGCGGCAATCACATGCCCTGTTTCAAGCTGGCTTCGATGAAGTCGTCCAAATCGCCGTCGAGCACAGCTTTGGTGTTACCGGTTTCGTAGCTGGTGCGCAAGTCTTTGATGCGAGAGGAATCGAGCACATAAGAGCGGATTTGGCTGCCCCAGCCCACGTCTGATTTACCTTCTTCCAGCGCCTGTTTTTCCTCGTTGCGCTTACGCATTTCCAACTCAAACAGCTTGGCACGCAGCATTTCTTCGCAAACGCGGCGATTATCGTGCTGCGAGCGGCTGTTTTGTGACTGCACCACAATGCCGGTAGGAATATGGGTCATGCGCACAGCGGAGTCGGTTTTGTTGATGTGCTGGCCGCCGGCGCCGGACGCGCGGTAGGTGTCGGTGCGAACGTCTGCCGGGTTGATCTCCACTTCAAAGCTATCGTCCACTTCAGGGTAGACGAACACAGAGGCAAAGGAAGTATGGCGTTTGTTGTTGGAATCGAATGGGGAGTGGCGCACGAGACGATGCACGCCGGTTTCGGTGCGCAATAGGCCGTAGGCGTATTCGCCTTCCAAGCGGATGGTGGCGCGATTGATACCGGCAATTTCGCCGTCGTCCTGCTCCATGATTTCCACTTTGAAGCCTTTGCGCTCGCCATAACGCACATACATGCGCAGGAGCATGCCGGCCCAGTCTTCGGCCTCGGTGCCGCCAGCGCCGGCAGTGATATCGATAAAGCAGTTGTTCACGTCGGCAGACTGGTTAAACATGCGCTTGAATTCGAGCTCGGCCATTTGTTTTTCCAGCTCGGCTACATCTTCCTCAATCGCGGCAAAGCTGTCTTCATCTCCCTCCTCCAGCGCCATATCGATGAGCAGGCGGTTGTCGTCGATGCCGCCGGCGATATTGTCGAGCGTGAGCACAATGCCTTCGAGCACTTTGCGCTCTTTGCCAATTTCTTGGGCGCGTTTAGGATCGTTCCAAAGCTCGGGATCCTCCGAGAGGCCGACCACTTCTTCCAGCCGGTCTTTTTTGCCGTCGTAATCGAGATACACGCGAATTTCGCCACTGCGTTTTTCCAGGTCGGCGAGGGTATTGTTGAGTAGGTTGATGCGTTCGGCTTCCATGATTATTGTCTTGGTGTTTAATGCGTTAAATTCAGGGGGGCGTATTGTAACAGATTCAGGAAGAACGCCCGAAAGGCAGTGGCAGTATTTTTCAGGTAGCCTTCAATCCATGAGGCTACCTGAAAAAGCGCAGCCCCCGAATTCTCCTCTATTTAGAATTCGGGGGCTGCTTTTAGCAGGTTTGCCTAAACTGTATTCAGACCGGTTTGCTATAACCGACTAATACGGCTCTTTCAGGTCGAATTTCTTACCAGCAACCTGACCGTAGATCAGCCAGCCGAAGAAAGTTACCAAACCACCACCGAGCATAGCATCTGCGCCGGAACCATACAGGGCGTAGAAGCTGTAGATATTACCAATCAGAGCAACGATGGTGGTTACTTTCAACTCGCCAGCCGGCACGTTGCTGACTTTCTGCATGACATACAGGGCAGACATAGACAGTACGTAGGGCACGAGGTTGGTTACTACAGCCAAGTTCACCAATACGTCGAACTGCTCACTCAAGCTCGGGCTTATGGTCATCAGGGAGAGCAGGGTTTGAACCACGCACAGGATGATCATACCTACCAACGGAGTGTTAGATTTGGTAACAGAGCTGAACGCTTTGGGAAAGTAACCTTGGTCAGCACTGGATTTGAACACTTGGGCCACAGTGAACTGCCAACCCAACAGGGAACCAGTACAAGCCAGCACCATCAAACCCATTACCACTTTGCCGATAGTCGGGTTGAAGATTTGGGCAAACACCAAACCAAACGGGCCATCGGAAGCAGCCAAAGCAGCATTATCGACAATACCGGCTACTACGTTGGTAGAAACGATATAAATTACCGCAGTCATCAGGGTACCGCCCAATACAGCGATCGGCACGTTTTTCTCGGGGTTTTCTACGGCATCAGAGTTTGCACAGGCAGATTCCAAGCCAAGGAATGACCACAAGGTGATTGAAATGGATTTCGGCAGAGCTTCAAACACACCGTAGTTATGCGGGTTCCAAGCGGCAGCATATTTAGCGCCATCAAACCAGAACCAGCCGATAATGGAAATACCAACCACCGGAATCACCACGCCCCACACGGTGAAGCTGCCGATGCGGCCGGTGATGGATGCGCCGCCGAAGTTGGCAACCGTGGTTACCCATACGAAGATAATGGTCCACATGGCTACTTGCTGCGGAGAAAGCTGCCATTCCATCAACTGGGCAAGGTAGCCTACTGCGGTAATAGCAATAGCGATGTTGGCAATTACAAGAGAAACGGCGTAGGTGTAGTTGGCAATAAAGTTACCGGATCTACCGAAGGCATACTCGGCATAACCACCCATACCACCAGCATTTTTACTGAAGCGGCCACACTTAGCGAACGCGTAAGCCAAGGCCAGAGAACCGCCAGCGGTAACCAGCCATGACAAAATAGAAATCGTACCAACCTGAGCCAATTTGGCTGGCAACAGGATGATGCCTGAGCCCATCATATTTACCATGGTGAGAATGGTCAGTTGCACCACGCCCATCTTGTTTTGAGAGGTTGACATATACTTAATCCTTCTTAATGCAGCAGGCGGGTTTAACCAATATTCTGGCGAAGCCTGCGCTGCCGCGCAATCAAATTTATCTAACAAAGGCTACCTGAAACCGTTTCAGGTAGCCTGATACGGCTTATTAGCCTTTAACCACTACATGACCGAAAGCACGGCGGCTGCCGTCTTCCACGGTCTGCAGATATACACCTTGCAGCTCAGGTTCGAAACCAGGCAAGCAGTTGATGCCTTCTTCGAGAGCCAGGAAGTATTTCTGCACTGCACCACCCCAAACTTCGCCCGGGATAGTACACAGTACGCCCGGAGGATAAGGCAGAGCACCTTCAGCAGCGATTTGACCAGCGATTTCGCTCAAGCGAACCAGTTTCACTTCGTTGCGGATGAAGGCTTGCTGTGCGTCGTAGGGCAGCATAGCTTGTTTCGGCCAGCCATCGGCACGGAACATCTCGCTCTGCAACTGTTTCATGTTATTGCGTTTGTAGAAGTCGTGCATTTCTTGGCACAGGCGACGGATGGTGTAGCCTTTGTAGTACTCAGCATTGCGGCCATATACAGTGGGCACCACTTCGCTCATCGGGCTGTCAGCTTCGATGTGTTTTTCGAAGCGAGAGATCAGAGCAACCAAGTGTTCCATCTTAGCCAGATCTTCGGCTGGAGTCATCAGGAACAGAATGGAGTTCAAGTCGCATTTCTCCGGAACGATACCGTTGTCGCGCAGGAAGTTAGCCAAAATGGTAGCAGGTACACCGAAGTCTTCGTATTCACCGGTTTCCACGTTGATACCAGGAGTGGTCAACAGGAATTTGCACGGGTCAACAAAGTATTGGCCTTTACCGTAGCCAGGGAAGGAGTGCCATTTAGCGCCCGGCTCAAATTCGAAGAAGCGCAGATCTTGAGCAATCTTCTCGGTCGGGTAGGATTCCCACGGTTTGCCGTCAATGGTTTCCGGAATAAACGGTTTGATCAGCTTGCAGCTTGCACGCAGCATCTTACGAGCTTCAATACCTACGGTTACGCAGTCGCGCCACAGGTTGCGACCTACTTCACCATCCAAAACCCGAGCGTTCACGTCCAGAGAAGCGAACATCGGGTAGAACGGGCTGGTAGAAGCATGAATCATGAACGCATTGTTGAAGCGTTTGTGGCTGCAATAGCGTTTCTGGCCTTTAATGTGGCTGTCTTTTTTGTGAATCTGAGAAGCTTGAGAGAAGCCAGCCAGTTGTTTGTGTACGGATTGGGTAACGAAGATACCAGGATCGTTTTCGTTCAGTTCCAGCAACATCGGTGAGCAATCGCGCATCATCGGGATGAATTGCTCGTAACCTACCCAAGCAGAGTCGAACAGGATGTAGTCGCACAAGTGACCAATGCGGTCTACTACTTGGCGAGCATTGTAGATGGTACCGTCGTAAGTACCCAACTGAATGATAGCCAAGCGGAACGGACGTTCTTCTTTAGCACGCTCCGGAGCAACTTTAGCCAGTTGTTCGCGGATGTAGGCTTCTTCGAAGCAAGCATTGTCAATACCACCGATGAAGCCGTAGGGGTTACGAGTAGTTTGCAGGTAAACCGGGATAGCGCCGCCAGTAATCAGCGCGCCGATGGTGTTAGATTTGTGGTTGTTGCGGTCGAACAATACCAGGTCACCTTTAGCCAAGAGAGCGTTGGCCACCACTTTATTGGAAGAAGAAGTACCGTTCAGAACGAAGTAGGTCTTGTCGGCATTGAACACTTTGGCAGCGTATTGCTGGGCTGCACAAGCAGGTCCTTCGTGGATCAGCAAATCACCCAAGCGAACGTCGGCATTACACAAGTCGGCGCGGAATACGTTTTCACCGAAGAATTCGTAAAATTCGCGGCCGGCAGGGTGTTTGCGGTAGAACTGTCCACCTTGGTGTCCGGGGCAGTCGAACTGGGCGTTACCGATGTTTACATACTGCTTCAGCGTACCGAAAAAAGGAGGGGCAAGTTTGGAACCGTATTGATTTACGGCAGTATCCACTTGGCGGCCATAGTATTCTTCATTGCCGCGACCTAATTGAATCACGCCGTTCACACGGGTCAACAGGCTTTCGGGCACGCTCTCGCCGGGCTGCAGAGCAACAAATACCGGAATACCGAAGCCGGTGGCTTCAACCTGCTCTACAGCCTTGGCTGCATCGGCAGTAGAAGCAACAACGGCACCAATACCTGCGAGGTCGGCACCTTGCACGTCCACCACATCTAACTCAGTGGTGAAGCCCTGTTGAACAGACGGGCTGGCTGCTACTTTCAAAAACGTCATATCAAACTCCTATGTGTTTAAAAACACCGCCGCCAAACCACAGCGGCAGCAATGGGAAAACTCTTTATTTGGAGTGATGAGTGTATGTTATGTTTTGTGTTTTTGTGTAGTTTTGTGAATCAGTCATCTTGCCCCGCATTCCACCTAAACAAAATTTAGCATTTTGCTTTATTATTAACCAAACAATAAGTGCTAAATTCTCTGTGCGCTTAAATGAAAACGGTTCACATCTCTATTTCTTTATATGCTAACACAGCGCAATTCTTAAAATTTTTCCCTTGCTGCGCAGTGAAATATTAGCATAACTGCCAAACAACTGCCAAATATTTTTCGCTTGAAAAGCAACAAAAAACAACCCTACTGACCGTAAGTCTATTATTTGTAAAAACAAGTTATGTAAAAATTTCTTTACACGAAACGGAAATTGCCCTTTTCCAGGCAGAAAATATGGCCTGAAAGGCAAAAAACTACCTGAAATCCAGGTAGTCTTTTGTCAGCACGTTATTGAACCACATCATCAAAATCAAATGGGCTGGGTATTCTTTTCCAGCCATGCTTTAGCTGCACCTTCGGTATGCGGGGCCAGTTTTTCGCGCACGAGGGAGTGGTAGTCGTTTAGCCAAGCGGCTTCGTCGTCGCTCAACATACTGCGTTCGATAAGCTGCGTATCAATTGGGCACAGGGTAAGCTGCTCGAAGCACAGGTATTGGCCAAATTCGGTTTCCTTCGGCTGTTTCACGCGACGGTGCACTACCAGGTTTTCAATGCGGATACCCCATTTGCCCGAACGATATAAACCAGGCTCATTGGAGGTAATCATGTTTTCTTTCATATTGTTGCACTTGAGACCAGAAGTGTTGTAAGCAATTTTCTGCGGACCTTGGTGCACGTTGAGGAAATAACCTACACCGTGGCCGGTACCGTGACCGTAGTCGCACTGCTCTTTCCACAGCGGTGCACGGCAGATGGCATCCAGTACTTGACCGGAGAGATTTTCCGGGAACACTGCTTCGGCTAGGGCAATGTGTGCTTTTAGCACGCGGGTGTAGTCACGTTTCTGCTCGGCAGTAGGCGAACCAATAGGGATAACGCGGGTGATATCAGTGGTACCGTCCAGATAGTGTGCCCCGGAGTCGATCAGCAGGATGCCCTGCCCTGTGATGGTGCTATAGTGCTCGGGTGTAGCGGCATAGTGCGGCAAAGCGGCATTCTCGTTGAAGCCGGCAATAGTATCAAAGCTGAGCGAAATGTAACCGGCCTGACGGCTGCGGTGGTCGATTAACATGGTATCGATATCCAGCTCAGTAACGATTTCGCCGGCGGCCAGTTTCTGCTCTAGCTCGGCAAAGAAGCCGCACAAAGCCACGCCGTCACGCACCATGGCATGTTTGGCGTGTTCGATTTCGGCTTCAGACTTGCAGGCTTTAAATAGGGTGCTGGGGTTGATGTCTTTAATTACACGCACGCTGCCAGGCAACTTGCCCAAGGTGTAAACGGCGGTACGGTCGGGATCGACTAGGAGGCTGCCACTGAGTTTGCTCACGGCATCCACCACGCTGCGGTATTCAGCCACGTCGATTTTGGCTTCGTTCAGCACTTTGCGGCAGGCATCAGTGAGCTTGGTGGGGTTCACAAACAGGGTAGCCCGTTCGGCATCAATCAGCAGATAGGAGATAAACAGGGGGTTGAACGGCACGTCATTGCAGCGCAGACTGGTAATCCAAGCGATGTCGTCGAGCGAGGAAACCAAATGACAGTCGGCACCAAGTTCTTTCATTGCGGCACGCACACGGGCAAGTTTTTCCGGCACGCTTTCTGGCGAGAATCGGGCTTCGTGTACGAAAATAGGACTTTCCGGCAAGCCGGGGCGGTCGTGCCAGAAGTTATTGAGCAGGTCGGTATCAAGCCGCAGGTAGATGTTTTTCGTAGCAAAATCAGCCTGCATTTCGTGCTTGAGTGAGAGCGACAAACCATCTGCCGGAATGCCGACTACGGAGTTTTCAGGCAGCCTCTCAGCCAACGATTCAACCATGGTGGGGTAGCTCTGGCCGAGTTTCTGCAATACGAAACCGCTGCCTTCGAGCTGGCGTTTGGCCTGTTCCCAATAACGGCTGTCCACCCACAATTCGGCGAAATCAGCGCTCACGGCCAGCGTGCCGACCGAGCCATCAAAGCCGGACAACCAAGCACGGCCGCACCAATGTTCGGGCAAGTATTCGGAAATATGTGGGTCGGCGGAGGGCACAATCCAAACGTCAATTTTCTGTTCTTGCATGGTTTGCCGCAGGGCGGCGAGACGTTGTGCGTGAATATTACTCATAGCTGACTCCTTTGGCAGTTACTGGTAAAGATGCTGCTGATGCAAGGTGTTGCTGCTTTAACTTGTCTGATTGTAAAGTACGCATTTATTGCCGCTTATCGTTGCTATATTAAATATCGCCGGCAGCTGCAAGCCTACCTGAAAACAATCCGCTTACAAAGCGGCAAATATGATTTTTCAAATGCAAAGTTAATGCAATCATATTGCCTAGTTAGAGAAGTATGGAAAACCACCACGACAGCATTTTCCGGCAGAGGTTTTAGTGAGTGGGTAACTTGAGGCTACCTGAAAATCATGCAATTTAGTCTATGTCGCTCAACAGACGGTTCAACATAGGCAGCATCACCAGCAACACCACGCCTGCACTGATGCCGAGGATGCCCAACAGTTGGTAGAATTCAATTACCTTGGTAGCATTATACAACTGGTCGAACAGTACCCCACCCAGTGTGAAACCCAACGAAATGGTAAGGAAATTGAACGATACCATCTGTGTTTTGAATACTTCGGGCGCAATTTTGGTGGCAAACGACAAAGAAATCGGCGAGAGCAGCAGCTCAGCAATGGTAATCGTGAGAATCAATAGCGCCATTACCACCAGCGGCATAACCTGACCGGAGGAAAGGAAAGGAATGAAGCACAGGTAGGATGCACCCAGAATCACCATCGACAAGGTAAATTTCATGGGTGTTTTCGGCTGGCGGGTGCCCATTTTGGTCCACAGCGCAGCCATCAGGCCGGCAAATACGATAACCCACAGACTCTGTAAAGCGGCCAGCCAAGCCACGGGGATTTCAAAGCCCCACAACACGCGGTTAGACGTTTCGTCAAAGTAAATGGTTACCACAGTGTAAATCTGAAACCACACCGCCCAAAACAGGCACATTACCGCAAACATCGGTACATAGGCCAGAATATGGCGTTTTTCCGCATAAGAAACCTGCTCACTGGTAAACATGCGCACGAAATAAGTAAGGCTGGTAATAATTACCACAATCAAGAGTACACGTGAAAAATTTTCCAGATGCAACAGCTTACCCGCAATACTGCCACCTAGCACCATCGAAGCGATTACCGCAATGGATACAGCCAGTTTGCGCCGCTCGGGCGGCAACGGATTGGCAGGCGGAGAGGGCGGCAATTGGCTACGGCCGCGCCAGTATTGCCACAGGCCGAAAGCCATGCCTATAGCTGCCGCGCCGAAACCGTAGTGGAAGCCGTATTTCAACTGCAGCCAACCGGTGAGCAACGGACCGATAAAGCCGCCGATGTTGATGGCAGTGTAAAAAATTGAGAATCCCGCATCGCGCAGGTGCCGCCGCGACGGATCTTCATATAGCGATCCCACCATGGCGCCGGCAGAAGACTTCACCCCACCGCTTCCCAAGGCAATCAGCACCAGGCCAACAATCAGCCCACCCAAACCCGGCAGCACAGCCAGGGCAATATGGCCGAGCATTACCACCACGCCCGACCAAAACAGGGTTTTTTCCGCTCCCAATACGCGGTCGGCCAACCAGCCGCTCAGAATGGTGGCCAAATAGATACTGCCGCTGTATGCGCCTACCACACCGCCGGCCAGATTTTTATCGATGCCCAGGCCGCCGTCTTTAGTGGCGTAGTAGAGGTAAATCAACAGGATGGCCTGCATGCCGTAAAAAGAGAAACGTTCCCACAGCTCAATATGGAACATGGTACCCAATTGACGTGGATGGCCGAAAAAATCACCTTTGGATGAGCCGCCTTCGGTGACGGGAGTGGTAAAGCGTTCATTGGTTGGCGTAGTCATAAAGGATTCCTTGCTAATGGTCTGTTTTTCTATGCCTGCGTACAGACTACCTGAAAAATGCTGCGTTGCGCCTCATCCAACCATGGCAAGCCTGCTTCCGGCCAAGCGGCGCTGTTGTAACAAAAAATAATTCCTCCTTTGGCAGAAGAATACGGACGGTATCCAAATGAAAGCCACATCCGCTTTTCCTGCACAAAGGGGGACTTGGTGTGGCACATATTAGTATGCACTGCGCCTGCGTGCAAGCATAAATTTGCATTTCCCAACATTTATTTTCCTAATCAGCAAACCAAAGTGCTTTACAAACGCCGAATACAGTGCCTTTCAGCGATTTTCTCTTTCTTAATAGAAGTGGAAGCTACCTGAAAAATGTGCGCCGGGATTTTCAGGTAGCCTTGGGCGGGTATCAACCCCGCGTCTACAGGATTTCAGGTAGTCTACGCCTATATCGGTTTTGCTCGCTGCAAGCTATGTAGCAGCTTTTTCGTACCCGCTTGCTGCAATTAAAGTTGCAATAAAAAGGCTACCTGAAAATTCCAGGTAGCTTTTCCATGTAATCGGCAGCATTCAACCTGCATCCTCTTCATCACCATAATACTTCACCCCGATTCTAATCGGCGGCCGCCCTTGCGATTTACGGTGGGCGTTAGAATCACGCAGTGAGTAGGCACAGCCGCAATATTCCTGCTGGTAGAAGTGCTCGCGCTTACTAATTTCTATCATGCGCGAGCTGCCACCACCTTTGCGCCAATTATAGTCCCAATACACCAAACCAGGATGTTTTCTGGCGGCACTGTGGCCGCAATCATTGATTTGGCTCATATTTTTCCAGCGGGAAATGCCGAGACTGCTGGTGAACACAGGAAAGTCGTTTTCATAGGCATATTGGGCGGCTTTTTCAAAGCGCATATCGAAACACATGGTACAACGGACTCCGCGCTCGGGCTCGAATTCCATGCCCCTGGCTTTCTCAAACCATTCTTTACGGTCGTTTTCGTAGTCGTCGTCTTTGTCGATGAAAGGAATGCCGAATTTGTCGGCAAAATGCATGTTTTCTTCTTTGCGCAACAGGTATTCTTTGAGCGGATGAATATTGGGGTTGTAGAAATAGATGGTGTAGTCGATGCCGGAAGCAAGCAGGGCTTCCATCACTTCGCCGCTGCACGGGGCGCAGCAGGAATGGAGCAAGACTTTGTTTTGCCCTCCCGGCGGAACAAGCACGGGGCGGCTGATGGGGCTGACTTCAAGAGTGTGGTTCATGGTTTTTCCGTAATTTGGTTTGGGCAGGATTTTAACACCAAACGCAGCAGGGCTGCGGGCTGAAGAAGACGGTGAAGCTTTTTCAGGTAGCCTTTTCAAATACGAAGAAGCTGCCCGAAACTGCCAGCTATAACTTTTCAGGTAGCCTTTACACCGCAACACCGGCCAAACAAAACCCCGCTTTGCAGCGGGGTTTGTTATCAAAGCTATGGCTTATTTGCCTGCGGCGGTTACGGTGGCTACGGCCAAGTTGGCGCCACGGCGCAGGGAGGTGCTTTCCACGCCTTCTGGATATTGGATGTCGGACAGGTGCAATACATCGCCAGCCACAACTTTTTCGCAATCCAAAACCAGTTCGGACGGGATGTGTTTTGGATCCAGCAGCACTTCCACGCTGGTGCTCAGCAGAGCCACGCGGCTGTTTTGCAGTTTAACAGCCTGAGATTTCTCGGCATTAACCACGTGCAGCGGCAGGCGGATTTTGATCGGTTTGCCGGCTTCTACGATTTGGAAGTCGATGTGGCGCACTTCGCGGCGAACGGGGTGCATCTGGAAGTCGCGCACAATCACGTCATGCTCTTTGCCGTTCAGCGCCAGTTTGATGATGGCGGTGTGAAACTCTTCTTTCTGCAGGGCAAAGAATACGGTTTTGTGGTCAACGGAAACAGCAGTGGCGTCAGAGCCGGCGCCGTAAACTACGGCAGGCACACGGCCTTCGCGGCGCAGGCGGCGGCTCGCACCAGTACCTTGCTCTTCGCGCACTTGGGCTTCAATTTTGAAAGACATAGTAAAACTCCATTTAAGTTAAATAAAGCCGTCTGCCGGGCTGCGACCAACCCTGACGGCAAGGGATTACGGGAGGAATAATGCTCCCGGGGATGCCACATCCTCGTTGAAGAGGTATGAGACAGATTCTTCGTTGCTGATGCGGCGCATGGTTTCGGCCAGCAAACCGGCAATCGTAACTTGGCGAATACGGTCGCAGTTGCGGGCGGCATCAGACAGGGCGATGGTGTCGGTAATCACCACTTGGTCAATATCAGACGATGCAATGCGGTTCACGGCTTCGCCGGAGAACACGGGGTGGGTGGCATAGGCCAACACGCGTTCTGCACCGCGCTCTTTCAAGGCGGAAGCGGCTTTGCACAGAGTATTGGCAGTATCGATCATGTCATCCACAATCAGGCAAGTACGGCCTTGGATATCGCCGATGATGTTCATCACTTCAGCCACGTTGGCTTTGGGACGGCGTTTGTCGATAATCGCCAAATCGGTGTTCAGCACTTTGGCCACGGCACGGGCGCGCACCACGCCACCGATGTCGGGGCTGACCACGGTGAGGTTTTCGATGCGCTGTTGCAGGATGTCGTGAACTAAAATCGGGGTGGCATAGATGTTGTCCACCGGGATATCGAAAAAACCTTGGATTTGGTCGGCATGCAAATCCACAGTCAGTACACGATCGATGCCGGCGGTGGCGAGCATATTGGCCACCAGTTTGGCGGAAATCGGCACGCGCACGGAACGCGGGCGACGGTCTTGGCGGGCATAGCCGAAATAGGGTATGGCAGCGGTAATACGGCCAGCGGAAGCGCGTTTGAGCGCGTCGGCCATGGTGAGCAGCTCCATCAGATTATCGTTGGTGGGTGCGCAGGTGGACTGCAAGATAAACACATCGCGGCCACGCACATTTTCCAAGAGTTCCACGGCGACTTCGCCATCGGAAAACTTGCCAACGGAAGCACTCCCCAATGAAATACCGAGGTGTTTCACCACATTTTCAGCCAAGCCGGCGCTAGCGTTGCCGGCGAATACCATTAAACTTTCGTATGCCATTTCTTCATTACCTGTGTTGTTTGCGGTCTCGCCGCTGACTGTGGGAAACATTGCCGCTCCCTCGCGCTTGGGTTTGACTGGCTTGCAAATGGTAGATTATACGCCGAGCGCAGGCAAAACCAAAGTGCTGTTTGTGCGGAATATCCACCATTTGTACCTGCTTGATATCGGGGGCGGGCAACGAATGCCTGAGCATGGTTTGCTTTCGCCCTTAATTGAGCAATCAAAACCGAATAAACGGGTTTCCACGGCAAGAAAATTCTTACCACTCCGGTTTTCGAACCGATTTTGTTTTGGCGAAACTCGCTACGCTCGTTTTCAGGTAGCCTTTTAGTGTATGGTGCATACAATAAAAATAAAAGCATGTACGCGTACATGCTTTTGTAAGGTGGCTGGGGATGTAGGATTCGAACCTACGCATGCCGGAATCAAAATCCGGTGCCTTAACCAACTTGGCGAATCCCCAAATGTATTGTTTACGAATCTGGCTGGGGATGTAGGATTCGAACCTACGTATGTCGGATTCAGAATCCGATGCCTTAACCAACTTGGCGAATCCCCAGTACAATCCTGCTATTGCGGCAGGCGATTCAAGAAAGGGGCGAATTATGCGTTTTTTTCGGTATATTGTCAAGCGTGCCTGATGTTTTTGTCATAGTGGATAAAATTGAGATAAGGCGGTGAGCCGCAGACAGTACAACTAGTATGGCAAGGCGGGCCAACACCGTAGCATTCTTAATTTTAATCCACTATATTTTTCAGGATGCCTTGCAAGGGATGCCTATCTAAACCGCGCACGCACCAGGCAGCCAGATTTTCAGGTAGCCTACTATAGATATACTCGGCTTCGCCTTGCGTGGCGCAGGCGATAAACAGGCAGGCACCGGAACCGGTTAGCTGCGGCATGCCGTAATCTTGCAGCAGACGGAAGGCGGCGGCCACGGGCGGGTATTCGGCCAGCACCACGGCCTGCATATCGTTGCGGAAAGGTTGCAGTTGCGTGAAACCAGGCTGGGCGCAGGACGGGCTGTTGCGGGTGAGATTAGGGTGGGCAAAGATTTTCGGCGTGGCCACATGCGCACCGGGGCGCACCACTACATACCATTGTTCCGGCACGGCCAGCGGGCTCAGGATTTCGCCGATGCCTTGCACAAAAGCGCTTTGACCGAACAGAAAAAATGGCACGTCCGCACCCAACTTCAGGCCGAGCGCCCGCAGCGTTTCGGGCGGCACGGCAGTGTGCCACAAATGATTGAGGGCAAGCAGCACGGTAGCGGCATCCGAGCTGCCACCGCCCAGCCCGCCGCCGCTGGGAATATGTTTGTCCAGCCAGATTTCCACGCCGTTGGGGCTACCTGAAAACTGTTGCAGCAGGCGGGCGGCGCGGTGGCTCAAATCTTGTTCGGGCGGGATGCCGCCGGCGGGGTTGTGCAGGATGATTTGCCCGTCTTTGCGCGGCAGCAGCCATATTGTGTCGCACAAATCAATCAGGCAGAAGATGCTTTCGAGCAGGTGGTAGCCGTCGGTTCGGCGGCCGATGATGCGCAGGTCGAGATTGAGCTTGGCCGGGGCGGGAAAGGCAAGGGCGGCGGGGTGCGGCTGCATCATACGGCCTGCCCGGCATTATCTGCGCAGCTGCCGGGGCGCTGCTCCGGCTGGCCGAAGCGGTCGAACACCAGGCGCAGGCTCAGACCGGTGCGTTCCAGCAGCAGCATGCGCACTTGGCCGTCTTCGCCCAAATTGCGTTGGATTTTCCAGCCCATTTGCTGCAGGCGGCCGTCGGGCAGCACGCTGTAGGGCTCGCCGGGCACGCGCAGGCCGTTGGCCCAGCGGTCGATATAGGCCACGGGCAGGTCGTAGCCGAGTAGCTGGCGGCTGAGTTCGGCAGTGGTGGCGGCGCGGAAAACCTGGCCGTCGGACGCCACCGCCTGCACCCCGCCGCCGTCTTGGCACAACCGGCCCACACTGTTGCCCAGCGGGGTTTTCACTTCAAACAGCTGCACGGCGGCTGTGCGCAGCCAATCGAAATTGGCATAGCTGCCGCGTTCGTTTTCCTTCACGCCCATGCGGCCGGAGGCTTCAAATTCGGGCGTGGCGGCATCGTCGCGCCAGCTTTCGGCAGACATTTGCGTGCCAAGGCCGGTACAGGCGGCGAGCAGGAGGGCGGCGAAGATGGGGAGGAGGCGGTGTCGGATCATGGGCTTTCGTATTCTGAATGGATGGCAAGAGCGACCGGATGGATATGAAAATTTTCAGGTAGCCTCAAGCCGAGGAGAGGCTACCTGAAAATCAATCGGCCAACGGAATGGCCGTTATCCCTAATCTGGCAACGGGCGGATTTTAGCACGGCATCAGCAGTTTGGGCGGGCGGATTATAGTGGATTAAATTTCAATCAGGACAAGGCGGCGAGCCGCAGACAGTACAAATAGTACGGCAAGGCGAGCCAACGCTGTACTGGTTTAAATTTAATTCACTATATCAACCCCGCCCCACGAAATCGGCTGCCGTCGGCAACGTTGCAGGCTACCTGAAAGCAGAGCATCAACGAAGCCGGAAATACGTTCGCCCTATTTTCAGGTAGCCTTAGCTGTGGCAGCAGGGCGGATATACAGAGAATGGGAAAAGAAGAAGACCGAGCGGTACAACGCCGTTGATTCCCACATCATCAAACCCGCTTCTTCAGCATTTCAGATAGCCCCAACCAAGCCCGCTCCATAATCGGCAGGCACACAAAAGGCTACCTGAAATCTGCAAACCATTTCAGGTAGCCTTCATCACATCCTGCCTGCCCTGCGCGCCATTTCGCACAAGGCAGGCGGCGGCAGGATTAGCCGTGCAGGGCGCGCTTGTCGGCGGCCAGGGCGGCTTCATGCACCACTTCCGACAGGGTCGGGTGGGCGTGGACGATGCGGGAGATGTCTTCGCTGCTGGCGCAGAACTCCATGCCCACCACGCCTTCGCTGATCAGCTCGCTTACCATCGGGCCGATCATGTGCACGCCCAAGATGCGGTCGGTTTTGGCATCGGCCAGTACTTTAACCGTACCTTTGGCTTTGCCCAAACCCATGGCGCGGCCGTTGGCGGCAAAGCCGGACGTGCCTTTTTTGTAGTCCACGCCTTCGGCTTTGAGCTGCTCTTCGGTTTTGCCCACCCAGGCGATTTCCGGGTCGGTGTAGATGACCCACGGGATGGTGTTGAAATCGAGGTGCGGTTTCTGCCCGGCGATGCGTTCGGCCACGGCCACGCCTTCGTCGCTGGCTTTGTGCGCCAGCATCGGGCCGCGCACCACGTCGCCGATGGCCCATACGTTGGGCAGGTTGGTGCGGCATTCGCCGTCCACCACGATAAAACCGCGCTCGTCTTTCTGCAGGCCGACCGCTTCGGCATTCAGGCCGTGGGTGTTGGGCATGCGGCCGATGGCCACGATGAGCTTATCGAACTCGGCAGTTTGCGCTTCGCCTTTGGCGTTGTTGTATTCCACCACCACTTTGCTGCCGCTGGTGATTTTGTTCAGTTTCACGCCCAGCTGGATGTTCAAGCCTTGCTCGCGGGTGAAGTATTTGAACGCTTCTTTGGCAATCTGCTGGTCGGCGGCGCCAAGGAACACGGAGGAGGCTTCCAAAATGGTAACTTCCGCGCCCACGCGTTTCCACACCGAGCCCATTTCCAAACCGATGACGCCTGCGCCGATAACGCCGAGCTTGGCCGGCACTTGGGTCAGATTCAACGCGCCTTCGTTATCCAACACGTTTACGTTGTCGATGTCCACCAAGGGCAGCGCGCGCGGGGTGGAGCCGGTGGCCACGATGATGTGCTTACCCTCAACCGTGGTTTTTGCGCCTTTATCGTCCACTTCCAGCTGCCAGAAATCGCCGTTTTTACCCACGAAGGAGGCCGTGCCGAACAGGCTGGTTACTTTATTTTTCTGAAACAGGAACTTAATCCCGCCCGTGAGCTTGGTGACGATGGCGTCTTTGCGCTCGATCATCTTGGCGGCGTCAAACTGCACATTGCCCACAGTGATGCCGTGTTCGGCAAAGTCATGCTGCGCAGCATGGAAATGCTCGGACGATTGCAACAGAGCTTTGGAAGGGATGCAGCCCACGTTCAGGCAGGTGCCGCCCAAAGCAGGGGCGTCGCCGGCCTTATTCACGCCGGCATCGATACAGGCGGTTTTGAAACCCAGCTGTGCGGCGCGGATGGCGGCAACATAACCGCCGGGGCCGGCGCCGATTACCACTACGTCGAATTGAGACATATTGAAGCTCCTTTTGTGTGAAAAGCGGGGTGGAGAAAGAATCAGCCGCTTAGCATAGGAAAGTGTTGGCATCACTCTGCGTTAAGCGGCTGTAAGGTCATTGCGTTACTTAGGCTCGGAAGCAGACTGTCCGTCGCCTATCACAGTTTTGAGCTGCTCCATATACTCTTGCAGCTCAACCAAGGAAGATCGAATGGGTTCCCAATCTTCTTTGATGGCGTCCACGGAGGTGGGTTTGCCTTGTTTGTCCCAAGCGGAGAGAACGGGTTGCTCTGTCCCGTTGATGTTGACAATGGAGTGAAGCATGATGCCACCGCCTGGATAATAGTGGTTTAAGATGAGACGTTGCTTGTCTGCAGCGGAACGACCCCACACCATCGGTTTGCCATCGTTATAGAAGAACACCACTTCGTCATCCGACTCAGACCCACTATCACGAACTTGGAGAACCTGGCGGCCGTTGCGGTACATACCGTACCAGCCGTCAAGTTTGCCTTGGGTAAATTTGCCGGCGGCAAATACCGTGCCGTCCTCCTCTTTCCACACCACCAGGCTATCGTTCACATCGGTGGAGAAATTTTTCGGATCGCCGTCTTTGGAGATAATGGCGGGCAGAATCTGCGGTTTACCGCTGTCTTGGTAGAAATCCTGCACCACTAGGCGGCCGTCGGGCATGGTGCCCAACACTTCGCGGTAATAGCCGCCGACGCTGGGTTTATCGGTGGGTTTGGAATCTTTGTCGAAATAAATCACCTGCTTCTCAGCAGCAGGCTGATAACCTTCCACGGCTTTGGCAGCCGCCGCTTCAAGTTCTGTTGCATCGGCAGGCAAGGCCATAGCAGGCGCCTGCTGGCCTTCGGCAGTGTTGGAAGCAGCCGGCGGTGCAAATACTGCGTTGTTTTGGCTATTGTTTTGATTGGGATTACAGGCGGCCAGCAACAGGGCCGCAGCCACAGTGGCGAAGAGTTTATTCATAGATTTCCCTATTGGAATTGGTGAGTATCTGCGCGATTGGTAGATTGATGCAATTCTATAGCCAAACTCATTATTTTTCCATACAGGATGCTACCCACACCGCCATAGCAAAAGGCTACCTGAAGGTTTTCAGGTAGCCTTTGATGGTTTATACCAGCTTTAGCGCAGGTGTTTGCTCATCAGATAATTCACGCGCTGGAGGCTCTCGCGCAGCTGAGTCTGCACCTCGTCTGCCGTAGCGCTGCTGCCGTCTTCTTTCCAGAATTCGGTTTTAACCGCATTCTCTTTGCCCACGCTCTGCATCAGCTTGTTGCCGTTGGTGTAGTAGTAGGTGCGCACCAAACCGTTGTCGGTGTGGTTATCAATTAGCTCGAACATCGGTTTGCCGTTTTCGTAGAAGCCTTTTATTTCGAAGGGTGTATCTTTAACATCCGGCTCACCCGCAATACTCAACACCAGCTGGCCATTTTCAGCATACATGCCGACACGTTGCGATTTGCCGTCATGGATTTCGGCAAAATTAGTGAGGCGGCCTTCGGGGGTGTACCACACCACCAAGCCTTCAATCACTTCGGAGCTGGAGTTTTTCAGCTCGCTGTCTTTGCTGATGATAACGGGGTTAATCTGCTTGGTGCGGCTGTCTTGGTAGAAATCCTGCACCACGGCTTTGCCGTCGGCTGTGCGGCCGAGCAGCACGCGGTAATAGCCGCCTTTCATCGGACGGTCGGCAGCGTCGCCGTCAGCATCGTAGTAGGCAATGATATTTTCTTGCGCTTCGCGTTGGCGCAGGGCGGCGGCAGCCTGCTCAGTGCGAGCGGAAAGCTGGTCGGCACGGGCGGGGAAGGCATCGCCGCTGCCGGTAGCGGCGCAGGCGCCGAGCAAGGCAGACAATACGGCGGCGGTGAGAATATTTTTCAGCATAATGGTTTGACTCCTAAAAATAACGCTGGGTGGCGTGCAGTCTACACCAAAAGGCGGACGGTGTGTCTACGGTGGAATATTGTGGCTTGTTTTATATAATTATTTTTAAGCAGTTAAGATTAATTTCGTTGGAATTTCTGTTTTCAGGTAGCCTTTCATCCCTGCTTGAGGCTACCTGAACCCTCACCTCCGCAGCGGCAGCTTGCGCCCCACCAGCCACACCAGGCCGAGCACCGGCAGGCCCAAGAGCGCGGTGAAGAGGAAGAAGCCGTCGTAGCCGATTTGGTTCACGATACTGCCGGAGTAGCCGCCCAGCGTTTTGGGCAGTAGCGTCATCAGCGAGCTAAACAGGGCGTATTGCACGGCGGTAAACCGGATACTGGTGAGCGAGGAGAGAAAGGCCACGAATACGGCGCTGGCCAAGCCGCCCGCCAGATTGTCGAAGGCCACGGCCAAATAGAGGAAGGGCAGATTGTGCCCCTGCCAAAACAGCAGGATAAACAGCAAATTGGTGGCCGAAGCCAGCACGGCGCCGAGCATCATCATGCGCATCACGGCAAACCGCTGCGCCAAGAGGCCGCCGAAGAAGCCGCCGGCAATCGACATCAGCACGCCGAAGGTTTTCACCGCCCCGGCAATCTCGTCTTTGCTGAAGCCCATATCGGCATAAAACACATTGGCAATCACCCCGGCCACAATATCCGAAATGCGGTATAGCCCGATTAAGGCCAACAGCAGCGCGGCATGGCGGCCGTAGCGCTGGAAAAAGTCGGCCAGCGGCAACACCCAGGTTTGCCGCACCACTTCGCCGCACACCAGCCCCAGCATCACCAACAGCCGCCCCGTCAGCACCGCCGCCATCAATGCCGCCGAAAGCCGCGCGCCTTCCCACAACAGGGAAAGCAGCGGCCCTTGGTTTTCAGGTAGCCACCCGCCAGCCCAGCGGAACACCAGCACAAAAGCCGCCACCGCGCACACAAACAAGCCCACCAGCCGCGCATTGTCGCCCAGCGCCAAGCCGGCCGGCCGTTCGCGTTTTACCGCAGGCTCGGCCACCCACAGCGTGGTGAGCACGCCGGCGCCCATGGTGGCCGCCATCAGCCAATAAGTGTTGCGCCAAGCGGCATACAGATAATGTCCCTTTTCCGAGCCGAAGCCGCTGGCCAGCCACAACGCGCCCGCCCCGGCCACAATCATGCCCACGCGGTAGCCCGCCGTATAGGTGGCCGACATCACCGACTGCATCGCCGCATCGCCCGGCGCGCTTTCGATGCGGTAGGCATCAATCACCACGTCCTGCGTGGCCGAAGAAAAGCCGAGCAACACCGCCGCTGCCGCCATCCACGGCAACACCGCCGCATTAGCCGGATTGAGCGCGGCCATCGCCAAAATCGCGGTGATAATCAGCCCCTGCGCCAGCAGCAACCAGCCGCGCCGCTGCCCGAAACGGCGCGTTAGCCACGGCAGCGGCAGCGCATCGATTAACGGCGCCCAGATGAATTTGAAGGAATAGCCCAATGCCGCCCAGCTGAACATGGTAACCGTGGCGCGGTCGACGCCGGCTTCGGTGAGCCACAGCGAGAGGCTGGAGAAAATCAGCAAAATCGGAATCCCCGCCGCAAAACCGAGCAACAACATGGCGATGGCGCGGCGGTCGGTATAGCCCGCCCACGCGCGCCGCCTCGGCGTTTGTCCGTCGGCATGGGAGGAATCGGCTGGGCGTTGGCTGGATGAGGTCATGGTGCTGCTCCGCTGCGGGGTAAAACTGGAAAACGTGGCATTATAGCGCGTTTGCCGAAATGGCAAGGTTAAGCCACAATCGGGATGGATGCCCTCTCCTTGTTAGCATACCCCCCAACAGTGAAATCAAAAGGATGAAACCGCGATGCCCAACCAAGCCCGACTGGCCGCAGCATAGCGGATTAAATACGGAGTTGGCTCACCCTACCCTATTTTGATTTTCATCCGCTATCAGCACCAAGCCAGGCACCATCCGGCAAACAAAATAAAGGCTACCTGAAAACTGGAAAACCGTTTTTCAGGTAGCCTTTTCTTGCTAGCTAGGGCTAAACCGCTTATTCCTGCTCCACACCCTGCCCGTCTTCCTCCTCCGGCACATCTGCGGCGGGATTATCCGCCTCCATCGCTTCTTTCAGGTAGCGGTAGAGCGCGCGGAAGTGTTTGGGCGGCTTGGCCTGCTCGCGTTCCTTGCGCGTGTTGCGAATCAGGGTGCGCAACTGGCCGGCTTCGGCGGCGGGGTAATCGCGCAGGAAGTCGGTGAGCGCATCGTCGTTTTCCAACAGGGTTTCGCGCATCTGTTCCACACGCTGCAAGAAAGCGTTGTAGGCAGCGTGGCTGCCCTGCAGTTTGTCGAGAAACTCGCGGATCGGCTCCGGATCGAGATCGCGCATCAGGCGGCCGATGTATTGCGTTTGCCGCTTGAGCGCGCCGTTGCTGTTGATTTTCTTATACATGGCAATGGCTTCGCGCAATTCCTCAGGCAATTCGATTTTCTTCAAGGTGTCGCCGGAAAGGCGGGCAAGCTGCATGCCCAAATCCTGCAAATCGTGCATTTCTTTTTTGCGGCGGGTTTTGCTCACCCATTCCTGCTGGTCGTCTGGCTGCTGTTGCATAACGGTTTCCATAGAAAAAGTTGGCGGCATTTTAGCAAAGTTTGCGCACGGCGGCTTTCAGGTAGCCTGAGTTTAGGTAGGAAGGCTACCTGAAAACTAAAGTTACCATAAGGGGACTGACTTTCTGCAAGGCTAAAACTGATTGGTGGATATGGCATAATCCGATTTTCAGGTAGCCTGCCGCCCTGTAAACAAGGAAAACCATGTCCGAAATTCTGATTTACCAAACCGAAGACGGCCGCATCCAAGTGAACCTGCTGGTGCAGGAACACACCGTCTGGCTCAACCAAAGCCAACTGGCCGAACTTTTTGACACCTCCGTGCAAAATATCGGCCTACACATAAAAAATATATTGGAAGACAATGAATTAGATGGAAATTCAGTTATAAAGGATTTCTTTATAACTGCCGCAGGCGACACAATTACCACGAACACCCATCTGCCAAAATAAACAACCGACCGCACCCCCAACTCGAAAGCCCCTCCCCCATGACCGCCCACACCTACGAACACAAATACCGCCTTGCCGCCCAATTTGCCCGCCTCTTCCAAGACGAAAAGCGCGAGCGTGCCGAAAATAGTAACGCAACGGTACTGCCAACCAAAACTGCTTTGACGCACTGCTGGAATTATTCGGCTAGGACAACTGGCTCTACATTTCTTATGACAATAACGAATAATATGATGCAGAATAAGCTTATGATATTTTTCAGGTAGCCCAGCCTGTAAACAAGAAAACCTTAAAACGGTTATTTCAGGCAACCTTTCCTTTTCCCCTATTTTTTAAGAACCTTTCAATTATGATTACCAAACAAAACCTGCCTCAATTCCTAACCCATTTGGGCTTCACCAAACAAAACCAAATCTATACAAAATCCCTGCACGGACACGAACTAAAAATCAACTTTGCCAATGAAAAAATCATCTATCCTAAAGGTGTAACTGCCCACCGCGACACTACCAAAAATTTCAGTCAGCCTGAAAACTTTGTCGTATTTGAATGCATACATAACCTGCTGCAATCGGGCTACAAACCCGAACACATCATTTTGGAGCAGGGTATGCCCGGCGGACACGGCATGACGGGCGGATTTTGCGACATCATTGTGCAGGATAATGATGGGCAACCCTATCTGCTTATCGAATGCAAAACGGTAGATGGCGACAAAAGCAAAGAATTTTCCCGTGCATGGGCGAAGATGCAGAAAGACGGCGGGCAGCTTTTTAACTATTACAACAGTTATCGCCAGGCACAATGGCTATGTCTGTATGCAAGCGATTTCGTCAACAATCAGGCAGAATCCGTTTACCACCTGATTTCTATGAAGGATAACGACGAATATCTGGGCAGTAACGAAAAGCTACTGAGTTTCAAAAAAGTGCAGGAGGAAAATGGCTCAAAATCCGACTATTTCAAAGTATGGAGCGAAACCTACCAGCAGGACTTTATTTCCCACAATCTATTTGAATCCGCACCATTCAATATCGGCAGCCGTCCCTACAATGTGCGCGATTTAAAAATTGTGGACAACAACACCATTCAGAAAAAATACCACCAGTTTGCCACCATCATGCGCCAACACAATGTTTCCGCGCGTGAAAATGCATTCGACAAACTGGTAAACCTGTTTCTGTGCAAAGTCGTTGATGAAAAAGCGAACCCCGAAAATTTAAAGGTCTATTGGAAAGGCGCGGCCAGCGACAACCACTATGACCTGCAAGACCGCCTGCAACAGCTTTACCAAACCGGCATGAAAGAATTTTTGGGCGAAGACGTAACCTACATCAGCGCGGAAACACTGAATAACGCCTTTCATCTGTTCAAAAACCAAAAAGATGAAACCAAACGCACGGTAATGGAATATTTCACCCAACTGAAATTCTATTCCAACAATCCCTTTGCCTTTTTGGACGTACATAACGAAAAGCTCTTCTTTCAAAACGCCGTCATTCTGAAAGAAATCGTGCAGATGTTACAGGACATCAAACTCAAAAACGAAGAAGAGCAGCACCAGCTTCTCGGTGATTTGTTTGAAGGCTTCCTAGACCAGGGCATAAAGCAGTCTGAAGGACAGTTTTTCACGCCCATGCCGATAGTTAAATTCCTGATTTCCAGCCTGCCACTGACTGAACTGCTGCAAAACAGCGAAACCCCAAAAGTAATTGACTATGCCTGCGGTGCAGGACATTTCCTTACCGAATACGCAAGCCAAATTAAACCCCTGCTGCAAAGCGGGCAAAATCCCGCCGATTTCTACCCCCACATTTACGGCGTGGAAAAAGAATATCGTCTCTCCAAAGTCGCCAAAGTGTCCGCCTTTATGTACGGGCAGGACGAAATGAACATTATCTATGCCGATGCGCTTGCCCAAAACGGCAACCTCAAAGACGGCGGCTTTTCCCTGCTCGTTGCCAATCCGCCGTACAGTGTCAAAGGTTTTCTCACTACATTGAGCGAAGAAGACAAAGCCCGATTTACGCTCTACCCTCATGTTTCCGATGAAGACAGCTTCAACAGCATCGAAACCTTCTTCATCGAAAAAGCCAAACAGCTCCTGCATTCGGGCGGCATCGCCGTCATCATCCTGCCGTCCAGCATCCTGACCAACGGCAACATCTACATCAAATGCCGCGAAATCATCCTGCAATACTTTGATTTGGTCGCCATTGCCGAATTCGGTTCCGGCACATTCGGCAAAACCGGCACCAACACCGCCACCCTGTTTCTGCGCCGCAAATCCGATACGCCAAACCTTGCCGGACACTACCAAAACCGCGTAGAACAATGGCAATCGGGCAATTTCAGTTTTGACGACCTGTTTGAAGACAGCCATCTGCTGCAAAACTACTGCGGGCATTGCGGCTTCGATCTGGCGCAATACCAGGCCTTTTTAACGGCGCAAAGCAAAATGCCGCCAGAAATTGCCGAAACCGAAGTGTTTCAGGAATACAAAAAAGCATTCGACAAGAAAAAGCTGCCCAAAAGTGCCGATATGGAAAAAGCATGGCTCGATTTCGCTAAAGAGATTGAAGCCGACAAACTGCGCCATTTCATGCTCGCCGCCAACAATCCGCAAAACGTGCTGGTAGTGAAAATGCCGGCCGAAACCAAAGAGAAAAAAGCCTTTTTGGGTTATGAATGGAGCGCAGCAAAGGGCAATGAAGGCATCAAGTATCTGAGCGGGCAGGCTGAAACGGGCGAAGAAGGGCTGCAAAATTTACAGGGCATCAACAAAATCCAAACCCCGCTCTTCAACCCGCAAAACCTGTTCGACGAAACCAAACTCAACAGCCTGATACGGCAAAATTTTTCAGGTAGCCTGCAAAACATACCCGAACACTTGGCAAAATTTGCCGCACTGCTGCCGCTGACAGAAATGCTGGATTTCGAACGTGCGGATTTTGATAAAGCTATTCGGACAAGTGCACAGAAAAAAGTTGAGATTGTGAGCAAATATACATTAGTAAGGCTGGGGAGCATTGCAAACGTTTCAAGTGGGAATAGCGCACCTCAAGAAAGACATTTATACACAGATGGCAAGTATCCATTCTTCAGAACATCAGATGTCGGCAAAGTCCATTTATCTAAAAACTTAATAGAAGTTTCAGACTATTTAAATGAAAAGGGGATTGAAAATTTGAAGAAATTCCCTAAAGGAACTATTTTAATGCCAAAATCTGGTGCTTCAACATATCTAAACCATAGGGTAATTATGGGATGTGATGGCTATGTTGTTTCTCATTTGGCAACAATTATTGCTGATAATAATCAAATTTTAACTGAGTTCTTATATGAAATTCTGACATTGATAAAGGCGCAAGATATAAAAGCAAATTCTGGCTACCCTTCGTTAAATGAAAACGATATAAATAATATTAAAATCCCGCTTCCACCCTTGGATATCCAACAAAAAATTGTGGAAGAATGCCAAAAAATCGATGACGAATTTAACCATACCCGTATGAAAATCGAAGAATACCGAGCCAAGATTGCAAACATATTCAATGACTTGGAAGTGATTCAGGCGGGGGGGTGGTAAAATGGTTTAAAATCAATGAATTATCTAGTATTAATCCATCAAAATCAGAAATCAGATCTTTGGCGGACAGCTTAACAGTTTCTTTTGTGGAAATGGCTTCAGTCAGCAATCATGGATTTATCGAACACAAAACGGAAAAGCCGTTAAGCGAACTACGCAAGGGCTCTTATACTTATTTCAGAGAGAACGATGTCATCATTGCCAAAATAACACCATGTATGGAAAACGGAAAATGTGCTTTGGTAACAGGGTTATCAAACGGTATCGGTATGGGAAGTTCGGAGTTTCATGTTTTCAGAGCTGATCAAACCCAAATTCTGCCAGCTTTCTTGTTCTATGCCTTAAACCGTAAACAAATCCGTCAGGCTGCCGAAAAACAAATGACAGGTTCAAGCGGACACCGCCGAGTGCCTGCCTCATTTTATGAAGATTTGCAGATTCCCGTTCCCAACCTGGAAACCCAAAAATCCATCATCACCCAAATTGACGGATACGAAGCCGAAATCGCCGCCTGCGAGCAAAAAATCCAATCCCTGCCCGCGCAAAAGCAGGCAGTGTTGGCGAAGTATCTAAATTAGAACAAGGATATATCCATTCATTCTTTTTCAGGCAGCCTGGAAAAGCAGCCTGCACCCCATTCACTCAAGGAACTTTATGAACATCACCCAAATCCTCTCCCAAGAACTCTCCGCTACCGCCGCGCAAATCACCGCCGCCGTCGAGCTTTTGGACGGCGGCGCGACCGTACCGTTTATCGCCCGCTACCGCAAGGAGGCCACGGGCGGGCTGGACGATACGCAGCTGCGCCAGCTTGCCGAGCGGCTGCAATATCTGCGCGAGTTGGAAGAGCGCAAAGCCGTTGTTTTAAAAAGCATTGAAGAGCAAGGCAAGCTTTCAGACGACCTCAGGGCGCAAATCGAAGCCGCCGACAACAAAACCGCGCTGGAAGACCTGTATCTGCCCTACAAGCCCAAACGCCGCACCAAGGCGCAAATCGCGCGCGAACACGGTTTGCAGCCGCTGGCGGATATGTTGCTTGCCGAGCAGCCACAGGACGTGGAAGCCGCCGCGCAGGGCTACCTGAACGAAAACGTCCCCGACGCCAAAGCCGCGCTGGACGGCGCGCGCGCGATTCTGATGGAACAGTTTGCCGAAGACGCGGAACTCATCGGCACGCTGCGCGACAAGCTGTGGAACGAAGCCGAAATCCACGCGCAAGTCGTTGAAGGCAAAGAAACCGAAGGCGAAAAATTCAGCGATTATTTCGACCACCGCGAACCCGTCCGCGCCATGCCCAGCCACCGCGCACTGGCGGTTTTGCGCGGCCGCAACGAAGGCGTGTTGAACATCGCACTCAAATACCAGCCCGACGACACGCCGATTACGCAGCAAAGCGAATACGAGCAAATCATCGCCCGCCGTTTCAAGGTTTCAGACGGCCACAAATGGCTGCGCGACACCGTGCGCCTGACTTGGCGCGCGAAAATCTTTTTGTCGCTGGAACTCGAAGCCTTAGGCCGTCTGAAAGAAGCCGCCGATACCGATGCGATTACCGTGTTCGCCCGCAATCTCAAAGACTTACTGCTCGCCGCGCCCGCCGGACGACTGACTACTTTGGGCCTAGACCCCGGCTACCGCAACGGCGTGAAATGTGCCGTGGTGGACGACACAGGCAAGCTGCTGGATACCGTTATTGTCTATTTGCATCAAGAAAACAATATGTTGGCAACGCTGTCGCGCCTGATTAAACAACACGGCGTAAAACTCATCGCCATCGGCAACGGCACCGCCAGCCGCGAAACCGACAAAATCGCGGGTGAACTGGTGCGCGGAATGCCGGAAATGGGGCTGCACAAAATCGTCGTTTCCGAAGCCGGCGCATCGATTTATTCCGCGTCCGAATTGGCGGCGCGCGAGTTTCCCGACTTGGACGTTTCCCTGCGCGGCGCGGTGTCCATCGCCCGCAGGCTGCAAGACCCGCTCGCCGAGCTGGTCAAAATCGACCCCAAATCCATCGGCGTGGGGCAGTATCAGCACGACGTGAACCAAAGCCAGCTCGCCAAATCGCTGGACGCGGTGGTCGAAGACTGCGTGAACGCCGTCGGCGTGGACGTGAACACCGCCTCCGCCCCCCTTTTGGCGCGGATTTCCGGTTTGAATCAAACCCTTGCCCAAAACATCGTCGCCTACCGCGATGAAAACGGCGCGTTCGACAGCCGCAAAAAATTGCTGAAAGTGCCGCGTTTGGGCGAAAAAACCTTCGAGCAGGCGGCGGGCTTTTTGCGGATTAACGGCGGCAAAGAGCCGCTGGACGCGAGCGCCGTCCACCCCGAAGCCTACCCCGTTGTCGCCAAAATGCTGGCGCAACAAGGCATTACCGCCGCCGAACTCATCGGCAACCGCGAGCGCGTGAAGCAAATCAAAGCATCCGACTTCACCGACGAACGCTTCGGCCTGCCGACCATTCTGGACATCCTGTCCGAGCTGGAAAAACCCGGCCGCGACCCGCGCGGCGAGTTTCAGACGGCCTCCTTCGCCGAAGGCATCCACGAAATCAGCGACTTGCAAGTCGGCATGATACTCGAAGGCGTGGTTTCCAACGTCGCCAACTTCGGCGCATTCGTAGACATCGGCGTCCATCAAGACGGCTTGGTGCACATCTCCGCCCTGTCCAATAAATTCGTCCAAGACCCGCGTGAAGTGGTGAAAGCCGGCGACGTGGTGAAAGTTAAAGTGCTGGAAGTCGATGCCGCACGCAAACGCATCGCGCTGACCATGCGCTTGGATGACGAAGCCGGTGTGGAAAAACGCGGGCGCAGGCTACCTGAAACCGAAAAACGCGGCACCAACAGCCGTTCCGGCAAACCGCCGCGCGAAAAGCAGCCTGCAAATTCGGCGATGGCGGATGCGTTGGCGAAGTTGAAGCGGTAAACTCAAACAGTGCAGGCTGCTTTTTCAGGCCGTCTGCAAGCCAACGGGCAATATTTTTAAAAGATGGAAAAACATGACCTATCACGAACTCGCGCTGTATGCGTTGCAGCAGTTGGCACGCCCAGCCGGCGCATCAGAAATTTGGGATTTTATCGAACAAAACCGGCTTTACGCCGAACTGGACGGCTACAACCCAGAACAAGGTTTGGCTTCCATCGGCAAAACGCCGTGGGCAACCGTGGGTGCGGCGTTATATGTGGAAGCAAAAAAGCCCGACGGCAAAATCACGTCGCAGGGTAGCCGACCCAAGCTATTCTCCCTGCGGCAGGATATTTCTCACATATCAGGCAGCCTGAAAGCTTTGCCGCTGCCCGAAAACGCCGCCGCCCTGCCGCCTGCCGCCCAAACACAAAAAGCCCGATTCCACGAGCGCGACCTGCATCCGCTGCTGTGCAAGTTTCTGGCGGAGCATCCCGTCTTTGCCGCACAGTCGCGCACCATATTCCACGAAAAAAGCGGCAAAAACCAAAAAGGCGCGGACAAATGGCTCTATCCCGATATGGTGGGCGTACAGTTCGAATATGCCGATTACGAACATGGCAGCCTGCAAGCCTGGATGCGGAAGTTTGACCGCCTGCCGATTAAGATTTTCTCGTTCGAACTCAAAAAATATTTGGATTTCGGCAATTATAAAGAATACTTTTTCCAAGCAGTCAGCAATTCCAGCTGGGCGAACGAAGGCTATTTGGTAGCATTATCCGTGCCGCAGGATGGCGAGTTCCGCGAAGCCTTGCAGAAACTCAGCCAAAGTTTCGGCATCGGCATCATTTTGCTGGACGCAGCCAACCTCAGCCAAAGCGAAATCCTGTCGCCCGCACAGTATAAAAAGCAAATGGATTATGCGGTGATGTATGAATTGGCCGAAAAAAACCGCGATTTTTCCCAGTTCCTGACAACCATCACCGAATACGACCACAAGAACCCTCACCGTTATTTGAGCGAGTTTGATAAAGTACTGGATGATGATGCTATGGCAACATATCTGTTATCAAAAGGGATTTTGTCGGATGGGGAAGACGGAACTATCTAGTGGTGCATAATCACGCTCTCTGTGAAGGCGGATGCGTTGGCGAAGTTGAAATGGTAAGGTGTGTATCAAACAAGAGCGGCAAATTGCTTTGCTGCTCTTGTTTTCAATCCGGCTCCAGATGAACCAATGAAAGACGCTGCCAAAAACGGAAGCGCTACCTTCCACTATCGCGGAGATTTACCCAAGCTGCCGCACAGGCTACCTGAAACCCATCAGCCAACCTTGGCGAAACCCCTGCTTCGTGCCACAATCCATGCCGTCCCCACCCTCAAGCCCCCATCATGACTCCGATTCTCGCCTTCGATATCGAAACCGTTCCCGATGCCAACGGCATCCGCCTGCTGCACGGTCTGCCGGCCGGCACGCCCACTGCCGATGTGGTGGCTTGGGCGCAGCAGCAGCGCCGCGCCACGCACAATGGCAGCGATTTCATGCCCTATCATTTGCAGCAGGTGGTGGCCATTTCCTGCTGTATGCGCTGGGGCAGCGACAAAATCCATGTGGGCACCATCGGCGAAATCGGCGACAGCGAAGAAACCATCATCGCTAAATTTTTTGAGCTGATCGAAAATCATACCCCGCAGTTGGTGAGCTGGAACGGCGGCGGCTTCGACCTACCCGTGCTGCACTACCGCGCCCTGATCCACGGTCTCTCCGCCGCCCGCTATTGGGACACCGGCGAGGGCGATTTCGGCGACAGCCGCGACTTCAAGTGGAACAACTACATCAACCGCTACCACAACCGCCATTGCGACCTGATGGATCTGCTCGCCCTCTACCAGCCCCGCGCCAGCGTGCCTTTAGACGACATGGCCAAGCTGTGCGGCTTCCCCGGCAAGCTGGGCATGGACGGCAGCAAGGTGTGGCAGGCCTTCCACGAAGGCCGCCTGCGCGAAATCCGCAACTACTGCGAAACCGACGCTGCCAACACCTATCTTATGTTCCAACGCTTCCGTTTGATGAGCGGTGCAGCCGATGCCGACGAATACGAAATGGAAATCCGGCGGCTCAAAGGCTACCTGAAAATCCAAGAAGACAAAGTGCATTGGCAGGAGTTCCTGGCCGCATGGCGTTAAGACGCAAACCAAAAGGCTACCTGAATTTCAGGTAGCCTTTATCAAATGATTCCGCAATACACCACAACAGGCCGGCCATTCATGCCAAGCAAAACCACCAGCCTCACCAATCCTTCACGTCCCAAACATGGATTTCCTCCTTGAACTCCTGCTCCGCCTCGTCTTCCTCCCCATAGAGGCGCTGTTTGAGTGGATACTGGAAAACACATTCAGCCGACACCCGAAGCTCGCCTTCGGGCTCCTCTGCCTGTTTACGCCGCTGTGCTTTGCCCTCAGCCGGTGGCACTTCGGCACGCTGGTTTGGTATGCCTGGCTGCTTGCACCGATAGCGGCCATGTTCCTGGCTCTGCCCGTTATCGGCTTGTGGCATGCCGTCAGCTATGTTCGGTTGCGGCACACTCCGCCCGTCACCATCCCGAAAGCTGGCAAACGTCGGAAACGCTGAGCCCAACCGATGCTGTGTCTGCTTAGAACAACAGCAAATGGCTTTCAAGAGGCTACCTGAAAGCGTAAGCTGCAAAAAGCTCAACCGCCGTGCAACGAAGTTTCAACGAAACTGCAATTTCAGCCTCACTTTCAGGTAGCCTTTAAAACATCCTACGTTCAGCCGCTGCTATAATGCGGCATCTTTCCAACCTATACCGAAGCAAAACCATGGGAAATCCCGTTCCAATCAAAAAAGCCGTCTTCCCCGTGGCCGGGATGGGCACGCGCTTTCTGCCCGCCACCAAGGCCAGCCCCAAAGAAATGCTGCCGATTGTGGATAAGCCGCTGATTCAATACGCAGTGGAAGAGGCCGTGGCCGCCGGCTGCACCGAATTGGTGTTCGTTACCGGCCGCAACAAACGCAGCATCGAAGACCATTTCGACAAAGCCTACGAGCTGGAAACCGAGCTGGAGCAACGCCAAAAAACCGCGCTGCTCTCGCATGTGCGCGATATTTTGCCGCCCGACGTTACCTGCCTGTATATCCGCCAGACCGAAGCCTTGGGCTTGGGGCATGCCGTGCTGTGTGCCCGCGCGGCGGTGGGCAACGAACCTTTCGCCGTGATTCTGGCCGACGATTTAATCGACGCGCCGCAGGGCGCGATTGCGCAGATGGCCGAGGTGTACCGCCAAACCGGCAACAGCGTGCTGGGCGTGGAAACCGTTGCACCCTCGCAAACCGGCTCCTACGGCATCGTGGAAGTGTCGCCGTGGCAGCAATATCAGCGTATCCAAAGCATTGTGGAAAAACCGAAGCCGGAAGAAGCGCCGTCTACCCTGGCCGTGGTGGGGCGCTACATCCTCACGCCGCGCATTTTCTCCCTGCTGCAAACCGTAGGGCGCGGGGCGGGCGGCGAAATCCAGCTCACCGACGGCATCGCCAAGCTGTTGGAACACGAACCGGTGCTGGCACACGCTTTTGCGGGCAAACGCTACGACTGCGGCAGCAAGCTGGGCTACCTGGAAGCCACGCTGGCCTACGGGCTGAAACACCCGGAAACGGCGGAAGCGTTCCGCACGCTATTGCAGGAATACAGTCAGGCAAAAGTGTAGCAATCCGCCCATTCTGTATCTCAGGCTACCTGAAGCGCTGCTTTCAGGTAGCCTGTTTTTGCATGCAGCACAAATTGGTTTGGTATAATTGCGCCGTTTGTTCGGCTGCAGCATGAATTGCTGCGGCCGCCGTATTCAACATTTTGTTTGTAAAGATTTTCATCATGGCCGGTTCTTCTGCCTCGCTGCGTTTGAAAAGCGTCAACTTCCTCGGTATGGCCTTGTTGTTCAGCGTGTCCTGCTATTTCATCTATTGGGGGCTGGGCTATATACAACATAACCATTCCGCGCTGTTTATTCTCGCGGCACTGTTCGGCATCTTTATGGCGTTCAATATCGGCGGCAACGATGTGGCCAACTCCTTTGGCACTTCGGTGGGCGCAGGCACGCTGAGCATCCCGCAGGCGCTGGCCGTGGCGGCGGTGTTTGAAGTGAGCGGCGCGATACTGGTTGGCGGCGGCGTTACCGATACCATCCGCAACGGCATCGTGGATTTGAGCAGCATGACACTGGAATCTGTGCAATTTGTCCATATTATGATGGCTGCACTGGCCGCCGCCTCGTTGTGGCTGCTGTTTGCCTCGCAAAAAGGCCTACCAGTGTCCACCACGCATTCCATCATCGGCGGCATCGTGGGAGCAGCGATGGTTTTGGGCTTTTACAACAACGGTTTGGCCGGTTTGAACATGGTGCGCTGGGAAAAAATCGGCGAAATCGCTATTTCCTGGGTGCTCTCGCCACTCTTGGGCGGGGTAACTTCCTATTTGGTGTTTAAAAACATTAAAACCTATATCCTGGGCTACAACGTGGCCTCCAGCCGCCATGTGCAGCGCCTGCGCAAGCAAAAATTGGCCTACAAAAAGGAACACAAAACACGCTTCGAGCAGATGAGCGAATTGCAGCAGATGGCCTACACCGCCACCATCGTGCGCGATGCCCAGCTTTACAACGAAGGCAACTACCAGCCCGAAGAGCTGGTGTCCGACTACTATCGTGGCCTGCACGAAATCGACTGCCGCAAAGACGAAATCAACGCCTTCCGTGCCCTGCGCCTGTGGGTGCCGCTGGTGGGTGCAGTGGGCGGCATGGTGATGGCGGCGATGCTGCTGTTTAAAGGCCTAAAACACCTCAATTTAGGCTTGGGTACGCTGGATAACCTGCTGATTGTCGGCATGGTTGGCGCGGTATTGTGGATGGGCACGTTTGCCTACGCCCGCACCCTGAAAACTGGTGCCAATCTCGACCGCGCCACCTTCATCATGTTCAGCTGGCTGCAAGTGTTTACTGCCTGCTGCTTTGCCTTCAGCCACGGTTCGAACGACATCGCCAACGCCATCGGTCCGTTTGCCGCCATCATGGACGTGCTGCGCAGCGGCACCATCGGCAGCAGCGGCGACATTCCGCCAATTACCATGCTCACCTTTGGTGTATCGCTGGTGGTAGGGCTGTGGTTTATCGGGCGGGAAGTGATTGCCACCGTGGGCGAAAACTTGGCCAAAATGCACCCCTCTTCCGGCTTCGTGGCCGAGCTCTCCGCCGCCACCGTTGTGATGCTGGCCTCCGCGCTGGGGCTGCCCGTATCCAGCACCCACATCCTCGTTGGCGCCGTGCTCGGCATTGGGCTGGTAAACCGCAATGCCAACTGGCGGCTGATGAAGCCGATCGCCTTGGCTTGGGTAATCACCGTGCCGGCCGCCGGCCTGCTGGCATCGATTTGCTTTATTGTGCTAAATGCGGTTTTCTGATTAAAGGCTACCTGAAAAACAGCTTCTATAAGCTTCAGGTAACTTTATTAGTTGTGCTAGGCTACCTGAAAGCGTCAGCCTCAACAGAGTAGAAACATAGCGTAGCAGCGTTTCTGCGAAGCTAAAACTTAATTGGGAAACATCCGCAACCTGCCAGCTATCTTACCGACATCTCTCCGGAAAGAAGGGATAGCCACGCCTGCAGACGAATTTGCCAAAAATCTCTATCTGAGAAAGCTGAAATTTCTCAAATCTTGTTTTGAACAACAGCCGGCCTACCTCCCAGCACTGTAAATACCAAAATAAAAACCCTGCTGCTTAACGATAGCCAAACCGAACAGCTTAAAGAAACAATCAACACCCTGCTGGATGATGTGTTCTACACCATATCGTTAGGATTGGATGGCGAATGTGCGATAGGAAACATTCAACAAACTTATAAAATTTATGACACACAAGACTGCCTCATTTCCGATTGCGGCGAACTGGAAATAAGTACAGGCGATTATTTCAATGACCGTAAATACGAGAAAGAGATAAAACGAATCAGGGGAATAACAGAATGATCTTTAGGCATTCCCTTGAAGATTGGCTTTTGGGCTGCCGGAAGTTCTCAGGTAGCCTTCTAGATGATAAAGAGGCTACCTGAAAAATAAACAGCCTCTTTGTGCAAAACGCAAAACAGGCTATGGCATTTCCTACCATAGCCTGCTTGCCTTATTGACCTCGAATTAAGCGTTGCCAGCAGCCGGAGCATTGGCAGCGGCTTGTTGCTGTTCGTACATGGCTTCGAAGTTGATCGGTATCAATACCACGGGCGGGAAGCCGGCACGGGTGATGCAGGAAGACACAGCTTCGCGGGCATAGGGGTAGAGGATGTTCGGGCAGGCAATGCCGAGCAATACTTTCACATCTTGCTCCGGAATGTTTGCCAAACGGAAAATGCCGCTCTGTGCCACTTCGTTCAGGAACAATACTTTGCCATCAGGCAACTTGGCGGTGACGGTGACGGTAACGGTTACTTCGTGGTGTTCTTCTTCCAGTTTCTTAGAATCGGTGTGTACTTGGATTTCCACGTTCGGAGCATCCTGGCTGAGGAATACTTCCGGTGCGTGCGGCACTTCCAAAGACAAATCTTTTACATACAGTCTTTCTACATTGAAAATCGGTTGCTGTTGTTCTTGTTCGCTCATGGTTTACTCCTGAGAAAGGGGTGAAAAAATCAAAATGGAGATATGGCGGATTGATCCGCTATAAACTTTATTAGGCTACCTGAAAATGCTCTACTTTGCCAGCTTTTCCTTGTGGGATAAGGTATTCGGCAGCTTTCCCGTTGCATTTGCCGATTATTGGGTGGGTACGGTTTGAACGTTATCCAATCTATCGGCATCATGCACAATCCGGCGCACCATGGCGTCCATATCGGGCAGATAGCCGCCGGAACGGTGGCTGTTAATAATCACCACCACGGCCAGCCTGCGTCCATTGGGCGGCAACCAGTAGCCAGCCAGTGCACGCACGTCGCGCAGCGTACCTGTTTTCATGCGCAGCGAGCGGCCGAGCTGGCGAAAGCGGCCACGCAGGGTGCCATCGGTACCGGCTATCGGCAGGGTGTGGATGAAGGTATCGCGGAAAGAGGAGCGGTAGGCTTGAAACAACATGCTGCCGAGAAAACGGGCGGTAAGCCGCTCGCGGCGGGAGAGGCCGGAGCCGTTTTCCAACACCAGCGCTTCATCATCCAATCCGACCGAAACCAACTGCCGCCGCACGGCAGCCTCGGCATTCTGCACGCTGTGTGGTCCGCTTGCCTGGTGGCCAAGCGTGAGAAAAACGCTGCGTGCAATCAGATTGTTGGAATGTTTGTTCATATTGGTCAGCACTTCGCCTAACGGTTTGGAAAAGTGCGTGGCCAAGATGCGGCTGTTGCTAGGGGCAGCTCCCCGACCAAAACCATAGAGACCACCTAAGCCCTGGGCAAGCCAATAGCCGCGAAAACTTTCTTCGGCAAAGCGAGGGGCATCGAACAAATTGATGAACATTTTCTCGCCCAAACATGCAGCAGGCAGGCGACCGCGGAATACCAACACGCCGTTTTCAAATTTGGCGGAAACATGATTGGAAAGTTTGCCGCAGCGGCCATCGGTTTCGGTAAGTTGGCTGAGGTCGGTTTGGATGCCGTAGAGTGGCGGATTGAGTAAAAAAGCAGGCTGCCCTGCTTCATTACGGGCGGCAGTAATCCAAAGGGCTTTGTAGGCAATCATATGGGGATCAGGCGGCACAACGAAGCTTTCATCTGCATCGTTTTCAAAACCTTCTGCACTAGTAAGTCCACCCCAAACGCGCCGATCCAACACCACTTTACCATTTAACGACACAATGCCCTGCCGCACCAACTGCTGCTGCATATCCACTAGATCTGGCTGATCGAAAGCAGGGTCACCGCTGCCCACCCAATATAAATCGCCTTGCAGTGCGCCATTAGCTACTGTGCCGCTGCTGCGCCATTGGGTTTGCCAGCGGTAATCACCGCCCAATCCACGCAAGGCGGCGAAGGTGGTTACCAATTTCATGGTGGAGGCGGGATTCATAGAAACATCGACTCGATGTGCAAACAACACTTCACCGCTGTCGAGGTCTTGCACATAAACGGCAGCCTCTTCCGGCTGGATACGTCCGAAATCGATGGCAAAGGCTACCTGAAAATAAAAGGATAAAGCAAATGCCAACAGCAGGCGGAAGTGGTGTGTGCAGAGGAGTAGAAGTTTTTCCAGCATAATATTATTTTTAATAAAATATTTTCCAGCAGACAAATTTTGCTCCATCCCACCTGCATTAGCAATGGGAAATTGTTGGCAAGCAGCTATTTCTGCATTCCCCTAGTTACGAGTAATGCATATAAAAAACCGGACTTTGTATAAAGTCCGGTTTTCAGTATTAAATGCTAATTGGATAACGATTACTGAGCAGGTTGCTCAACCAAAGTACGGATGCGAACGTCTACACGACGATCCGGCTCGATACATGCAATCAGAGCACTGCGTTTGCGGGCAGCAGAAACACGACGACCCAAGTTGCGAACTTCTTGCTGACACTGCTCGGTCATCTTAGCTTGAGATTCACCCAAACCAACAGCAGAGATTTTCTCAGCCGGTACGCCACGGCCAACTAGGTACTCGCTAACAGTGTTAGCACGACGCTCAGACAGGCGTTGGTTGTAGGCATCGCTACCCATGAAGTCGGTGTTACCCTCAACACGTACAGATTGTACGTTGCTGCCGGTCAAGCGCTGAGCCAGCTCATCCAAAGTAGTGCGAGCCTCGGGACGCAGGTTGAATTTGTCAAAACCAAACAGGAAGTTGGATGACAAGGACACCAGTTCTTCACGTACTTGCGGTTCGGTAGGAGGAGCTTCTGGCTGACGGTCGCCACACTCTACCAGACCCAAGCGATCCACTTCAGCGTTCAAGAAGCTGTTTTCCCAGCATTCGTGAGCACCTTTAGGCTCATAGTTGGAACGAACTACTTCGCGAGACTGCTCGCTGATAGTGTAGCCATATTTTTCATTATTGAAGCTGCTGTCCGCCATGGCGGCACCGGAAGCAACCAAGGCCAAGAACAAAGCGCCTAATTTAAGCTGTTTGGTCATGTTATTCCCTCATCAAAAAGTTTGTTATGCGTAGACCTGGGAAGCTTTACAGCATACCGGTCTTCACAAAAATCACCATATACGGACCGCCCAGATACTGCGGTAATCCAAATATACTCGGGGTATCACTATAAAAAACCGTGCCCGAACTGTCAATAAGGAATTGGCTACCCGCCGCACGGGCGCCCCCGTTTCCTACGTACCCAATCATGCCCAAAATTACCCTTACTGTCAGCAGTATAATGGCAAAAGAAAGGGTTATTTCTCTGTAAGTTGTTAAAAAACAACAAATCCCATCGCAAATTACCAGCACATGGCAAAATAATGCTGGCAGGTCATGCCACCATCCAATCTTTATCGGTTTCAGGCGAAACCGGTGATTTCTGTGGCACTTCGTCGACCGGCTTGTCGCATAAATCCGACAAACACCACTTGGATGCATCATGAAACTGCGACAACCGCGCTATTTCCTAGAGATTACCGCTGCAATCTGAATATTCTGGAGGTGGTAGAAATTTTTTCACTTCCCAGCCGGTCATTTCCAAACAAATAAAGCTTTTAGAAGACGAGCTGGGCGAGCAGCTGTTTGTGCAGCACGGCAAGCGCATTGTGGCAGTTACGCTGCTGAGGCAGGCCGTACTAGGGATTGCCGAGCGCATCTTCCTCAAGATGCAGAGCATCCGCAGCATCGGCACTGAACTTGCCGAGCAGGATAGTGGCTAAATGATTGCCTATGCCTTAGGCACGGCATGTATTGCCACCGTTAGTGGCCGAGAGCTTAGCCGATTTCACCATCAATTCGGAGGGGATGCGCGTCATTCCAAGTTGCGTCACATCAGTGCGGGCTTGGAACCGCTGCGTATTGGTACCGCAGGGCACGCGCTAACGGGCAAAGTTGCATCAACCTAGTAAATTTGTCGTCGCACCGCTCATCGGTTACACCGATGCCGAACAGGATGCGGCATTGTAGCAACGCCTTTACCGACAGCAGGTTGGCTTTGCCACAGGTGGCACTTTCCAGCATGAATGCGGGCATGATTAAAACTTATGTGCGCACCGGTTGGGAGCTTCTAGCCGACACCGCCTACGACCTGCAGCGCGATGCCGATTTGGTTTGCCTGCCGGCAGACCATCTATTGTTGTGATGTGGTAGGATGGCTATCTGCGCAATTATGCCTGCGATTTTCATGCAGCTCTACCTACCCGGCCTCACCCACGGACGCATCAAGCAAGCACTATACAAACCGATTTACTTTGATGGTTGGCTGTTTACGTTTTAGCTTCATAGAAACTACGGACGCTTTGACGCTTTCATGCAGCCTGTCAGGCATACTGAAAGGCTACCTGAAAAATCGTTGCTTAGTCTGAAAGAGAAACAGATGACCGAAACCGAAGCTCACTTCATCATCGGCCGGGAAACCTTGGCGGTGAATCAGTTCAGCAAACATAGTCCAAAACTGGGAGAATAGGAGAACCGGTGATTCAACATTCAGCCTTGGGCAAACTAATTGAAAAAGCACGCCGGTAGCGCCCCTTAATTCTTAGAGCCGATTTGAGGCTACCTGAAAACGACGTCTTGGCAAAGCCAAGGCAAAGTTCCTGCGAAGCTAAAACATAAGCTTCACCAAAATTAAAACCGGATTCCTTTATAATTGCCCCGTCCTGCCCAATATTGATTTGCCGATGGATACCCTCTCCCCCGAATTCGTTTCCCCCCCCCAAACCACCCCCACTACGCCACCTGCCAAGAAACGCCCTGGCCTGCTGCGCCGTTGGTTTAAGCGCTTGGTGTGGAGCATCATCCTCTTCCTGCTGGGCTTCCACCTGCTGGTTTTCCTGCTCTTGGCCTATTGGAAAGGCCAGCCCGTGCACACCAGTGCCTTCATGCTGCGCCACAACCTCTCCACCTTTTCCCGCGTGCAACAAACTTGGGTGGACGACAGCCAAATCGCCCGCGTAGTGAAACAAGCCGCCATCGCCAGCGAAGATGCCCAATTCAGCAACCACGACGGCTTCGACTGGAACGGCATCGAACACGCCATGCGCCGCAACCAGCGCAGCGGCACAATCCGCGCCGGCGGCTCCACCATCAGCCAGCAGCTGGCCAAAAACCTATTCCTGTTTGCCGAGCGCTCTTACGTGCGCAAAGCCGAAGAAGCCGTGATTACCGTGATGATGGAAAGCATGTGGAGCAAAGAGCGCATCCTCACCGTGTATCTGAACGTGGCTGAATTCGGCGAAGGCATCTACGGCATCGAAGCCGCCGCCCAGCATTATTACCACAAGCCGGCATCCCGCCTGCGCGCCGGTGAAGCCGCTTCCCTCATTGCCATGCTGCCCAACCCCAAATACTTCCAACAACACCGCAACGACCGCCGCCTGCGCAACAAAACCCGCATCATCCTGCGCCGCAGGGGCAGCGCCGATTTGCCGCCAGACGAAGAGTAGTGGGTATCTATCAATCACAAAGGCTACCTGAAAACCCATTCCGTTTTTCAGGTAGCCTTTAAGCTGTGTAGCACGGCTTGTTGGGATGTTGCCGTGCCAAGCTGCCACAGTTTTCAGGTAGCCTGCCTTGGTAAATAGAGCAGTCGCTGTAAAGTGATGCAATTTGCTTTACAATCCCATCACAGGTAAAGTGATTCGGTCTGCAAAGAATTGGCGGCGGCAATCCTGCCCGGCCGCCAGCAACTAAAAGGAGTGGCAAAATGTATCAACGGATTTTCGTTCCGATAGACGACAGTAAAACCTCTCTCTACGCCCTGGAACAAACCTGCCGGTTGGCCAAGGCAACCGATGCCGTATTGGTGGCCGTGCACGTAGTGGATTTAACCGACCTCAAACGCGAAGCCAGCCGCCTGCCCAATTCCGAAGAGCTGTATGCGGCCGAAATGCAGGTGGCCGACCATGCCGAAGCCATCATGAAGCAGGCCGGCGTGAAATACGAAGTGGACACCCTGGAAAACGACGGCATGCGTATTTCAGACGTGTTGATTAAAGAGGCCGTACGCCAAGAGTGCGACCTCATCGCCATGGGCACCCACGGCTTCTCCGGCCTGCTGCATCTGTTGATGGGCTCCGTGGCCGAAGGCGTGCTGCGCCAAGCCCCCATGCCCGTGCTGCTGTTCCGCCGCCCAGACAGCGAAGCCTAGCTTCAATATATTTTCAGGTAGCCTCCTGCCCGCGCAGAAAGGCTACCTGAAACATCATCTAATACTCCACAACCTTAACCCAAATGGAAAACGTCCTATGGCAATCCCCGCTTACAACGAAGAGATGAAAAAATTCATCCATGGCCTGCTCAACCACCTGGTGCAGAGCAAAGGCTCCGACCTGTTCATCACCGCCGGCTTCCCCCCGGCCATGAAGCTCGACGGCAAGCTCACCCCGATTACCGACAAACCGCTCACCGCCGACCACACTGCCCTCATCGCCCGCGCCCTGATGGACGACAAACAGGCCGAAGAATTCGACAACACCAAAGAATGCAACTTCGCCATCAGCCTGGCCGGCGTGTCCCGCTTCCGCATCAACGCCATGGTGCAGCGCGGTGCCGCTGCCCTTGTTTGCCGCGTGATCACCAGCCAGATTCCCAAGTTCGACAACATGAACCTGCCGCCGATTTTGAAACAAGTAGTGATGGAAAAACGCGGCCTCGTGATTTTCGTGGGCGGCACCGGCTCCGGCAAATCCACCTCCCTGGCCGCCATGATCGACTACCGCAACGAAAACAGCCACGGCCACATCATCACCATCGAAGACCCGATCGAATTCGTGCACCCGCACAAAAACTGCATCATCACCCAGCGCGAAGTGGGCGTGGACACCGAAAACTGGTTTGCCGCCCTCAAAAACACCCTGCGCCAAGCCCCCGACGTCATCCTCATCGGCGAAATCCGCGACCGCGAAACCATGGACTACGCCCTGGCCTTCGCCGAAACCGGCCACCTCTGCATGGCCACCCTGCACGCCAACAACTCCAACCAAGCGCTCGACCGCATCATCAACTTCTTCCCCGAAGAGCGCCGCACCCAGCTGTTGACCGACCTCTCGCTCAACCTCAAAGGCTTCATTTCCCAGCGCCTCGTGCCCAAGCCCGACGGCAAAGGCCGCGTGGCCGCCGTGGAAGTGCTGCTCAACTCCCCGCTGATTGCCGAGCTGATTCTAAACGGCGACATCCACGGCGTGAAAGAAATCATGGCCCGTTCCCGCGACTTGGGCATGCAAACCTTCGACCAGTCCCTGTTCGACCTCTACGAAGCCGGCCACATCGCCTACGAAGACGCCCTGAAAAACGCCGACTCGGTAAACGACCTGCGACTCAATATCCAGCTCAACAGCAAACGCGGCCGCGATAACGAAAAATCCGGCATCGACAGCCTCGCCATCGTCGGCATGGAAGAAGCAGGCGAAGCCTAAGGCAGCAAAGGCTACTTGAAAACAGCAGTTCGAATGCTTGTACCCAACACGTAATCCACAACGAAGTTAAATAAGCAGCCCGGCTGCATAGGAAAAGGCTACCTGAGATTTTCAGGTAGCCTTTTCCTGCTCAACAACCAAGCTTTCAAAAAAGCGCTTTATCTAGAATTTAGCCCATACCCCTGTACCAAGGCTTCGGTTTGGTAGCGATAGAGGTAGGGCTCCAGCGTGCTCCGGGAATCTTGCGGTAGTCGGCCAGCCAGCGGACAATATCGTCCAGCTCGCCTACGCCAATAGAGCTCGGTGCGGTTGCAGGTGGATAAAATCACGGCTTCGTTGGCCGTGCGGCTGCCTACCAGCTCGCAATGCCTCAGACAGCGCGGCAGCAGCAAAAGCCAACCACTCGCGTATGCTCAACGGAGCGGTTTGGTGGTTCAAGCCGATGGCGGTAAGCTGCATGGCGGATTATCCCAAAAACCGAAACTGCGCTATTATAGCCAAACCGCACTGGATGGTGAATAAAATTTTTTAATAACTTCAAGATAGTAATGTTTGTCAGTTAGCAATTTTCAAAAAGGAGAAACAGATGGATTTGCACAATATCCGCGAAGACTACAGCAAACAGGAGCTTTCCAAGGCCGATTGCGCCAATACGCCGCTGCCGCAGTTTGAAAAATGGCTGAACGAGGCCATCCATTCTGCCGCTAAAGAGCCCACCGCCATGAGCGTGGCCACGGTGGACGAAGTCGGCCGGCCCAACAGCCGTATCCTGTTATTGAAAGAGGTAAACGACCGGGGCTTTGTGTTTTTCTCCAACTATCAAAGCCGCAAAGGCCGCGCGCTGGCGGCGCATCCGTTTGCCGCGCTCACCTTTTTCTGGCCGGAGCTGGAGCGGCAGGTGCGTGCCGAAGGGCGGGTGGAAAAACTGGACGCTAAATCTTCAGATGAATACTTCGCCAGCCGCCCCTACACCAGCCGCTTGGGCGCGTGGGCCAGCGAGCAGAGCAGCGTGATTGCCGGTAAAAGCATCATCGTGGCACGCGCAGCGGCTGAAGCCGTGAAACACCCCCTACACGTACCGCGCCCGCCGCACTGGGGCGGTTATCTGCTGATTCCCGACCGGGTGGAATTCTGGCAAGGCCGCCCCAGCCGCCTGCACGACCGTATCCAATATCGGCTGGAAGGCGATAAGTGGATTAAAGAGAGGCTTGCGCCTTAGTTTGGTTGTATAAATAAAGGCTACCTGAAAATGGGTTCACACTTTTCAGGTAACCTTATATTCTGAACTTCCGCCTAAAATTCCTGCGTACGCACTTAATGCAAAATATCAGCATAGCTGGCTTCGTTGATGAGAAAGACGGTGTGACAAGTACGTGCATTCGATTTCGTGCATAGTAACATCGTTATCAACAAAGAAGTTGATTTTTCAGATAGCCTGAAACAAAGCTAAAGCTTAGTTACCTAACCTCTCCCACTCCTTCAACAACCTTTTCACCGACACTGGATACGGTGTCTTCAATTCCTGCGCGAACAGCGACACTCTCAATTCTTCAATCATCCATTTAAACATGGCGAGGTCGTCTGAAACGGGTTGTCCTTGTTTTACCAAACCGTCGGTTTTTTCCTGCCACATTTGTTCCAATTCCTGTATGTCGGCTTCGCGGGCTGCGTCGCGGGCGGGGTTGCCGCTGTATTTTTCGAGGCGCAGGGTCATGGCTTTGAGGTAGATAGGGAGGCGCGGCCATTGTGCCCACGGGGTGCGGGTGGCGAAGCCGGCGGCGAGCAGGGTTTGCAGACGTTGGCGCAGAAGGTGGGTGAGCGGGCGTTTGCCGAGTTTGCCGTTTAGTTCGGCGTAGGCGGCGGCGGTTTCCTGCAAGTAGCGGCTGAGGGCTTCTTTGACGGCGGGCAGGCGGCTGCGGGCGCGTTTGATTTGTTCTTTGAAGGCTTTTTCGTTGCGCGGCAGCTCGTCTTCGCCGATAAAGGCGCGGTCGCAGACGGCTTGGGTGAGGTCGTCGCGCAGGGTGTCGGCGTTGATGTGTTTGAGCAGCATGGCGGCTTGGGTGAAGCCTTGGATGCCTTTGTTCAGGTCTTTAACTTGTTCTTTTAGTTGTAGTTTCATGAGTTCGATCACGCCTGATCTGTGGGCTTGTGCGGCGGCGGCAGATGTGTCGAACAGACGCAGGGCGATGCGGCCGTCTTTTTCTTTTTGCAGGCCGAGGTAGCCGGTGAGCTGTTGTTTGCCGCGGGCGAATTTGATGGATTCGGGCAGGGTGCCGATGTCCCATGCGGTAACGTTGTCGCGCTCGAATTCTTGGGTATTGTCGCGGAAGGTGGTGGCGGCGGCTTTGCCAAGTTGTTGTTGGATTTGGATTAAATCGCGCCCCATGGCTAATTCTTGCCCGCCGTCGTCGATGATGCGGAGATTGAAATAGCAGTGTTCGGGCAGTCTGAATGCGGCCCATTCTTCTTGGTTGATTTGCTCCAGTATGCGGATGTCGCCTGCGGTTTTGGCGATGGCTTGGGCGAGTTGGGGCAGGATGGGGGCGTTGCGGTCGGGGTTTTGGCTTAGAAATTGGGTGATGAATTCGGGCACGGGCACGCAGATGCGGCGGATTTGTTTGGGCAGTGCTTTGATTTTCAACTGGATTTTTTCGCGTATCATGCCGGGTACGAGCCATTCGAGGGCGGCGGGGCTGATGCGGTTGAGTACGGTGAGCGGCAGGGTGAGGGTAACGCCGTCGAGCGGGTGGTGCGGCTCGAAGCGGTAGCTGAGTTTGAATTTGCCGTCTGCGGTTTGCCAGTGTTTGGGGAATTGTTCTTCGGTGATGTGCGCGGCGGCGTGCTGCATGAGGTCGTCGCGGCTGAGGAACAGCAGGCGCGGGTTGTCGCGCTCGGCAGTTTTGAGCCAGGCTTGGAAGGTGCGGGTGTCGGCGAGGGGGAGGGGTTTCAGACGGCCTTTTGGGGGTGCAGGCTGCTTTTTGGGTTTGGGGTCGTCTGAAACGTTTTGTAGGGTGTGTGAACTCGGTTCACGCACGCGGTTGTCCGTATCTTTGGAATCCGCGTGCGTGGCTTGCGCCACACACCCTACGTTGTGCAGGCTGCCTGAAACCGTTGAAACTCCGGCACTCTGTTCCCTCTCATGTGGGAGAGGGTTAGGGAGAGGGCTTGCTGCGGTTGCGGAAAACTCGGTTTGAGCGGCAACTGTTTTTCCCTCTCTCCGATCTTCCCTCGCGTAGGAGGGGGCGGTTTGCTGGGGATTTGTAGGATGCAGGCCGTCTGAAACCGCGTCCGCCGTATAAAAATCGGGCAGCCGTTCGTGATAAAACGCGAACAGGGCTTCATCATCGACCAGTACATCCTGCCGACGCGATTTGTGTTCCAACTCACTAATTTCTTTAATCAGCTTTTTGTTGTGGACAAAAAAGTCCGCTTTCAAATCGCATTCCTGCGCCACCAGCGCGCTGCGGATAAAGATTTCGCGCGCTTCTTTGGGGGCAATTTTACCGTAGGACACGGGGCGGCGCGGCAAGACGGTCAGGCCGTAGAGCGTAACCCGTTCGCTGGCGATGACTTCGCCGCGTTTTTGTTCCCAGTGCGGATCGAAATAGTGGTAGCGGACGAGGTGCGGCGCTTCCTGCTCGATCCATTCGGGCTGGATGGCAGCCACGTCGCGGGCATAAAGTTTCGTCGTTTCAACGAGTTCTGCCGCCATCACCCATTTGGGTTTGGCTTTGAACAGGGCGGAGGCGGGGAAAAGGTGGAAGCGGCTGCCGCGCGCGCCGGTGTAGTCGTTGCCGTCGGGCGATTTCATGCCGACGTTGGCGATGAGGCCGGTGAGCAGGGCGCGGTGGATTTGTTCGTAGCCCGCTTCTTTGGCGGCACGGATTTGGGCGCGGTGTTGTTTCTTATCCAGTTGTTTTTGTTTGAGTTTGGCGGATAGGTCTTGGTCGCCCGCATTTTCAGACGACGTCAGTTGCCTGACTTCGGGAGGTCGTCTGAAAGCGGCTTCCTTGGTGGTCAAACCCATTTCAATCGCGGTTTGGGCAAGCTGGTGATGCAGCTCGCGCCATTCGCGCATCCGCAGGTGCGACAGGAAATATTGGCGGCACCACTGCACCAACTGCTTGTTGGACAAGCCTTTATCACGCTCGCGCTGGAAGCTGTCCCAAATGTTCAGATAGGCAAGGAAATCGGACTGCTTGTCGGTAAAACGCTCGTGTGCCTTGGCGGCGGCATCGCGCGCCTCCAGCGGCCGCTCGCGCGGGTCTTGAATCGACAGCGCGGACGCAATCACCAGTATTTCCGCCATGCAGTCGTGCTTCTTCGCCGCCAACAAAATGCGCGCGATTTTCGGGTCGATGGGCAGACGCGCCATTTGTTCGCCGAGTTTGGTCAGTCCGTTGTGTTCATTAACCGCCCCCAATTCCAACAACACCTGAAAACCATCATTGATATACCGCTGGTCCGGTGCTTCGAGGAATGGGAATGCCGATACGTCGCCGAGTTTCAATGCTGCCATGCGCAGGATGACGGCAGCCAGGTTGCTGCGGACGATTTCGGGGTCGGTGAATTCGGTGCGGCTGTTGAAATCTTCTTCTGAAAACAGTCGGATACACACGCCTGCGGAGACGCGTCCGCAACGGCCGGAGCGTTGGCGGGCGGCGGCTTGGGAGATTTTTTCGACATGAAGCTGCTCCACTTTTGCCCGTGCGGAATAGCGTTTGACGCGCGCGAGGCCGGTGTCGATGACGTATTTGATTCCCGGCACGGTGAGCGAGGTTTCGGCGACGTTGGTTGCCAGTACGATGCGGCGTTTCGCGCCGGTGGGGTGGAAGATTTTGTGCTGTTCGGCGTGCGACAGGCGTGCGAACAGGGGCAGGATTTCGTCGTTGCGGCGCAGCGTGGATTTGCGCAGGGCTTCGGCGGCTTCGCGGATTTCGCGTTCGCCCGGCAGGAACACCAAAATATCGCCTTCGCCATATCGCGCCAATTCGTCCGTCGCATCGACAATTGCGTCGGTTAACTCTACTTCCGCGTCATCTTCGTCTTTGCTGGTCAGCGGGCGGTAGAGGATTTCGACGGGATAGGTACGCCCGCTCACTTCCAAAACAGGCGCACCGTTGAAGTGTTGGGAGAAGCGTTCTGCGTCTATCGTTGCCGAGGTGATGATGACTTTTAAATCAGGGCGGCGCGGCAGGAGCTGTTTCAGGTAGCCCAAGAGGAAGTCGATGTTCAGGCTGCGTTCGTGCGCTTCGTCGATGATAATCGTGTCGTAGGTAGTGAGATAACGGTCGGTCTGGGTTTCCGCCAGCAGGATGCCGTCGGTCATCAGCTTGACGCAGGCATCCCGCGAGGTGTGGTCGGTGAAGCGCACTTTATAGCCCACCACGCTGCCGATTTCCGATTTCAGCTCTTCGGCAATCCGCTCTGCTACGGAGCGCGCGGCCAAACGGCGCGGCTGGGTATGCCCGATTAGCCCTGCCACCCCGCGCCCGAGTTCCAGACAAATCTTGGGCAACTGCGTGGTTTTGCCCGAACCGGTTTCGCCGCAAATAATCGTTACCTGATTTTCGGCAATGGCTTTTTTGATTTCCTCGAGCTTTTCGTGAACGGGCAGGGTGTTGTCGAATTCGGGTTTGGGCAGTTTGGACAGGCGTTGCAGATAGAGGCCGTGCGATTTTTGGTATTTTTCTTCAATTTTGGACAAGCCGCCGTATTTGTTGGGATTTTTGAAGGCGGATTGCAGAAAGTGACGGTCTTTGGAGAGGATCTGGGAGAAATCTTGCTGCGGCATTTGGCTGGAGAAAGTTGAAAGAAAACAAAAGAAGTAATTATAGCAAAAAGCGCTTGGCTATTTGGCGGAAGGCTATGGCAAGAAAGGCTACCTGAAATTTTCAGGTAGCCTCTAATCTATTTATTCTAATAGATATTTTCTCAACTAAAGGCGTGATTTACCCCTGAGGCGGCAGCGGGGCACCGGCAGGATGTTTATAGCGGTTGTAGGCGAAGAGATATTGCTCAGGGAAGCGGCGCACCCAGTTTTCCACATTACGGTTGATGATTTCGGCGTCGTGAACTTTGTCGCCGTTGAAGCTGCCGGCCACAGGCTCGATGTGCAGGGCGAAGCCGCGGTTTTCAGGTAGCCTGATACCGGCGAAAAACAGGGGGCGCACGTTTTTTACTTGCGCGAGACGTCCGGCCAGGGTCATGGTGTAGGCGGGGCGGCCGAAGAAAGGCGCCCATACGCCGTCGCCGTGTTCGTCGGGCACGTGGTCGGGCAAAACGATGGTGGCTTCGCCCTGGCGCAGGGCTTGGATGATTTGCTTCACGCCGTGCAGGTTGGTGGGGGCGGTGCGGCCTTTGTCGCGCACGCGGCCGGCCTGCATGATGTCGTCTAAAATTTTGATTTTCGGCGGCTTATACATGGCGGTGAGCGGGAAGGGCAGGCGGTGGCTGATGTAGCGGCCGGCGAGGTCGTAGTTGCCGATGTGGGGGGTGATGAGCAGCAGGCCTTCGCCGGCATCGAGGGCGGCCTGGATGTGTTCCCAGCCGTGGGTTTCCACGAATAGTGCGGCTACCTGCTCGGGGCTACGGAAAAAGGCCAGCGGCAGCTCGAGCGCGCCTTTGACGGTTTCGCGGAACACGATGCGGACGTGCGCGACATCGTTGGGCAGGCCAGCGGTATGCAGGTGGTTGCGGATACGTTCGCGGTCGGCGCGGGCGAAACAATAAAGCAGGCCGCCGGCGCAGTTGGCAATGAAGTGCAGCACGGAAAGCGGCAGTGCGGCCAGGGTGCGGAAGAGGAGGAAGACGAGGGTGCGCATGCAGATGGCTTGAAGATGGGTTAAGTAGTATTGTAATGGAAAAGGAGACGGACAAGCTAATAGCGGGGAGGCTACCTGAAAAATAAAACAGTTTTTCATTGCGTGGAAACTCATGCTTTTAGGTAGTCTTTTTACTCCACTTGCCTGTCGTGCGATGCAGGTTTAAACTCAAGCCGTTTTTCGCGCCGATGCGTTTGCCAAACGGTATCGGCTCTTGCTCCGGCTACATTTTCAGGTAGCCCCATCATTCCCAAAGGAGACCCCATGAATCCGCTTCATTCTTTGCAGCCGCAGGCTGTTTGGCAGTGGTTTGCCGATATTTGCACCATTCCGCACCCCACTTATCAGGAAGCCGCGCTGGCCGAAATGATTGTTGCCCGTGCCAAGGAAAAAGGCTTGGCGGTGCGGCAAGACGAAAAGGGCAATATTTATATCCGCAAACCAGCACACGGCGCGGGCATGGCCGGTAAGCCTGGCGTAATTTTGCAGGGACATATCGATATGGTGGCACAAAAAACCCCCGATTCGCCGCATAATTTCGCCACCGACCCCATCCGGCCGCAAATTATCGACGGCTGGGTGCACGCCACGCAAACCACGCTGGGTGCGGATAACGGCCTCGGTTCGGCCATGGGCTTGGCCGTGGCTTTTGCCGACGATATCGAGCACCCGCCCTTGGAAGTGTTGCTCACGGTGGAAGAAGAAATCGGCATGGACGGTGCACGCCAAATGCGCGGCGACTTGCTGCAAGGCCGCTATTTGATCAACTTAGACACTGAAGAAACCGGTTGTGTGTATGTGGGCTGTGCCGGCGGGCGCGATGCCGATTTAAGCCTGCCTTTCGCCACCGATGCCGCCGAAGGGCAGCATGTGCGCATTACCGTGTCCGGCTTGCCGGGCGGGCATTCCGGCATCGATATTCACCGCGGCCACGGCAACGCCATCAAGGTATTGGCCGATCTTTTAGCGCGCCTGCCGGAAGAAAGCGGCTGGCGGCTGGCCGCCTTCCACAGCGGTGCGTTGCGTAACGTGATTCCTTCCGAGGCAGAAGCCGAAATCGTGCTGCCTCAGGCATTTGCTGGCGCACTGGCCGAACTGGCCGACACCGTGCGTGCCGAAACACAAAACGAATTGGGCAAATTTGCCGACAAACTGGCGATTCAGATAACCCCGCTCGGCCAGAGCGCGCAGGCCGCCAGTCCTGCCGACAGCCGCCGCATCGTTGATTTGCTCGCTGCCGTTCCCAGCGGCGTGCTCAAATGGAGCGAAGAGTTCGACGGCGTGGTGGACACTTCCAACTGCTTAAGCGTGGTGCACACGAAAGACGGTAAATTTACTGCTTCCATGCTGCTGCGTTCACTGCGCGAACGGCCGAAAGACGACTTCTGCCGTCTGCTCGGCTCAATCGCACGCCTCTCCGGTGCCACACTGCACACCGAGCAGGATTACACCGGCTGGGAGCCGCATATGTCGTCTGTATTGCTGCAGAAAACCATCGAATCCTTCGCCGCCATACGCGGGCAGCAGCCGCAAATCGAAGTGGTACATGCCGGCCTGGAATGTGGCCTGATGCAGAAACACCTGCCACACGCTGAAATGATTTCTTTTGGCCCCACCATCAAAGGCGCTCACTCGCCCAAAGAACGGGTGCAGATTGATACCGTGGAAGAGTGCTGGCGCATTTTGCTGGATTTGCTCAAACGGATTGCTTAACGAATTAAGCTAAGCATTGAAAATCCCTGCCGACCAGTGATTCTGGTCGGCATTTTTCATGCGAAATTATATTTTCCAGGGGAAATGCATGCCAAAAACGGGTTGGAAAGGGTTTTTAAACAGCGATAATTTAATATTATCTATAAAAATCAGTTGTATATGTGCTATTGGCTGAGTTATATTCCGACTCGGGCTGCCACAATGCTGCGGCGGCCGATTAAGTTAGAGCGGATTAAGTTCAGACTTCATCCGTGATAGGAAGTACAAAGGAATACCCGTGAGCACCAACCAAGAAACCCCGCATAGCCTGCAACGCAACCTGAAAAACCGCCACCTGCAACTCATCGCCATCGGCGGCGCCATCGGCACCGGCCTGTTTATGGGCTCGGGTAAAACCATCCATTTGGCCGGCCCTTCCGTTATCCTCACTTACATCATCATCGGCACTTTCCTGTTTTTCATCATGCGCGCCATGGGCGAGCTGCTGCTTTCCAACCTCGAATACAAATCCTTCACTGACTTCACCCACGACTTGCTCGGCCCGGCCGCCGGTTTTTTTGTGGGCTGGACCTATTGGTTCTGCTGGGTGGTGATCGGCATGGCCGATATCATCGCCATCACCGGCTACACCCAATTCTGGTGGCCGGATGTGCCGCTGTGGCTGCCCGGGCTTTTGTGTATCATCCTCATGGCTGGCATGAATTTGCTCACCGTAAAACTCTTTGGCGAAATGGAATTTTGGTTTGCCTTGGTAAAAATCGTGGCCATTGTTACCCTGATTGCCGTGGGCTGCTTTTTGGTAGCCAGCGGCTTTGTTGATCCCACTTCCGGCGAAAAAGCTTCGCTCAGCCACTTCTGGAATCATGGCGGTCTCTTCCCCAACGGCATCGGCGGCTTCTTCTCCGCCTTCCAGATTGCCGTGTTCGCCTTTGTGGGCATTGAGTTGGTGGGCACGGCTGCCGCCGAAACCAAAGACCCGGAAATCAACCTGCCCAAAGCCATCAACCGCATCCCCGTGCGCGTGATTATTTTCTACGTGCTGGCCTTGAGCGTGATTATGGTGGTAACGCCCTGGGACGAAATCGACCCCGCTAAGAGCCCGTTCGTGAATATGTTCACCCTTATCGGCATTCCGATTGCCGCCGGGCTGGTCAACCTCGTGGTGCTCACGTCCGCCCTTTCTTCCGCTAACGGCGGCATGTTCTCCACCGGCCGCATGCTCTACGGCCTCTCTGAAGCCGGCGTGGCTCCACGTATGTTCAGCCGCCTCAACCGCAACGGCGTGCCTGCCACCGGCCTGCTTTATTCCTGTCTCTACCTGATTGTGGCCGTATTTCTGCTGTATCAGGAGGGTGACATCATGGCTATGTTCACCGTGGTAACCACCCTCTCCAGCATCGGCTTCATTTTCGTGTGGGCGATTATCCTGCTAGCCTACCTCAAATATCGTAAAACCCGCCCGCATCTGCACGAAAAATCCATCTACAAACTGCCCGGCGGCACCGCCATAGTGTGGGTGTGCCTCGCCTTCCTCGCCTTCGTGCTGGTGCTGTTCTCGCGCGATGCCGACACCCGGCTGGGGCTGATGTGCATGCCCATCTGGTTTGCCGCCTGCACCGTGTTGTATTGGGTACTGTATGCGCGCAAACACAGCCGTGCCCCAACCCCACAGCAGTCGCAGCAATAGCAGTGGAGGAAATCAAGGCTACCTGAAAAGTGATTCATACCTTTCAGGTAGCCTTCCATATTTCAGGTAGCCTCATGTGCCTGCGCCTTATAGCTGGCCGATTTCATTTGAGGCTACCTGAAACCCTATAAACAAGACGCTCATCCCCGACAATCCACTCCCGCCCCGCTTCGTCTATAATCCCACCCCATTCCCATTCCGCAAAGGCTACCTGAAATGACCTTCCCCAAGCCCCTCATCCTCATCATTGCCGCGCTGCTGCTTGCCGCCTGCGGTGCCACTTTCGCGCCGCAGGATTTGCCGCATTTGGCGGCGGGCGAGAGCCGCCGTTTCAAGCTGGAGCGGCTGGATGAAACCGGCGCGGCGGAGCAGGTGTCGCTGTTGGTGGTGCAGGGCGAGGCGGGCGGGCAGTCGCGCTGGATTCAAACCGACGCGTTCGGTGCACCGCTAGCGCGGTTGCTGGCCACGCAGAGCGGCTGGCGGCGCGACGGTTTTGTGCCGCCGAACCATGCCGCGCAGGCGGTGTTCACGGCGATGTTCCCGCTATTGGAAAACGGTTTTTCAGACGGCCGGCCGCGCGAGTTGGAGGGCGGCGGGGCGAAATGGCGGCTGACACCTTTGGGAGAGAGCGATGAATAAGGCACGGGCATACCTCGGCCGGCCGGGTTTGGTGTCGGCTTTGGGCAGCGGTTTGGCGGAGCATTTGGATGGTTTGCTGAGGCCGTCTGAAAACAGCCCGCTCACGTTTTCCACTGAATGGGTGAAGGGCAAAAACCGTGCTTTCGGCGCAGTAAACCGCCCGTTGCGCCCGTTCCCCGACCATCTGCCCGCCGAACACCGCAGCCGCAACAATCAATTGCTGTGGGACGCTTTGGCTCAAATCGAGCCGCAGATTCAGGCAGCCCTAAGCCGCTACGGCGCGGACAGAATCGGCGTGGTCATCGGCACATCGGTGGGCGGTGCGGATGAAAATATCCCGCTGTTCCAACACGTTGCCAACGGCGGCGGCTGGGCGGACATTCCGTTCAAACAGCAGGCGCAACTGCTTTCCTCGCCCGCCGATTTTGCCGCGGCGGCGTACGGCCTGCGGGGCGCGTGTTACGGCGTGTCCACCGCCTGCACGTCCGGCGCGCGGGCGCTCATCAGCGCGGCGCGGTTGTTGCGATTGGGCGTGTGCGATGCCGTGTTGTGCGGCGGCGTGGACACGCTCTCGCCGCTCACCATCAACGGTTTCGCCTCGCTGGAAGTGCTGTCCGACGGCATTGCCAACCCGTTTTCGCGCAACCGCAACGGTATCAATATCGGCGAAGCCGCCGCCGTGTTCGTGATGACCCGCGAAGACGACGGCGACGTCCTGCCGCTCTTGGGCTACGGCGCCAGCAGCGACGCGCACCATATGTCTTCCCCCCGCCCCGACGGCCTCGGCGCGGCGCAGGCTTTTCAGGTAGCCTTAAACCACGCGGGTTTACCGCCCGAAAGCATCGGCTGGATTAATCTGCACGGCACCGGCACGCTGCTCAACGACGGCATGGAAAGCCGCGCCGTAGCCGAAGTGTTCGGCAGCCAAACCGCCGCCACTTCCACCAAACCACTCACCGGCCACACCCTCGGCGCGGCCGGCGCGCTCGAAGCCGCCTTCGTATGGGGCATCGCCAGCCGCCGCGACAACCCGGAAGGCAGCCTGCCGCCCCAACTGTGGGACGGCCAGGCCGACCCCGAACTGCCCTCAATCGCGCTCACCGTTTCAGGCAGCCGGTGGCCGCAAGGGCGGCGCATCGGCGCGAGTTCATCGTTTGCCTTCGGCGGCAACAACAGCGTCCTCATCATCGGAGAAGATCATGCCCCAATGTCCGATTAAACAACCCGCCGCCCTCCTGCCGCACAGCGGCCGCATGGTGCTGCTGGACGAAGTTCTATCCTACGACAACAACAACCTGCACGCCGTCTGCACCATCCGGCCCGACTGCATCCTGCTCCCCGACGGCGCAAACGCCCTGCCCGGCTGGCTCGGCCTCGAAATCATGGCGCAAGGCGTGGGCGCATGGGCAGGCGCGCACGCGCTGGACGCCGGCCGCCCCGTGCAGCTCGGCTTCCTGCTCGGCACCCGCAAACTCCACTTCGCCCGCCCCGAACCCCCCGTCGGCACTGTGCTCGACGTGCAAATCACCCTGTCCTGGCAAGACAACGCCACCAACATGGGCGTGTTCGACTGCGCCCTCTCCTGCCGCACCCCGCCCCCCGGCTGCGACGACCTCACCCCCGGCACGCTGCTCCTCTCCGGCGCGCTCAACGTATTCAGCCCCACCAACCGCGAAGCTTTGGACGCGATTTTGGGCAGATAAGTTTCAGGTAGCCTTGAGGCCGTCTGAAAGGCTACCTGAAAACATGGTTTGCTACGAAGCTGCAACATGAATAAAGCAAAGCGGGCTTGAAGCCCGCTGCTGGCACTGCCGAATCCCGTTTTCAGACGGCCTCAAAACTCTCCCAGGCTACCTGAACCCATACTTGCCAACATGCCTACTCCACCCCCGAATCGGAGCGCGCCCATGGAAACGTATTTCCACAATAAAAACATCAACCTCATCGAAGTTTAGCCCGCATTTATCCGCACCGCCATGCGGCAGGCCAAGCGTTACCGTTGCGGCATTCGGATCTTGAGCCGACCGACGGTTGCCATCAACCCGACACCCGCACCGAAACACGCCGTGGTGGATTTTGCCAATTTGGCCGCCTATCCCGAACTGCCGTATCTCCAAATCGAACACGATCTTGAGTCGCCCGAATTCATCAATACAGATGCCCTATACCGCTTCGAGCAATTGGAAACCCTGGTAATCGGACAGCCAATCGACATCGACCTCTCCCAACTGCCCGCGCTCAAAGATTTAAGGATGGACTACAACAAAAAAATCCGAAATATCGGGCAATGCACCCGCTTGGAGCGTTTATACCTATGGTCTTACAAAGGCAAAGACTTAACTGAATTCCAAAACCTGACACGGCTGAAAGATTTATTGCTGGTTCGCCCCTCCGTGTGCACATTAAACGGCATCGAAAACCTAACCGCCTTGGAAACAATCGACATCAGCTATGCCCGTAGCCTGAACGATGTATCTGCCCTGCATCGGCTGCAAGAAAAATACCAAGTCAAAAATATCGCGCTGCCCGAGAAATTCCATGACGAGGAGTTTTGGCAGCAATAGAAAGTAAAAAACGGCGGTATAGTGGATGTGGATGCCTGGGTTTTAGACGGCCTCAAGCCCGAAAAAGGCCGTCTGAAAGAAAATTCCAACAAAATTAAAATGAAATTTCAGCACAGCCCAATAAGGGCAAAATCTTTATCTATATGGGAACTCAAAAGTCCACACTAGAGACAGTTTGCTTGAATTTCATTGGGATTTTTGGTATACACGAAACGCAGTCCTATCATATTTTTACTGCAGTATCCAACCTTAAGTGAGGTATCCAAAATGCGTGTTTCTCAAAGTGCCCTTGTCGTTTTATCTGCTTTGGCCCTGCTGACTGCCTGCCAGAAAGAACCTGAGCCAACTCCGCCTCCTCAAGCGCAGGAGCAAGCCCCCAACCCTAATCCCGCTCCGCCTGCTCCTACTCCCACACCAGCATCTAACCCCAGCCTGATTCGCGAACCGGCCGCCCCGCAGCAACAGCAGGATCCTGCTGCACAGGCCATCCAGTCCAAACCGTTTGGTGAAGGCACGCTAGCTTTAACCAAAGTTAAAGTGGTCGGCCAGATTCTGAACGTGGAATTTATGTATATCCCGCCTAAAAATGAAAATGGCAGCTATAAATTTACTAATGAGCACTCCGGCAAAATCACCGATTTTGCCTACGTTGATGAATCTACTAGCAAACGCATCAGCCTGCTGCAAGATGAAAGCGGCAAATACATGACTGACCCTGCCACCGGCGTGAGCAATACAATAGGACTCACGGGCAATTCACCCAAAATCGTCGCGCTCAAATTCCCCGCCCCGCCCGAAACATCGCCCACCATCACCATCGATTTCCCGGGGGCCGGTTCGTTTGATTCGGTGCCGGTGAGCCGCTAATTTCCCACTTGGCAAAGTGCAGGCTGCTTTGCGCAGCCTGTACGCTGCCCCAATTAGAGGTGACTTTATGAAAAATTTGCGTTTACTTGCTTGTATTACAGCACTTGCCACCCTGTGTGCTTGTGGACAAGACCCCAAACCTGCTGAGCCACAAGCGCAGGCTTCTGCCGCCAGCACAACTGTCATGCCCCAAACCGCATCTGATGCATCCAATGCCTCGGCACCTGCTGCCGAGCAGGCATCCGCTGTTGCATCAGCATCGTCTACCCTTTCCGCACAGGGCAACAGCCTTTCTTCCCAAGGCAGCAACCTGTCAGCACAAGGCAGCGGTTTGAGCGCTACCGAAACAGGGTTTAATATTGAAATCAATTTGTCATCAGATGTGCTGTTTGATTTCGACAAAGCCGAACTCAAACCTGAAGCCGATGCCGATCTGCAAAAAGCTGCCGACATCATTCGTCAAAAAGGCCAAGGGGTGATTCTGATTACCGGCCATACCGACAGCAAAGGCTCCGATGCTTACAACCAACGCTTGTCTTTAGCTCGTGCACAGGCAGTAAAAAACTGGTTTGAAGCAAAAGGCTTGCAACAGAATTATCAGCTTGAAGGCCTCGGCGCCACACACCCCATTGCGCCCAACACCCATCCAGACGGCAGCGACAACCCGGAAGGCCGTGCCCAAAACCGTCGTGTGGAGATTATTGTGAATAAAACCACGCAATTAGGGAATTAAGTTCCCCCCTGCTTTAAGCAATAAGAGGCCGTCTGAAAACAGCAAAATCTGTTTCAGACGGCCTTTTTGCAGCCTGCATTATTAAGGCTTATATCGGGTGTGGTAGCCTGGGTTTTCTTCGGGGCGCAATTGGTTGGGGAATTGACGGTCTGTGGTGATGTCCACAGCAGTTTGCTGAATTAGCTTATAAACTTCGTAGGGATTTTCCACATAACGCAAGGCATTTCTGGCACCAAAGCGGATGGTGCCCCGTTTGAACATGGCTTCCAACACGCCTACATACACCCGCAAATTCTGCACTTCAGGCAGCTCGGCACTGGCAATATCCAGCCCGATCAGCCCGGAAGTGAAATACAGGCGTTTATCGGTGAGCGCATAATCGATGCGGTACCAATTGAAAAAACGGTAAACCGGCGAAAAAATTGCGTACCACACCGGAGCCAGATGAAAAAGTATAAAAAAATTCACATGCGGGAACAAACCGTGCGATGCGGCATTAAATTTGCCTATAAAAAACAAGTCGAACAAGCCCCAGCACAGGGCGAACGGATAAATCAGCGGATTGCCCAATACGTATAAAAAAACGGTGCGGCTTGCCCTGCCATAAGATGTTTTCGTTCGGGTCGGTGAAGCGTTGAAGCATATTCCCTCCTGACGGGTAATGAAGCATGGGTATTGTATCATTCAATCAATACATTCAATTTCATACTATCTCACATTGCCTCACCAAAACTTCCGCCCGCATACAGAGGCCACCCCTCATTTAATCTCATTAACATCCACTCTTTCAGACGGCCCCAAGCCGCCACAGGCTACCTGAAAACAAAATTTCAATGCCATCCAAATATGAAACGGCAACGAAATGCCAAAACAGCCGCATAGCCATTCCGACAAATCCGGTTCGCAGGTACAATCCATGTGCTGCGCATCCAATCCAAATACATCCCAAACTTCAGCTTTGTGGAAACTTGCCACGCTTTGCTTTCAGGTAGCCTCCTCTCAGCATAGGCCGCCTCCAACCCATATCAAAGGAACCCCATCATGACCCAAACCATCCTCATCACCGGCTCCACCCGCGGCATCGGCCGTGCGGCTGCTTTGGCCTTGGCGCAAGACGGCTTCGGCATTGTGGTGCACGGCCGCAGCCGCATGGCGGATGCCGAGGCGGTGGCGGAACAAATCCGTTCGTTAGGGCGGCAGGCACGGGTGCTGCAGTTTGACGTGGCCGACCGTGCCGAATGCCGCCGCGTGCTGGAAGCGGATATTGAAGAGCATGGCGCGTATTACGGCGTGGTGCTGAATGCAGGGCTGACGCGCGACAATGCCTTCCCCGCGCTGGAAGACGAAGATTGGGACCGCGTATTGCGCACCAATCTGGACGGCTTCTACAACGTGCTGCACCCGCTCATCATGCCGATGATCCGCCGCCGCGCGCCGGGGCGGATTGTGTGCATGGCCTCCGTGTCCGGCCTGATCGGCAACCGCGGGCAGGTGAACTACAGCGCGTCGAAGGCGGGGCTGATTGGCGCGGCCAAGGCTTTGGCGGTGGAGTTGGCCAAACGCAAGATTACGGTCAACTGCGTCGCCCCCGGCCTGATTGATACGGAAATTCTGGACGAAAACGTGCCGGTGGAGGAAATTTTGAAAGCCATTCCGGCGCAGCGCATGGGGCTGCCTGAAGAAGTGGCGCATGCCGTGCGCTTCTTGATGAGCGAACACGCCGCCTACATCACGCGGCAGGTGATTGCGGTAAACGGAGGATTGTGTTGATGGAAACCAAACGGGTGGTGATTACCGGCGTGGGCGCGGTGTGCGCCTTCGGCCGCGAGTGGCACGAAATCGAAGCCGCTTTCCGCGCAGGCAAAAACGCCGTGCGCCGCATGGAGGCGTGGGATGCCTTCCCCGAAATGGCCACCCGCCTCGGTGCACCGCTGCCCGCCTACGCACCGCCTGCACATTGGACGCGCAAACAGTTGCGCAGCATGGGCCCGCTGGCGCAATACTGCACCGACGCCGCCGAACAAGCGCTGAAGCAGGCAGGCTTGCTCGATGATCCCATTATCCGCAACGGCAGCATGGGCGTAGCCGCCGGTTCTTCCAGCGGCAGCACCGCCGACGTGCTCGACATCGGCCTGCTGCTCGCCCACCAGCCCAACAATTTCAACGCCAACACCTATGTGCGCATGATGCCGCACACCACCGCCGCCAACGTGGCCATCTTCTTCGGCCTCACCGGCCGCCTGATTCCCACCTCCAGCGCCTGCACCTCCGGCAGCCAAGGCATAGGCTACGCCTACGAAGCCATCAAATACGGCAAAATCCCCATGATGCTGGTCGGCGGCGCCGACCAGCTCTGCCCCTCCGAAGCCTACGTGTTCGACAGCCTCTACGCCGCCAGCCGCCGCAACCACGAGCCCGAACTTACCCCACGCCCATATGACACCGCGCGCGACGGCCTCGTGCTCGGCGAAGGCGGCTGCATGATGGTGCTGGAAGAATTAGAACACGCCCAAGCACGCGGCGCGCACATCATCGCCGAAATCGTCGGCTACGGCGCCAACTGCGACGGCAGCCACATCACCCGCCCCGAGATGCGCACCATGCAACGCTGCATGGAGCTAGCCCTCGAAGACGCCGCACTGCCGCCCTCTGCCGTCGGCTATGTCAGCGGCCACGGCACGGCCACCGAACAGGGCGACATTGCCGAAACCCAAGCCACTGCCGCCGTGTTCGGCCACGTTCCCATCAGCTCGCAAAAAAGCTACCTCGGCCACACCCTCGGCGCTTGCGGCTCGCTCGAATCCTGGTTTGCCATCGAAATGATGCGCAGCGGCTGGTTCGCCCCCACGCTGAACTTGGACAACATCGACCCCCGCTGCGGCGAAGCCGACTACCTTACCGGCTCCGGCCGCCGCATCGACACCGAATACGTGATGAACAACAACTTCGCCTTCGGCGGCGTGAATACGTCGCTGATCTTTAAGCGGTGGTAGCACGGTATTTGAGTCAAGAGGCTACCTGAAACGATTGTGCCTGAGCAGCTGTTTTCAGGTAGCTTTCCTCGCACAAGCCCTAATTTCCGTAAAACCCTGCCAACAAAGTCCCACCGGGGTAAGGATAGGTTAATCAGATGGCACAAACAGCGACAGTTTCCTAGAATAGCCGCATTTCCCAACAGCTGTCGGAAAGGGCAAGCAGAGCAAAATGAAAAAACCATTGAAATGGACGTTGTGGGCAGTGGCTGCGCTGACCATGGGTGCGGCTGGTTATGCCTTTTTGAATCCAAGCAAGCCGCCAACCACCTATCTCACCGAAGAAGTGAAACGTGCCGACGTGCGCCAAACCGTATCCGCCACCGGCGAAATCTCTGCTGCACAGCTGGTAGACGTGGGCGCCCAGGCTTCCGGCCAAATCAAGCACTTGTATGTGAAGCTCGGACAGCATGTGGAAAAAGGCGACCTCATCGCCGAAATCGACTCCACCACCCAGCTCAACACACTGAACACAAACAAGGCCAAGCTGGAAACCTATCAGGCACAGCTCGTATCTGCACGGGTGGCACTGCAAAACGCCGAGCGCAAATACCGCCGCGAGCAGGCCTTGTGGGCGGAAAATGCCACTTCCAAAGAAGAGCTGGAAAGCGCGCAGGGCTCGTATGCCGCCGCCAAGGCGCAGGTGGGCGAGCTGCAATCTTCTATCCGCCAAACCCGCATTGCCATCAACACGGCCGAAGCTGATTTGGGCTACACCCGCATCACCGCGCCGATTTCCGGCACGATGGTTTCAGTGAAAGTGGAAGAAGGGCAAACCGTGAATGCGGCGCAGAGCACACCCGCCATCGGCCAAGTGGCCGATTTGAGCCGCATGCTGAATAAAATGCAGATTGCCGAGGGCGACGTAACCCGCGTGAAAGCCGGCCAAACCCTGCTGTTCACCACCCTGGCCGACCCCAATAGCGAACGGGAATCCAAGTTGGAGAGCATTGATCCGGGCTTGACTACCATGTCGCAAGGCAGCTACACCACTAGCACCGACACTACCAACACCGCCATCTACTACTACGCCCGCGCCCTCGTACCGAACGAAGACGGCAAGCTTGCCATCGGCATGACCACGCAAAACAACATCGTGATCGGTGAAGCCAAAAACGTGCTCACTGTTCCTGCCACCGCCGTGAAGCAGCGCGGCAGCGAGCGCTATGTGCGCGTGTTGAAAGCGGAAAATCAGGTGGAAGAACGCACCATTACCGTGGGCATCAGCGATGGCACACTCACCGAAGTGAAATCGGGCGTGACAGAGGGTGAGAAAGTGATCGTGTCGGAGAGCGATGGCACGGTGAAAGAGTGGCAGGGTGGTCCGCCGATGTAATAAGAGGTGTCAGACAGCAGATGTGCCTGCAGACTACCCGACACTTTCACCGTACTCCTGTCTTAAGTTAAGGCTACCTGAAACCCTCAACCCAAGCCGTATAGACAATTTAGCTTCGCAGCAACTCCGCGGCGCTCTGTTTCAGCTTCGTTGAAGTTATGCTTTCAGGTGGCTCCTGCCACAACAAAATCCGTACGCATATGAACCTAATCGAATGCCGTAATATCAATCGCTATTTTGGTGAAGGCGCCAACCGCGTTCATGTTTTAAAAGACATCAACCTCACCATCCAAAAAGGCGATTTCATCGCCATCATTGGCCAATCTGGCTCCGGTAAATCCACGCTGATGAACATCCTTGGCTGCCTCGACAGCGCCTCTTCCGGTTCGTATCAAATCAATGGTGTGGAAACCGCACAGATGAGCGGTGACGAGCTGGCCGCACTGCGCCGGCGCAAATTCGGCTTCATCTTCCAGCGCTACAACCTCTTGGGCGCATTGAGCGCGCGCGAAAACGTGGCCCTGCCCTCCGTGTATGCCGGCATGGATCAGAAAAAGCGATACGAGCGCGCCACCCGGCTTCTGGCCGATTTGGGTCTGGAAGGCAAAGAAGCCAACCGCCCCAACCAGCTCTCCGGCGGCCAACAGCAGCGTGTTTCCATTGCCCGCGCGCTGATGAACGGCGGTGAAATCATCCTGGCCGACGAGCCCACTGGTGCGCTCGATTCGCACAGCGGCGAAATGGTGATGGAAATCATCTGCGGGCTGCACGCCAAAGGCCACACCATTATTTTAGTTACGCACGACCCGAAAATCGCCGCCTTCGCCAACCGCGTGATTGAAATCAAAGACGGCGAAATCATCGCCGACACCAGCAAAAACGCCGAAATCCCACCCAGCAGCGTGGAAAGCCGCACCGAAAAGCAATCTTGGCTGTTTTATAAAGACCAGTTTGTGGAAGCCTTCAAAATGTCGGTGCAGGCCATCATGGCGCACAAAATGCGCTCCCTGCTCACCATGCTCGGCATCATTATCGGCATTGCTTCAGTGGTATCCGTGGTGGCGCTGGGGCGCGGCACGCAGGAGAAAATCCTTTCCGACATCAGCGCTATCGGTACCAACACCATCGGCGTGTATCCCGGCAAAGGCTTCGGCGACCGCCACCGAGGCCGCATCCGCACGCTTACCATTGCCGATGCCGAAGCCATCGGCAAGCAAAGCTATGTCGATAGCGTTACTCCGACGACCACTTCCAGCGCCACCACCACCTACCACAACACCAACGTTACCGCCCAGCTCTACGGCGCGGGCGAGCAGTATTTCAACGTACGCGGCATCAAGCTCGATCAAGGCCGGCTGTTTAACCAAGACGACGTGGACACCGCCGCGCAAGTCGTCGTTATCGACCCGAACACCCGCAAACAATTGTTCCCGGAAGGCACCAACCCTATCGGCCAAACCATTTTGTTCGGCAAACGCCCGTTGCGTGTGATCGGCATCAGTGCCGAAGACCAAAGCGGCTTCGGCAGCAACGACAGCCTGCAAATGTGGGCGCCCTACACCACGGTGATGAACCGCATTTCCGGCGAACGCTATATCAGCTCGGTAACCGTAAAAATCCGCGACGATGTGAGCACCTCCGTGGCCGAACAGGGCATCAAAGAGCTGCTGCTGGCGCGGCACGGCAAAGAAGATTTCTTCACCAGCAACAGCGATAGCATCAAGCAGACCATCGAAAAAACCACCGGTGCGATGACTCTGCTGATCTCCTGTATCGCCCTGATTTCATTGGTGGTTGGCGGCATCGGCGTGATGAACATCATGCTGGTGTCGGTAACCGAGCGCACCAAGGAAATCGGCGTACGCATGGCTATCGGCGCGCGGCAGGGCAATATTTTGCAGCAGTTTCTGATTGAAGCCGTGCTCATCTGCCTCATCGGCGGCGCGGCCGGCATTCTGCTTTCCTATTTAATCGGCTTGGGCTTCAACGCTCTGGCCAGCGAGTTTGCCATGTCATTCTCCACCTGGTCGATTGTGAGCGCGGTGTGCTGCTCCACCTTCATCGGCGTGCTGTTCGGCTTCATGCCCGCCAAAAACGCTTCCAAGCTCAACCCGATTACTGCCCTGTCGCGCGATTAGAGACCCCCTGGGAGCGTGAGAAGCCACGAAGCTAAAACGCTGCCTGATATTTTCAGGTAGCCTACAACCGGCAACCAAGGCTACCTGAAACCCACCCGACACCCAACCAAGAAACGAGGGTTTATGAACCACACAACCCACCTGCCCATCCGTGCGGCCGCGCTGGCTCTGCTTTTGCTCGCCGGCTGCGCCATCGACCAAACCCCCAACACCCAAATCGGCCTCGCCCAAGCTCAGCGCGATGGCAGCGTACAAACCGCCGCCAGCGAAAGCGGCCACTGCCCCGATCCCGCCGGCTGCGCCTACCAAACTGAAGGCGATTGGTGGCAAACTTTCGGCGACAGCGGGCTCAATGCCTTGGTGGAACAGGCCTTGGCCAACAATGTGGATTTGAAACAGGCCGCCGTTAGTGTGAACAAAGCTCTGTATCAGGCCAACATTCTCGGCGCCAATCTCGTGCCCGAATTCAACGCTTCGCTCGGTGCCAACGCCAACCGCAACCTCGACACCCGCCAAAACAGCCACAGCTACAGCAGCCAGCTCGGCTTAAGCTACGAGCTCGATTTATGGCGCAAACTCAACGCCACCGCCTCTGCCCAAGCGTGGGAGCAGCGCGCCACCGAGCAAGATTTGGCCGCCACCCGCCTCACCGTAATCAACAATGTGGCCGACGCCTATTTTCAGGTAGCCTATCTCAACGAAGCCATCAAGCTCACCGAAAAAACCATCGAGCAATACAAACAAATCCTGCAAATCGCCCGCAGCAAATACCGCCACGGCCGCGTGGCCTCGATAGAAGTGACCCAGGCCGAGCAATCCCTGCTTGCCGCCGAAAACAGCCTGCTGTCGCTGCAACAGAGCCGCAGCAACACCGAAGCCACCCTGCGCAACCTACTCAACCTGCGCCCCGACCAGGCAATGGCCGTGCAGCCCGAATCCTTCCGACTACCCGAAGGCGGCAAGCTCGATTTGAATGTACCCATCTCCACCCTCGCCGCCCGTCCCGACCTCATCGCCGCCGACTACCGCCTACAGTCCGCCCTCAAAAGCCAGCAGGCGCAATACCGCAGCTGGTATCCCAGCATCACGCTGAATGCCGCGCTAAGCACCTCGTCTGAACACAGCAAGAACCTGTTCAACGTGCCGATATTGGGCGGCAGCGTCAGCCTCAATCTGCCCTTCCTCAACTGGCGCACCATGCACTGGAAAGACCGCAGCGCCGAAGCCAACTTTGAAAACACCAAACTCGCCTTCGAAAAAGCCCTCACCACCGCGCTCAACGAAGTCGATACCAACTACCGTCAATACCGCGCCAGCCGCCAAACCCTGGAAAACCAGCGCCGCCGCCACCGGCTCGATGCCGAAAACAGCCGCTACTACCGTGTGCGCTACCAACACGGCCGCAACGAGCTCAAAGACTGGCTTTCCGCGCTGAACACCGAATATTCCGGTGCACAAAGCCTGCTTGAGGCCCGCTATCAAGCCCTGCGTTACGAAAGCATGGTGTATAAAGCCATGGCCGGGCGCTACCGGAAAGCCCCTGCCCAAACGGCACAGCCCGCACAGTAGGCGGAGTATCAGGATATCGGCTGAACCACAAAAACCGGACAGGCACACAGCTGTCCGGTTTTGCTGTTTTCAGGCAGCCTATTAGGCTTCGGGCAATCGTCAAAGTGGTAGTGGCCAAAGGCTACCTGAAAGCGTCAGCGTGGCCAAACTCCACAAAGCAATCTTTATAATCTTTCTCCCGACCGATTTTTTGTAAAATCTAATAGGTTACTTTAAATCTATATAGCTGTTTATTGATTTAAGTCAAATCATCCTTGTTTAAGTGCATTTTTGTACTGAATTTAGGCTTTTCTGTCTAAACCATGGCAAAAATAGCAGCTGGCTCTTGAAAATTTAACGTAATTATTTCCACAAATATGTTAAGCTTATACTGTTTGGTAGTTTAAGACGTTTGTGCCTTATTAATGGTACAACGTCCGATTACCGGATAGGGGGCTGCCGAAGTTGGGCAGTACGGCCTGGCCGGACAGCCGTTTTATTTTTGTTGAATCGGAGTGTTGTTATCATGAACAAACTCAAAAGCTTCCTGATATGGGGTGCTGTGGTGCTGGCTGGCTTGGCCTCCTTTACCACTTTGGCTATCCATCGCGGTGAACAGGTAAGTGCAGTCTGGATGGTAATTGCTGCCGTCTCCGTATATGCTATTGCCTACCGCTTTTATAGCCTCTATATTGCCAAAAACGTAATGCAGCTCGATCCCAACCGGCTCACGCCGGCCGAGCGCCACAACGATGGCTTGGACTATGTGCCGACGCACAAAGGTGTGCTGTTCGGCCATCATTTTGCCGCCATTGCCGGCGCCGGCCCCTTGGTAGGCCCAGTACTAGCCGCGCAGATGGGTTATCTACCTGGTACGCTGTGGATTATCTTCGGCGTAGTGTTTGCCGGTGCGGTTCAGGACGCGATGGTATTGTTCGTGTCCATGCGCCGCGACGGTAAATCCTTGGGTGATATAGTTAAACAAGAGCTGGGCACCGTGGCTGGCGTGATTGCCTCCATCGGTATTCTGATGATCATGGTGATCATTATGGCCGTGCTGGCGCTGATTGTGGTGAAAGCCTTGATCCACAGCCCGTGGGGTACCTTCACCATCGCCACCACCATCCCGATTGCCCTGTTTATGGGTATCTACACCCGCTACATCCGTCCAGGCAAAATCGGCGAGATTTCCATCGTCGGCTTTATCTTGCTGGTGTTGGCGATTGTGTATGGTAAAAATGTGGCCGAAAGCTCCTTCGGGCATATCTTCGACTTGGAAGGCTTGTCTATCGCTTGGGCGGTAATGATCTATGGTTTTATCGCTTCCGTACTGCCGGTATGGTTGCTGCTCACTCCGCGCGACTACCTTTCCACCTTCCTGAAAATCGGTACCATCATTGCATTGGCCTTGGGCATCATTATTGTTAGCCCGCCGCTGCAAATGCACGCCGTTACCCGCTTTATCGACGGCTCCGGCCCGGTGTTCTCAGGTAGCCTTTTCCCCTTCCTATTCATTACCATCGCCTGCGGTGCGGTATCCGGTTTCCACGCCCTGATTTCTTCCGGCACCACCCCGAAAATGGTGGAAAACGAAGAACACGTGCGTATGATCGGCTACGGCGGCATGATTATGGAAAGCTTTGTGGCTATTATGGCGCTGGCTGCTGCTGCTTCGCTTGATCCTGGTGTGTATTTCGCCATGAACAGCCCGGCTGCCCTCATCGGCACCGATGCTGCCAATGCCGCACACGTGATCACCACCCAGCTGGGCTTCCCGGTAACTGAGGCCACTCTGCTGCATACTGCCAAAGAAGTGGGCGAACTCACCATCCTGTCCCGTGCAGGCGGTGCGCCGACTCTGGCCGTGGGCATGGCGCACATCATGAGCCAGTTGATTCCCGGCGAAGGCATGATGGCGTTCTGGTATCACTTCGCGCTGCTGTTTGAAGCTCTGTTCATTCTAACTGCAGTGGACGCCGGCACCCGTGTGGCCCGCTTCATGATTCAAGACTTGGGCAGTATCTTCTACAAACCGTTCGGCAACACCGACAGCCTGCCTGCCAACCTGATTGCCACCTTCATAGCCGTGGCTCTGTGGGGCTACTTCCTCTACACCGGGGTAACCGACCCGCTGGGGGGTATTAACTCCCTATGGCCACTGTTCGGTATCGCCAACCAGATGCTAGCAGGCGTGGCCTTGATCCTGTGTACTGTGGTTCTAATTAAGATGAAACGCGACCGCTACATTTGGGTTACTTTGGTACCGTCTATCGGCGTATTAGTGGTGACTTGCTATGCCGGTTGGCAGAAAGTGTTCGATTCCAGCCCACGCATCAGCTTTATGGCTCACGCTGCCAAATATAAAGCAGCCTTGGCCAACGGCGAAATCCTGGCTCCGGCCAAAACCGCCGAAGAAATGAGCCGCATCGCGTTCAACGACTATGTGAACTCCGGCCTGACCGTGCTGTTCTTGGCTGTGGTGGTATTTGTGGCTGTTTACGGCTTCCAGGTAGCCATGAAAGCCCGCAAAGTCGGCTGGGCCACCGCCCATGAAATCCCGCCGGTATTCCGTAACGAAACCGCCGACGCAAACACCGAGTCCGTGAATGAAGCATAAACTGAAACAGCACCTACATCAGGCTTGGAAAACAGCCAAGTTGACCGCCAACCTGATGGTGGGCGTACCGGATTACGCCAACTATGTGGTACGCCAAAGGCGCTATAACCCCAACGCACCGGTGATGACCGAACAGCAGTTTGCAGATTATTGCCGCAAACGCCGCTGTGGCGCTAACGGCGGCCGCTGCTGCTGACTCTAGCTTTAGCGAAACCAAACCGCTTGAAAGGGCATGTCCTTTCAGGCGGTTTTTCTGCATGCTGCAATTGGCGTTCTACGGGTTATGGTAATGTGTTGTTATTATTGTTCAAAATATTTTCAAGCCTCTTCGCATTTTGAAAGGGCTGCCTGAAAACACTTTTTGCCTTACTATTGTCCTAGCCTGCAGAGCACATATAGCTGGAGCAACTTGTCACCCATGCAAAAACCACATCAGCCTTGGGCATACCGAATGGATTCAAAAAGGCTACCTGAAAACCTCATTATCTACCCTTAAAACCGCACCTCAGGCGGCACTTGGTGTTTGGCGCGGTCGGGAAACTCCAAAAGCTGTGCCGGCTGCCGGTGCCCGAAATAGGCGGCGATAATGCTGTGCGGAAACAGCTGGCGCAGCGTGTTGTAGCCCATGGCCGCGTCGTTGTAGGCCTGGCGGGCGAAGGCGATACGGTTTTCCGTGCTGGTAATTTCCTCGGCCAGCTGGCGCATATTGGCAGCAGCCTGCAAATCTGGATAGGCCTCAAGCTGCACCATCAAGCTGCGCACAGCTTGGGTGAGCAGGGTTTCGGCAGCAGAAAGCTGCGCCACCGCTTCCGCATTTTCCGGCCGCGCACCACCCAGCACGCCAGCGGCCTGATTGCGCGCCTGCGTAACCTGTGTAAAGGTGTCATTTTCGTGTTTCAGGTAGCCTTTGGCGGCAGCCACCAAATTGGGAATCAGGTCATGCCGACGTTGCAGCTGAACGCCGATTTGGGAGAAGGCGTTGCGGTATTGGTTTTGCGAAATCACTAAACGGTTGTACACCATCACGCCCACCACACTCAACGCGGCCGATAAAAGAAGGACAATCCACAACATGAGGCTCTCCTAAGTGTTAAAATTAACATTTCAATATTATCACAAAATTTCGTACGAACAACGGTTTGAATGGTTTTCAGGTAGCCTGAACCACAAAATCGCCCTACGCAACCACAGGATAACCGACCTTGACTGAAAAACTAAATAATGCAGACTTTAATTACGCTTGCTTGGACAAAATAGAAACGCTATTAAAGAAGCCTTGGAATTGGCTGTCAGCCTAATCAAATTCCTGAATAGATCCCATGATGATGACTATAATCGCTATCGGCGAGGCTCATCCGCATTTAAACGAGCCAGAGCAGACGTTCGAAATGCTCAATAAGGCTCATCAGCCAAGCAAGGCTCACGCATTCAAAGGGCATGATGATGCTTGGGAATTTCATAAACCGTACAACACATAGACCGAATTTCGAGCCTGGAACCCCTGTCAGGCTGCCGGAAAGCTTGATTTTTAGACGGCTTTTGCCTGCCCAACACCACCCGCCGCAAAAATGTACCACGACAAAGAAATCCACAGTCACCACCACAACCCTACCGCACAAACGCTGCAACTGTTTTTAAAACAACGGAGAAACACTGTTATTCCAAAACGTTGCTTATTTTTAGTTTGAAAACATCCGCCTACAAAATGGATTTTGGATTTGGAAAGTATTACCGTACACCAAATTACGGCAAACAATATTGCCAACTTTCCCACATTGGCGTTTTACCAAACTGCCGACACCCCATACATGTATCTTTCATGGGCTCATCCGCAGGGGCTGTAGGTTATATTATCTGTCGCGGCAAGCCATAAGCTATGAGCAAGGTGGACACTTGCTACCCGCACGTTTTGTATTTGGGGCTACCTGAAACCGCATAAGCATAAATGCCCACCCTACAACAATCGGCAATTTGTATCATCTGCCTACACTACACCTGCTTAAACTACAGACATTAAGGAGCCATAATGGAATTATCCGCTGAACAAACTGCCGCCCAACTGCGCTGTCCGCACGATGAAGCGGGAGTGCTTTTCGGGCAGGTGATGAACCTGCGCAACCTGGCCCAAATCATCAGCGCGTTCACCGCCGCCCGCCTGCGAAACAGCGACAAGATCTTAGAAACCGGCTGCGGCAACGGCGGTCTGCTGGGCTACATCCTGTCGCAGGCGAACGACCTGCACTACACCGGCTTGGAAATTTCGCCATTGATGTGTGAGCAAGCGCAGGCATTCAACGCGCCGTTTATTGCCGCAGGGCAGGCAGATTATTTGCTGTATGACGGCGGCGCGCTGCCCTTTACCGATGCCGCGTTCGATAAAACCGTGTCAGTCAACACTGTCTATTTTTGGGACGATGCGCCGCTCATGTTGTCCGAATTCTGTCGCGTGCTGAAACCCGCCGGCCGACTGTGCCTGAATTTTTGTGAAAAAGAATTCATGTCCAAATTGCCGTTTGCAGCTCACGGCTTCACGTTCTACAACGCCACCGACATCCATGCCCTAACTGACAACCTGCCGTTGCGTTGCGTACTTGAACAGCGCAGCCGCGATTGGGCAGTCAGCAAAAGCGGCAAACTGGTACGGCGTGAATTTGTGGATTTGGTATTTGAGCGGATGTAGCAGCGGTAGGTCAGATACTTGTATCCGACCTACCGCCTGCAGGCTGCCTGAAACCCCATCTGGAAACCAAATGCAGGCTGCAACCCTGAAACATCCACCCCAAGGACACCCATGACCATCCTCCAAGCCGAAAACCTATCCTTCGCCTTCGGGCACGTCGCGCTGCTCGACAAAGCGTCTTTCCAACTGGCTGCGGGCGACAAAGTCGGGCTTATCGGGCGCAACGGCGCGGGCAAATCCAGCCTGCTGAAAATCCTCGCCGGCGTGCAGAAGCCCGACGACGGCCGGCTCATCCTGCAAAACGGGCTGAAAACCGTGTATGTGCCGCAGGAGAGCTTTTTCGACGGCGCGGCCGCCGTGTTCGACATTGTGTCCGAAGGGCTGGGCAGCCTGCGCGGCGTGCTGCGGCGTTACCACGAAATCGGCCGCAAACTGGCCAACGGGCAGAACGACAGCCTCATCAAAGAATTGAACGAACTGCAAAACCAAATCGAAGCGCAAAACGGCTGGCAGTTCGATGCGCTGGTGAGCCAAACCATTGGCGAGCTGGGGCTACCTGAAAATGAGAAAATCGCCAATTTGTCCGGCGGGCAGAAAAAGCGTGTCGCGCTGGCGCAGGCATGGGTGCAGAAGCCCGACATCCTGCTGCTGGACGAGCCGACCAACCATTTGGACATCGACGCGATTTTGTGGCTGGAAAACCTGCTGAAAAACTTTTCAGGCAGCCTGATTGTGATTACCCACGACCGCCGTTTTTTGGACAATGTGGCCAACCGCATCGTCGAACTCGACCGAGGCAGCCTGCGCTCTTATCCCGGCTCGTTCGCCAAATACAGCGAGAAAAAAGCGGAAGAACTGGCCGTAGAAGCCGAACACAACCGCCTGTTCGACAAATTCCACGCGCAGGAAGAGGCGTGGATTCGCAAAGGCATCGAAGCGCGGCGCACGCGCAACGAAGGGCGGGTTAAGCGTTTGGAAGAATTGCGGAAACAGCGCGCGGCGCGGCGCGAACGGCAGGGGCAGGTGTCGTTCAAGCTGGACGCGGGCGAGAAAAGCAGCAAAATTATCGCCGAACTGGAACACGCCTCGTTTGCGTACGGCAACAAAATGATTATGAAAGATTTTTCCGCCGTGATTCAGCGCGGCGACAAAATCGGCCTGATTGGCGCGAACGGCATCGGCAAAACCACGTTTTTGAAGCTGATTTTGGGCGAACTCGCGCCCAACGGCGGCAAAATCCGCCTCGGCAGCAAGCAGGAAGTGGCGTATTTCGACCAGTTCCGCAGCGCGCTGAACGAAAACGACACCGTGTTCTACACGCTCGGCCAGGGCAACGATTATGTGGAAATCGGCGGCAAAAAGCGGCATGTGATGGGCTATCTGGAAGACTTCCTGTTCCACCCTGCCCGCGCCCAATCTCCCGTGTCGTCGCTCTCCGGCGGCGAGCGCAACCGCCTGCTGCTGGCCAAACTGTTCACCCGCCCCGCCAATATTCTGGTGCTGGATGAGCCGACCAACGATTTGGACATCGACACGCAAGAACTGCTGGAAGAGCTGCTGCGCGATTACGCCGGCACCGTGTTCCTCGTCAGCCATGACCGTATGTTTTTAGACAACGTGATTACGCAGAGCATTGTATTTGAAGGGGAAGGCCGTCTGAAAGAATACATCGGCGGCTATCAGGACTATGCCGACGCAAAAGCACGCGAAGACAAAGTGCAGGCTGCCACCGCCGCCAAGCCAGAAAAACAGCCGGAAAAAGACAAGCCCAAGCCCAACCGCAGCGTGAAGCTGTCGTACAAAGAACAGCGCGAACTCGACGCCCTGCCCGACGAAATTACCGCGCTGGAAGCCGAACAGGCCGATTTGAACACCCGGCTTTCCGACCCGGAAATCTTCAGAGATTACGAAAAAGCAAGCAGCCTGCAAGCGCGGGCGGAAGAAATTGAAATGCTGCTGCTGGAGAAATTGGAGCGGTGGGAGATGCTGGAAGGGAAGCAGAACGGGGAGAGTTGAGTTTGGCTTCGTTGAAGCTGCGCTTTCAGGTAGCCCTTCCGCCCTTTTGCTACAATCCAGCCTTTCCCACCGCCGCCCAATCATGAAGCTCCTCGCCATCATTCCCCACTACCGCCACCTCAGCACACTGCCGCAGGTGGTTTCCGCCCTGCGCCATTGCGGCCTGCCCGTTTTGGTGGTGGACGACGGCTCGGGCGAAGACTGCCGCGCCGGTTTGGAGGCGTTGCGTGGCGAGGGCGTTCAGGTGGCCTTCCGGCCGGTGAACGGCGGTAAAGGCAGCGCGATGAAATGGGGCTTCAAGCTGGCGGCGGAGCAAGGTTTCAGCCACGTTTTGCAGATTGATGCCGACGCGCAGCACAGCTTCGCCGACATCCCGCGTTTTGTCGAAACCGCGCGTGAAAGGCCGCAGGCCGTAGTGTGCGGGCGGCCGGTATACGACGGAGACGTGCCTAAATCGCGCCTCTACGGCCGCAAAATCACCGATTTTTGGAACGTGCTGCACACTTGGTCGTTCGACATCAAAGACGGCATGTGCGGCTTCCGCGTTTATCCGCTGGAGGCCGTTTTGCCCATCCAATACGGCGGCGGCATCATCGGCGAGCGCATGGATTTCGACAACGAAATCCTCATTCGCCTGCATTGGTCGGGCGCGCCCTTCGTGTGGCTGGACACGCCCGTGCGCTACGAAGCGGGTGGCGTATCGCACTTCAACCTGCGCCGCGACAACCTGCTCATCAGCAAAATGCATGCCCGCCTGTTTTGCGGCATGGTTGCCCGCCACCTCGGCCGCCTTTTCAGACGGCCTCAAGCCGCACAAACCGAACAGGCGCATTGGTCGGCACAGCGCGAACGCGGCCACCGCCTCTTCCTCAAGATTACCGAATGGCTGGTGCGCTACCTGCCCCTGTGGCCGGTGCACGATATCGCCGCCCTCGTTGCCGCCTATTTCTACCTCACTTCCGCCGCCCAACGCCGCAGCGTGCGCCAATATCAAGGCTACCTGAAAACTAGTTTCCCCGCCGCACCGCTGCCCGCGTGTTTCCCCGTATACCGCCAATTCGCCGCCTTCGGCCAAGCCGTGGCTGACCGCTTTGCCGTGTGGCAGCATAAAATTACCGTGCCCGACCTCGTGGTGGAAGACCCCGACAACCTGTATGCCGATATAGACAACCACAACGTACGCGGCCAAATCCTCATCTGCTCGCATCTGGGCAACATCGAAGTGTGCCGCGCCCTCGTCTCCCACCACCAAGGCTTCAAACTCAATGTGCTCGTGCACAACGCCCACGCCGAAGATTTCAACCGCGCCCTCAAAGCCGCCGGTGCCAGCGATTTGCAGCTGATTCAGGTAGCCGAGCTCGACGCCGCCAAAATGTTCCAACTCTCGCAAAAACTCGACGCCGGAGAATGGCTCGCCATCGCCGCCGACCGCACCCCCGTGCGCGGCAACAAAACCGTGCCCGTGCAATTCCTCGGCCACACCGCCCATCTGCCGCAAGGCCCCTGGCTGCTCGCCGGCCTCTTGCGCGCGCCCACCAACACCGTCTTCGTGTTAAAAGAGCAAGGCCGTTATCATTTATGCCTGAAACGTTTTCAGGTAGCCCCAAGCTGGACCGCCGCCACGCGCAAACAAGTGATTGAAAGCATGGCGCAACAGTACGCCGACGTTTTAGCCGCCCACGCCGCCCGCACGCCGCTGCAATGGTTCAACTTCTACGACTTCTGGAGCAACACCCCACATGGCTAAACACATCTACTGCCGCCACCACACCGAGATCGAAGTCCCCTTTTTCGACGTAGACGTGATGCAGATCGTCTGGCACGGCCACTATGTCAAATACCTCGAAATCGCCCGCTGCGCCCTGCTCGACGCCATCGGCTATAACTACACCGTCATGCTCAAACACGGCCACGCCTGGCCCGTGGTGAAGCTCGATCTAAAATATATCCGCCCCGCCCGCTTCGGCCAAAAAATCCGCGTGGAGATGGCCGTAACCGAATACGAAAGCTGCCTGCGCATCGACTACACCCTGCGCGACGCAGAAAGCGGCGCCAAACTCACCCAGGCCCGCACCACCCAAGTCGCCCAGCGCATCGACAACAGCGAAATGCAGTTCCAAACCCCCGCAAGCTGGCAACAGGCCGTGCGACAGTTTGCAGGATTCGTGCCCTTGGCCAAGGATTGAGGCTACCTGAAACCCCGCGCCCCCCTCACACTGCACGCCTTCCCCGCAAATCCACTATACTATGCTTCCCTTCCCACTCCCCGCATAACCCCGGCACCATGAAAAAACTCCTCCTCAGCCTCTTCCTTTCCCTTGCCGTCCTCCCTGCGCTTGCCTTCAGCACCGCCGAGCTCACCACGCAGCTGCAAGCCCCGCAGAGCGTGCAGGGCGGGTTTATCCAGCAGCGTTTTTTGCGCTCGATGGACAAACCCGTGCAAACCGGCGGCCGCTTCGCCCTGTGCCCCGGCCGCGGCCTGTTTTGGCATCTGCAAAAACCGTTTGAAATGAAACTGCGCGTGCGGCGCGACGGCATCAGCCGCCAAGATGCGCAAGGGCAGTGGCGCGCCAACGGCAGCCAAACCGCGCAGGCCGCACAAGTGAAACTCTTCATGGCCGTGCTCGGCGGCGACACGGCCGAGCTGCAACGCCATTTCAACCTCGCCCTTTCCGGCAACGCCCGGCAATGGCAGCTCACCCTCACCCCGAAAACCGCCGTGATGCGCCAGGTGTTCAACAAAATCGTTATCAACGGCGGCCAGCTGGTGCAGGAAGTGGAGCTGGATGAAAAACAGGGCGACCGCATCGTGATGCAGTTTAACCAGCTGCAAACCAACCGGCCCCTCAACCCCGCCGCCCAACAAGCCTTGGGCGAATAAGCCAAGCCAGAAATCACTTTTAACTACGCGGGAGCTGCGTTTTCAGGTAGCCTTCAAGCAGCGGGATAGATGTTTACAATATCTTGTTTTTTGTTACAATCCAATTATCGGCAATACCCTTTTTCCCCTTTCCAAACAGGAGCGGCAAGATGAAGCAAACCATGATGAACACGGCAGCGGGCGCGTTGGCGGCAGTGCTATTGGGCGGCGCGGGCTTGGCATATGCCAACCCCTATCCGGTTGGCTCGCAGCAATGGCACAACTTTAATGGCATCATGCAGTCAGAAGCAGATCGGATACAACGCGAGCGCAATGCCGTACGGCAACAGCCGATCAACCGCGGCCCCACCGCCGCCGAAATACGCGCCTGGCAGCAGCGCGAGGCAAAGGTGCAAGCCGAAATCGCGGAACTGCGCCGCACGCCGTTTTATATGACCATCATCAATGATTTCGGTGTAGATAGTATCTGGTGGACAGGTGGACATTACAATAGGCAGCGTGCTATTGACGAGGCTATGAAGCATTGCCAAACCGATAAATGCCAAGTACTGACCACTTTTAGTAACACTTGCGCTGTCATGACTTTCCCTTCCGGCATCCGACGCAGCTCTGCGGGCGATTTCTTCTTCGGTTATGACCGAGATCACAACAGGGCGGCAGAAAAATCCATTCGTGCCTGCGAAGCCCGCCACGGTAAAGGCAACTGCCTGTATTCATCCGCCGAAACCAAGCACGGCACCGCCTTCTGTACTGGCTACGATTACAGTATCTACGGCCAGCATTAAGCCAGTTACAGCCAAAAGGCTACCTGAAATTTCAGGTAGCCTTTTGCCAAGCGTAGCCTGCACAAGTGACTTGCAGCTTCCGCCGCCCATGTGCCACTTCGTTTTATTTTTCGGCCCGCAGGGACTTCGGCCCACCGTTCCAAGCCTAACAGCGGCTGCCTATACGACACTTTTCAGATAGCCCCTAAAGCTGCCTGAAACACCGCCAATCCCTTATCCAACATCCAACCCGAAACCATGTCCATACTCCCGCTTTTAAACCGTTCCCCCGATTCCCTGTTGGCCGAAGGCTGGACAGCCTCGCAGTTTTCCGCCGCCACGCTCTCGCTGGCCGCGCGTTTGCGTGCACACAAGGTGCAGGCCGCCGCGCTGTGGTTCGACGATGCGGCGCGGCTTGCTTCCGCGCTGCTGGCCGCGTGGCTGGCGGGCGCGGAGGTGTATCTGCCGCCGAATCTGGCGGAGGAAAACCGCCGTTGGGCGGAAGCGGGCGGGGCGGTGTGGTTGAGCGACGTGCCGGAAGTTTCAGACGGCCTCTGGCTGTACGACGGGGCGGCGGAGCAGGCGGCCGCACCGGCGGAAGCGTTGGAATGGCCGCGTGAAAACGTGCTGTATCTGAAAACTTCCGGCTCTTCGGGCGAAGCGAAGGTGGAAACCAAAACCCGCGCACAGATGCTGGCCGAAGCGGCGGCGCTGGCCGACAGGCTACCTGAAAGCTGGCACGGCTTGGCTGCCGTGGGCAGCGTGAGCCCGCAGCATTTATACGGGCTGACTTTCCGCGTGTTCGTGTCGCTGGCGGCGGGCTGGGCAATCGGGCGGCGGCAGTGCGTGTATCCCGAATTGCTGCTGGCCGATTCGCGCCGCGAGTGCGTGTGGATTGCCAGCCCCGCGCTGTTGAACCGTTTGGGCGAAGGGCGAGATTGGGCGCGGCTGCGGCAGCATGTGCGCGGCATCATCAGCGCGGGCGGAATGCTGCCGGCGGCCACCGCCGCGCTGCTGCAAGAGAAGCTGGGCTTTGCGCCGCACGATGTGTACGGCAGCACGGAAACCGGCGTCATCGCGCTGCGGCAGGGCGGCGCTTGGGAACTGCTGCCCGAAGTGGAGGCTTCGGTGAACGAAGAAAACATTTTTCAGGTAGCCTCACCGTGGAGCGGCGGGGTGCGGCAAACCGCCGATGCGGTGCGGCTGGACGGCCGCCGGCTGGAGCTGCTCGGCCGCCAAGACCGCATCATCAAGCTGGAAGACAAGCGCGTGTCGCTGGCGCAGCTGGAGCACGATTTGCTCGCCCACGCCTGGGTGGCCGACGCGCATTGCGCCCGCCATCCGCAGCACGGCCGGATTGCCGCCTGGGCGGCACTTTCCGCCGAGGGCATTGCCGCGCTGCGCGAGCAGGGGCGCGCCGCCGTGGTGCAAACCCTGAAACAGCATCTGGCCAAAACGCAAGACACCGCCGCGCTGCCGCGCTATTGGCGTTTTGCCGCCGCCTTGCCGCGCAACCCGCAGGCGAAAATCCGCGAGCAGGATTTTCAGGTAGCCTTTACTCAGCCACAAACCGCGCCGCAGTGGGCTTTGCTGCACGCAAACGAAGAAACGCGCGAATATGCGTTTGAAGGCACGGTGCCGCTGGATTTGACTTATTTCGGCGGCCATTTCGCCGATTTCCCGCTGGTGCCCGGCGTAATCGAAATGCAGTGGGCGATGGATTTGGCGGCACGCTTCGACTGGGGCAGAAAACCGGTGCAACACATCGAAAACCTGAAATACCAACACTTTGTGCGCCCGCACGACACCGTGCAGCTCACGCTGCGGCACGACGCGGCGAAAAATAAAATCCATTTCGCCATCAGGCAGGGCGACACGCCTTGCGCTTCGGGCAGGGTGGCGCTGCATGACTAGGCTCGCGTGGCTGTATGCCCTGCTGCTGGCCTTCGCCGCCGCGTGGCTGGGCTGGGGCTTGGCGCAGGGAGGCCGTCTGCAAACCGACCTCACCGCACTGTTGCCCGCCGACGCGCAGGTGGACGCAGTGTGGCGCGCGGCAGACGAAGCGGGCGAAAAACAGCTCAACGGCCAAATCCTGCTCTTGGTGGGCAGCGAAAATGCCGACCGCGCCTTCGCCGCCGCCGAACAAGTGGCCGACCGCTGGCAGAAAAGCGGCCTGTTCGCCGCGGTGGACAGCCGCCTAAACCCCGATTTGGCACAACTGCGGCAGGAAATCCGCAGCCTCGGCATGAACGCCCTGCCGCGCGAACAGCAACAGCTGCTCTTGCACGACCCCGCCGCCTATTTCCAACAGCGCGCCGAAGACGCGGCCAATCCGTTTGCCGCGCAAATCGTGCCGCTGGAAGACGACTGGCTCGGCTTCGCCCGCTTCGTGCAGCAAAAACAGCCTTCCAGCCGCCTGCAATGGCACAGCGGCAACGGCATGATGTATAGCGAACAAGACGGCATCACTTGGGTGTGGCTGCGCGCCAGGCTACCTGAAAAAGCCACCGCCGATCAGGCCGAACGCCTGCTGCCACTCTTGGCCGATTCCCGCGCCCAAGCCGAGCGCGGCGGCTACCGCCTGCTGGCCGCCGGCGGCGCATTGTTTGCCGCCGAAGCCAAAACCCAATCCGAACGCGAAAGCGGCCTGATGTCTACCATCGGCCTGTCGCTCACCTTCGCCCTGCTATTGGCCGTATTCCGCAGCCCGCGCGTGTTTGCGCTGATATTGCCGCTGGGCGCGGGCATGCTGCTCGGCGCGGCGGCCGTGGTGGGCGCGTTCGGCCACATCCACATCCTCACCGTCGTGATCGGCACCAGCCTGGTGGGGATGCTGGTGGACTTCCCGCTGCACTGGCTCACACCCTCCGTGTTTTCGCCCAACTGGGCGGCCAAAGAAGCTATGCGCCGCGTCCTGCCCGCCTTCCTCGCCGGGCTGGGCATCACCGCCACCGGCTACCTGCTGCTCGCCTTCACGCCGCTGCCCGTGCTGCGCCAAACCGCCGTGTTTTCCGTGGCCGCGCTCGGTGGCGCGTTTGCCGCCACCGTGCTCCTGCTACCGCCGCTGTTTCATGGCTACCGCCCCCGCGCCGCTTGGTTCGCCGCCGCTATGCACAAGCTCGCCGCCGCCCGCCTGCACTGGCTGCTCCTGCCCATCCTGCCGCTGGCCGCCGCAGGCTACCTGAAAACCGATTGGCGCGACGACATCCGCGACTGGGCGGCCCTGTCGCCCCGGCTCATCGCCGAAATGCGCCAAGTGGCCGACATCAGCGGCAACGACACTGGCGGCCGCAGCATTCTCGTGCAGGCCGACAACGCAGACGAACTCTTGCGCCGCAGCGCACAAGTGGAAGCCGCCCTGCAACCCTTGGTCGGCAAAGGCGAGCTCGGCGGCGTGCAGTCGCTTAACCAATGGCTGCTGCCCGCCGAAGAGCAGCAAGCCCTGCTCGCCCAACTGCGCCGCCTGGCCGAACAGCCCGCCTCCGCCGCCAACCCCATGCTCCAGCTCGGCCTGAAGCCCGACACCATCCAAACCGCCCTGCAGCAAGCCGCCGCGCAGCCCGTCGTCCCTCTTAATCAAGCCTTAAGCGGGCAGACCGCCGAAGCCTGGCGCACCCTCTATCTGGGCAATATCCAAGGCCAAGAAGCCGCCCTCGTGCGCGTGCAAGGCCTGAACGATGCCGCCGCCGTGCAAACTGCGCTGGCCGCACTGCCCTGCAACCAAGCCGGCACCTGCGCCCGGCTGGTGGACAAACGCGCCCATCTGAACGAACTCTTCCGCCACACCCGCAACCACACCGCCTGGCTCAAACTCGCCTCTTTCGCCTTGGCCTGGCTCGTGCTGAGGCGCATCTTCGGCGCACGGCGCGGCAGCCTCATCCTCGCCGTGCCCATGATTTCCGCCGCCGCCACCGTCGGCCTGCTCGGCTGGCTCGGCCTGCCCATCAGCCTGTTCGCCATGTTCGGCCTGCTCTTGGTAGCCGCCGTGGGCGCGGACTACGCCGTCTACGCCCTCACCGCCCGCGAAACCCCCGCCGTCAAACTCGGCGGCATCCTCCTCGCCGCCCTCACCACTGCCATCTCCTTCCTGCTGCTCGCCATCAGCACCACCCCCGCCGTCGCCGCCTTCGGCATCACCGTATCGCTCGGCGTGGGACTGAACGTATTGCTCTCGGCCTGGCTGCTGAAGAAGGAAGGCGCAGGGCGGGAGGCCGTCTGAAAGGCTACCTGAAACCCACACCCCCATCCTTAAGGAGACCAAACATGTCCCAATCCTGCGATATCGCCATCATCGGCGCCGGCCCCTCCGGCGCAGTCGCCGCCGCCCTGCTGCTCAAACACGGCTTTTCCGTGTGCGTGCTCGAAAAACAGCATTTCCCCCGCTTCGTAATCGGCGAAAGCCTGTTGCCGCACTGCATGGAATTCATCGAAGAAGCCGGCTTCCTGCCCGCCGTAGAGGCCGAGCCCAGCTTCCAGTTTAAAAACGGTGCCGCCTTCACTTGGGGCAGCCGCTACACCTATTTCGATTTCACCGACAAATTCAGCCCCGGCCCCGGCACCACCTACCAAGTTCGCCGCGGAATCTTCGATAAAATCCTAATCGACGAAGCCGCCAAACAAGGCGCGGATGTGCGCTTCGGCCACGCCGTTACCGCCTTCGACAACAGCGGCGACACCGCCCGCCTCAGCGTGGAAACCGACAACGGCGAAGCCTACGAACTCACCGCCCGCTTCGTACTCGACGCCAGCGGCTACGGGCGCGTCCTTCCCCGCCTGCTCGACCTCGACACCCCGTCCGACCTGCCCATGCGCGAAGCCCACTTCACCCACATCGACGACAACATCGCCGACCCTGATTTCGACCGCAGCAAAATCCTCATCTCCACCCACTCGGTGCACCGCGACGTATGGCTCTGGCTCATCCCCTTCGGCGACAACCGCTGCTCCATCGGCGTGGTCGGCCTGCCCGAACGCTTCGCCGGCCTGGGCGATTCTGAAGCCATCCTGCGCCGCTACGCCGCCGAAATCCCCATGCTCGCGCGCATTTTGGGCAACGCCCAATGGGAAAACGACTTCCCCTTCCGCCACATCAAAGGCTATTCCGCCAACGTTAAAACCCTGTACGGCCGCCACTTCGCCCTCTTGGGCAACGCCGCCGAATTCCTCGACCCCGTCTTCTCCTCCGGCGTCACCATCGCCATGCACTCGGCCAAACTCGCCGCCGACCTGCTCGCCCGCCAGCTCAAAGGCCAAGAAGCAGACTGGCAGCGCGAATTCGCCGAACCGCTGATGACGGGCGTAAACGCCTTCCGCACCTATGTGAACGGCTGGTATGACGGCAGCTTCCAAGACGCCATCTACACCCCCAACCGCAACCCCGAAATCAGCCGCATGATCAGCGCCATCCTCGCCGGTTACGCCTGGGATGGCAGCAACCCCTACGTGGGAAAATCTGAACGCTGCCTCCAAGCCCTGGCCGCAACCGTGGGCGTGCAGCAGTGCGGATAAGCGGGTGAGCTTTCAGATAGCCTCCAAGCTCGTCTGAAAGGCTACCTGAAAGTCCGCAAACTGGTATTTATGCTCGACAAAACTTAGGCGGTATCACCATACAGCCGTTTTAGGTTCCAGCTCATTTTTCAGGTAGCCTCTTGCCTGCCTCGGCATCATTGGCAAGCATCATTTGAGGCTACCTGAAAGCATTGGCTTCAGCACAAACTAAAACACAAAAGCAGCCTGCACTTGCTACCCAGCAAAGTGCAGGCTGCTTTTTGGTATTTTCAGGTAACCTTTTCCGTTGCCACTAATCTAATCAGAATTTATAGGTGTACTGCAAGCCTAATATATGGGAGTGGCTTCTGAATTTGGCCGAACCGTGGGTGCGGCTGGACACGCAGGCTTGCGAGCCGGGGCCGGAGGCTGTGCCGCCGCACCAGCCGTTTACGCTGGCAGAGGTGTTTTTCACGTGCACATAGCTGTAGGCGAGGTTGAGGCTGTGCTGCTGATTGATGTCGTATTTGCCGCCGAAGGAGAGCCAGAGGCGGTCGGCATCGGGCAGGGTGCTCATGCGGGTGTTGGCGCCGCGTACGGGGGATTGGTCGTAGGCGATGCCGAAGCGCAGTTGCAGGGGGTCGGTGATTTGGTAAGACGCGCCGAGGGAGAGCTTATAGGTGTTGCGCCATTGGGGGGTGAGGATAGTTTGGTTGCTGCGGGCAAGGCCGCCGGTTTGGGGGTTGGCCACGGTTTTGGTGTTGCCGAAATTCAGCTCGGCACGGTTGAAGCGGGAGTGGCGCGTCCAAGTGGCGTCGCTATAGAGCGACCAGCGCGATGTGAGTTTGTACATACCGTGCAGGGAGAAGGATTCGGGGGTAACGATGCGTACGTTGGCTGCTTCGGATTCGGCGTAACCATTGGCGCGGAGGGCGTTGGAAAGTGCGCCGCCCATCGGGGTTTGGAAGGCTGCGCCCACCAGTTTCCATTCGGCATCGCCGCGCAGGTTGTGGCTGACTTTGGAGCGGTAGTTTGCGCCCAAGCGCAGGGAATCATTCACGTCCCACAGCCAGGCTAGGTTGTAGCCGAAGCCCCAATCGCTGCCTTCCACGCTGGCGTAGCCGTCGGCAAAGCCGTTACGGCGCAGCGGAGGGAAAGCGCCGAAGTTGGCATATTGGCGCAGCTTGGCGGTGGTGTGTTGTGCGACGAGGCCGAGGGCGATGGAGTGCTGGTCGTTGATTTTATAGGCAACGGTGGGCTGGATGGCGATGGTTTTCACGCTCAACTCGTTCAGGTTGTAGCGCAAAACAGCATCATGTTGGTATTCGGTGCCGGAGCCGAAGGGAACGTACATGCCCAAGCCGAGGGCAACGTTATCGTTTAGGCGGTGCGACAAATAAAAATGTGGCGCAACCACTATGCTCTTCGGGCGGATGTTGCCGGAAGTGGCGCCTTGCACGGGTTGGTTGGTGCCGGGGTAGTAGGCTTCGGCATCGCTGTATTTCACGCTGGGAGCAACAAGGTTTACGTTGATGCTGACCTGCGTACCTTCGAGTTTGGTGAGGCCGGCCGGGTTGTGGAATAAAGTAGAAGGATCGGCGGCTTCGGCGGAGGAGGAATTGGCCGTGGATTGGCTGCTCACGGACTGGGTACCGAAATGGTAGCCGGAAGCCCAGGCTTGGGTGGAGAAGGCGGCGGCCAGCAACAAGGCGAGGCGGGAGAAATGGCGGGTTATCATGATGTATTCGGTTAAAGAAATAAGATGTTTGTCGATTAACAGGCAAGTTTTCAGGTAGCCTTAATGAAAGAGGCTACCTGAAACGTTACGCCATACAGCTAAACATCTGCATCCGTTGCGGCTTGCTGCCCCGCATACATAATAATGAAGCTGTTTGGCTATTAACGTTGAATAACTATTCTACACGAAACTTCGTGCAGAAATAAAACTCAGCGGCCAAAACAGTACGGGTCTATAATGTTAGAATTGGTAACTTTCCAACAGATTGCCAGAGCTCAACGAAATTTCGCCACATCGTTTTACTTTCTAGGCAGGTGAAGGCATAAAATTGCCGGAATGCAAAAACCTCCCGGCAATTTGCCGGGAGGTTTGAATTTGGTTGCGGGGGCAGGATTTGAACCTACGACCTTCGGGTTATGAGCCCGACGAGCTACCATGCTGCTCCACCCCGCGTTAGGGAAAGTTGACTATACGCGCCTTGGCGGAGCTTGTCAAGTTTGTGCACCACATAAAGGCTATTGGCCTGCATTGTTTGATTAATTTTGTTTGCGCAATTTGGCTGTTCTGCCCAGCAGGCTACCTGAAAGCGATGTCTTGGCGAAGCCAAGGCTGCGCTTCTGCGAAGCTAAAGCGCAAGCTTCAACGAAGCTAAAGTGATGGTTTGACGAAGCTAAAGCTGAGTTTCTGCGGGTGCAAACCTGATTCATTCAAACAGCCGCCCCTGCGCCAAAATTTCCCGCACCGGAGCAAAGCTGCGGCGGTGTTCGGGCAGGGCGCCGTGGCGCTGCAGGGCGGCGAGGTGTTCGGCGGTGCCGTAGCCTTTGTGCCGTTCGAAGCCGTATTGCGGATAATGCTCGGCCAGGGCATACATTTCCGCGTCGCGCGCGGTTTTGGCCAGCACGGAGGCGGCGGAAATCTGGATGATTTTGCTGTCGCCTTTCACCACAGCTTCGGCCTCGCAGCCCAAATCTGTTGGCACGCGGTTGCCGTCTATCCACGCTTTTTCAGGTAGCCTTTCCAGCCCGTGCACGGCGCGGCGCATCGCCAGCATGGTGGCGTGCAGGATGTTGAGCCGGTCGATTTCCTTCACCGAGGCGGCGGCCACGCACCAGGCCAATGCCTGCTGTTTAATCAACACCGCCAATTCGTCGCGGCGGCGTTCGCTCAGTTTTTTCGAGTCGGTAAGCCCCGGCAAATCGTATTCGTCCGGCAGCACCACGGCGGCGGCAAACACGCTGCCGACCAGTGGCCCGCGCCCGGCCTCGTCCACGCCGGCCTGCCAAATCATGGGTTTGCCCCTGCGGCGGCCAGCACTGCCGTTGCAGCTTCGGCGGCAGTGTCTTTGCGTAATAAATGGTGCAGCTCGGTGAAGTCCTGCTGCAGCGCGGCGGTTTTCTCCGGCGAGCGATACCAATCCAGCAGCGCGGCGGCCAGCTTTTCCGGCTCGGCATCGTGCTGCAGCAGCTCTGGCACGGCGGCGTGGCCGAGCAGCACGTTGGGCAGCCCCACATGGGGCACTTTGATTTTGTGCTTCACCAGCGCATAGGTGAGCGGCGAGATTTTGTAGCTGATTACCATCGGCCGCTTGCACAGCGCCACTTCCAGCGTGGCCGTGCCGCTGGTGACTAACACCACATCCGCCGCCGTGCAGGCTTGCGCCGTGCCGCCCGGGAGCAGTTGCAAGGGCAGGCGGCAATACGGCTCGGCGGCGAGCAGACTTTGCAGGCGCGTGCGGGTGGCTTCGGTGGCGTAGGGCAGCAGGAACTGCGCCTCGGGAATTTGTTGCCGCACCAGCTGAGCGGCTTGCAGAAACAGCGGTGCCATATAGTCGATTTCGCTCACTCGGCTGCCGGGCAGCAGGGCGAATACGGGCTGTTTTTCAGGTAGCCCCAACTCGCGGCGTGCGGCGGCGCGGTCGGCTTCCAAAGGCAGGGTTTGCGCCAACGGGTGTCCCACAAATCGCGCCCGCCCGCCGGCTTGCCGGTATAGCTCCGGCTCCATCGGAAACAGGCACAGCACTTCATCTGCCTGCTGCACGATTTTATGCACCCGCTCGCGCCGCCACGCCCACACCGAAGGGCTCACATAATGCAGCGTGGGGATGCCCGCGGCTTTGAGCGCGGCAGCCACGCCCAGGTTGAAATCCGGCGCGTCGATGCCCAGGAACACATCTGGCCGCAGCCGTTTCATTTCGGCAATCAAGCCTTTGCGGATGCGCCAAATCGCCGGCAGATTTTTCAGCACTTCCACATAGCCGCGCACCGCCAGCGTTTCTTGGTCGAACAGGCTCTCCAGCCCAGCCGCCTGCTGCATACGCGGGCCGCCGATGCCGGTAAACCGTGCCTGCGGGCAGCGCGCGCGGATGGCCTCAATCAGGTGTGCGCCGAGCAAGTCGCCCGAAGCTTCGCCGGCACACAGGGCAATAAGGGGGGAAGTGTTCATGGTGGGAACGGCTGGAAAATGAAGATGCGGTATTGTACCGAATAATGCGGCTGCGGGCGGCTGGAACGTTGAAGGCTACCTGAAAATTTTAGCTTCGCAGGAATTTTAATTTGGCTGCGCCAGAGTCTCGTTTTAACTACGTTGAAGCTGGCGCTTTAGCTTCGCCAAGACATCGCTTTCAGGTAGCCTTTATTCTTAATCCGCCACCCCGTAGCGGTCGCGGTAGGCCTGCACTGGCTCGAGGTATTGCCGGAACTGCGCATCGTCTTGCAAGAGTGCGAGCAAATCGGCCAGGCTGGCAATCGGCACCACCGGCAGCCCGTATTGTTGACGTACTTCTTGTACCGCCGACTGACTGCCCGTGCCTTTTTCCATGCGGTCGAGCGCAATTGCCACCCCGGCCGGCGTGGCGCCCGCTTGCTCAATCAGGCGCACCGATTCACGCACCGAAGTGCCGGCGGAAATCACATCGTCAATAATCAACACCCGCCCGGCCAGCGGCGCACCCACCAGCGTGCCGCCTTCGCCGTGGTCTTTGGCTTCCTTGCGGTTGTAGGCAAAAGGCACATTGCGCCCCGCTTCGGCCAGCATCATCGCCGTGGCCGAAGCCAGCACGATGCCTTTATAAGCCGGGCCGAACAGCATATCGAACTCCACCCCGCTCTCGAGAATCGAACGCACATAAAACCGCGCCAGCGCAAGGGTGGAGGCGCCATCGTTAAACAGCCCGGCGTTGAAAAAATAGGGCGACAGCCTCCCGGCCTTGGTAACAAACTCGCCAAAGCGCAATACATCCTGCTCCAGCGCAAAGCGCAGGAAATCCTGCCGAAAATCGCTCATGATGCCTTCCCTGAAATCAAGCATTGGAAACGGTGGCATTATAGCCGATTCTGCGGCACTCTTCTGCTGATATGAAAAGGCTACCTGAAACCGATGGGCAGATTTCAAGTAGCCTTTTGGTAGAGCAGAATCGCGCTATTGATGGTTTACCGGTTGTTGATCAGCTGGTTTATCAGGCATCGGCTGCAATAAGCGGCGGCCGGAAGCGATAAAGCGTTTGCCCATTTGTTCCGAGCCGTATGGGTTGAAATGCTCACTATCAACATAGATGGGCAGGCCATCAACGGTAAAGTCTGAAGGAACCAAATCAGTAAAATCTATCCAGTGTACTTGGGGATATTTGCGGACAATCTCGTAAATGGTTTGGTTGGCTGCTTCCGAGTCTTGACGGATAAATTGCTGCCGTTCGGTTAGCTGCTGGAACAGGCCGATAGATTGCAAATACCTTTTACGGAGAATGCCTGCTCCGGCATTAGGATTGTCTTTCAATACATAAACAGTCTTCTGCCGGTTAAGCAGAAATTGTAGGGTTTTCTCGAAATTTTTCGGAAAATCAGGCTGCTCTAACCGTTGTTGCCAGCGGTTAGACAAAATTACTACTTGATATTTATCTAAATCCTGTTCCACTCGATGGCGCATGGCCAAACACCGCTCGCGCCATTCTGGCCGTTCTAAGTTTTTATGTACTGTAGTGGTGTTGTATAGGAAAGCACAGCTACCAGCAGATACGACATATGCTGCCCAACCTTCATGCCTGCCTACTACTTCATAGAAAGTGTTGTAGTGCGCGGTATGTGAATCGCCAACAGCCAGGACGGTTACCGGTTTGTTGCGGTCGCCTTTAACGCAATCATTATTTTCTCCGTCATTACAGATACCAGTATGCCAACCCAACTCTTGTTTTTCCGGAGTGTGGCGAAGCTGCTTATCGTAAGCTGAACGCCCTGCATTCACCCCAATCCCCAGCGCGAAATAAACCGCCATCACGCTGGCAAACTCCTTGCCAGACAGTTTTTTGCTGTGCCGAATCGGATTCTCAATCAAGCGGTATGATACCCACGAAGCCAATACCACGCCGGCCATTGACACCAATACCACATCCAACGGCAATACGCTGTCCATATATGCATAACGCAGCAGCGCCAACACCGGCCAGTGCCACAGATACAGCGGATAGGAAATCAGGCCGACGGCCACCATCGGCTTCCAAGCAAGCAGTTGGTTGAAACGGCTGCCGTTGCCGGCGGCAATCAGCCAGGCAGCAGCGCTGCATACGGCCAAGCGCTCAACATAGCCTTTGCCAGGCAGGAAGCCGTCGGGCAAACACAAACAAACCAGCATAACAATAGCGGCCAACCACGCAGTTGGGTTTAGGCTTTTGCCCGGGGTTTTACAGCGAGCCGGCACCACGGCAGCCAGCGAACCGATTAGTAATTCGTATGCGCGCACTTGCGGCAGGTAGTAGGCATCTGCCTCATAAGGCACCAAGCCGGAGAGCAGGCTGGCGGCAATCATGGCGATAACAGCGTGCACGGTGTATTTGGGCAGATATTTGTGCACCAGCCACATCAAGAGAGGGAAAACAAAATAGAACTGCTCTTCCAAGGAAAGCGACCAGATGTGCAGCAGCGGTTTTTCGGCGGAAGCAATATCAAAATAGCCTCCGCTTTTGGCAAAAAACAGGTTGGCACCGAAAAACAGCGAGGAGCGCAGCGAACGCAGATAGTTAAAAAAATCGTCCGGCATCAGCAGCCATGCGCCCACGGCCGTGCAGGCGGCGAGCACAAACAAGAAGGCGGGCAAAATGCGTTTGGCACGGCGCTGGTAGAAATTGAGCAGCGAAAAGCGTTGCCCGGTTAGCTCCTTGTGGATGATGGAGGTAATCAAATAGCCGGAGATAACGAAGAATATATCCACGCCGAGAAAGCCACCGGGGAGTAGCTTGGCATGAATATGAAACAGGATAACGGCAATCACGGCCACAGCGCGTAGACCGTCGATATCGGCTCGGTAGGAAAGGCTGCTGTTGGAGGCGGGGAGGCTCATGTTGGTGGATATGGCTGAAAGGTTGGGTTGGAATAAAGGCTACCTGAAAGATGGCGGAGATGTTCAGCTTCGTTTTCAGGTAGCCTGTTACCGGATTTTAAGCGGCCTGAGGCTTTTCAGGTAGCCTTAGTCCAATTTTTTAAAGTGGCGGCGACGTTCCAGTTCGCTCAGGTAGCGTTTGCGCAGGCGGATGGATTTGGGGGTGATTTCCACCAGCTCATCGTCGTCGATAAATTCCACTGCGCTTTCCAGCGTGAGCTTAATCGGCGTGGTGAGGCGCACGGCTTCGTCGGTGCCGCTGGCGCGCACGTTGGTGAGCTTTTTGCCTTTGAGCGGATTCACCACCAAATCGTTGTCGCGGCTGTGGATGCCGATAATCATGCCTTCGTAGATTTTGTCGTTGGGCGACACGAACATGCGGCCGCGTTCTTCCAAGTTCCACAGGGCATAAGCCACGGCTTCTCCTTGCTCTTGGGAAACCAGCACGCCGTTGTGGCGGCCGGGTATATCGGGCTTCACGGGGGCGTAGTCGTCGAACACATGGCTCATCAGGCCGACGCCGCGCGTGAGGGTCATGAATTCGCCTTGGAAGCCGATGAGGCCGCGTGCGGGAATGTGGTATTCGAGGCGGGTGCGGCCATGGCCGTCGCTTTCCATATTGGTGAGCTCGCCGCGGCGGCGGCCGAGTTCTTCCATCACCGCGCCTTGGTTTTCGTCGGGCACGTCCACAGTCAGATTTTCATACGGCTCGCATTTTTGGCCGTTGATGTCGCGGTATACCACGCGCGGTTTGCCCACAGCCAGCTCGTAGCCTTCGCGACGCATGTTTTCCAGCAGGATGGTGAGGTGCAGTTCGCCACGGCCGGACACGCGGAATACGTCGGCATCGGCAGTGTCTTCCACGCGCAGGGCCACGTTGGTGAGCAGTTCGCGTTGCAGGCGGTCGCGGATTTGGCGGCTGGTAACGAATTTGCCCTCAGTGCCGGCCAGCGGGCTGGTGTTTACCATGAAGTCCATGGTGAGGGTAGGCTCGTCCACGCTCAGCATTGGCACGCCGATGGGGTTGTCTTTGTCGCAAATGGTTACGCCGATGCCGATTTCGTCGATGCCGGAAATCAGCACGATGTCGCCTGCTTCGGCTTCCTGCAGCGGCACGCGTTCCAGCCCGCTGAAACCGAGCAGCTGGTTGATGCGGCCTTGGGCGATTTGTTTGTCGTGGTTCATTACGGCCACGGTTTGGCCGGGGCGGATTTTGCCGTTGAGGATGCGGCCGATACCGAGTCGGCCGGTGTAGTTGTCGTAGTCGAGCTGGGAGATTTGCAGCTGCAGCGGCGCAGCGGCGCTACCTGAAGGCGGGGGAGTGTATTTGAGGATGGTGTCGAACAGCGGGCGCATATCGCTGCTCTCGTCTTCTTCGTTCAGCTTGGCGAAGCCGGAGAGGCCGGAAGCATAGACGATAGGGAAATCGAGCTGCTCTTCGCTGGCGCCAAGGTTGTCGAACAAATCAAAGGTTTGGTCGATCACCCAGCTGGCGCGGGCGGTGGGCTTATCGATTTTGTTGATCACCACGATGGGTTTCAAGCCCAGCGCGAGGGCTTTTTTGGTGACGAAGCGGGTTTGCGGCATCGGGCCTTCTTGCGCGTCCACCAACAGCAGCACGCAATCCACCATGCCGAGCACGCGTTCTACTTCGCCGCCGAAGTCGGCGTGTCCGGGGGTATCGACGATGTTGATGTGGTAGCCTTCGTATTCGATGGCGGTGTTTTTGGCGAGGATGGTGATGCCGCGTTCTTTTTCAAGGTCGTTGCTGTCCATCACACGCTCGTCCACATGCTGGTTGGCGCGGAAGGTGCCGGATTGGCGCAGAAGTTGGTCTACGAGTGTGGTTTTGCCATGATCGACGTGGGCGATGATGGCGATGTTGCGGATGTTTTTCATGAGGTTGTCTGCTGCCTTGTAATCGGATCGGAAATAGAAAAAACCGTGCATTATAGCACGGCGGGGCAAGGGACTTCAGGCCGCCTTTGGGTTGGCCGTTTATTGTTTGGCGGCAAGCACATTCATGCAGGAGCGGTATTCTTCTGCGCCGATGCGTTCGGCGATGCGGTTTTTGGTATCGGCATCGAGCGAAGTTTTTGAATCGGCAGGTACACCACGGGCGCGTTGGGCTTTGCTGACGACCATACTGATGGTACCGTGCACCAGCCTGCGGGATTCGTCACTTTGGGCGGCGGGCGCATACTTCTGGCGCAGGCGGGCTTCAGTGTCGGCAGGCTTTTCGCCTTCCAGCCGTGCCAGGACGGCATCGTGGGAGACGGCTGCCGTGAGTTTGCAGTAGCTTTCCACGTTGGTTACTGATTGCAGCTGCGCTTCGCCCGCAGCTTGGGCGGGCGGTTTGGCGCAGGCAGCTGCGGTGAGCAGGGCGGTGAGGCAGAGGGCGGTTTTCCATGTTTGCATGGTATTTTCCTTGATTTCTATGGTTTATGGGATTGCCCTTCTCAGGCTGCCTTTTCGGTTTTCAGGTAGCCTGATTAGGATTTGAATTGCGGGTTAGTCGATAAACTGCCGCAACATGCTCACTGCCAAATGGCTGAACTGGCGGTATTTATCGGTTTTTTCGATTTTGTCTTTATCGAGCCCGATTTCGATAATAACGCCGGCTTTGTTGCCGTAGAGCACGGTGTTTTCAATTTCGTAGGCGCTGTGGGTTTTGCCTTTGCTATCGGGCGTGGGCACGATGAAGGCCTGCAGCATTTCGCCGCTGGCCAGATTTTGCAGGATCAGGCTTTTCTTCACGTTTTCGGCCACATCACCACTAACATATTGGAAGGGGTTGGTGGCCACATCGGTTACGCCGCGATAGGAGTAGATGTAAACCTTGTGTTCGAGTTTGGGGTTGTTGAGCAGATAAAGTTTGAGCAGAAGCTGACGAAGGTCGGCGGCCATGATGTTTCCCTTTGTGTGCCCGCTATAGCTGCGGTTGGTGGGCATTATAGCCAATCTGCGGAGCAAGCTCTACATGGGCAAGTGATAGCCGAAGCATATTTTATAGTGAATTAAAATAAGAACGCTACTGCGTGGCTCGCCTTGTCCTATTCTCATTTTTATCCACTATACATATGGCGGATTAGCTGAATTTTCGCTACGACGTTTCAGGTAGCTTGCAACGATGCAGCTGAGGCTGCTTGAAAATAAAAAACCTTTGCCAATCAAGGCAAAAGTTTCGTTTTCGTACGCCAATCCGGCTAAGCTTGGCGGATAGGGATGATTTTGGCGGCTTGGCTGAGGCGTTTTTTGCCGCCTTCGCCGTAGTTTTCAGCCACGTAGGTTTCCACAATCTGCAAAAACTCAGCAGCCATCTTGTCGCCCTTAAGCGTTACTTTGCGCTCTCCATCCACATACACGGGGGCAACCGGGGTTTCGCCGGTGCCGGGTAGGCTGATGCCGATATCGGCCAGTTTGCTTTCGCCAGGGCCGTTGACCACGCAACCCATCACGGCCACGTTCAGGCTTTCCACGCCGGGATATTTGTGTTTCCACACCGGCATCTGCATCCGCAGGTGCAGCTGGATATCGCGCGCCAGCTCTTGGAATACGGTGCTGGTGGTGCGGCCGCAGCCCGGGCAAGCGGTTACCATCGGTGTGAAAGAGCGCAATCCCATAGTTTGTAGGATTTCTTGCGCCACAATCACTTCCTGCGTGCGCGAACTGCCTGGCTCGGGGGTGAGCGAGATGCGGATGGTGTCGCCGATGCCTTCTTGCAGCAATACAGACAGCGCGGCAGTAGAAGCCACGATGCCTTTGCTGCCCATGCCGGCTTCGGTAAGCCCCAGATGCAGCGGATAGGCGCAGCGGCTGCCCAAATCGCGATACACCTGAATCAGATCCTGCACGGCACTGACTTTGCACGACAGGATGATTTTGTTTTCAGGTAGCCCCAAATCCACGGCTTTTTGTGCGGATTCCAGCGCAGAAAGCACCAGTACTTCTTTCATCACGGCTTCGGGCGGCTGCGGCTCGGGGCGGCTGCGGTTGGCATCCATCAGGCGTTTGGCTAGGCTTTGGTCGAGGCTGCCCCAGTTCACGCCGATGCGTACAGCTTTGCCGTTTTCGGCAGCAGTGCGGATGAGGAAGGCGAATTTCTCATCGCCTTTCGTGCCTTTGCCCACGTTGCCAGGATTGATGCGGTATTTGGCCAAGGCCTTGCCGCATTCGGGAAATTCGGCCAAGAGGCGTTCGCCATTGAAGTGGAAATCACCGATGAGCGGGGTGGGGCAGCCCATGTCGTCGAGCCGGCTGCGGATTTCGGCCACTTTGGCAGCGGCCTGCGGGTTGTTTACCGTAATCCGCACCATTTCCGAGCCGGCTTCGCTGAGTTCTTTTACCTGTAAGGCGGTGGCTTCGGCGTCGGCGGTGTCGGTGTTGGTCATTGACTGCACCACCACCGGCGAGCCGGAACCGACGGTGATGTGTTCAATTTCTACCTGATGCGTGCGCCGGCGGGAAGGAAGGGTTGTGTTCATAAACAGGTATGGTTATTGGGCGGCATCATCTTGGCCGCCGGCAGTGAAGGCGGCGGTTTTTTGGTCGACCATGTGCTCGGCCACATTGATGTCGCGACCGCTGTAGCTGGCTAAGCTGTTTTTGGCAAAGCCGATGCGTACGCGGTAGGGGCCGTTACCGGAGAAGCGGTGTTCGCTGCCGGCAGGCACGATTTTGCTTACCAGCATTTGGCCGTCTTTATCGGTTACGGTGAGGAAAGAGCGGAAGCGCAGTTTGAGCACCAATTCGCCCTGAGCCGATTGGATGCCTGCAGCAGCGGCCGGTGCAGAAGCAGGGTTTTCTACCGGCTGCGGCTGGCTACCTGAAACCGCCGGCAGGGAGGCAGCAGGCGTGGAGGCTTCTTGCAGCGGCAACACCTGCACATTGCTGCTGTCTAAGTTGGGCGGCAGGATTTGGTTTTCCGGAATGCTGGTTTGGGCATTCTGTTTTTGGTGTTCGGTATTGGACTTCATCTGCCACAACACTACCACGCCCACAATCGCGGCAGTGGCGGCCACGCCGAAAATCCAGCGCGGAAATGGCTTTTTAATCAGAGCGTTGTGGTAGGTCATCTTCACGTTGCCGTCTTCTTTGGCAGCAGGGCTTTGGAATTGGCTGGGGGTAATTATCTGCTCCAGATAGTTGTTTAATACGGTTTCATCCAAATTCAGGTAGCGTCCGTAGCTGCGCAGAAAGCCGCGCACAAACACGGGCTCAGGCAATTTGCTGAAATCGGCGTTTTCCAACGCCTCCACCTGGCGGGCGGGCAGTTTCAGGTGTTCCGACACATCGCCAAGCGACAGCTGTTGCTGTTCGCGGTTGTGGCGCAACAATTTGCCCAGTTCTTCAGCAGCGGCCAGCTGGGGGGTTGAGATCTCGGTCATTGGGGTCTTCCTGTGGTAATTTCTTGAAGTTCTGGCGAATACGGATAGTTGGTGCGCAGCTGCGCTTCGTATTCGTAGGCAGCCTGGGTTTGGCCGCGGGCGCGGGCAATCTTCCAGCCCAGCAGCAGATCGTCGGCACCTAGCCGGTCTACCTTACTTTGATATTGGCGGAACTGGCGGTCGGCCTCGCCCAAATTGCCTTCGAGCATGCGCACGCGTGCCATTTCTTTTTGCGCGGGGGCGAAACTCGGGTCGGCGGCTTGGGAGCGTTCCAGATAGGCCATGGCCAGGTTGTATTGCCCCAGGCGGGCGCTACAGATGCCTTTGTTCATGTAGGCTACCTGCGGGCTGGGATAAGTAGGGTCGGCCAGGGCGCGGTCGAAATAAGCCAAGGCCTGGTTTGCACGGCTGCCGGAGTTGCACAAAAACCAACCGTAGTTGTTGTTGATTTCCGCACTGTCGGGCTTGATAGACAGGGCGCGTTGGAAACTTTCTTCCGCTTTCTCCGGCACTTTCAGATATTGATAAATTTCAGCACGCACCAGCCAGGCGTTTTCGTTGCGTGGCTGAGCCTGTAGGGCTTCTTCAATCGCAGACACGGCGGCACGGTAGTCGCGCGAATTCATATATTCGATGGCAAGCTGGGTTTTGATGGCGGCAATTTCCTCTGGCCGGTTGCGCACTTCTTTGTTGCCGGTGTGGATAGTGATGCCGCCGCAGCCGGCGAGCAAAGCGAATGCCGTCAGGGAGGCAACTAAATTTTTTCTCATGATAATCAACCTTTTGCAACTTGTAATTGCAGCCATTTTTGTTGGCGGCGAGTTTTGTCCTGCACCTGTCCGGCCAGTTGGCCGCAGGCCGCATCGATGTCGTCGCCACGCGTTTTGCGCACGGTAACCACTAAACCGGCCTGATACAGGATGTCACGGAATACGCGGATATTTTCATCGCTGGAGCGGTTGTAGCCGGAATTGGGGAAGGGGTTAAACGGAATTAGATTGAATTTGCAGGGAACGTCTTTAACCAATTCCAACAGCTCGCGGGCGTGTTCGGGTTTGTCGTTTACGCCGTCGAGCATAACATATTCGAAGGTAACGAAGTCGCGCGGGGCTTTAACCAGATAGCGCTGGCAGGCAACCATCAACTCTTTGAGCGGATATTTTTTGTTTAGCGGCACGATTTTGTTGCGGATGGCGTCGTTTGGGGCGTGCAGAGATACAGCCAGCGCCACTGGCATGTCTTCTTTGAGCCTGTCCATTTGCGGCACCATGCCGGAGGTGGACACGGTAACGCGGCGGCGACTTAGAGCGTAGCCGTGATCATCCAGCATGATGGAGAGCGCGGTAACCACATTATCGTAGTTGGCCAGCGGCTCACCCATGCCCATCATCACCACGTTGGAAATCACTCGTTCGTCTTTGGGGGTGGCGCCCAGTGCTTTGTTTGCCCACCATAATTGGCCGATGATTTCGGCAGTGGAGAGGTTGCGGTTGAAGCCTTGGCGGCCGGTGGAGCAGAAAGTGCATTCCAGTGCACAGCCTACCTGCGAAGAAACGCACAACGTGCCACGGTCGGTTTCGGGGATGAACACGGTTTCCACGCCGTTACCGGTGCCCACATCCAACAGCCATTTACGCGTGCCGTCGCAGCTTTCCTGCGCGGCCATCAGCGCGGGCACGCCCACTTGCGCACTCTCGTTGAGCTTGGCGCGCAGCGATTTGGCCAGGTCGGTCATTTCATCGAAATCGCCGGCTGCGCCTTGGTGCATCCAGCGCATCACTTGGCGGGCGCGGAAGGGTTTTTCCCCCATTTGGGCGAAATGGGCGGTGAGGCCGGCGATGTCGTAGTTGAGCAGGTTGGTTTTCATATGAGCGCCGCAAATCGGCTGGTTGTGTTCTTGGGTTTTATGATTTATATATAAAGGCTTAAAGGCTACCTGAAAACTGCGTTTCAACACGTTTGAAACTTTCAGGTAGCCTGCAGCTTGGCCGGTTTAACGCGGGCAGATTTCCTGCTCGCTGAAAAAATAGGCCACTTCGATGGCGGCATTGGCCAAGCTGTCGGAACCGTGCACGGCGTTTGCATCGATAGAGGAAGCGAAATCGGCACGGATGGTGCCGGGAGCGGCTTCTTTCGGATTGGTAGCGCCCATCAACTCGCGGTTTTTGGCCACTGCGTTTTCGCCCTCCAATACCTGTACCACCACCGGGCCGCTAGTCATGAATTTCACCAAATCGGCAAAAAACAGGCGCTCTTTGTGTATGGCATAGAAGCCCTCGGCTTCCTCGCGGGTGAGGTGCTTCATTTTGGCGGCTACAATTTTCAGGCCGTTGCTTTCAAAGCGGCTGTAGATTTTGCCAATGACGTTTTTGGCCACGGCATCGGGTTTGATAATGGAAAGGGTGCGTTCAGTGGCCATTTGGTTCTCCAATCTAATTCGCTATCAACATATCGGCCGCATTGGATTTTTCATCCTACCCAAAGGCGTGCGGCTGGCGGATGGCATTTTAGCAAGTTTTCCGCGCGATTGCTTGTTTGGATACGGATTTTTGCATTTGTCGGCTTTGGTCTCGCATGCGCGGCTTGAAGGCTACCTGAAAGCGTAAGCTTCAGCGAAGTTAAAAACATACCGGCAGATTCTGTAGGGGTGAAAACATTTGGCCCTACGCCCCATGCAACAACTTCCACAGCATCTGGCTACCAATCACTACCATCAGCGCCCCAAATACCCGCTTCAAGCCGGCAGGCGGCAGGCGGTGTGCCGCTCTCACGCCCAAGGGTGCAAACAGCACCGTGCACACCCCCAACACCACGATGCACGGCACATACCAAAAACCCACTGCACCCGCAGGCAGCCCCGGTACATTCCAGCCAGAAAGCAGATAGCCTAGCGCCCCCGCTACCGCAATCGGCCAAGCCAGCACGCTGGAAGTGGCCACTGCCTGATGCACCGGCATGCGGCAATACATCATAAACGGCACCGACAACGACCCGCCGCCGATACCAACCCAGCTGGAAAGCAGCCCAAACAACCCGCCAATCCCCGCCTGCATCCGACTGCTTGGCAGCTTGGCCGCCGGTTTCGGATTGAGCTGAAATAGGTTTTTTGCCGCCATCGAATAGCAAAACACGATGAACAACACCTGCAGGCCGAAGGTGGGAATCCGGTTCGACACCAGCGAGCCCAGCAGGCTGCCCGCCGCCAGCCCGGGCGCCATACGCCGCACAAATTCCCAGCGCACCGCCCCCTGTTTCTGCTGCGCCAGTGCGCTGGAAAAGGTGGTAAACACAATCACTGCCATCGACGTACCCACCGCCAAATGCTGGCCGTGCTCGCCTGTAATGCCCTGCCTGCCCAGCACCCACAGCACAATCGGCACGATAATCATCCCTCCACCAATGCCCAGCAACCCGGCCAAAAACCCCGCCGCCGCGCCCACTGCCGCCAGCGGCAGCAACACTTCCATGCTCCACATTGTCTTGTCTCCACTATAAAAACCGCTGCCGGAAAGCAAATCGGCAGCGGCATTTCATATTTGAATTTTCAGGTAGCCTTTAGCCGTCCAGACCAATCTGGTTTGGCACTGGCCTATCCCTAAATTCAGGCTGTTGCCACTTTTCAGGTAGCCTCTGGTTCTTTTTCCGCTTCCTGTTGCTCTTTCTGCTTGCGGCTGCGCTGCCAAAACCACATCACATAGCCCGATAGGCTGTAGGCCAAAAACAGCAGAAACAGCACCAACGAAGGCTCCCAAGTAATTACCAAAAAGCCGATCACTGCCAAGAGCAGCCCGAAAAACGGCACCTTGCGCCGCACATTGATTTCCTTAAAGCTCCAAAACCGTACCTGCGCCACCATCGAAAGCCCGGCAAACAGTGTGATGATCAAGCACCACCAACGCGCCAGCGGTAGGCTGCCCAGGCTATGATCCATCCACACCAGCCCAATCACCAAGGCTGCTGCCGTCGGGCTTGGAATGCCGATAAACCAGCGTTTGTCCACCTTACCGATTAAAGTGTTGAACAAGGCCAGGCGCAAGGCCGCACAGGCGCAATAGACGAAGGCCACCGAATAGCCGATGCGTCCGAACTCGAAAAGCTGCCACTTATAGGCAATCAGCGCGGGCGCCACGCCGAAGCTCACCATATCGGCCAGGCTGTCGAGCTGTTCGCCGAACGCGCTCTGGCTGTTGGTCCAGCGCGCCACACGGCCATCCATGCCGTCGAGCAGCATCGACACAAACACCGCCACCGCCGCTGTGTCGTAGTGGCCGTGCATGGATTGGGTGATGGCGAAAAACGCGCAAAATAAGGCCGCCAGTGTAAACGAATTGGGCAGTAGGTAGATGCTGTTTTGGCGGAAGGCTTCGCGGCGGCTGGCGGGCTGTTCGGGGGAGCGTGGCTGGGTCATTTGAGGCTACCTGAAAACTTGATAATTAGGAACCTATTATATACCTATCCCGACATCGCTGCGCCTGCAGCAGAAAAACCTGCACCGATAAAGCTGCGGGGAAGACAGCGAAGTGCGTTATAATTCACTCTGTTGAACAATTAATCGGACAATACCGAAAACTTGGCAACATTGCGGGTTTCCATTTTTCAGGTAGCCCTTTGTGAATTAATCCAACACTCAAAATGAGGCGCAACACAATGAGCTTGATCGAATTGAAAGTACCCGACATCGGCGGGCACGAAAATGTAGACATCATCGCCGTAGAAATCAAAGCAGGCGACACCATCGCTATAGACGACACCTTGATTACGCTGGAAACCGACAAAGCCACCATGGACGTGCCGGCCGAAGCCGCAGGCGTGGTGAAAGAAGTGAAAGTGAAAGTGGGCGACAAAATCTCCGAAGGCGGTGTAATTGCCGTGATCGAAGCCGCCGGTGCGGCTGCTGCCGCCGAAGCACCGAAAGCTGCCGCCGCTCCGGCGCCGGAAGCTCCCAAAGCCGCTGCGCCCGCACCGCAAGCGGCACAGTTTGCCGGTTCTGCCGATGCCGAATACGACGTGGTGGTATTGGGCGGCGGCCCGGGCGGCTATTCCGCTGCCTTTGCCGCAGCCGACGAAGGCCTGAAAACCGCCATCATCGAGCAATACAGCACCTTGGGCGGCGTGTGCCTGAACGTGGGCTGTATCCCGTCTAAAGCACTGCTGCACAACGCAGCCGTGATTGACGAAGTGAAACACTTGGTGAAAAACGGCATCAAATTCGGCGAACCCGAAATCAATGTAGACGAACTGCGCGGCTACAAAGAAAAAGTGATCGCCAAACTCACCGGCGGCTTGGCAGGCATGGCCAAAGCCCGCAAAGTGGACGTTATCCAAGGTAACGGCCAATTCGTGGGCGCGAACCACATTGAAGTGTCGCTCACCGAATCCACCCAATACGAACAAGCCACCACAACCGGCGCGAAAAAAACCGTTGCCTTCAAAAACTGCATTATCGCCGTGGGCAGCCGTGTGGTGAAACTGCCCTTCATCCCTGAAGATCCGCGCATTGTGGACAGCACCGGCGCGCTGGAACTGCGCCAAAACGGCGGCAAACTGCCTGAAAAAATGCTGGTCATCGGCGGTGGCATCATCGGCTTGGAAATGGGCACTGTGTACAGCACACTGGGCGCACGCCTGGATGTAGTTGAAATGATGGACGGCCTGATGCAGGGCGCCGACCGCGACTTGGTAAAAGTGTGGGAGAAAATAAACGCCCACCACTTCGACAACATCATGACCAACACCAAAACTGTGGCCGTGGAAGCCAAACCCGACGGCATCTACGTAACCTTTGAAGGCGAAAAAGCGCCGAAAGAGCCGCAACGCTATGATTTGGTATTGGTGGCTGCCGGCCGTGCGCCGAACGGCAAACTTTGCTCTGCCGAAAAAGCCGGCGTGGCCGTTACCGAACGCGGCTTCATCGAAGTGGACAAACAAATGCGCACCAACGCGCCGCACATCTACGCCATTGGCGACGTGATCGGCCAGCCCATGTTGGCACACAAAGCCGTGCACGAAGGCCACGTGGCAGCGGAAAACTGCGCCGGCCACAAAGCCTACTTCGACGCACGCGTGATTCCGGGCGTGGCCTACACCGACCCCGAAGTGGCTTGGGTGGGCGTTACCGAAGAAATCGCCAAACGCGACGGCATCAAAATCACCAAAGCTGTATTCCCGTGGGCTGCCAGCGGCCGCGCCATCGCCAATGGCCGTGACAAAGGCTTCACCAAGCTGATTTTCGATGCCGAAAGCGGCCTGATTATCGGCGGCAGCATCGTCGGCACCCACGCCGGCGACATGATCGGCGAAATCTGCTTGGCCATCGAAATGGGCTGCGATGCAACCGACATCGGCAAAACCATCCACCCGCACCCGACCTTGGGCGAAAGCATCGGTATGGCAGCGGAAGTAGCCAACGGCACTTGCACCGACTTGCCGCCGCAACGTAAAAAGAAATAAGTGTTTGACAGCTTAAACGCTGAATAGAAAAGGCTACCTGAAACTGTATTTAGCAGTTTTCAGGTAGCCTTTTAGTATGGCAGAGGCTAACTGAAAGCACCGTTTCAATGGAGAGGGTTTATTGCTTGGCAGAACCAAAGCTACACAGAAACTTCGCTTTAGCTATGCCAAGACATGGTTTTCAGGTGGCCTTCCCCGCATCCTATCCTTTCTCTCTACAAATAGCCCGATGTTTGACCTAACACAGCACCCGTTGCCACAGCAGCCCGTATAGTTATCGTAAACAGTTCATCCGCCAGCATTGATTGACATCTTGCGGACGGCATAGGTCGTCTGAAATCCATCACTTACGGGAGCAACATCATGGCTACACAAAACCGCCTGCTTGAACAACTGCATAACGAACCCTTCGCCCTCTGCTTTTCCGGGCAGGGTTTTGATTGGATTAGCACTTTGCGCGAGGCTTTGGCTGACGGGGCGCGGGACAAGGCAAACGAAGTGGCCGCCGCTGCCGCCCAAATCTTGAAGCCTGTGGCCGGGCAGATTGCCGCCGCCCGCCCGCAGGGTTTCGAGCCAATAAAATGGGCGGAAAACGGCGCGGACGGCATCGATTTGGTGCGTGCCGCCGTGAGCGCGCCCGGCATTTTCCTGTCGCAAATCGCCAATCTGCACACGCTGGAAACGCGCGGCTTGGACAGCGGCAAGGCGGCGGGCGTTATCGGGCATTCGCAGGGCATACTCGGGCGTTCTCTGATACGCGAGCCGCAGCATGCCGCCAAACTGCTGGCTTTGGCCGAATTGATTGGCGCGGCAGCCACGCTGCAAGGGCGCGCAACGGGTATGTATCTGCACGACGACTTGCATCCGATGGTGATGGTGCAGGGCGTGAGCCGCGGGCAGCTTGCCGCCGTGATTGACAAACTGTTCCCCGCAGATTCGGCCGACTGCCCGTGTATCGGCCTGCAGAACAGCGCGGACGGTTTTGTCGTCAGCGGCAAACCCGAATCGGTGGCGCGCGTGTGCGGCGTGTTGTCGGACACGGTTAAAGACGAAAACGGCCAAACGCCCGAAAACCTGCTGTGGCGGCTGGACGTGGAAGTCGGCTTCCACCACCCCGCCATGCTGCCCGCCGTGGCGCAAGTGGCCGAATGGGCGGCCGCCTGCGGTTTGGACGTGGAGCAGGCGCGCGGCATCGCGCACAATATCCTGATGGATCCGGTGGACTGGGTGGCCGAATGCCGCAGCATGGCCGCGCTGGGCGTGCGGCGGATTTTGGAAATTGGCCCCTCCGGCGGCGTGGCCATGCTGACACAGGCGGTGCTGGACGGGAAAGAGATTGAAGTGCTGGATGTTTCCGGCGCGGAAGGTAAGGCGGCGTTGTTTGGCGGATAACGGCGGTCTCTGATTTTTGAAACTGCGGCTGCCGTGAAGTTAAGAAAAGGCTACCTGAAAACGAACGAAGTGAGTTTTAACTTCGTTGAAGCTCACGCTTTCAGGTAGCCTTTATTGATAGGGCGTTTGAATGGCAGCTTGCCGAAAACGAAGCTTCAACGAAGTTGAAAAGCAGCCTGCACATTGGTTTGTTTTAGGTGGGCGGATGGTTTAGGGATTGATGGGTAGGCCGTATTGGTATTTGAGGCCGTCTGAAAAGTGGCAGCTTCAAAAGTAAATTTGAAAACGGCAAACCGTCAATCAACCCACCGCGTGCGTGTGTGCCGCAAACACCCTACACGTTGGCTTTGAAGTTTCGCGTGATTCCCAGGTAGGGTGTGTGGCACAGCCACGCACGCGGTTGCTTGGGTATGCAGGCTACGGCTTGCTAAATTATTTCTTTGATTTTTTACTTAATCCGTAAAAAACAAACCAAAATTTCTTTCCAATATCAAATAGTAAAAACAGAGATATAGCAAGAATAATTAAACTAATTTTTAGAATAAAAATACTTTCCTGTATCTCAAGAAATGGGTTGATGAATGTTAGACATATCAAACCAAAGAAACTAAAAGTATTCCAGAATATTGATTTAATTAAAGTATAAAATTGTCCAGTTTTTTGCATTTTAGTAAGGAAATCATGATTCACTAATGAAGCAAACAATGCAAGAACAGCTAGCAATAAGCTAAATAAAGATACGGATAAATTATGTATCGAACCATATAAATCAGAAATTGATTTATTATCTAGCTTCATAATAACATTACTTCTAGAGAGAAATGCCCATAATCCTATTGATATGATGAAAATAGCAAGTAGAATTGTTTTATTTTTCATTATTATATCTCTATTGCTTCTTTAATCTGATCATACATTTTCTTTTTCCCTGTAGAAATTGATTGTAACATTTGACTTGTTTCTGGACGACGCGTTTTTTTCTTTTTTATTTCAACAGAGATTTTAGTTTTTATCTGATCTTTTAAAATATCAATAGGCATCTCTATCTCATTTAACTCTACTTTTAATCTTTTAGTTGTTTCTGATTGTTTAATTAATGTACTTATCTTTTCCTTTATCCATTTAGATAATCCCTTTTTTCGAGCATGTATTGATATTTTCCCATCAAATTTAGTTGCATTGCTATCATTCATCAGTTCCAATGCTGATTTGGTAAAATCATCTTCTGCGATATAGTCTTCTGTACGTGGCTTCGCAATAGTGTATTCCAAATAACGAACTTCCCCATTCATTACCCTATGCATAGCATCTTGGCGAATAATTTCTAAAATTTCTACTTCATCTGCATGAGTGATTAGTTTTTGTAATAATTTACCAAGAGTGTTAACTGTCCCAGCTTCTATTGCATATTGAAATGAGATAAGTTCTCGCCCACTAATTTCTTTACTAATAATAAAATGACTTTTTTCTAAAAATCCCTCGTTCGTTTTTAATTCAATATCTCGTTCAGTGTTTTGTTCTGCTGAACCAACAGGTGGGACATCTTCTCTTAACCGTGTTAAAGATCCCCCAATTTCGTTATCAGATAAACTACAAATATTTCTTAACTGGAAACGATTTTATCCTAATTCAATTGGTTTAGATAATTCAATATTTTTTTGGATAAATTCTTCCTGAAAAAAATCAAATGTACTGATTATTTTATCTTGTACTGAATTTTTTGCTTGTAATGTAAAAAAATATACAGTGTATTTTTTCATATTTAGTTTTGACATTTTAAATTCTCCTAGAAATAATTACTTGTTGTGGCAGATTACAAAACCACCTTCAAATACTTCCCAGTATAACTCCCCTTAACCTTAGCCACCTGCTCGGGGCTACCAGAAGCAATAATCCGTCCCCCACCGTCGCCGCCTTCCGGCCCTAAGTCCACAATCCAATCCGCGGTTTTAATCACATCCAGATTATGCTCGATAATCACAATCGAGTTGCCTTTGCCTTTCAGACGGCCTATTACTTCCAGCAGCAAGGCGATGTCGGCGAAATGCAGGCCGGTAGTCGGTTCGTCGAGGATATAAAGTGTTCTGCCGGTGTCGCGTTTGGATAGCTCCAAGGCGAGTTTGACGCGCTGGGCTTCGCCGCCGGAGAGGGTGGTGGCAGACTGGCCGAGGCGGATGTAGCCTAGGCCTACGTCCATCAGGGTCTGCAGTTTGCGCGATACGGTGGGGACGGCGTCGAAAAATTCGCGGGCTTCTTCGACGGTCATGTCGAGGACTTGGCTGATGTTTTTGCCTTTGTATTGGATTTCTAGCGTTTCGCGGTTGTAGCGTTTGCCGTGGCAGACTTCGCAGGGGACGTATACGTCGGGCAGGAAGTGCATTTCGACTTTAATCACGCCGTCACCTTGGCAGGCTTCGCAGCGGCCGCCTTTGACGTTGAAGGAGAATCTGCCGACGTTGTAGCCGCGTTCGCGCGAGAGGGGTACGCCGGCGAAGAGTTCGCGGATGGGGGTGAACAGGCCGGTGTAGGTGGCGGGGTTGGAGCGCGGGGTGCGGCCGATGGGGGATTGGTCGACGTTGATGACTTTGTCGAGGTGTTCGAGGCCGCGGATGTCGTCGTATGGGGCGGGCTCTTCTTGGGCGCGGTTGAGTTCGCGGGCGGTGATTTTGGCGAGGGTGTCGTTAATCAGGGTGGACTTGCCGCTGCCGGATACGCCGGTGATGCAGGTAATCAAACCGAGCGGCAGTTCGAGGGTGACGTTTTTAAGGTTGTTGCCGCGCGCGCCTTTGAGGACGAGCTTCCGCTCGGGATTGACGGGCGTGCGTTCAGACGGCACGGCAATGGATTTTTTGCCGCTGAGATATTGTCCGGTAACGGATTTTTCGCATTGGGCGACGTTTTCTGGCGTGTCGGCAATCAGTACGTTGCCGCCGTGTTCGCCCGCGCCAGGGCCCATATCGACGACGAAATCGGCTTCGCGGATGGCGTCTTCGTCGTGTTCGACCACAATTACGCTATTGCCCAAATCGCGCAGGCGTTTGAGGGTGGCGAGCAGGCGGTCGTTGTCGCGTTGGTGCAGGCCGATGGAGGGTTCGTCCAAAACGTACATCACGCCGGTCAGGCCGCTGCCGATTTGGCTGGCGAGACGGATGCGCTGGGCTTCGCCGCCGGAAAGCGTTTCGGCGGAGCGGGAGAGATTGAGGTAATCCAGCCCAACGTTAATCAGGAAGCCGAGCCGCTCGGTGATTTCTTTGAGGATTTTTTCGGCGATTTGTTTTTTGTTGCCGTCCAAATCCAGCGTTTCAAAGAATTGGTGGGTTTTGGTGAGCGGCCAGGCGGAGACTTCGTGTAAAGGTTCGCCGCTGACGTAAACGTAGCGCGCTTCTTTACGCAAACGTGCGCCGCCGCAGCTCGGGCAGGCGCGGTGGTTTTGGTATTCGCGCAGTTTTTCGCGCACGGTTTCGCTGTCGGTTTCGCGGTAGCGGCGTTCGAGATTGGGGATGATGCCTTCGAAGGCGTGGCTGCGGTTGAACGTAGTACCGCGTTCGGATAGGTAAGTGAAATCAATGACTTCTTTGCCCGAACCGTGCAGCACGACTTTTTTCACTTTTTCAGGTAGCGTTTCCCAAGCAGCCTGCACATCGAAACCGTAATGCCGCGCCAATGATTGAATCATTTGGAAATAAAACTGGTTGCGCTTGTCCCAGCCGTCAATCGCGCCCGTTGCCAATGATAATTCAGGATGGGCGACCACTTTTTCGGGGTCGAAGAAATTGGTGTTGCCCAAGCCGTCGCAAGTTGGGCAGGAACCCATCGGGTTGTTGAACGAAAAGAGGCGCGGCTCTAATTCGGGCAGGCTGTACGAACACACGGGGCAGGCGAAACGAGCGGAAAACCAATGCTCTTCGCCGCTGTCCATTTCCATCGCCAGCGCGCGTTCGTTGCCGTGGCGCAGCGCGGTTTCAAAACTTTCCGCCAGCCGCTGCTTGATGTCCGCCTTCACTTTCACGCGGTCGATGACCACGTCGATGTTGTGCTTGATGTTTTTTTCCAGCTTCGGCACTTCGTCCAACTGATAGACCTCGCCATCCACGCGCACCCGCGCAAAACCCTGCGCCTGCAAGTCGGCAAAGAAATCGACAAATTCGCCCTTACGCTCGCGCACCGCCGGCGCCAGAATCATCACGCGCGTGTCTTCCGGCAGCTTCAACACGGCATCGACCATCTGCGACACGGTTTGGCTCGACAACGGCAGATTGTGTTCGGGGCAATACGGCGTGCCGACGCGGGCGTACAAAAGGCGCAGGTAATCATGGATTTCCGTTACCGTGCCGACGGTGGAACGAGGGTTGTGGCTGGTGGATTTCTGTTCGATGGAAATCGCGGGCGACAGGCCTTCGATCAAATCGACGTCGGGTTTGTCCATCATCTGCAAAAACTGCCGCGCATAGGCGGAAAGGCTCTCGACATAACGCCGCTGCCCTTCGGCATACAGCGTGTCAAACGCCAGCGACGACTTGCCGCTGCCCGACAGCCCCGTGACTACCACCAGCTTGTGGCGCGGAATGTCCAAATCGACGTTTTTCAAATTATGCGTGCGCGCGCCGCGGATGCGGATGGTGTCGTTGTCGCGGGTGTGGTGTGGGTGGTTGTGATTGCACATGATGAAGCCGGAAAACTCGAATAAAAAGAAACCGTGTATTGTAACACTTTCAGCCCGCCTCTTGCCCTACGCCGCAAACCGGAAAGGCTACCTGAAAGCCGTTTTTCAAGCGCACAACTTTTTCAGGCAGCCTCTATCCCGGCACAGGCTACCTGAAAATGATTAAAGCGAATTTCGCCAAAACGAGATTTCCGGAGGAAGCCGAGTTTCTGCCAAGCTCAAAACCCATTTCCGTTTTTCAGGTAGCCTCATCCGGCAGCAAAACCGCGTATAATCGCTTGATTTTTTACTACCCACACAATCATGCCCACCATCCTCTACCCCAAAACCTACGACGTCATCGTCGTCGGCGGCGGCCACGCAGGCACGGAAGCCGCGCTCGCCGCCGCCCGCATGGGCGCGCAGACGCTTTTGCTCACACACAACATCGAAACGCTCGGACAAATGTCGTGCAACCCCTCCATCGGCGGCATCGGCAAAGGACATCTAGTACGCGAACTCGACGCGCTCGGCGGTGCGATGGCGTTGGTAACAGACAAATCCGGCATCCAGTTCCGCCGCTTGAACGCCAGCAAAGGCGCGGCGGTGCGTGCCACGCGCGCGCAGGCGGATCGTATTTTGTACAAAGCTGCCATCCGCGAAATGCTGGAAAACCAAGGAAATCTGGAGCTTTTCCAGCAGTCGGTTGACGACGTAACGCTGGACGGCGACCGCATTTCAGGCGTAATCACCGCGATGGGCGTGGAATTTAAAGCCCGCGCCGTCGTGCTGACCGCAGGCACGTTTTTGTCCGGCAAAATCCACATCGGTTTGGAAAACTACGAAGGCGGCCGCGCCGGCGACCCCGCCGCCAAATCGCTGGGCGGACGTTTGCGCGAATTGAACCTGCCGCAAGGTCGTCTGAAAACCGGCACGCCACCGCGCATTGACGGCCGCACGATTGATTTCTCCCAGCTCACCGAACAGCCCGGCGACACGCCCGTGCCTGTCTTTTCCGTGCGCGGCAACGCCGATATGCACCCGCGCCAAGTGTCCTGCTGGATTACGCATACCAATTTGAAAACACACGAAATTATCCGTTCAGGCTTCGACCGCAGCCCCATGTTCACCGGCAAAATCGAAGGCGTCGGCCCGCGCTACTGCCCGTCCATCGAAGACAAAATCAACCGCTTCGCCGACAAAGACAGCCACCAGATTTTCCTCGAACCCGAAGGCCTGACCACTAACGAATACTACCCCAACGGTATTTCCACCAGCCTGCCGTTCGACATCCAAATCGCGCTCGTGCGCAGCATGAAGGGTCTGGAAAACGCCCATATCCTGCGCCCCGGCTACTCCATCGAATACGACTACTTCGATCCGCGCAACCTCAAAGCCAGCCTTGAAACCAAAACCATCCAAGGCCTCTTCTTCGCCGGACAAATCAACGGCACGACCGGTTACGAAGAAGCCGCCGCGCAAGGCCTGCTCGCAGGCGCGAACGCCGTGCAATACGTCCGCGAACAAAACCCGCTCCTGCTGCGCCGCGAACAAGCCTACCTCGGCGTATTGGTGGACGACCTCATCACCAAAGGCGTGAACGAACCCTACCGCATGTTCACCAGCCGCGCCGAATACCGCCTGCAACTCAGGGAAGACAACGCCGACATGCGCCTGACTGAAGACGGCCACAAAATCGGCTTGGTGGGTGAAGAACAATGGCGCATGTTCAACGAAAAACGCGAAGCCATCGAACGCGAAATCCAACGTTTGAAAACAACGTGGTACACACCGCAGAAACTCGCCGAAGACGAACAAATCCGCGTGTTCGGACAAAAACTCAGCCGCGAAGCCAACCTGCACGACCTCCTGCGCCGTCCAAACCTCGACTACGCCGCACTGATGACGCTCGAAGGCGCAGAACCCGAGTGCAGGCTACCTGAAAACGTAATTGAACAAGTGGAAATCCAAGTCAAATACCAAGGCTATATCGACCGCCAAAACGAAGAAATCGACAGCCGCCGAGATTTGGAAACATTGAGGCTACCTGAAAATATTGATTACAGCAAAGTCAAAGGCTTATCCGCCGAAGTGCAGCAAAAGCTCAACCAACACAAACCCGAAACCGTGGGGCAGGCAAGCCGAATTTCCGGCGTAACGCCTGCAGCAGTGGCGTTGTTGATGGTGCATTTGAAGCGCGGGTTTAAAGGGGCGAAGTAGGCTACCTGAAAGCGTAGCTTTAATAAAGACTGCCTGAAACTGTGTAAGTATGAATAACCAACATTCCGCATATTGCCCACGCAATGCACACCATGCTTTGCAAGCTGCTTGTATTGTTCGAATAAACCACATAAGGAGGTAAAAAATGAATACTGCCCATTTCCCCAAATTCCTATCGGCTCTGCTGCTTGGCTTTGTTATGCCTGCTCAAGCATATGTAGAGTCAATAACTTGTGGTGGTATCGGCGGTCGTTGCAACATCATACATATAGAAGATTGCATCATGTTGCAGGCAAACGGTAGCCACCATACCGAACGCTGTTCGGTTCACTCCTTTGTAAGTGGATTTTTAGAGCCGAAGCCAACTAGACAAGTTGTCCATGCTGTCCACATGATTAGCTTCGGCAAAAATCCGGCCACCATTACTTAATGATGTCCGAAACAGCGCCAAATATTATGTGGACAACGCATTGCAATGCAGTGAAAAAACGGATGACAGCTATCTCTGCTTCCCCGACACCCGCCCCGATACCGCAATATGTATTAGTTCCGCTATAGTCAATAAAATGCCTTTTGAACATTGATTTTTAATGCTCTTAAGAAAACATTGCATTGACTTTATGTAAAATTCAGTGGTTGTAAATGAAAAATCAATGCTTGTTCCACTATTTAGATGTGCGGATTGAAGTGTGCGAAGAAGTGCGTGCAGCTTCTGCTTCTGGTATCCGCTTCTCCTTTTCAGGTAGCCTGAAAGAAAGGCTCAAAAGAAATTCTTGTTTTAGCAGAGTTGCCAAGCCTAACCCTCCACCCACCGCGCTATAATCCGCCGTTTAAAGGCTACCTGAAATCCAATCCCCGCTTTTCAGGTAGCCCCACCCTTTACACACCACCACATCATGCACACCGAAACCACCAAATTCCGCACCGCTTCCTATATCCTGATGGCCGCCGCGCTGCTGGTTATTCTGTATTTCCGCTTCCTGCCGCTGCTGCTCTCCATCATCCTTACCTACATTTTCATCAACCGCACCAACGGCCTGATTCTGTGGATGCGCCACCGCCTGCTGCCGCACAACACCTTCCTGCATCGCTCGCTCAATGTGCGCAACATCAACCTCGTTTCCGCCACGTTCACCATCAGCCTGGTGCTCTTAGCCATCACCTTGATGGCGCTGGGCGTGTACCGCCTGATTCACAGCGGGCACATTACGGTGATGCTGGCCAAGCTCGCCACCATTCTGGCCAACACCAAAAATAACGGCGAGCTGCCGCCGGCCATTTTGAATATGCTGCCCGAAAATCTGGCCGAAATTAAAGCCGCCGCTGCCGAACTGCTCACCGAATACGGCGCCACGCTCACCCGCATCAGCAAAAACAGCTTTACTTCCTTTGTGTATGTGCTCATCGGCGTGATTATCGGCGCGCTGCTCAGCTTCCACCGCCTCAATACCCGCCGCAGCCGTCATCAGATGCCGCCGTTTAAAGCCCAATTGGTGCGGCGCATTACCAACTTCCAAACCAGCTTCGAGCGCGTGTTTATCGCCCAGGTAAAAATCTCTTTAATCGATACCGCTGTTACCGCCGTGTATCTTTATCTGATCCTGCCCGCCTTCGGCGTGGAGCTGCCTTTCCGGCTCACCGTGTTGGTGATTGCATTTATGGTGGGGCTGGTGCCGGTAGCCGGCAATCTGGTGTCCAACACAGTCATCATCATCCTCAGCCTGGGCGCGTCGCTCTATGTGGCCGCGGCTTCGCTGGTGTTTTTGGTGGTGGTACACAAGCTGGAATATTTCCTCAACGCCAAAATCATCGGCTCGCAAATCGAATCGAGCGCATGGGAATTATTGCTGGTGATGGTGGTGTTCGAACGCATTTTCGGCATCGGCGGCATCATCATTTCGCCGGTGTATTATGCTTATTTGAAGAACGAGCTGAAGCAGGCAGGGCTGATTTAGCCGGATGGGGCTACCTGAAATTCGGCAAGCCGCAGCTATTTAGAGTAAAGAGTAAGGAGGCTGCTTGAAAGTTTCAGGTAGCCTCTGCGCTATAATATCCATCCCTCCCCCACGCGAGCCGAATCGTGAGCTTCTTTGAGCGTTTTATTCATGCCTTGCTGTTTGAAACCGGCGCGGTGCTGATTTCCGCCGTGGCCGTGCTACTGTTTGGGCTTTCCCATGCCTGCACGGCGTTTGGCATGAGCGTGGCGGTGTCGGTAACGGCGATGGTGTGGAATTTCCTGTTCAACTGGGGGCTCGATAAAATCTTCACCGGCCGGCGCGAGCGGCGCGGCTGGGGCGTGCGGATGTTGCAAACCGGCGCGTTTGAAGGTGGGCTGCTGTTTTTCACCACGCCGCTGATTGCCTGGTTTCTGCAAATTACGCTGTGGCAGGCGCTGCTTACCGACATCAGCCTCACCCTCTTGATTGTGCTCTATTCTTTGGTTTACAACTGGACGTTCGACCACATCCGCGCCTATTGGCTGGCCAGTCGGCACAAGGTTTCCTAGCTGCCAGATTTTATTCTTTGTATAGATGGAGTAAAATCCGCCCAACATTCCAACAGGCTACCTGAAACAGCCGAAGCCTTTTCAGGTAGCCCTAATCTTTATCCAAAATTCAAACACACAATTATGGACAACAAACAACAACTGCAAGAAGGCCTAGCCGCCCTCGGCCTCAACCTTTCCACCGCCCAGCAACTTTTGCTGCTCGAACACGCCTCGCTGCTGCAAAAGTGGAACCGCACTTACAACCTCACCGCCCTGCGCCGCAACGACCAAATCATCAGCCGCCACATTCTCGACAGCCTCACCCTGCTGCCCTATGTGAAAGAAGCGAAAACCCTGATGGACGTAGGCTCTGGCGGCGGCATGCCCGGCATTCCCACTGCCATCTGCCGCCCCGACCTGCAAATCACCCTGCTCGATGCCAACACTAAAAAAACCGCATTCCTGCAGCAAACCGTGATCGAGCTTGGCTTGAGCAACGTTACCGTGGCCGCCGGCCGTGTGGAAACCATCTACGATAAAAAAGTGGACGTGGTAACCAGCCGTGCCTTTGCCGAGTTGGCCGATTTTGCCGCGCTCACCAAACACCTGCTCAATGAAAACGGCTACTGGGCCGCCATGAAAGGCGTGTATCCTTATGAAGAAATCGAGCAGCTGCCCGCGAATATCGAAGTGGTGTCTGCCGATAAGCTCGACGTGCCCATGCTGGAAGCCGAGCGGCATATGGTGATCATGCGTCCCAAGCGTGCATGAAACCGAAATTAGCCTGAATTTTCAGTTTCCCCCAACCCCTTCCCATAGAAAGGCCAGATGATGAGCGCTACCGTTATCGCCATAGCCAACCAAAAAGGCGGCGTGGGCAAAACCACCACCGCCGTCAATCTGGCCGCTTCCCTGGCCGAACGCAAACAGCGCGTGCTGGTGGTGGATCTCGATCCGCAGGGCAACGCCACCACCGGCAGCGGCATCGACAAAAGCAGCCTGAGCAGCGGCACCTATCAAGTGCTGCTCGAGCAGGCCGCAGCCGCCGACTCCCGCCTCAAAAGCCCGCACGGCCGCTACCACATCCTCGGCGCCAACCGCTCCCTGGCCGGCGCCGAAGTGGAGCTGATTCAGGAAATCGCCCGCGAGATGCGCCTCAAAACCGCCATCAAGCCGCTTTTGCCCGAATACGACTACATCCTCATCGACTGCCCGCCCACCCTCACCCTGCTCACCCTCAACGGCCTCGTGGCCGCCGACCGCCTCATCGTGCCCATGGTGTGCGAATACTACGCTCTCGAAGGCATTTCCGACCTCATCGCCACCGTGCGCAAAATCCGCAAAGCCATCAATCCTAAGCTCGACATCCTCGGCATCGTGCGCACCATGTACAACCCGCAAAGCCGCCTGTCGCTGGAAGTGGGCGAGCAGCTGGAAAAACACTTCTCCCGCCTCGTGTTCAACACCATCATCCCGCGCAACGTGCGCCTGGCCGAAGCCCCCAGCCACGGCATGCCCGCCCTGGCCTACGACCCCAAAGCCAAAGGCAGCATCGCCTATCTGGAACTGGCCGACGAAGTCATCGCCCGCTGCAAAGCGGCCTAAAGCCAGTGGGAAAGGCTATCTGAAACCCCGTTGGCCGAGTTTGCCACCCCCGACTCTCCCAACAAACCGCTACGCCCGCCACGCCGCTGCGCTGGCCGGCCGCCCATTCCGCCTCACTGCCCGCACCGAACAGCCCTACTACTGCACCATCCTCCTGCTCGACGCTGTGCACACCCAAGCGCCCGCCTTCAATCAGCCCTGGCAAAATATCGACCTGGCCGTATTTCGCGGCGAATACCTCTTCCCCGAAGCCTTCGCCCAAAGAAATATCGAGTGGCTCGCCGTCATCCCCGCCCAAGCCGCCACCAATGCCCGCTAAGGCAGTAAACCCAACCGCTAAATGTTTTCAGGTAGCCTCATCCCGCTTTTAGGCTACCTGAAAAATTGAAATCCGCGCCGCTGCCCTAATCTGCCGCCTATTCCCAACTGTTTTAAAAAGGAAGCGCCATGCAGCAATTCGACGGCACCACCATCGTTTCCGTGCGCCGGGGCCGCCAAGTCGCCATCGGCGGCGACGGCCAGGTCAGCCTGGGCAACACCATCATCAAAGCCACCGCGCGCAAAGTGCGCAAACTGTATAACAACACCGTTTTGGCCGGGTTTGCTGGCGGCACGGCCGATGCGTTTACCCTGATTGAGCTTTTTGAAGCCAAATTGCAGAAACACCAAGGCCGGCTCACCGTATCCGCCATCGAGCTGGCCAAAGAATGGCGCACCGACCGCGCCCTGCGCCGCCTCGAAGCCATGCTGATTGTGGCCGACAAAGATAACACCCTCATCATCACCGGCAACGGCGACGTGCTCGAACCGGAAGGCGGCATCGCCGCCATCGGCAGCGGCGGCTCCTATGCCCAGGCCGCCGCCCGCGCACTGGTGGAAAACACCGAGCTGCCGCCCGAAACCGTGGTGAAAAAAGCATTGGAAATCGCCGGCAGCATCTGCATCTACACCAACGACCAGCACACGATGGAAACGCTCTAAGCACCGGCCGAATGTAAGAAAGGCTACCTGAAAACGGTTCAAACCGGTTTTCAGGTAGCCTTTGCCGTCAGATCCAATATTTATTTTCCCTTTTTTCCTTTCTCTGGCTCGCTGCTCCACCAGCGCCACAGCATGCGGCCAAATTTGGGCAGCAATTGGCGTTGTTTGGGAGCGGGTAAGACGGCGGCCTGCCACAGCAGCATGGCTAAGGGCAGGCTGTTGGCCAGTTTGAGCCAGTCGATGGGCTTGCCGGCGCGGTTTCGGCCTTGTTTGCGCAGCTGTTCGCTGCGAATTTTCAGGCGGGCGAGTTCGGCCTGCAAGGCGAGCAGTTCGCGCTGCTGTGCCTTGCTGAGCGGCTGCTGGGGCTGAGGCTGGGAGTTCATTCGGGCTGCTCCGGCGTGATGTTGGCAGGTTGGGTGTTTGTGCCGGCGGTATGGCCGCGCAGGATGTCGAGGTCGCGGCGCATGTCGGCGAGAGTGGAGGCTACCTGAACACCAGCCTGCCGCCAGCCGGCTAGGGTGCGGGAGAGTAAGAACCAAGCGATAAGCAGGAGCAATACGGGCAGACTGAAAAATACCCAGATTTTGACGTGTACAGGCAGGACGGCATCGAGGCCGAAGAAGAGGCTGACTAGGGCGGCGAGCAGTAACACGCTGCCGGCGAGCAGGGTGGCAGTGATTTTGATGAAGCCTGTGGCTTGGCCGGAAAGGTCGATGCCGAGGATTTGCAGGCGCAGCAGCAAGAGATCCGCGCCTTGGTTGATGAGGAAGCAGATGTGGTTGATATTGTGTTTGAGGCTCATGCGGCGCTCCCGTTGGATGGGGATAGTGGTGCCAAATAGGCGGGCAATGCTATGCCTATTTGGAGCAACGATAAAACGCCCGCCTGCACAGGGCGGGGCGGGCGGCTGGGTGACAAGTATCAACGGCGGTTAAGCAGCACGCCCACTACCAAGCCGGCGAGGGCAGCGAAGCCCATGGCATAGTAAGGTTTGTCTTGCACCAGTTGGTCGGCCTGGCGGGCGGTCTGTTTCACGCGCTCGGCAGCCACTTCTTCAAAGTCGCCCAATTTGCGTTGGGCAGCCTGCAATTTACGCTGCAGCTTGCCGCGCAGCTGCTCGGCTTCTTTGCTGCCTTCTTCAACGCCGCTTTGGTACAGCTCTTCCACGTCATCGAGCACGGCGCGCACTTCTTGCAAGAGTTCTTCTTTCTGCTGGTCAAAATCTTTACTCATGTTTTAATCTCCTGATTGGGTTGGGGGAGAGCGGCATTTTGTCTGCCGCTTGGATTTATATAAGGCGGAAGGTCGGCTTATCAAGGCTGAAACCTTTACAAAATTCCATCTTCAGTACATTTCTTCGCGCCTCGCTTCTCGAATGCCTGAAAATATTCCAATCTTATCTGCGTATTCTGCAATGCTACCGCTTTGAACTGCACTCAAATCCGGGGTTTTGCAAAGGTCTCAGGCTACCTAAAATTCTGCACCGTACTCCGTAAGCCAATAGAGTGGATTGATTTCAATTTTGCCACAACGTTGGGCTGCAGTTCGCCGATTGGTATCGATAGGGTAGTTAATTCATTATATAATCACACTTTTCTGTATTCACTCCCCGGGTGTTTGTATCTGACTTGAGCAAAGGCGTGGTGTTGTGCCTGCTGTCGCAGCTGCTGTTTAGCGTGCTGTATCTCTGTTTAGCCATTGGATGCAGCCGATTAGCGGCACGGATGTGTCTGCGCTGCGCATGGTGATGACAGCGGCAGGGTTGTGGCTGATGATGACGTGGACGCTCGGTCTGGCAGCAATGCCGCGTTTTGTGCAACAGTTTCTCACCAGCCCGCGCCGTTGGCTGCTGTTGCCGCTGTTGGGCGGATTGAGCGCGGTGTCGATGTCGCTGAACATGAAATCGGGGCTGCTGCTGCCGGTCAACCTGTTCGGCATGCTCAGCTATGTGGAGCCGGCTTTGCTGTTTCTGCTGGCGGTGTTGGTGTTGAAAACACCTGTGCAGCCCTCGGCCTACATCACCTACGGCCTGATTTGGGCGGGGCTGCTGCTGGTGGCCAACGGCTGGCGGGGCATGCAGAAATCGCATCATAAACAAGTTTAATTAAGCCATGCTGCGTTAATAGCATAAAATAATCTTTTTATTCTCACACACCAAGGAACATCATGACCGAATCTCACACCCGCCAGCTTCCCTCACACGAACTGGTGATGTCTGAATTGATGATGCCCAACGCTGCCAATTTCAGCGGCAATGTGCACGGCGGCGAGCTTTTGCGCCTGCTCGACCAAGTGGCGTATTCCTGCGCCAGCCGATACAGTGGGCACTACTGCGTTACCCTTTCCGTGGACAAGGTATTGTTTAAAGAGCCGATTCACGTGGGCGAGCTGGTTACGTTCTATGCCAGCGTCAACTACACCGGCCGCACTTCTATGGAAATCGGCATCCGTGTGGAAGCGCAAAACATCCGCACCGGTCAGGTGCGCCACACCAACAGCTGCTATTTCACCATGGTGGCCATGGAAAACGGCAAGCCCGTGCCCGTGCCGCCGCTGCAAATCACCGGCGAACGCCAGCGCTGCCGCCACGAAAAAGCGCTGCAACGCAAACAGCTCAGCCTGCAAGCTTCTGCCTCCCTGCCCTGCGGCTGCGGAGCAGAATAAGGCTGCCTGAAACTTGCAGGCCGGGCAGAAATGCCCGGCAAACCGGCACGGTCGGAAAGAGGCTACCTGAAAATAACCGGCAGCCTTCAGCCCGCGCACCGCTTGCGATAAAATACCGCTTTTTTCCAGGATTCCCGATATGTTCCGAACTTTGCTGGGCGGCAAAATCCACCGCGCCACCGTTACCCGCGCCGATTTAAACTATGTAGGCAGCATCACTGTGGATTTGGATCTGCTTGATGCGGCTGGCATCTGCGTGAACGAGAAAGTGCAGATTGTGAATAACAACAACGGCGAGCGGCTGGAAACCTACACCATCGCCGGCGAGCGCGGCAGCGGCGAAATTTGCCTCAACGGCGCGGCGGCACGGCTGGTGCAGCCGGGCGACGTAGTGATCATCATGTCGTATGTTTTGCTCTCCGAGCCGGAAATTGCCGCACACCGGCCGAAAGTGGTGCTGGTGGATGCGCAAAACAAAATCCGCGACGTAATCGACTACGAGCCGGCCAATACCGTTTTGTAAACACCAAAGGCTACCTGAAAGCAAGGCCTTGGCAATGCCGGGCTTGGATTTTGTGTAGCCAAAGCGGCCGCTTTAACAGCGCCAAAAGGCCAAACCCAATTTCAGGTAGCCTGCTGCCCCGTTGGCAGGCTACCTGAAACCCCCAAACCACCCGTTCTTAGGCAGCCCCAAGCCAACCATGAATATCCTCATCAGCAACGACGACGGCTACCAAGCTGAAGGCCTCGCCATCCTCGCCCGGGTGGCCGCCGAATTTGCCAACGTGCGCGTGGTCGCCCCCGAGCGCAACCGCAGCGGCGCCAGCAATTCGCTCACGCTCGACCGCCCGCTGCGCATCCAAGAAGCCGCCAACGGCTTCTATTTTGTCGACGGCACGCCCACCGACTGCATCCACCTCGCCCTGCACAGCCTGCCCGATTTCCAGCCCGACTGGGTGTTTTCCGGCATCAACCACGGCGCGAATATGGGCGACGACACCCTCTATTCCGGCACCGTGGCCGCCGCCACTGAAGCCTATCTGCTCGGCATCCCTGCGATTGCTTTTTCGCTCAACGACAAAAGCGGCCGCTATTGGCACACCGCCGAACAGGCCGTGTGGCGGCTGCTCACCCATCTGTTTGCCGCGCCCAAGCCCGCCGCGCCCGTGCTGTGGAACGTCAACATCCCGGCGGTGCCGGAAAACCAAATCCAAGGCATCGCCACCGTGCGCCTGGGGCGGCGGCATCATCAGCAAAGCGTGGTGGCCGCCCGCAGCCCGCGCGGCGAGAATGTGTATTGGATTGGCGCGGCCGGCGAAGTGCTCGGCCGCGAAGAAGACACCGATTTCGCGCAAAACGAAGCCGGCATGATTACGGTTACCCCGCTTTCCGTGGATCTAACCGACCATGCCGGTTTAGACAGCGTGGCGCAATTTTGGCAGGATACCGAACTATGAACGCAGCACACACCAGCGGCAGCTTCGATTGGCGGCGGCGCAATATGGTGCAGCGGCTGGCCAAAATGGGCATCAGCCGCGCCGACGTGCTCGCCGCCATGGGCAGCGTGCCGCGCCATGTGTTTGTGGAGGAAGCCCTGCGCTCGCGCGCCTATGACGATATGTCGCTGCCCTTGGGGCTGGGGCAAACCATCTCCCAGCCCTACACCGTGGCCGTGATGACCCAGCTCATGCTTGGCAACGAAACAACAGAAAATTTCGGCCCGGTGCTGGAAATCGGTACCGGCTGCGGCTACCAAACTGCCGTGCTGCAAGCTGTGGGGCTCAAGCAGATTTATTCGGTGGAGCGGCTGCAGGCGCTGCACGAAAAAGCCAAACACAACCTGCGCACCGCCCGTTTGCTCGGCGGCACGCGGCTGGTGTGCGGCGATGGCTACCTCGGCCTGCCCGAAGTCGCCCCGTTCAACGGCATCCTCGTCACCGCCGCGCCTGCCGAAGTGCCGCTGCCCCTGCTGCAACAGCTCGCCGTGGGCGGCCGCATGGTGATCCCGCTGGACGAAGGCGGGCAGCAATACCTGTGGCTCATCGAAAAAACCGCCCACGGCTTCCATGAAACCTGCGTGCACGAAGCCCGCTTTGTACCGCTGATTAACGGAACTTAACCGCGATAAACGCCGCCCAACCTTGCATGAAACCGCACGGATTGCTTATGATTGCGCTGTTCCCGTGCACAGAAAGCCCGCATCCCCATGAATCAATTGTTTACCTTCCGCACTCTTCCCCTCGCCCTCACCGTTTTCCTCGGCGCCTGCGCCCTCACCCAGCCGCCCGCCCCGGTGGTGTCTGGCAACGGTGCCGGCTACGGCAACAACTACGGCGGCAACACCGCCACGGCCGACAGCAACCCCTACGGCGCACAGCCTTACAGCCCGCCTGCCGCTACCCAAGCCGCTAATACCACCCCCTACACCCCGCCGGCTGCTGTGCCCGCTCCCTATACCCCGCCCGCAGCCAGCGCCGCTCCTGTCGGCGGCAGCGGCTACACCCCGTCTTACGCTCCGGTGGACGTAAACGCCGCCCAGCACACCGTGGTGCGCGGCGATACTGTGTATAACATCGCCCTGCGCTACCGCATCAGCCAAGACAATCTGCGCGCTTGGAACAATCTGTCCGACAACAACATCAGCGTCGGCCAAGTATTGCGCGTGAAACCCGCCGGCTACACCCCGCCCGCCACCGCGCAAACCCCGCCGCCCGCTACTCCGCCGCGCACCACCCCTGCGCCGGCGCCCACTCCCGCCCCGTCGGCTAACACCGCTGCCACTCCAGCCGCCACGCCTTCCGTATCCGGCAGCACCCGCAGCGCCGCCGGCATCACCTGGCAGCGTCCCACCGCCGGCAACATCCTCACCCGCTTCGGCGGCAGTGAAAAAGGCATCAACATCGGCGGCACCGCCGGCCAACCCGTAGTGGCCGCTGCCGACGGCAAAGTGGTGTACAGCGGTTCCGGCCTGCGCGGCTACGGCAACCTCATCATCGTGCAGCACAACCAAACCTACCTCACCGCCTACGGCCACAACCAGCGCCTGCTCGTGCGCGAAGGCCAAACCGTGCGCCGCGGCCAAAGCATCGCCACCATGGGCAACAGCGACAGCCAGCGCGTGCAGCTGCACTTCGAGCTGCGCAAAAACGGCCAGCCGGTAGACCCGCTGCAATATATTCCGAACTAATCTATCGGGCGAAACAAAGGCTACCTGAAAACCGGTTTGCGGTTTTCAGGTAGCCTTTTGAGTGCACCGACAAAATAAAGCCAGTTATTTCCGTGTATAGCGGAACACTGCCCATACCAAGGGCAAGCCAAGGCCGTCAAAGCGTGTTGGCTATACCGCCTTCCGCCCGATGCCCACCCTATCCAGCCCGGCCAAGTCGCGTAGGGTTTCCACCTGCTGCCAGCCGTGTTCAGCCAACATGCCGCGCACGGCCTCGCCTTGGTTCCAGCCATGTTCCAGCAGCAGCCAGCCGCCGGGTTTCAGGTAGCCTTGGGCTTGGACGGCGAGGGTGCGGATATAGCTGAGGCCGTCGGCAAAATCGGTGAGCGCAGCAGCGGGCTCGAAGCGCAGGTCACCTTGCTGCAAATGCTCGTCTCCGGCTTCGATGTAGGGCGGATTGCTGGCGATGACGTCGAACAGGCCTTCTGCCGCGGGCAGAGCCGCAAACCATGAGCCTTGCGCCCATTCGATGCTTACGCCCAACGCGGCGGCATTGGCTTGCGCCACGGCCAGCGCATCGGGGCTGATGTCGGAAGCGCGCACGGCGGCATCGGGACGCTCCAGTGCCACGGTAAGGCCGATGATGCCGCTGCCACAGCCCAAATCCCACAGCCGCCCGCCCGGGGGCAGGCGCGCAAGTGCCGCTTCCACCAAAAGCTCGGTTTCGGGGCGCGGAATCAGCACGGCGGGCGACACGCGGAAACTTCTGCCGTAAAACTCGCAGCTGCCGAGCAAATAAGCCATCGGCTCGCCACGGCGGCGGCGAGCCGCCAGCATGTCGAGTACGGCACGTTGCGGCTGCGGCAATTCGTCGCCGCTGCGGCTGATGAGCCGCACATGATTGATGCGGCACACGGCTTCCACCAGCAGCCGCGCTTCCAGGCGGGGCAGTCGGCAGGTATCCAGCCATTGTTGGAAAGTCATGATTGCTTCTTTAAACCAATAAAACGGCGGCTATGGTAGCCGAAACGGCGGCGCGGCAAAAGGCTACCTGAAAGCGTCGGCCTGGATGCAGTTTCTAACCAAGCTAAAAATGATGATTACCATTGAGGCGGCATTTTCAGGTAGCCTCCAGTTCCCGCAAGCTTGGAAACGCTTTTCCCTGCCCAACAGGCCATTTTTGCCGTCGTCATTGAGTGGTGCAGCAATGCGTAAGGCTACCTGAAACTTGGTCGGCTGCTCTTGCGGGAACAGCATCGCCTCCGAGCTGTCCGCCCATCTGCCGCAGGCAATAATCTGCCAAAAAAACGCGGCTATCGCAGCTTTATCCCTTACCCACAAAAGCTGTGGAAAACTTTGTGGAAAACCCTGTGGGAAGCGTAAGATTTCCTGATAAATCAGGCCTTGGCTTAGGTTGCGTAAAAAATGGCCAATTTTTTAAAAGTATATAAATATCAATATGTTAAATGAAATCGGATCTTGTCAAGTGGCAGATTTGAGCCTTTATGCCAATCCGAAAGCGGCTTCTTTAGCCCCTTGTGGGAAAACCAAAAAAATTTCCGCCAAAACGCTTGACAGAGCGCGTAGCTAACGTAAATTCCCGTCCTGTCTGAGAATTTGCCCAGCGAAAGATTTATCGTGCCATCAAACCCGTTTTTTCCATCCAAACATACCGACACTCAGCCTGCCGCCTGGTTGTTTTGCCGCGTGATCGACAACTACGGCGACATCGGCGTTTCCCTGCGGCTGGCACGCCGGCTGAACGAAGCCGGCTTTCAGGTAGCCCTTTGGCACGACCATCCCGCCGCGCTGGCCAAACTGCTCGGCGATGCCCCGTTGCCTGCAGCGATTCGGGCGCACCATTGGCAGGGCGACGCGGCCGAAAGCATCGCGGCCGAATTGGCTGTGGCTGCGCCCGCCTTGGTGATTGAAACCTTCGGCTGTGATTTGCCTCCCGCTGCGCTGGCCGCCGTCCGCACACACCGCCCGCTGTGGCTAAATTGGGAATACCTCAGCGCCGAACCTTGGGCGGAAGCCATGCACGGCAAGCTTTCGCTGCAAGCCGACGGCGCAGAAAAATATTTTTGGCTGATGGGTTTTAGCGAAATCAGCGGCGGCCTCCTGCGCGAAGCAGGCTACCTGAAAAAACAGCAGGCCTTTCTTGCTAACCCCGCTGCCCAAGCCGCCTTGCGCCGCCGCTTGGGGCTACCTGAGACTCCGCGCCGCGCCGTGCAATGTTTCTGCTTCGGCTATGCCGGCGCACAATGGGCCGATTGGCTCGCCGCCTGGCAGACAGCGGGCGAAGCCTTAGACGTATGGCTGGCCGACCGGCAAATTATCCACAGCCTGCGCCAAACCGGCGCGATTCCCGAGCATGCCCTGCACGAGCCTGGCAGCGTGTGGCAGGCCGGCGCGGTGCGGCTTATCCGCATTGGTTTTGTGCCGCAGGCCGAATTTGATGCCGTGTTATGGCTGGCCGATATGGCCATCGTACGCGGCGAAGACAGCTTTGTGCGCGCCCAGCTTGCCGGTAAGCCCCTGCTGTGGCACATCTATCCACAGGCCGAGCAGGCACACCTGCCCAAGCTGCACGCCTTCTGGCATAAAGCCGCCGCGTTTGCCCCGCTTCCCGCCGCCCACCAAGCCCTTTCCGACGACTTGAACCACGCCGCCGCGCTCACTCCCGCCGCCCGTGCCGAGAGCTGGCGGCAGCTGCTGCAACAGCTGCCGCAATGGCGGCAGGCCGCCGGGCAATGGCAGGGTGAATTGCTGCGCCAATCCGATGCTGTAGAGCGCGTATTGGCACGCTGGCCGGGGCTGTTGGGCTGAAAAACACATTGCTGCTGCCCAAACAGTTTCAGGTAGCCTTTACAAAGGCTACCTGAAAGCCAATCCGGACGATAAATGACATTTACACGCCACAAAAGCCCGCCTGCGCAGATTTCGGTATAATGCGCCCCTGTTTTTAACCATTTAATGAGAACAAACAAATGAAGCACACCCTCTCCGCCATCTTGCTGGCCGCACTGCTGCCCCTAGCTGCCTGCAATGCCCAGCCCGCCGTGCAGCAAAACGCCTCCGGTACTGCCGCTTCGGCTGCAGCCGCGCCTGCCGGTAGCCCCGAAGCCGTTATCCGCAGCAAGCTCACCCAAACCTACGGCAACCAAGGCCTGGAAGTGCTGAGCGTTACCCCCGCTCCCGTAGACAACCTATATGAAGTGTTCCTTTCTGGCAATCAGCTGGTGTACATGACTGGCGACGGCAACTATATGTTTACCGGCGATTTGATCGATGTGAACAAACGCAGCAACCTTTCCGAAACCCGCCGCGAAGAGCTCAACCGCATCGACTTCGCCGCCCTGCCGCTTGATTCCGCCATTAAAGAAGTGCGCGGCAACGGCAGGCTGAAAGTGGCCGTGTTCTCCGACCCCGACTGCCCCTTCTGCCGCCGTTTGGAAAAAGAATTCGAGCAGATGACCGACATCACCATCTACAATTTCATGATGCCCATCCCCGATTTGCACCCCGCTGCAGAAGCCAAAGCTGTGCGCATCTGGTGCAGCCCCGACCGCACCGCCGCCTGGATCAATTGGATGCGCAAAGGTACCGTGCCGCCCGAATCCGCCGGCTGCGAAAACCCGGTAAAAGAAACCATGGCGCTGGGCAACCGCTACGGCTTCAACGGCACCCCCACCATGGTGTTCCCCAATGGCAAAGTAGTGCCCGGCTATATGCCGAAAGATGCTTTGCAGCAAGCGCTGGAAGCCAACCAGAAATAAGGCATCTGCCCAAACAAAGGCTACCTGAAATTTCAGGTAGCCTTTGTTTATTCATCGGTTGCTGTCGGGTCGAAGTGGAAGCGGTTTTGCGGATCGAGCTCGTGGGTAGCGGCGCGCAGCCAGGCCCAGGATAGGTCGTATTGCTGCTGGAAGGCGTTCCACAGGGCGTCTTCGCTCATGATGCTGTATTCGCCTTCGGTGGCCAGGGAAACGGGCAGGCCGTTTTCGATGGCTTGGTGCAGCGGCATGTATTCGCGGTCGTAAAAATCGGACATTTCGCGCATCAGCCGCATGGCGTGCTGCCATTGCTCCTGGGCAGCCTCCAGCTCGGGCAGTAGGTGCTTCCATTCGCGGTAGAGGGCTTGGATGCGGTCGATGCGCGCTTGGGCGGCTTCGGGGGTGATGGGGTGCGACATATGGCCTCCGGTGGGGATGGTTGGATGGAGTACGGTGTGTTGCCGATACGGTCGGTTAGCGGGCAGAAGCGTTAAGGCTACCTGAAAGCGTGAGCTTCAACGCAGTTAAAATAAGCGAAGCCAATTTCTGCGCAGCTAAAACGTGAGCTGTAACGAAGCAGCCCTACAGCCCGAATTCTTGCAGGAAGCGGGCATCATCTGCCCAGCCGGATTTCACTTTCACCCAAACTTTGAGGAATACTTTGGTTTCAAACAGTTTTTCCATATCTAGCCGGGCTTCGGTGGAGATTTTTTTCAGTTTTTCGCCGCCTTTGCCGATGATGATGGCTTTTTGGCCGTCTTTATCCACCAACACGGCGATGTAGATGCGGTATAGCCCGTCTTCTTCTTCAAACTGTTCCACTACCACGTTGGCGGCATAGGGCAGCTCTTCGCCGAGGTGGCGGAACAGTTTTTCGCGCACGATTTCGGCGGCGAGGAAACGGGCGGAGCGGTCGGTGACCGCGTCTTCGGGGTAGAGCGGCACGCTCTCGGGCAGGTGGGGGCGCAGGATGGCAAGCAGCTCGCCTATGCGCAGCCCATGTTTGGCACTCACGGCCTCTACGCCGGCAAAATTAAATTCTTGCTGCAGCTGTTGGATAAAGTCGTCGAGCTCGGCCTTGCTTTTGGCGCGGTCGATTTTGTTCACCACCAAAATTACGGGCAGGTGTTTGGGCAGTAGGCGGATCACGGCGCGGTCGGCTTCGCTGAAACGCATGGCTTCCACCACGAAAGCCACCACGTCTACGCCGCCGATGGCTTCGGTAACGTTTTGGTTGAGCCGGTCGTTGAGCGCGTTGCGGTGGCGGGTTTGGAAGCCGGGGGTGTCCACGAAGATGAACTGGCTGCGCTCATCGGTATAAACGCCGGTGATTTTGTGGCGGGTGGTTTGGGCCTTCTTGCTGGTGATGCTGATTTTTTGGCCGATGAGGTGGTTCATCAGCGTGGATTTGCCCACGTTCGGCCGGCCAACGATAGCCACGAAGCCGCAGCGGAAGGCGGTTGGATGTTTGGTGTTGGAATAATTCATGTTGTTCATATGGATATATTTTCAGGTAGCCTGTGCGGAATGCTCAATAGGCTACCTGAAAACGTGGGCTTCAACAAAGCTAAAATATAGCGGCTTAGTTTTTAATGTGAACTTTGTCTTCTGGGTTGCCGAACACGATTTCGGGCAGATTCCACTGTGCCATGAGCTTGTTCAATGCTTTGATTTTCACCATGCGCACGGGTTTGCCGGCCAGAATGGGGGCGTTGATGGCGAAGCGGTTGATGCCGAGCAGGAAGTTAATGCACTCCTGAACCAACATATCGTTGCCTTCAAAGCGGATTTCGGTGGCGCTGGTGAGCATACCGGTGCCTTTGGCCCACACGCCTTTGTCGTTCAGTTTATAGCCGTTTTCCTGCGCCCACTCCTGCCATTCTGGCGAGCTTTCCGCTCCTTCAGGCACATGGATGCGCAGTTCAGGATGGTCTTTTACCGCGTTTTTGGAAGAAAACCATAAGAAGAAGATGCCGATAAATGCGCCGAATAAGACGCTGAATACAAAAACCATGATTGATTCCTTTATTAAGTTGAAAATGAGTAGCTATATATAATACGCCGTTTTCTATCAGTAAATCCTGCCAGTAAGGCTTGTTTGCATTAGCTCAAACATTATTGGCCTGAATGATGGCGGCATCAGCAGCGATTCAGGCACGGGATTTGCGGTGTTTTTTGTTTTTGCCGGGCAGCGGATGCTGCTCTTGCAGCCAATCCAGCGCCTCTTTGGCCGCAGCTTGTTCGGCGGCGCGGCGGCTGGCGGCTTGGGCACGGGTGATGTGGGCGAGTTCGCCCAGGTCACAGGCGATGTCGAAACGGGCGTCGCAGCCCTCGCCGGATTGGTGTTCGATGCGGTATTTGGGCAGGGGCAGGCGGCGGGCTTGCAGGGCTTCTTGGAGCAGGGTTTTCGGGTCTTTGCCCTGGTTGCTCAAGTCGATGTTGGCAATGCGCTGGGCAAACAGGCGGCGCACGGTTTGCTCGGCGGCGGCAAAATCGGCATCGAAGCTGATGGCGGCCAGCAGGGCTTCCACGGCATCGGCCAGGATGGAGGGGCGGTCGAAGCCGCCGCTTTTGAGTTCGCCCACGCCCAAATACAGCGCATCGCCCACGCCCATGCTGCGGGCGATTTCGGCGAGTACGTCTTGGTTGACCAAATTGGCGCGCAGGCGGGAGAGTTCGCCTTCGCTGTAGCCGGGAAAGGCGTCGAACAGCATTTTGGCCACACTGTAATCGAGGATGGCGTCGCCGACAAACTCGAAGCGTTCGTTGTTTTGGGCGCTGTAGCTGCGGTGGGTGAGCGCCTGCTCGAAGAGGCGGGGATTCTGGAAGCTGTGGCCGAGGTGGCGTTGCAGCTCTTCGCCGGCTCGGGCGTGACGCGGATCGGGCTTCGGGAGCTTGCGGGGTTTGGCGGTGGGTTTGCTCATGATGGCGGGATTATATCGGGTTTGGAGGGAGAGTCGCAGGATAACTAAAGCACTTCTTTCTTCCTATTGCGTTGGCTCACCTTAGATTCAACAAAATTAAAACAATGTCTTGGCGCAACCAAGGTTAAGTTTCTGTGAAGAAAAAAATGGCTAACACGATTTGCGAATATTTGGCGGCGGTATCGCGGGAGTGCAGATGGTGATTGAACATCATGGCGATGTTGCAGATGAGGAAATGGTCTTTTGGGGTAACGCTCAGGCTGGTTTCATTTAGCTCAACCAAGCCTTCGGCGGCAAAGTACTGGGACAGAGGGCTGTCGACATTCGGCGGAGCAGCAAGTCATTTTCGTTGAGCAAGTAGCCTCGGAAGAAGGAGCATGCAACCTTCACGCAAGATTATAGAGGGTTCGTCTTTAGGTTTGGCAAAGTGGTGTGTCCACACCGATAAAAATGTAGTTTTCACTGGCCAGTGCTGCACAATTTGCTGGAACATGTCTAGCTTGGTGTTGCTATCGGGCACGATGTTGGTGTCAATGCGGCATTGGAGGCAGATGGTGTCGCAGAAGGGAATGTGGATTAATAGAGCGAGAGGAGGCCAGGGGAGACTTTGCACGGCTCGGATGTAGTATTGGCAGTGAAGCTGTTGTAGAAGTGGTCAGCGGTGGAGATAGGGATGTAGTATGAATCATTGGCGGGTAGGGGGGCGATAAGCTAGCGGCCGAAGATAATTTCTTGAGTGTGGTCGGTAAGTATGGTTGTATTTATGTTGCTGTTACTATTTGATAAATATGCAGTATAGGTTTTGTTTGTGAAATCGGGTAAAATGCCAGTGTTCGGCAATTTGCCCCAAATATTGCAAGGTGGCAAGTATAAACGATAATTGCCGCCGCTTTATAGGCTCTTCTTGCTTAGAAAGTTAGCACACACATGAAAGCCATGCCCCACTCCACAACTTGCTCGCGGTGCGTTTTTAAAGAACTATGCCAGCCCAATGCCGCGATTGCGGTGGCGGTAGAGCGCGTTGATGCGGTTATCAAACGCAGCCGTCGCCTGAAAAAAGGTGATTTCCTGTTCCGTAATGGTGACGGGTTCGATTCGCTGTTTGTGGTACGCACCGGTTTCCTGAAAACGGTTATAGCCAACCAAGACGGGCGGGATCAAGTTACTGGTTTTTTTATGTCGGGCGAACTGGTGGGCATGGACGGCATCTGTAACCAAATACACTACTGCGATACGGTGGCGCTGGAAGATACGGAAGTGTGCGAGTTGCCCTATGCTAATATGGAAGAGCTGTGCGCGGCGGTACCCGAATTGCAGCTACATTTCTACCGCCTGTTCAGCCAAGAAATCGTACGTGACCAAAATGTGATGCTGCTTTTGGGCAATATGCGTGCCGAAGAGCGGCTGGCGGCATTTTTGCTGAATTTGTCACAACGATTGAAAAAACGTGGCCTATCGGCCAACGATTTTATTTTACGTATGTCGCGCGAGGAAATCGGCAGCTATTTGGGGCTGAAGCTGGAAACAGTGAGCCGAACACTCTCCAAATTCAGCCAAGAAGGGCTGATTGAAGTGGAATACAAACACATCCGCTTGCTCAAACCTGAGCAGCTCAAGCAACTAGTTTCCGGCATTCAGCCCGCTATGGTTTAAAGCGGCCTCTCGCATTTACCTTTATTTCCTAACCCTTTGGCAGGCTATCTGAAACTTTGGCCGCCAAGTCTAATCTTCCAATATGAAAATCCTCATCTTAGGTAGCGGCCAAGTAGGCACTGCCGTAGCACAGAATCTGGTGGAAATCCCCAACCACGACGTTACCATCATCGACAACGATCCCGAAGCCCTGCACAACATCGGCAGTAAGCTCGATGTGCAAACCCTGCTGGGCAACGGCTCCTCACCAGCCATGATGGCCGAAGGCGGCGCCTACGACACTGATCTGTTGCTTGCCCTCACCCGCCACGATGAAACCAATCTAGCCGCCTGCAAACTGGCTTCCAGCCTGTTCAACATTCCTAACCGCATCGCCCGCGTGCGCCTTTCCGATTATTTGGAATTCACCGGCTGCGATGTCGAAGAAGATAACGCTGGCCGCAGCACGCTCGATTTATTCGGTGTGAGCGAATCCATCTGCCCCGAACAGCTGGTTACCGAGCGGCTGGCCGATTTGCTCTGCCACCCCAGCGCCCTGCAGGTGCTCACCTTTGCCGAAGACAAAGTGCGCATGCTCGTGGTACGCGCACAAAGCGGCGGGCGGCTTTTGGGGCAGCCCATCCACACCATCCACGAACACCTGCCCGAAGACACCGACTGCCAAATCTGCGCCATCTACCGCAACAACAAGCTGATTATGCCCACGCCGCAAACCGTAATTCAGCCGGGCGACGAAGTATTCGTGGCCGCCGCCACTTCTCAAGTGACCGAAGTATTGCGCGAATTACGCCCGCAGCAGCAGCCCACGCGGCGTGTGATGATCGCCGGCGGCGGCCAAATCGGCTTCCGCCTCAGCCGCCAGCTGGAAGACTGCTTCGATGTGAAAATCATCGAAATCAACGAAAAACGTGCCGAATGGCTTTCTGAAAACCTCAACAGCACTCTCGTGCTGCACGGTTCTGCCGCAGACGAAAGCCTGCTTGAAGGCGAATACATCGACGAAATCGATGTGTTCTGCGCACTCACCAACGATGACGAAAACAACATCATGGCCGGTATGCTGGCCAAAAGCCTCGGTGCCAAACGCGTTATCGCCATCGTAAACCGCTCCAGCTACGTGGATTTGCTGCAAGGTAACACCATCGACATCGCCGTGTCGCCCCACTTGGTGACCATCGGTTCAATTTTGGCGCATATCCGGCGCGGCGACGTGGAAGCTGTACACCCCCTGCGCGGCGGCAATTCCGAAGCCATCGAAATCGTGGCACACGGCGACAAAGATACCTCCAAGCTGGTCGGCCGCCGCGTGAGCGCCGTGCGCTGGCCCAACGGTTGCCACGTTGCCGCCGTGGTGCGCGGTGAAGAAGTATTTATGGGACATCAAGACGTGCAACTGGCCGACGGCGACCACATCATCCTGTTTGTGGCTCGCCGCCGCGTGGTGAGCGAATTGGAGAAACTGATTCAAGTGCGCATGGGTTTCTTTGGCTAGCGACAACGGCCTGGATTTACAAAAAGGCTACCTGAAAAATTTAGCTTCGCAGAAGCTTTGCTGTGCTGCGTTTTAACTGCATTGAAGCTTCGCTTTCAGGTAGCCTTTTCATCATTCGCTAAAGCGGACAATACTTATTTGTCATCTTTCACTTCTTCAAACTCGGCATCTACCACATCATCGCCTTTTTTCGGCTGCTCGCTGTCGGCAGACTGGCCGGCTTGGGTTTCCTGAGCCTGCTTCTGGGCATCGGCGTACAGCATTTCGCCCAGTTTCTGGCTGGCTTTGCCCAGCTCTTCGGCTTTGGCATCGATAGCGGCTTTGTCGTCGCCTTTCACGGCTTCTTCGGCTTCTTTCAGCGCGGCTTCGATTTTTTCTTTCTCGGCTGCGTCGAGTTTGTCGCCGTAGTCGGCCAGTGATTTTTTCACGGAGTGAATCAAGGCTTCGGCCTGGTTGCGGCTCTGCACCAGTTCGTGCAGTTTTTTATCCTCTTCGGCATTGGCTTCGGCGTCTTTCACCATGCGTTCGATTTCTTCCTCGCTCAAGCCGGAAGAACCTTGGATGGTGATGTTGGCAGCTTTGCCGGTGCCTTTGTCTTTGGCAGACACGTGCAGGATGCCGTTGGCGTCGATATCGAAGGCAACTTCAATCTGCGGCATGCCACGCGGAGCGGGGGCAATATCGCCGAGGTTGAATTGGCCGAGTGATTTGTTGGCAGAAGCGCGTTCGCGTTCGCCCTGCAACACATGGATGGTTACGGCGCTCTGGTTGTCTTCGGCGGTGGAGAACACTTGCGAAGCCTTGGTGGGGATAGTGGTGTTTTTGTTGATGAGTTTGGTCATCACACCGCCCATGGTTTCGATGCCCAAAGACAGCGGGGTAACGTCGAGCAGCAATACGTCGCTGCGGCCGCCGCCCAACACTTCGCCCTGAATGGCGGCACCCAAAGCCACGGCTTCATCGGGGTTCACGTCTTTGCGCGGCTCTTTGCCAAAGAATTCTTTCACGGTTTCCTGAACTTTAGGCATACGGCTCTGGCCGCCCACCAAAATTACGTCGTCGATGTCGTTCACGCTCAGGCCGGCATCTTTGATAGCGGTGCGGCAGGGCACGATAGAACGCTCGATCAGGTCTTCCACCAGGCTTTCAAACTTGGCGCGGGTAATCTTCATGGCCAAGTGTTTGGGACCGGTGGCGTCCATGGTGATGTAGGGTAGGTTCACTTCGGTCTGCTGGCCGCTGGAAAGCTCGATTTTGGCTTTTTCGGCGGCTTCTTTCAGGCGCTGTAAGGCCATCACATCGGTTTTCAGGTCGATGCCTTGGTCTTTCTTGAACTCGGAAATGATGTAGTCGATCAGGCGTTGATCGAAGTCTTCACCACCAAGGAAGGTGTCTCCATTGGTGGAGAGTACCTCAAACTGTTTTTCGCCGTCCAAATCGGCAATTTCGATGATGGAAATATCGAAGGTGCCGCCGCCCAAGTCGTATACGGCGATTTTGCGGTCGCCTTTGGCGCCTTTGTCCATACCGAAAGCCAGTGCAGCTGCGGTGGGCTCGTTGATGATGCGTTTCACATCCAAACCGGCGATGCGGCCTGCGTCTTTAGTGGCTTGGCGTTGGCTGTCGTTGAAATAAGCCGGCACGGTAATCACTGCTTCGGTTACTTTTTCGCCCAAATAGGCTTCGGCGGCTTCTTTCATTTTACGCAGCACTTCGGCGGAAATTTGCGGCGGAGAAAGCTCTTTGCCTTGTGCTTCCACCCAAGCGTCGCCGTTTTTGGCTTTCACGATTTTGAAAGGCATCAGGTCGATGTCTTTCTGCACTTCTTTATCTTCAAATTTGTGGCCGATCAGGCGTTTTACCGCGTAGATGGTATTTTTTGCGTTGGTAACGGCCTGGCGTTTGGCCGGCGCGCCCACGAGGATTTCGCCGCCGTCCAGATAGGCGATAACGGAGGGAGTGGTGCGTGCGCCTTCGGCGTTTTCGATTACTTTAGTCTGGCCGTTTTCAGAAATGGCCAGGCAGGAATTGGTGGTACCCAAATCGATACCGATAACTTTTGCCATAATGGATTGCTCCTTAGAGATTAGTAGAATTCAGACAGCGCCTTGCTGGCGCTTTAACTTGCCCAGTAAATGGGTTTGGCCGTTTTTTTTTCAAGGGAAAAGGCTATTTTCATTTTAATATATTGATTTTTATTAGATAAAATAGTTTCAGGTAGCCTTGGGCAACAAATTTCTGCCTAGCCTATTGAATTTCTGCCGCCAGCCCTAATAAAAACAAATGTTGTTTCCCGTATATACGCACCGACAAGGTGCACGCGAGCTATTTATAGATCAAAGCAATTCATATTATTTGAACTATAAATTATACAAATCGCCTGGCGGCGGCTAGAATGCCGCCCTGTCGATACACCGTATCTCGCAAATTCATCCGCATTATTTCTGACACCCTGATATAAGGAGCTCTATATGTCTATCAACATCAAATCCCGCGACCAATTGGTTGGTCAGCAAGTTCCGAACGTAACCTTCCACACCCGCGTGGCTGATTCTTGGAAAGATGTCACCACCGACGAATTGTTCAAAGGCAAAAAAGTAGTGGTATTCGCCCTGCCCGGCGCGTTCACCCCCACCTGCTCTTCCAGCCACCTGCCGCGCTACAACGAGCTGGCTCCTGCATTTAAAGAAAACGGTATCGACGACATCCTGTGCGTATCCGTAAACGACACCTTCGTAATGAACGCTTGGGCTGCCGACGAAGAAGCCCACAACATCACCATGATCCCGGACGGCAACGGCGAATTCACCCGCGGCATGGGCATGGAAGTGAGCGATGAAGACATCGGTTTCGGCAAACGCTCTTGGCGCTACTCCATGCTGGTGGACGACGGCAAAATCGTGGAAGCCTTCATCGAGCCGATCAAAGAAGGCGACCCCTTTGAAGTTTCCGATGCCGACACCATGCTGAAATTCGTGGCTCCGAACTGGAAACCGCAAGAATCCATCGCCATCTTCACCAAACCCGGCTGTCCCTTCTGCGCCAAAGCCAAAGCCGCTTTGAAAGAAAAAGGCCTGGCTTACGAAGAAATCGTGTTGGGCAAAGACGCCAGCATCGTTTCCGTACGTGCCATTACCGGCAAAGTAACCGCCCCGCAAGTGTTCATCGGCGGCAAATACATCGGCGGCAGCGAAGACTTGGACGCATACTTGGCCAAACGCGCCTAATTTTCCAGCTATCCAGTTGCCAATACAGTAGATAGCTTTGCGAGCCGCCCGAACAGGGCGGCTCTTTTCCCAAGACCTTTCAGGTAGCCTGTTACCCCGCAGCAGCCGATATTTTCAGGTAGCCTTTTGTCAGCCATACAGGCTACCTGAAAGGTCTTCCCACATAAGGAAAGCAGACATGAAACACCTTACTGCAGACGTCGTCGTTATCGGCGGCGGCACCGCCGGCATGGGCGCCTTCCGCAATGCCCGCCTCTACACCGGAAACGTTTATCTCATCGAAAGCCACGTTTTCGGCACCACCTGCGCCCGCGTCGGCTGCATGCCCTCCAAGCTCTTGATTGCCGCCGCAGAAGCCCGCCACCACGCCCTGCACACCGATCCCTTCGGCGTGCATCTGGATAAATCCAGCATCAGCGTAAACGGCGAAGAAGTGATGAGCCGCGTCAAATCCGAGCGCGACCGCTTCGTCGGCTTCGTGCTGGAAGACGTAGAAGCCTGGTCTGCCGAGCGCCGCATCATAGGGCAGGCTAAATTCATCGACGACCACACCGTGCAAATCGACGACCACACCCAAATTCGCGCCGAACGCATCGTAATCGCCACTGGCTCCCGCCCCATCGTACTGCCGCAATGGCAGGCACTGGGCGACCGTCTCGTCATCAATGATGACGTATTCTCATGGGATACCCTGCCCGAGAGCGTGGCCGTATTCGGTACCGGCGTGATCGGCCTCGAGCTTGGCCAAGCCTTGAGCCGCCTCGGCGTACGCGTGGAAATGTTCGGCTTGGGCGGCCTCATCGGCGGTATTTCCGACCCTGTGGTGCTGGAAGATGCCAGAGCCATCTTCGGCCAGGAAATTCCGCTCCACCTCAACGCCCAAACCGAAACCCGGCTCAACGATAAAGGCCAAGTAGAAGTGGCATGGACGCAAGACGGCGAAAGCGGCGTATTCACCGCCGACTGCTTGCTCGCCGCCATCGGTCGCCGCCCCAATGTGGACAACATCGGGCTGGAAAACCTCAATATCAAGAAAGACGCACGCGGCGTGCCCGTGGCCAACCCGCGCACCATGCAAACCAGCATCCCGCACATTTTTATTGCCGGCGACGCTTCCAACCAACTGCCCCTGCTACACGAAGCTTCCGACCAAGGCAAAATCGCCGGTGAAAACGCCGGCCGCTATCCCGATGTGCGGGACGGCCTGCGCCGCAGCATGATCGGCGTGGTGTTCTCCAACCCGCAGATCATCAGCGTAGGCGCGCGCTTTGCCCAGCTGGAAAAAGAATACGGCAGCAAACTGGTGGCCGGCCAAGTATCCTTCCGCAACCAAGGCCGCAGCCGCGTGATGCTGGTAAACCAAGGCAGCCTGCGTGTGTATGCCGACCGCGAAACCGGCCGCTTCCTCGGCGCCGAAGGCATCGGCCCCGCGCTAGAACACATCGCCCACCTCCTCGCCTGGGCGCATCAGCAGCACATGACCGTGCCGCAAATGCTCGACATGCCCTTCTACCACCCTGTAATCGAAGAAGGCCTGCGCACCGCCCTGCGCGACGTAGCCGCCAAACTGGCCTAAAGGCTACAGAAAAACATTTTCAGGTAGCCTACCTAGTAACGTGAGGCTACCTGAAAAGGGAATTTGAATCATTTGGGTGTTGGATAATTCATATAGGTTAAGTTAGATTGAAATTCATAACCCAATCTTACGCTAAATAACTTAATCTTATACAACGCTATTCAATTCTCTTAAATCTTTCGCCTGTATCACGAAGAATCATTTCTCCAGTAGTTTGGTCAATAGCAAATTCAGTATTTCATTTACTATCAGTGTGTTATTCAGCAATTTGCCCTCTAGTGTATGAGCATCTAAAGGATTATTCCCCTATGATTTAACAACTAAAGGCATCTTCATTTTGTTTAATTTCATATTGATAGTTATTTAATTGGGATCTGCTACTTTCCCACAAACTCTGCCCCCGGCTTGTTACCACAACCGGCCAGCAGTAAGGTCAGTTCCAATACCAATACGGAAAACAGTTTTTCATCGCTTACTCCCCTCATCCAAAAACTATCGGTCAAATTGAGCTGCCCGCCTCGTTCACCACTCGCGCCGCTGTGCAGCATATGCGAGCAAGAGAAGACGGTAGCACACATATGGCAAGGTAAAGGCTACCTGAAACCGTTTGTCTTCAGTTTCAGGTAGCCTTTACCTTGCTTCAACAGTGATTTGGTTTATTCGATGCTGGCTAGATGGGCGGTATCTTGGGCAATCATCAACTCTTCATTGGTGGGGATAACCATGACTAGCGAGGTGCTGCCGGCTTGACTAATGATACCATCTTCGCCGAACCGGGCGGCAAGATTTGCTTTCTCATCTATGGTGAGTCCAAGGAAGCCCAGGTAGCCGATGGTTTTACTGCGGATGGTGCTGGAATTTTCGCCGATACCACCAGTGAAAACGAGTGCGTCCAGGCCGCCTGCAGCTACACTCATGGAGGCAACGTATTTAGCCAAACGGTAGGAAAATACTTCCAACGCGAGCTTGGCGCCTTCGTGGCCTTTGCTGGCAGCTTCTTCTATTTCGCGACAGTCGTTGGAAAGCTCAGAAATGCCAAGCAGGCCGCTTTGTTTATGCAGCAAGTCGGTGATCTGCTCAATATTCAGGCCGACGTTGTTGTGTAGAAATGGGAACACGTTGGCATCGATATCACCGCTGCGGGTGCCCATCACTAGGCCTTCAAGCGGGGTGAGTCCCATGCTGGTATCGCAGCATTTACCGCTATTGGAAGCAGCAATAGAAGCACCGTTACCAAGGTGGGCAATCACGAGGCGCAGGCCTTCTTCGCTACGGCCTAGCAAGCGGGCAGCTTCGATGGCCACGAAGCGATAGCTGGTACCGTGGGCTCCGTAGCGGCGCAAGCCGTATTGGCGATAAAGCTCGCGCGGCACGGCATAAGTGTAGGCGTACTCGGGCATAGATTGGTGGAAGGCAGTATCAAACACAACAGCATGCGGCACGTGACTGAAAATACTCATGGCAGCACGGATACCGAGCAGGTTGGCAGGATTGTGTAGCGGAGCAAGCATGATGCACTCTTCAATGCCTTTAATTACTTCATTGTTAATCAGGCAAGATTCTTTGAAGCGTTCACCACCGTGTACCACGCGGTGACCGACTGCGCCAATGCGTTTGTCAAGCTTACGTGCTTCCAATTCACTCATCAAGGCCTCAACAGCGCCGGTGTGATCGGGCTTCCCAGCGAGGCTTACGGTACGTTTTTCACCGTTTGCTTTAAAAATAATGCGCGCGTCGGACAGGTGGAGTTTTTCGGCCAGGCAGCTCAGCAGAACTTCGCCGTTGGTGCTGTCTAATACGGCACCTTTAACAGAGGAGCTGCCACAGTTTAATACCAGAATCAGTTTATCAGACATGATGTCCCTTTATATGTAAATTACACAAAAACGGCGGCTGCCCCGCCGGCTGCTTGTTTTTTCTTGCGAATACAATGAAATTGCTAAGAAAACCAGCGGCTATTATAACAAAACTACTCTATCTTCTCCATGCCTGCAGCCAATCTTGTACGGGCAGGGTATAAACTATGCCTTCAGGTAGCCTTCAGATATTGGCAGGCTACCTGAAACTCGCCGCGCACAGCTTAATTCACCTATCTAACAAAAACGTGATTCCAGTTGGAACCACGTTTTTGTTTAAATATTTAGTCGTTTCAAATAGGCATGAAACAAGGCGACGAGCCGTAGACAGTACAAATAGTACAGCAAGGCGAAACAACAACAGCTGTATCATGCCTTGGGGCGATTATATCTCAGCGCAAAGCCTTATCGGCAATATCATGGCGATACTGCATGCCGGGAAAATTAATCTCGGACACGGCTTGGTAGGCCTGCTGCTTGGCGGCCGCCAAATTATCGCCCAAGCCTACCACACACAAGACACGACCGCCGTTGGTAACGGTGTAGCCAGCCTCTGTGGCTGTACCGGCATGGAAAACTTTGCTAATGCGGTTAGCCGCTTCGATGCCTTCAATGATGCCACCTTTGCTGGAGCGTTCGGGATAGCCTGCGGAAGCCAGCACCACGCCCACGGCGCTTTGCGCTTTCCATTCGGCTTTAACCGTATCCAGTTTCCGATCCAACGCAGCTTGGATCAAATCCACCAAATCACTGTCCAAACGGCTCATAATCGGCTGGGTTTCCGGGTCGCCGAAACGGCAGTTGAATTCCACGGTATAAGGCGCACCATCGGCGTCAATCATCAGGCCGGCATAGAGAAATCCCGTGAATTCACGTCCTTCCTCGCACATACCGCGCACGGTGGGCAGGATGATTCCTTCCATGGCACGCTGATACACCTCGGGCGTAACGATGGGCGCGGGGCTGTATGCACCCATGCCACCGGTATTCAGGCCAAGGTCGCCGTTGAGCAGGCGTTTATGGTCTTGGCTGGTGGCCATCGGCAGCACGTTTTCGCCATCTACCATCACGATAAAGCTGGCTTCTTCACCCTGTAAAAAATCTTCAATCACCACGCGTGCACCGGCATCGCCCATTTTATTGTCGAGCAGCATTTGGTCGATGGCTTGATGTGCCTGTTCTTCGGTTTGCGCCACCACCACGCCTTTGCCGGCGGCCAAGCCGTCTGCCTTAATCACAATCGGCGCGCCTTTGGCAGCCACATAATCATGGGCGGCAGCCGCATCGGCAAAGGTTTGATATTGCGCGGTGGGGATGCCGTGCCGCGCCATAAAGGCCTTGGCGAAATCTTTGGAGCTTTCCAGCTGGGCGGCGGCGCGGGTGGGACCGAACGCTGGCAGACCGGCGGCGCGGAAATCATCCACTATGCCGGCTGCTAGCGGCGCTTCGGGGCCGACTACAGTGAAGGCAATCTGCTCACGGCGGCAGAAATCAATCAGTTCCTGATGCGTTTTCAAAGGCAAGTTTTGCAGCTTGGGTTCTTGCGCGGTACCGGCATTGCCGGGTGCGACAAACACAGTTTGCACTTTGGGCGACTGCGCCAGCTTCCACGCCAGCGCGTGTTCACGCCCGCCGCTGCCGATAACGAGTAATTTCATGAAGTTATCCTTTTCAAATAAGATTTCGTTGGCTATAAAGGCTACCTGAAAATTAGAAACAGATTTTCAGGTAGCCTCTCCGTTTTCTTGTGCGTCTTCCAAAATTTCCACTGCCCGCATTTTCTGCCAGGCATCCAGGCAGGCGGCATAATTAGCTAGCGGCACGGCGCAATGCAGGCGGCAATCCAGTTGCAAATCCTGCTGCAACACTTCCACGCCGTGCTGTTTGGCCAGCCGCAAAACCTCGCTCAAATGCGGGTAATCGCAGCGCAGGGTTACCCGTTTTTCAATATTTTTTTCCACCTGCGCGGTTTGCTGCAAGGCTATTTGGGTGGCGGTTTTGTAGGCATGAATCAGGCCGGGCACGCCCAGCAGCGTGCCGCCGAAATAACGCACCACCACTACCAAAACATCGGTCAGCCCGGCCGAATCAATCTGGCCCAAAATCGGCCGGCCGGCGCTGCCGGAAGGCTCGCCATCGTCGTTGGCGCGAAACCGCAGGCCGTCTGTGCCTAAACGATAGGCATAGCACCAATGCCGCGCCTTGTGGTGTTCCTGCCGTAATGCGTCCACATGGTTTTTCACTTCTGCCGCCGTGCGCACGGGATAGGCAAAGGCGATAAAGCGGCTGCCTTTGTCTTTAAACTCGGCCTGGCCGGGTTCGGCCAAGGTGCGGTAGGTGCAGTGAATATCAGAAGTTGACATAGCAATGGTGGTATCAGGAAATAAGCTGATTATATAAGAAACAGGCTACCTGAAAACAATCTGCTTTCAGGTAGCCTGCTGTGTTTCACGTGAAACACGAACGCATGAAACGCTTAATTACTCAATGCCGCAGTCAGCTCCGGCACGGCTTCAAACAGGTCGGCCACCAAGCCGTAGTCGGCAATATTGAAAATAGCCGCTTCCGGATCTTTGTTGATGGCCACAATCACCTTGCTGTCCTGCATACCGGCGGTGTGCTGGATGGCACCAGAAATACCGATAGCAATATACAGCTCTGGTGCCACCACTTTGCCGGTTTGGCCTACTTGGTAATCATTGGGCGCATAATCCGCGTCTACCGCTGCTCGTGAAGCGCCGATGGCAGCACCAAGTTTATCAGCCAGAGGCAGCAACAACTCATTAAACTGTTCCACACTACCCAAGGCGCGCCCACCGGAAACCACCACTCTGGCCTGCGTAAGCTCCGGGCGGTCGGATTTCACCAATTCGCGACTAATGAAACGGCTCAAACCCTGAGCCGGAGCGGCCTCTACCTGCACCACTTCGGCCTGACCGCCGCTGGCGGCAGCTTCGGCAAAGGCAGTGGTTCGGAAGGTAAGCACCAAAGTTTCCGCATCACTGGAAACGGTGGCGAAGGCGTTACCAGCATAAATCGGGCGCACAAAAGTTTTGCCGTCTACGATTTCGGTTAAATCGGAAACCTGTGGGCAATCCAAGAGGGCGGCCATGCGCGGCAGCAAGTTTTTGCCAAAGGTGCTGGCAGCAGCGGTAATGTAGCGGTAGCCCGCTGCCAATTTCACTACTAAAGGTGCAAGCTCTTCAGCCAAGCCACCTGCATAATGTTCGGCATCAGCCAGTAATACTTTGGCCACTCCGGCCACTTGTTTAGCCTGCTCGGCCACCGCTGCCGCGCCGCTACCGGCCACCAATACATGCACTTCACCCAGCTTGCTGCCGGCAGTAACGGCATGCCGCGTGGCGGCGGCCAAATGTTGGTTGTCGTGTTCGGCAATAATCAATACAGTCATGGCATTATCCTCAAATTACTTTGGCTTCGTTTTTCAATTTGGCCACCAGTTCGGCCACGCTTTGCACCTTCACACCGCCGCTGCGCGGTTTGGGCTCGGCCACTTTCTGCTGCTGCAATTTAGGCGCAATGTCCACGCCCAATTCTTCCACCGCAAGCTTTTCCAGCGGTTTTTTCTTGGCCTGCATGATATTGGGCAGTTTCACATAGCGCGGTTCGTTCAAACGCAAATCGGCGCTAACCACTGCCGGCAGCTTCAGGGCCACGGTTTCCAAACCGCCATCCACTTCGCGCACCACGGTTACTTCGTTTTCGCCCAGTTCCACCTTGCTGGCAAACGTGCCCTGTGGCGCATTAAGCAAGGCAGCCAGCATTTGCGCGGTTTGGTTGGCATCATCATCAATCGCCTGTTTACCCAGCAAAATCAGCTGCGGCTGCTCGCGCTCGGCGATTTTGCGCAACAGCTTGGCTACAGCCAAAGGCTCCAAATAATCATCGGTTTGCACATGAATCGCGCAATCACCGCCCATAGCCAGCGCGGTACGCAGCGTTTCTTCGCACTGCTTCACACCCAGCGATACGACTACGATTTCGCTAATCTTCCCGGCCTCTTTCAGGCGCACCGCCTCTTCCATGGCAATTTCGTCAAACGGGTTCATCGACATTTTCACATTGCCGATGTCCACATCCGAACCGTCGGCCTTCACCCGCACTTTCACGTTATAATCCACCACCCGCTTTACGGCAACCAGTGCTTTCATGAAATTTCCTTTTCCTTCTCTCTATTTAGTGATTCACTTATCCGGCAAAACGGGCTGATTGTGCCGATTTGGCGGGAATAATGCAAGTATGGCTAAAACCCAGCCATAAACTTCTGAGGCTACCTGAAAATCTTCCGGCTGTCTTGATAAACCTGCTCAAGCAGAAGCAAACGTTCCAACACTTCCTCCGGCCGTGGCAGGCAACCTATGCCACCCATATTCTCTGCCCAAGCTGAGGGCTGCACGCCGGTTTTTGCCGGATCGCTGTCGGTATAAATGCCGATCAGCGGCTTATCCAGCGCATTGGCCAAATGCAGCAGGCCGGTATCCACGCCGATAACGCTGCGCGCGCCGCGCAACACATAGGCCGCCTGCAGCAGGTCAAGCTTTTCTTCCGGCACCTGCGCCGCCTCTATCTGATCCGCCAACGTCAATGCGCGCTGCCGTTCCGCATCGCTGCCCCACGGCAGCCACACCACTGCACCATCTACTGCATGCAGCCGATTCAACAATTCCACCCAATATTCGTCCGGCCACAATTTGCTCTCACGGCTGGTGGCGTGCAAAGCCACACGGTAGTTTTCAGGTAGCCCCTGCACCGCCGCATCTTCCGGCACACGCACGCCGAAATCCGCCGTGCCGTCAAACCGATAACCGAACACTTGGGCAAACAGCTCGCGGTTGCGCCACACTGCATCACGCCCTTTGGCTACCTGAAAACCTTGCGCATAAAACGCCGCCGACCAGCCCTCGCGCGCGCTGTGTTTGTCCAAACCTTTCACCGGCACACCCGCTTGGCGGGCAAACCATGCGCTTTTTATCAAGCCTTGGCTGTCGAGCACGAAATCATAGCCGCCATCAACCAACTCCTGCTTCAGTGCACGCATCTGCTGCCACGTATCCGCTGCAAACAGCCGTTTGCGCCACTGCCGCCAACGCATCGGAATCACCTTGGCCACAAACGGATGCAATCGCGCAATATCAGCAAATCCGACTTCAGCCAGCCAATGCAGCTCCACCTGCGGGCAACGCCGGGCCAAATCCTGCACTGCCGGCAGGGTGTGGATAAGATCGCCCATGCTGGAGAGGCGCACCAGTAAAATCTTCATCGGAGGGAAAGCCTGTGGTTGAAACGGGTGGAATTATAGTGGATTAAAATAAAAATGATACCAGGCGGCGAGCCACAGACAGTACAGGGAATACGTCAAGGCGAGCCAACGCCGTAGCATTGTGATTTTAAGCCACTATACAAGATGAAGCTTGGCAAGTAGGCTGTATTCCGTTTTCAGGTAGCCTTTTCCCTTGGAGCTACCTGAAAATAAACCATAGCCAAATTTAATCAGAAAGACAGGCAAACATATTTCCCGTATGATGGCAGCTGCTTTATGCAGATTTTTCGGAGTTTTTATGAAACAACGCACCCTAGCCCAATCCGTTCAAGCCACTGGCGTTGGCCTGCATTCCGGTGAGCGGGTTTTGCTCACCCTGCATCCGGCTGCCGAAAACAGCGGCATCGTATTCCGCCGCACCGATTTGGCCGGCGAACAGAGTCGCCCGATTAAGCTCGTGCCCGAACTGATCAACGACACCCGCCTCTCCTCCACCATTGTTACTGAAGACGGCGTACGGGTGGGCACGATTGAGCATTTAATGTCGGCACTGGCCGCCTACGGCATCGATAATGTGTTGATTGAATTGAATGCGCCGGAAATCCCGATTATGGACGGCTCCAGCCTGCCTTTTTTGTATCTGCTGCAAGATGCGGGCATTGTGGATCAAAAAGCCGAAAAACGCTTCCTACGTATTTTGAAGCCGGTAGAAGTACAAGAGCCGGGCAAATGGGTGCACTTCACCCCGTATGACGGCTTTAAAGTCAGCCTCACCATCAATTTTGACCACCCCGTTTTCAACCGCAGCAACCCCACCTTTGAAATCGATTTTGCCGGTGCGTCGTATGTGGAAGAAATTGCCCGCGCCCGCACCTTCGGCTTCATGCAGGAAGTGGAAATGATGCGCGCACACGGCCTGGGTTTGGGCGGTAATCTAAGTAATGCCGTGGTAATCGATGACAACGACGTGCTCAATCCCGAAGGCCTGCGCTACCCCGACGAATTCGTGCGCCACAAAATCCTCGATGCCGTGGGCGATTTATATGTCATCGGCGCGCCAATAATCGGCGCATTCAAAGGCCACAAATCCGGCCACGCCATCAATAACGCCCTCTTACGCGCCATTCTCGCCGACCCGGAAAGCTACGAATGGGCCACTTTCCCGCACAACCAAAACCTGCCCGCCGCTTTCCATGCCCTGCCGGCTGCGGCGTAAACCGGCAAGCAGATATAGTGAATTAACAAAAATCAGGACAAGGCGACGAGCCGCAGACAGTACAAATAGTACGGCAAGGCGAGCCAACGCTGTACTGGTTTTTGTTAATTCACTATAAAAGGCTACCTGAAAACCAGCAAACAGTTTTCAGGTAGCCTTTAATTTTGGAGTGCCGCTAAGCTACACCAGCTTTCAGGTAGCCTCAAACATTGTAGGCGGTGGAAGCCGTGTCGCCGCCGGTGCCTGTCCAGTTGGTGTGGAAAAACTCGCCTTCCGGCCGATCGATGCGCTCATAGGTGTGGGCGCCGAAGTAGTCACGCTGTGCCTGCAACAGGTTGGCGGGCAAGCGGCCGCAGGTGTAGCTGTCGAGGAAGGAGAGGGCGGATACGGTGCAGGGCATCGGCAAACCGTGCTGCATCGCGGCCGCAGTCACTTTGCGCCAGCCCGGCAAGGCTTGCTGCAACAGGTTTTTGAAATAGGCATCACTGCCAAGGAACACCAAATCCGGATTGGCGGCGTAGGCATCGCAGATGTTGCCTAAAAACGCGCTGCGGATGATGCAGCCTTCTCGCCACAACAAAGCGGTATTCCCGTAATCCAAATTCCAGCCGTAATGCTCGCTGGCCTGACGCATCAGCATAAAGCCTTGGGCATAAGAAATAACTTTGGAAGCCAGCAATGCTTGGCGTAAAGCAGCCAGCCATTCTTCCCGCTTGCCGGCCACCGGCTCGATTTTATGCCCGAAAGCCGTTTCGGCTTGTACCCGTTGGGTTTTTAGAGCGGAAATACAGCGGGCAAATACTGCTTCGGTAATCAGCGTGAGCGGCGTGCCCAAATCCAAAGCATTGATACCGGTCCATTTTCCGGTGCCTTTCTGGCCGGCGCGGTCAAGGATTTTTTCTACCAGCGGCGTGCCGTCTGCATCGTTTGTGCCCAAAATATCGGCAGTGATTTGAACCAGATAGCTGTTGAGCTCGGTCTTGTTCCATTCTGCAAAAACAGCCTGCATTTCGGCATGGCTCATACCCAGGCCGTCTTTCATAAACTGGTAGGTTTCACAAATAAGCTGCATATCGCCGTATTCGATGCCGTTGTGCACCATTTTCACAAAATGGCCGGCACCGTTTTTACCCACCCAGTGGCAACATACCTCGCCACCGGCCGTTTTGGCGGCTACTGCCTGCAGAATCGGCTTTACTGCCGACCAGGCTTCCGGATTGCCGCCAGGCATGATAGACGACCCATGGCGCGCGCCTTCTTCACCGCCGGAAATGCCGGTGCCGATAAATAAAATACCTTGTGCGGCCAACTCGGCGGTACGCCGTTCGGTATCGGGATAATGGGCATTGCCGCCATCGATGATGATGTCACCCTTATCCAAGAGCGGAACCAGCTGCGCAATCAACTCGTCTACCGCCCGCCCGGCCTGCACCATCAGCATCACCTTACGCGGCCGCTTTAATTGGCCGATTAATTCTTCCAAGCTGTAGGCGCCGATAATTTTTGTGCCTTTGGCCGGGCCGTTAAGGAATTGCTCGGTTTTGGCTGCCGTGCGGTTGTAAGCGCTCACCTGGAAGCCGTGACCGTTCATGTTCAGAGTCAGATTTTGCCCCATAACGGCCAGGCCGATAACGGCAATATCGCTTTTATTGTGAAGAGAGTTTTGCATGATATTTTTGGATTATGAAGTTTGAGATTTAGTACGGGGTTAGGTTGAACTGAGTTGGTTTTCTTTAATCTAATTTTTCTAATTTTTGTTGTTTATATTGAAGCAGCATAAGAATAGTGGATTATCCAGAAAATTCATTAAAACCATTTAAATAGGCTAATTAAACCCTGTTGCTTGCTTGTAGTTCAACTGTGGATTGTTGTGGAATAGTGGCTGGGTTAATCGCCTGTTTGTGGATAAATCGATTATTTGCCTGCTTTATCCGCAGAGAATAGTGGAAATAAGCCCTTGTTGTGTTGAACCAGTACCTTATCATTGTTATTTAGGTAGCTGGTTCAGGCGGCAATACATTCAAATATTTCAAAGACAATAGCTGCTGCTCGGCATCCAACTGAGTAATGGTTAGTTTCATGCGGGTTTTAGGCTGAATATCAATCGGTATACCGTGCACACGGTTGACCAGTGGCAAACCATCAATACGCACCAGATCTTCTTTCAGCAATACGGCGGTCAGCTCGCGGCATTGTTCTTGTTCCAGATATATTAAGCTCCAGTAAGCCTCCATTTGGCGTTGGAAGTCGGCATAGGCAGTATAGGTTGCGTCGAAGTCGCGTAGGGCGGCAAACAGGTTGCTGTCGTTTTTTTGGAAACGCGGTGATAGTTTGGAATCGATCAAACTAAGCAGCTGAAGCTGGTTAATGCAGTCGGCAGCGCGGCGTAATGGGGAGGTAAACCAGCCGTAATGCGCCACACCCATGCCGATGTGTGGTTCGGATTGGGTGCTCATGCGTACTTTGCCGCTGATTTGTACGCGGAATAAACCGGGTAGGTCGTTTTCATCCAGCATTTGTGCCCAGGTGCTGTTGGCTAGAATCATCATTTCAGATACTAGCGTATCGATGGGTGAACCGCGCTCGCGGCGGCTGATGCGCACGCTGCCGTCGGGATTGAATTCGATGCCGTAATCGTATTGCGGAGCGCGGTTTTCTTCGTAGCGGTCACGCTGTTTTTGGCGTTCGACGGCGAAGCGGTACAGCCAGCGCAGCTGCGGTTGGCAGGGGAATTGTATGGGCTCGTTCTCGGAGAGGCCGGTGTCGGCATTGAAGTGTGGCTCGATGTCTTGAATGCGCAGGTTATGCTTGATGGTTAGATTTTCGAGGCGGGTTTGCGGTGTGGAGGCTACCTGAAAATCGGCATCTACTTCTACATACAGGCTCAATACCGGCCGTTTGCCTTCGTCTAGGCTGAAGGTTTTAATCCAGTTATCCGGCAACATGGTGATTTTGCCGTCTGGATAATAAGCGGTGCTTTGCCTTTGTTTAATAAGGGTTTCAATCGGGCTGTTTTCGGCAATGGCCAGCGTGGGTACGGCGATGTGAATACCGACACGTTTGCTGCCGTTGGGCAAATCCTGCACCGATAAGGCATCGTCGATTTCGCTGGTTTCGGCATCATCAATGGAGAATGCGGGCAAATCGGCGGTATCTGGCAATTCAAGGATAGCAGGCACGGCGATTTCCGGTGCTGCAGTGCCTTGCGGGAAGTGTTTGCAGCAGAAGCCATCAAGCAGGTATTGCGGCAATGAGTTGACACCGCCGGTTTGCCGAGCCAGCTGATAGGCGGAAATTTTCAGTTCGGCAGCGGCTTTGGTGAAAGCTTTGTAGGTGAGTGATTGTTTGTCTGGGTTGTGCAGGATGGTGCGTAAATTGGCGGCGATTTCGGCAGGTAGGCGGCCTTGTGCTAATTCTTCCGCCCAAGCGGCTATTTGTGCGTCTTGCTGTTTTTTGCGCTCGATGGCGGCCAGTGCCTGCTTCAGGGTGTCTTCCGGTGCCGCTTTAAATACGCCTTTGCCTTTTTTATAGAAATACATTGGTGCGGCATAGAGAGCAATCAGGGTAGCGGCCAGTTCGTGCTGGCTTGGGGTATGGCCGAAGTAGTCGGCGGCGATGTTTTGGGCGGTGAATTCGTCTTCGCCGCAAAATTTCCACAACAAGTCGGTATCAATTTGTGCGGCTTCGGCCTGGGCGCGTTCGAGGAAAGCGTCCATCGGCTCGGTGAATTCCACGAAAACGTTGTTGGCTTTGATTTTGGCGCGTTTGCCATGCTGGGTGGTGGCCTGATAGGTGCTATCGTTTTTCTGCACCACGGCGGCTACTTTGAATTGGCCGCTTTCTTCGTAGAATATATTCATTTAAAAGGGGAAACCGCTTTGTCGGGTTGAAATATTGAGGGGGCGGATTTTAGCATAGAAACAGGCAGTTTCTCAGGAAGGCTACCTGAAGGCGAAGTGTGAACGTAGTTAAGTTTCCGCAAAGCCAACACTTTTCAGGTAGCCTTTTCTATTCAGCCAAACAACATGCCGATGGCGGCATATACGCTCAACACGGCTATCAGCGAATCCACACGGTCAAACACGCCACCGTGGCCGGGAAGCAGGTTGCTGCTGTCTTTCACGCCGGCAGCACGTTTAAACCAGCTCTCCAGAAGGTCGCCGCCGATGCCTACGAAGGTAAGTACAGTGGCAGTGAGCATGATGCCGAGCCAGGATATATTGAAGCCAAACCAGCCGGCAGCGCGCGCCAATGAGGTGTACACCAGCATGCATAACAGCCCGCCAAACACGCCTTCCCAACTTTTGCCGGGGCTGATGGTGGGTGCTAGTTTGTGTTTGCCCCATAGCCGACCGAATACATAGGCAAACACATCGGCAATCCACACTAGCATCATCACGGCCAAGAGATGGAGCGCGGATTGGCTGTTGGGGCGCAGTTCCAACAGGGCAAACCAGAAAGGCAGCATCAGCAGCCAGCCGGCGGCCATGCCTTTCCAATCGGCCTGCAAACGCCATTTGAAACGCAGCCAAGCAGGCATGCCGAGCAACCAGAAGGCGAGTACGATTGCCCACGCCGCTGCAGGCAGCTGCCAACCGCCGCTCCATGCCAGCGTCATAAACAGCGCGGTGCCGGCCAAATAGGGCCGCTGCACTTGTTCCGGCATACTGCACAGCTGGCTGTATTCCCACAGAGCGAGCAGAGCAATCAAGCCGGAAAACAGTGCCCACAGCCCGCTGTTGGCGATAAATAGCATACCGAGCATCATTGGTAGTAAAACCAAGGCGGTGAGGATTCGTTGTTTGAGCATGGTTGGGTTCTTTCAGGTAGCCTTTGGCATATTTGTTTTGCTGCAGGATTATAAGCGAAACTGCTGTACATATAGCTAAGAAGTAAGCCAACGTAGTAGGAAGTGAAGGGCTTTAGTCATAGAAAAGGCTACCTGAAAAACCGGATAAAGGTTTCAGGTAGCCTTTACGTAATGCGGCAAGGCCTTACATCCGTGCCATAGTGGCTACATGGATAGCAGCTATTTGGTTTAGCAATTCGTGCAACTGTTCCAGGTTTTCTTTGGAAAGCTGGGTTTCGATGTCGTCGTAGCAGGCATCGATTTTACCGACGAAGTTGTTGAAGGTACGCTCGCCTTCTTCGGTGAGTTTGAGGTAAACACGGCGGTGGTCATTGGCCGGGCGCAGACGCACCACCAGTTTCATTTTTTCCAGGCGGGTGAGAATGCCGGTGAGGCTGGGGCGCAGGATGCAGGCGCTGCGGGCTAAGTCTTGGAAATCCATCGTACCGTTTTCAGCCAAGAGGCGCAGGATACGCCATTGCTGGTCGGTGAGGCCGATTTCGTTGAGTAGTGGGCGAAAATGTGTCATCAATGCTTCGCGTGCCTGTATCAGCGCAATATTTAGCGAAGAATATTTGGAATGTTTGATCATTGTGGTCTCCCTTGGTTTAAATGAAGTAATGAAATAGTCGGAAACTTTTTCGTGTGGTTTTTATAATTAATTCTCTATTAACAATCAGAGTATTGTTTTAGTTTATTATATAACTCAATCCAATAGTTATAGTGTGCGGATAATTGATTTTCTTGATTAAAGTCAAAATATTGGATACAACCAGTCAAGTTATCTGTTCAATAAGGCGCGTATTGCCTACAAAATTAAAATAAATACATCATCATGGTGTATTTTAAAGAGCTATCGTTACTAAGATAATAGTGGGCTGGGTAATTATCAAGGCTATCTGAAAAAAATTGGCAGAAACTTTACAAACGATGTTGTATGTTTTGCCTCATTATTAGGTGAACAGAATCAGATGAACAGATATTGTATGCTGAAGTTGCCGTTTTTTATGCCAGAAAAACCCATATAAAAACAGCCGAACCAGTTTAGGGTTCGGCTGTTTTTAAGTAGGCCTCTACATGCAGCTGAAAATCAGGGTGGCATTAGTGCCGCCGAAGCCGAAGCTATTCGACATTACGGCGTTAAGCTTTTTGCCGATGTTTTCGCGTACAATCGGCAAATTGGCGGCTTTTTCGTCCAAATTTAGAACATTGGCACTGGCGCATACGAAATCGTTAAGCATCATCAGGATAGAGTAAATTGCCTCATTGGAGCCGGCAGCGCCCAACGCATGGCCGGAAAGGGATTTGGTGGAGCTGATGAGCGGCACTTTTTTGCCTTCAAAGGTTTCGCGGATGGCGCCGAGTTCTTTGGTGTCGCCCACCGGGGTGGACGTGCCGTGGGCATTGATGTAGTCCACGCTGCCGCCGTGCTGGGCGAGTGCCATCTGCATGCAGCGCACCGCGCCTTCACCGGACGGCTGCACCATGTCGTGGCCGTCGGAAGTGGCACCATAGCCGGTGAGTTCACACAAAATATTGGCACCGCGCGCTTTGGCGTGCTCGTATTCTTCCATCACCAAAATGCTGCCGCCGCCGGAAATCACGAAGCCGTCGCGGTCGGCATCGTAGGCACGGCTGGCTTGTTCGGGCGTATCGTTGTATTTGCTCGATAATGCGCCCATGGCGTCAAACAGGGAACTCATCTGCCACGATACTTCTTCGCCGCCGCCAGCAAACACGATGTCTTGTTTGCCAAGCTGAATCAGTTCGGCGGCGTGGCCGATACAGTGGGCGGAAGTGGAGCAGGCAGAACTGATGGAATAGTTCACACCTTTGATTTTAAACGGGGTAGCCAAGCAGGCGGCCACAGTGGAGGCCATGGTTTTGGTTACGCCGTAGGGGCCGATGCGCTTCACGCCGCTTTCGCGCAAGGTATCGGCTGCTTCCACTTGCGAGGCGGAAGAGGCACCGCCGCTGCCGGCCACGATGCCGGTGCGTACGTTTGATACCTGTTCTTCAGTGAGCCCGGCGTGGGCGATGGCTTCTTTCATGGCGATATAGGCATAGGCGGCAGCGTTGCCCATAAAGCGCAGGATTTTGCGGTCGATGTGCTCTTTGGTATCGATATTGATGTTGCCGGCTACGTGTGAGCGCAAGCCCATTTCGCGGTAGCTTTCATCAAAAGCGATACCGGATTTGAGCTGGCGCAGCGATTCGAGCACTTCGCGGCAGTTGTTGCCCAAGCTGGACACGATGCCGATACCGGTTACGACTACTCGTTTCATAATAATGAACTCCGTTAGGAAAGTAGGCTACCTGAAAAGTAAACGCAGAAGCTTTTGTTGAATTAAAGCCGGCGTTTTCAGGTAGCCCGTTGGCTAGAAATCGTCTGTGCTGGTAAACAAACCTACGCGCAGGCCGTTTCCTTCGTAAATCTTATGGCCGTCCACGCTCATTTCCGCATCGGCAATGCCCAACACCAGCTTGCTGTTCATCACACGTTTCATGTGGATGTGGTAAGTGATTTTCTTGTGCTTGGGCAATACTTGGCCGGTGAATTTCACTTCGGCGCAGCCCAAGGCGCGGCCGCGGCCAGGCGCACCCGTCCAGCCCAGGAAGAAGCCCACTAATTGCCACATGGCGTCCAAACCCAAGCAGCCGGGCATTACCGGATCGCCGATGAAGTGGCAGCCGAAGAACCACAAATCGGGGTGGATATCCAATTCGGCGATGATTTCGCCCTTGCCGTATTTGCCGCCGGTGCTGTTGATTTCAACAATGCGGTCGATCATCAACATATTGGGCACCGGCAGCTGCGCGTTGCCCGCACCGAAAAGTTCGCCGCGGCCGCAGGCCAAGAGTTCTTCTTTGGAGTAGCTGTTTTGTGGAACGAAATTGCTCATGGTGATCCTTAATGCTGCCAAAGGCAGCTTGATATAGTGGGAGAAGAACCAGAATTGTTGGTTAGCGAAGCGCTTACGGCACAATTTAGGTTTTAGCTCTAGATTAAGCATTCTATTTGATTATGCCGTGCCGCGCAATCTGGCCGATAGCTTTGCCAGCGGCATTTTAATCCTATCGAAGCGGCTTGTATAACAGAAGGCTACCTGAAACGGTTTTTCAGGTAGCCTTCTTCAAGCACAGGAGAAGTTTACTCTTTCAACTTCGCCAAAGCGTTTTGCAGCTTGGCCATCTTCTCTTCCAACTCCGCTAAATCGGCTTTGTCTTTTTCCACCAGATGCGCGGGGGCTTTTTCGGTGTAGCCGGGTTTGGAGAGTTTGGCGTTGAGTTTGTCCAAGGCTTTTTGCAGCTTCTCGGCCTCTTTGCCCAAACGGGCGGTTTCGGCGGCTTTGTCGATTTCGACTTTCAGCATCAGGCGCGCGCCGTTGCAGACGGCGACGGGCGCGTCTTCGCTTTCGGGCAGGGCGGCGACTTGCTGTGCTTCGGTCAGGCGGGTCATCATCGGCAGGTATTTGAGGTAGTCCGCCAAGTCGTCCGCGCTTTCGACAAACAGCGGGGCTTTTACGTTGGGCTGGATGCCCATTTCGCCGCGCAGGTTGCGGACGGCGCCAATCAAATCCTGCAACACGGTCATTTGCTCGAAGGTCGTCTGAACGATTTGTTCGCGGTCGGCTTCGGGGAAACGGGCGAGCATGATGCTGTCGGCGGTTTTCGCGTCGCACATGGGGGCGACGGTTTGCCAGAGTTCTTCAGTGATGAACGGGATAATCGGATGCAGCAGGCGCAGGGCGGCTTCGAGTACGCGCAATAAGGTATGGCGTGTGGCGCGCTGGCGGCTGGCGCAGCCGGTTTGGAGCTGCACTTTGGCGAGTTCCAAATACCAGTCGCAATAGTCGTTCCACACGAAGCTGTACAAGGTTTCCGCTGCCAAATCAAAGCGGTAGGTTTCGTAGGCTTGCGTAACCTGCTCGATGGTCTGATTCAGACGACCTATGATCCACATATCGGGGAAGGAGTAGCCGCGCGGTTCGGTGGCGGTTGCGCCGTAGCCGCAGTCTTGGTTTTCAGTGTTCATCAAGACGAAGTTGGTGGCGTTCCAGATTTTGTTGCAGAAATTGCGGTAGCCTTCGGCGCGTTTGAAGTCGAAGTTCACGCTGCGACCGAGGCTGGCGTAGCTCGCCATGGTAAAGCGCAAGGCGTCCGCGCCCATGCTGGGGATACCTTCGGGGAAGAGTTTTTTCGTGGCTTCTTCCACTTTCGGCGCGGTTTCGGGTTTGCGCAGACCAGTCGTGCGTTTCACCAACAGTTTTTCCAAGTCGATGCCGTCAATCAAATCCACGGGGTCGATGACGTTGCCCTCGGATTTGGACATTTTTTTGCCTTCGTGGTCGCGCACGATGCCGTGGATGTACACGTCTTTAAACGGTACTTTGCCGGTGAAGTGGGTGGTCATCATAATCATGCGCGCCACCCAGAAGAAGATGATTTCGTAGCCGGTAACCAAGACATTGGACGGCAGGAAGGCTTTGAGTTCGTCGGTTTCAGACGGCCAGCCTAGCGTGGAGAACGGCACGAGCGCGGAGGAGAACCATGTATCCAATACGTCTTCTTCGCGGGTCAAGCCTGTTTTGCCGGCTTGTTTTTCGGCTTCTTCCTGATTGCGGGCGACGTAAACATTGCCTGCTTCGTCGTACCACGCGGGGATTTGATGCCCCCACCACAGTTGGCGCGAGATGCACCAGTCTTGGATGTTGTTCATCCATTGGTTGTAAGTGTTGACCCAGTTTTCGGGGATAAAGCGTACCGCGCCGCTGTCGACGGCTTTTTTGGCTTTGTCGGCGAGGCTCAAGCCTTTGAATTCGCTGTCAGGTTCGCCGCCGTTTGGCTTGGCGGACATCGTCACAAACCATTGGCTGGTCAGCATCGGTTCAATCACTGAGCCGGTTCGGTCGCCTTTCGGCGTCATCAGCGTGTGCGCTTTGATTTCGACCAACAAGCCTTGTTCCTGCAAATCGGCAACCATTTGTTTGCGCGCGGCAAAGCGGTCTAAGCCTGCGTATTTTTCAGGCAGGGCAAAGCCTTGTTGCGCTTCGCCTTTGAAGTTGAACACTTCGGCGTTTGCCAGCACTTTGGCTTCCAAATCGAACACGTTAACCAGACGCGTGTCGTGGCGTTTGCCGACTTCGTAGTCGTTGAAGTCGTGCGCAGGCGTGATTTTCACGCAGCCTGTGCCGAAGTCTTTTTCGACGTATTCATCGGCAATCACGGGGATGGTGCGGCCGGTCAGCGGCAGGATTAATTCCTTGCCGATTAAATGAGTATAACGTTCGTCTTCGGGATTGACGGCAACGGCCACGTCGCCCAGCAGCGTTTCGGGACGGGTGGTCGCCACGATAACGGCTTCGGCAGGATTGTCCGCCAGCGGATAGCGGATGTGCCACATAGAGCCTTGTTCTTCCACGCTTTCCACTTCCAAATCCGACACCGCCGTGCCAAGCACGGGATCCCAGTTCACCAAGCGTTTGCCGCGGTAAATCAAGCCTTGCTCATACAGGCGCACGAACACTTCGGTCACGGTTTCGGCGCGCACGTCGTCCATCGTGAAATACTCGCGCGTCCAGTCGGCAGAACAACCCACGCGGCGCATCTGCTGCGTAATCGTACCGCCGGAAACTTCTTTCCATTCCCACACTTTTTCCAAGAATTTCTCGCGGCCCAAGTCATGACGGGACACGTTTTGCGCGGCAAGCTGACGCTCGACCACGATTTGCGTGGCGATGCCGGCGTGGTCGGTGCCGGGAATCCAGGCGGTGTTGCAGCCTTTCATGCGGTAGTAGCGGGTCAGGCCGTCCATAATGGTTTGGTTGAAGGCATGGCCCATGTGCAGCGTGCCGGTTACGTTGGGCGGCGGCAGTTGGATGGAAAACGACGGTTTGGTCAAATCCATATCGGGCTGGAAATAACCTTGATTTTCCCAGTTTTGATAGTGTTTGGATTCGATTTCGGCGGGATTGTATTTGTCGAGCATCGGAGGCTACCTGAAAATTATTGGCGTAAAAAGCGAATTATAGTGGAAGCAGGTAGCTTTCAGGTAGCCCGATGCGGGGATGAAGGCTGCCTGAAAACATAAACACTAAAGAGGCTGAAGCCATCTATTTTGACTTCCACCCAGCGCCGCCGCTATCCTTTGTTTTTTCCCACACCTTTATTCAGGAGACCACCATGCCCCACACCAAACAAACCGTCCTCAAAGCCTTTCACCGCCGCTATGCCTGCAAAAAATATGACCCGGCTAAAAAAATCAGCCGAAAAGATTTTGAATTTATTTTGGAAACCGGCCGCCTTTCGCCTAGTTCCTTCGGGCTGGAGCCGTGGCGTTTTCTCGTGATCCAAAACCTTGCGCTGCGTGCCGAGCTCAAACCGCTGGCTTGGGGTGCGGCGGATAAAATCATGGATTGCAGTCACTTTGTTGTGATCCTTGCCCGCACCCAGGCCGCGATGCAGTCGGATTACCGGCACAAAATGTGGAGCGGGGTGCACCACATCCCGCCGCATATCGTGGAAATACGCGAAGGTTTCTTCAAGCAGTTTGCCGAACACAACTTCTGCATCACCGAAAGCCCGCACGCCTTCCACGATTGGGCCAGCAAACAAAGCTATATCGCCCTGGCCAATATGATGACCGCCGCCGCCTTTATCGGCATTGACTCCACCCCGATCGAGGGCTTCCGGCAGGAAGAAGTTAACGCCTTCTTGGCCGCAAAAGGCTTGTTCAATCCCACCGAATACCACGTCAGCATCATGGCCGCCTTCGGCTACCGCAACGAAGAGCCGCGCGCCAAAACCCGCCTGCCGATGGAAGAGATTGTGCAGTGGGTGGAATAAACCTTTAGTTATAAAATTTCAGGTAGCTTGCATCCCGCACAGAGGCTACCTGAAAACCTGCTCCAACGCCGTTAAACCAAACCTTCCCTATGTATATCGGACGCTTCGCCCCCAGCCCTACCGGCCTGCTGCATATCGGCTCGTTGCTGACCGCCCTAGCTTCCTATGCCGATGCCCGTGCGCAGGGCGGCCGCTGGCTGGTGCGGATGGAAGACCTCGATCCGCCGCGCGAAATGCCCGGCGCCGCCGCCCATATCCTGCGCACCCTCGAAGCATTCGGCTTCGAATGGGACGGCGAAGTGGCCTACCAAAGCCGCCGCCACCATCTCTACCGCGCCGCCCTGCAAAGCCTGCAGCAAAGCGGCCTCGCCTATCCCTGCTATTGCAGCCGCAAACAATGGCACGCCCAAGCGCGGCAGGGCGCGGACGGCTTCGTTTACAACGGTGCCTGCGCACAGCTTGCCGCCCCACCGCCCGAAGCCGCCGGCAGAGTGCCCGCCTGGCGGCTGCGCGTGCCGGATGAAACCATCGCCTTCACCGACGGCATCGTCGGCCATTATGCGCAAAACCTTGCCCGCGACATCGGCGACTTCGTCCTCCTGCGCGCCGACGGCCTGTGGGCCTACCAGCTTGCCGTAGTGGCCGACGACGCCGAACAGGGCATCACCCATATCGTGCGCGGGCAGGATTTGCTCGTGTCTACCCCGCGCCAAATCTGGCTGCAACGCTGCCTCAGCTTTCCCACCCCGCACTACGCCCACCTGCTCCTGCTCACCAATGCCGAAGGGCAGAAATGGTCGAAACAAACTCTCGCTCCCGCGCTGGATTTACACCACAAAGAAGCCTTGCTGCGCCAAGTGATGGGCTACCTGAAACTGCCGCCCGCGCCCGCAGTGGATAAACCGCAAGAGCTGCTTGGTTGGGCAGTACAGCACTGGCAGCTGCAAGCCGTACCCACCCGGCCGATAGTGGCTGAGGCTACCTGAAAATCGGATTGGGCGGAGAAACCAAGGTTTTCAGGTAGCCTTCCCGCTTATCCCATCTGTCCCGCCGAACCCCCGTTGCTCCCGCTGCTCGGTGCGGAGTAAACTGCCGCCTTTTTCGCCTGCCGCGCTTCGGCTAAGGAAACACCGTGCTTTACCAAATCATCGCGCTCATTTTGTGGAGCAGCGCCTTCATTGCGGCCAAATACACCTACACCATGACCGATCCGCTCCTGATGCTGCTGTGCCGCCTGTTGCTGGCCTCGTTGTTGGTGCTGCCCGTGGCATTGCGCTTCGGGCGCAGTTTGGAAAAACGGCATTGGCGGCCGCTGCTGTGGCTGACGTTTTTAAACTATGTGGTGGTGCTCGCCATGCAATTTGTAGGGCTGAAATATACCTCTGCCACCAGCGCTTCCACCATCGTCGGGCTTGAGCCGCTGTTGATGGTGTTTATCGGCCACTTCTTTTTCCGCGACTTTGCCCGCTGGTATCACTGGTTGTGCGGGCTGGTGGCCTTTGCCGGGGTGGCGCTCCTGATTGCCGGCAGCGGCGGGGAAGGCGATATTAGCCTGTTCGGCTGCCTGATGGTGTTCGGCGGCGGCGCAGTGTTTTGCACCACCATGCGCCCCACGCAGCGGATGATTGCCGAAATTGGTGCGCCTGCATTCACCTCGCTTTCCATGGCCGTAGCGCCGCTGTTATGCCTGCCGGTTAGCCTAGCCTTCGCCGACAGCTTCCGCATTGAATGGAACTGGCCCGGCGCGCTGGGGCTGCTTTATTTGGGCGTGTGTTGCAGCTGGCTTTCCTATACGCTGTGGAACAAAGGTATGACCAGCGTGTCGGCCAACTTCTCCGGCATGCTTACCTCCTTCGAGCCGGTGTTCGGCACGTTGATGGCGGTGCTGGTGTTGGGCGAACAGGTTTCCGTGTTGTCGTGGCTGGGCATTTTGCTGGTGATTGCCGCCACGGCGGCTTCGGTGGCAATGCCGAAGCTGCTGGCACGCCGGCATATGACGTGAAGCTGGCTGCGGGCAGCGTTGCTGTTGGCATGGTTGATTTACGCTAAAGGCTACCTGAAAGTGCTTCAAAACACTTTCAGGTAGCCTTTTCCTAGGCATTCAAACCGGCATCAACCCGCTGCACGTTTTTCCAGCACGGCCACGCCGGGTAGTTGTTTGCCTTCTAGGAACTCCAAGAACGCGCCGCCGCCGGTGGAGATGTAGCTGATTTTGTCGGCAATGCCGAATTTGGCGATAGCGGCCAAGGTGTCGCCGCCGCCGGCGATTGAGAAGGCGCGGCTCTCGGCGATGGCTTCGGCCATCACGCGTGTGCCTTCAGCGAAACGGTCAAACTCAAACACGCCCACCGGACCGTTCCACACAATCGTACCGGCTTCGCGCAGCAGCGCGGCAAGCGAGGCGGCGGATTGCGGGCCGATGTCGAGAATCATATCGTCTGCGGCCACCTCGGCCACGGCTTTGGTTTCGGCGGCAGCATCGGCGGCAAAGGCTTTGGCGCACACCACGTCTTGCGGCAGCGGCACGGCGCCGCCTTTGGCTGCCATTTTTTCAGCCACGGCGCGGGCTTCGGCAGCCAAATCGGCTTCGGCCAAGGAGTTGCCGATTGGCTGCCCGGCGGCGAGCAGGAAGGTGTTGGCGATGCCGCCGCCCACGATCAGCTGGTCCACTTTATCGGCCAGGCTGTTGAGAATGGTGAGCTTGGTGGACACTTTGCTGCCGGCCACAATCGCCACCAGCGGGCGGGCGGGGTTTTTCAGTGTCTTGCCCAGCGCGTCCAATTCGGCAGCCAGCAAAATGCCGGCACAGGCAACAGGTGCGGCTTCGGCCACGGCCACCAGCGAGGCTTCGGCGCGGTGCGCGGTGCCGAAGGCATCGTTCACATAAATATCACACAACGCGGCGTAGGCCTGACCTAGCTCAGCATTGTTTTTCTTCTCGCCTTTGTTCACGCGCACGTTTTGCAGCATCACCACTTCGCCTAGCTGCGGGCGCGGCGGGTTTTGCTGCCAATCGCTGCTCACGGGCACGGTAAGGCCGAGCAGGCTGCCCAAATGCGCGGCCACGGGCGCGAGGTCGTCTTCGGGCTTGAACTCGCCTTCGGTGGGGCGGCCGAGGTGGCTCATCAGGATAACGGCCGCGCCGTTTTCCAGGCAGTAACGTACGGAGGCGAGCGAAGCGCGGATGCGGGTGTCGTCGCCGATTTTGCCGTCTTTAATCGGCACGTTCAGGTCGGCACGGATCAGCACGGTTTTGTCGCGCACGTTTTGTTCGGTGAGCTTGAGGAAAGACATAGTTATCTCTTTTAGTTTCAGTTATTTGGTTGGAAAAATCGAGCGACTGCGCCAGCCGCGTAAAACGCAGCCATTATCTTATAAACGGTTGGGCGGTGCAAACGGGAAAAATGGTTTGGGCCGCGCTAAAGTTTGCGTTTTCAGGTAGCCTTTCACAAATTCTCTCTTGTAAAAAAGCAGGCTGAAAAGCCTGCTTTATCTATACCCAATCGGGCGATTCAACGTTTATTCAACACTCAGCTTACCGCTGGGTTCAACGCGGTGCTGCTGTTTTTTCTCTTTGTGTTTGAGTACGGCGCGGTCGAGTTTGTCTACCAAGAGGTCGATGGCGGCATACATGTCTTTGTCGGTTTGATCGAGGTGCAGATCTTTGCCGGCCATATGCCAATCCACTTCTGCTTTCTGCACCAGTTTGTCCACCGACAGGGTAACGGTGGCGGAAATCACGTTGTCGCTGTGGCGGACGATGCGCTCGAGTTTACCGTTGATATAGCCTCTCAGAGCATCGGTCACTTCGATGTTGATTCCGTTGATTTTCAGGTTCATAGCTCACTCCTTTACAGGTGGGTTGGCTGCGCGCAGCAGCAAGCTAGGTTTTCTGCTTGCGTTGGTGCGCAGGCGGGAAATTGAGTTCTTCGCGATATTTGGCTACGGTGCGCCTGGCGAGCACGATGCCTTGCAGGGCGAGCCTCTCGGACATGGCTTGGTCGGAGAGCGGCTTGCATTTGTCTTCGGCGGCAATCAGGCTTTCGATAAGGGCTTTTACTGCGTTGGCGCTGATGCCGTCGCTGTCTTCTTCGCTGCTGTAGGCGGCTGCCTGGCTGAAAAAATAGCGTAGCGGAAATACGCCTTGCGGGCAAGCCAAATATTTTTGGTTTACGGCGCGGGACACAGTGCTTTCGGCTAGGCCGAGGTTGGCGGCGGTTTCTTTAATGGTGAGTGGCACGAGACCGATGGCGCCGAAGGAGAAGAAATCGGCCTGACGCTCTAAAATGGTTTCGGCCAGCCGCAACACGGTGCTTTTGCGCTGCTCCAGCGAGCTTAGCAATACTTTAGCCTCATTGAGCTTTTGTTTCAACTCCGGTGCTTCACTGCCATATTCGGCGAGCAGGTCGGAATATTCCTGATTGAGCTGCACCTGCGGCCAGGCCTGGCGGTACATGCCCACCGTCCATTTGCCGGTTTCGGGATCGGGGCGGATCCATACGTCGGGATCGACGTATTCGGTGTGGCCGGAACCGGAAAGGCCGTAGGCGGGGAAGGGGTTGAGGGAGGCGACGAGGGCTTGGGCGGCTTCGATGGTGGCGGCGCTGTATTGGGGGAATTTTTTGCGCACTTGCGGCGGCAGGCTGCTTTTGGCGATGTCGGGCAGAAAGTGTTTCACCAGCTGCACGGCGCAGAATACGGTGTCGTCCGGCTGCTGCCGCGCCAGCTGGAGCAATAATGATTCGCCCAAATCGCGCGCGCCCACGCCGGCGGGATCGAACTGCTGCAAATGGCGCAGGGCTTCGGCCATGTCGTCTTCATCGAGCATCCATTCCAGCGGGGAGTTTTCCACAATGTCGGTGAGGCTGTCGTTCAGGTAGCCTTGGTCATCGAGATAATCGATCAGCAAATGCACGCGGGCCGATTGGTCTTCGTCTAGCGGGTGTTCGCACACTTGCTCGTGCAGCATGCGGCGGAAATCGGCTTCGTCGGCCACGGTTTCCCACACATCGCTCTCTTCCATGCTGTTGGTTTTACGGGTAACCGGTATGGCGGCGGAATAATGGGGTTCGGGCGCGCCGCTGTCGGCCGGGTCGTATTCCGGCCGTTCGAGCAGGGGGTTGTCGGCCAGCCAGCTTTCCACTTCTTCGGCCAACTCCAGCGACGACATATGCAAAATGCGCAATGATTGCTGCTGCTTCTGATTGAGCTGCTGGGTTTGGCGCAGTTTGAGTTTGACGGATTGCTGGGTCATTTGAGGCTACCTGAAACCTTAGTAATCGAAGTTTTCGCCCAGATACACGGCGCGTACTTCTTCGTTTCCCACCAATTCTTCTGGGCGGCCGCTGGCCAGCACGGCACCGTTGTTGATGATATAGGCCCGATCGCAGATGCGCAGGGTTTCGCGCACGTTGTGGTCGGTAATCAGCACGCCGATGCCGCGCTGTTTGAGGAAGTTGATGATGTTTTGAATGTCGATAACGGCAATCGGATCAACGCCGGCGAAAGGTTCGTCCAACAGGATGAAACGCGGACTCATGGCTAGCACGCGGGCGATTTCCACGCGGCGCCGTTCGCCGCCGGAGAGGGCGGGGGCGGGGCTTTGCCGCAGGTGGGTGATGTTCAGGTCGCCCAGCAGGTCGTTGAGGTGCGATTCGATGGCGTTGCGGTCGGTTTCGTGCAATTGCAGGATGGCGCGGATGTTTTCTTCCACTGTCATCTTGCGGAAAATCGAGGCTTCCTGCGGTAGATAGCCCAGGCCTAAGCGGGCTCGCTGATACACGGTCATGTGGCGCAGTTCGTGCTCGTCCAACCGGATGGTGCCGTGATCGGCAGCCACCAGGCCGACAATCATGTAAAAGCTGGTGGTTTTGCCTGCACCGTTGGGGCCGAGCAGGCCGACTACTTCGCCGCTTTCGATATCAAGCGAGAAATCCTGCACCACTTGGCGCTGTTTGAAGCTTTTGCGCAGCTGTTTGACGCTGAGGCGGCTGTGCGGTGTGGTCATGGTTTGGTTTTCCCTAGTGTTTGTTGGGTATCACGGGCAGCACTGAGGCTACCTGAAAAATAGGGCTGCCATACGCGGTTTCAATGTGTGGCAGGGTTTTGTAGCTGCATCATTTGGTCGCACTGCACCTGCAACACGCCCGGCACGCGCTCCAAGCGGCGGATGGCCTGCGCCATATCCTGCTGCGGCGGGATGCGGGCGGCGATGCCGTTGATGTTTGTATAACGGTACACCAGCTCGGCCTGCATTTCGCGCGCGGCCTGAAGCAGCGGCTCCGAGCCAACGGCGGGGTCGTATAACACAATCAGCACGCGGTTGGCAGCTTGCTGTTCCAGCTGGGCGCCGGACATGTTTGGTGCGGCGGTGGCGGCAGGCGGCGGGGCGGTGCAGGCGGCAAGCATGGACAAGCAGGCGAGGAGGAGGGCGCGGATATTCATGGTTGCTTGGTTTTCAGTTTCAGGTAGCCTGTGCGGCGTGGGGCTACCTGAACATCCTGTTCAGCGCAGAAAAAGGTGTTTTATTTTTTCAGGTAGCCTCAAATTCGGGCTGCCTGAAACTGTTTAAGACTACCTGAAACCGGTATTACAGGCTTTCAGATAGCCTGTTTCCTGATCTTGGCTTTGCCCTGCGTGAGACGGAAGCTGTCGTCGATCAGTTGGCGGATCAGCGCGTCGTCGGCCTGTTCCAATTCGATGCTCAGCCAGTGTTCTTTGCTCATGTGGTAGGCGGGCAGGATGCCGGCTTGGGCGCGCATGGCGCCAATGTGTTCGGGGCGGCATTTCACATTGAGTAGGGGCACGGTACGGCCGGAGGTGCGCCCGAGTTTTTCCGCCGGCACGGGCAGGTACACGCCAAACCATTTGCGGCTGCCGCTGTGGCGGAATACGGCGTATTCGGGGAAGCGGGAAAAGGGATGGTCGGGCACGGCACGATAGCGTTCGGCCATCTCGGCAAACAGGGTTTCGGCCTTCATCCCACCTCCGTTATTTCTGCTGCGGCTGGATGGTGATGCTCACGCGGCCTTTGTTGGCGTTACTGCGGCTGCCGCCCAGCACGGTATAAACTTCGGTACGGGTGTTGTAGGTAATGGTGTCGCCGCTGGCTCGGTCGCCGCTGCGTTCGAGTTTGGCGCCGCCGCTGAGTTTCACGATGCCGGTGGCGGATTGGTATTCCACGCGGGCGGCCTGGCCTTTCACGGTGCCTTGGCGGTCGAGCTGCTGGCCGAAGTGTACGGGGCTGCCGGAGGCGGTCATGGTTTGCGCGCCGTCGGTGGCTTTCACCACGCGCACCTTGGCGGCGCGGATATACATGGTGCCCTGCTGGATAACCACGTTGCCGGAAAATTCGGTGTTGCGGTTGCCCTGGTCGAGCGAGCCTTGGTCGGCTTCGATTTGGATGGGCTGGTTGCGGTCGGAGGTGAGCGCAGAAGCCGCGGCGGGCAGCAGCAAAGCAGCAGCAAGAAGGAGGGCGCGGGCGGGTTTAATGTTGTTGTTTGGGGTCATAAATCACGGCCTTAATGCGGGAGGAGAGGTTGAGCAATCCTTGTTTGTGGTTGTAGGTCATGCCTTGGGCGGTGCCGTGGGAGGCGCCGTATTGATAGTTCACCAAATCTTGGGTGTGGGCGGTTTGGGTTTGGGTGTTGACGGTGAGGCTGTTGGTTTCGAGGCGGCCGGCGGGCTGGCCGTTCATGGCGGGTTTGTCGAACACCACGTTTTTCTCGAACACCACTTGGTTTTCACTGCCGATATAGTGCGCCTGATCGGCGCTGATGCGGTACACCATCTGCCCGCCTTGCGAAAACATCACGTTGGGCTTGGCTAGGTAGCCATCTTGGCGGTTGGGGAACTGCCAGGCGTGGGTGGCGGTGAGCTGTTGGGTCAGGCTGCCGTCGGCGGCGAAGCGGCGGCCTCGGATGCCGAAAATCTGGTATTGCGGCTCGTGCGGGTCGAGCGGGGTATCTGCGGTTTCGAGTTGGCTGATGCGGTCGAGCCAGAAGCTCACGCCGCCGAGCGCGAGTGCCAACACCAGCGGAAACCACCAGCCGCCGAATCGTTTAATCATTCTGTGTATTGCTCCCAAGCGGTTTTCAGGTAGCCTTTGGCCTGCATGATGACTTCGCACAATTCGCGCACGGCACCGGCGCCGGCCGGGCGGCGGGTGATGTAGGCGGCGTGCTGCAAAACCCATTCGTGCGCCTCGGGCACGGCGGCGGGCAGGCCGCAGCGCACCATTACGGGCAAATCCACCACGTCGTCGCCGATGTAGGCGCATTCGTGTTCGGCCACGCCGGCGGCTTCGCGCAATTCGGCGTAGGCCGCGTGTTTGTCGCTGATGCCTTTGAAGTAGTGATGGATGCCGAGCTGTTTGGCGCGCACGGCCACAGAAGGGGCATCGCGGCCGGTGATGATGGCGGTTTGTACGCCGCATTGGTGCAGCATTTTGATGCCGTGCCCGTCGAGCGTGTGGAAAGACTTGATTTCTTCGCCGTTGTCGCGGATGAAGATGCGGCCGTCGGTGAGCACGCCGTCCACATCCATAATCAGTAGTTTGATTTCGGCGGCACGGCGGCGCAGGTATTCGGGCAGTTCAGGCAGAATAGGGCTCATGCGGCAGTCTCAATTTCGAATTAGACCAATGATAACATGCTCTAGCACGGGCACAAACCCGTTCGGCACGGTTTTTGCTTGGCGGGGCAGGGGAGAGGCTACCTGAAAACGTAAAACAGTTTTCAGGTAGCCTCTCCGGGTTTACATTTTGCCTGTGCGGTTTGTTTCAATGGCAAGTTTTGCGCCTCATCAAAGCTCGCGCTTTAGCCTCGCAGAAACCACTAGCCTTGGCTTAGCCAAGACATCGTTTAAGCTCCTGGAACTGCGCTTTCAGGTAGCCTTATATATCGCGCCGTCGGGGGGGCTAGTCCTGACGGCATCTTTGCCAAACAGGCATTATTTTCACAATAAGGCCGGACTAGCTCTCTCTGATCAAGCTAACTCAAGGGAGCTTTTTTCCATGTCTTATCAACTTCCAACCTATCCTAATATCACCGCCTACTTAGGCCAGCAATCAGGCGATCTTTCTCATTCTTAAATTGCATTTATCCTACTTTCCTATTGCAAGTTTTTTATACATATTGACTGCTTTTGTTGTTTCCCAGTATAAGCGAAACCAAGCCGCTTACTTTTGCAACAGGCAGCCACATCTCAAGTTGCCTCGGGGAAATTAAAGAAAATAATAAGGAGCAGCTCATGAACCCGATGTATATCACCTTCGGCATCTATCTGGTTGCCGTTCTGTTAATCGGCCTCGCGGCCTATTTCTCCACCCGCAATTTCGACGACTATATCCTCGGCGGCCGCAGCCTAGGCTCGTTTGTTACCGCCATGTCGGCTGGAGCTTCAGATATGTCAGGCTGGCTGCTGATGGGCCTGCCGGGCGCAGTGTATTTGAGCGGCCTGAGCAAATCTTGGATTGCCATCGGCCTGATTATCGGCGCGTATCTCAACTGGCTTTTGGTGGCCGGGCGGTTGCGTGTGCACACTGAATACAACAACAATGCGCTCACCCTGCCCGATTATTTCCACCACCGCTTCGGTGCGCACGGGCAGGCGATGAAAGTGATTTCCGCGTTCATCATTCTGTTTTTCTTCACCATTTACTGCGCCAGCGGCATTGTGGCCGGTGCACGCCTGTTCCAAAGCCTGTTTACCGACATGAGCTACACCAGCGCCATGTGGCTGGGCGCGGGCGCCACCATTGCCTACACTTTCATCGGCGGCTTCTTGGCGGTAAGCTGGACAGACACTGTGCAGGCCGCGCTGATGATTTTCGCCCTCATCCTCACGCCGGTGATGGTGTATTTGGGCGCGGGCGGCGCAGATGAAGTTTCCGCCCTCATCCAAACCGCCGCCGCTGCCAACGGCAAGGAATACGGCAGCCTGCTGCACGGCACGACCTTCATCGGCATCATTTCCACCGCCGCCTGGGGCTTGGGCTATTTCGGCCAGCCGCACATTCTGGCGCGCTTCATGGCCGCCGAAAGCGTGAAATCGCTGGTGGGCGCGCGCCGCATCGGCATGACTTGGATGATTTTGTGTTTGGGCGGCGCGGTGGCCGTGGGCTATTTCGGCATTGCCTACTTCGGTGCGCATCCCGCCGATGCCGCCGCCATGCAGGGCAACCACGAGCGCGTGTTCATTGCTTTGTCTACCCTGTTGTTCAATCCGTGGATTGCCGGCGTGATTTTGAGCGCGATTCTGGCTGCCGTGATGTCTACCTTGTCTTGCCAGCTTTTGGTGTGCTCCAGCGCCATCACCGAAGACTTCTATAAAGGCTTCCTGCGCCCGAACGCGCCGCAGAAAGAATTGGTGTGGGTGGGTCGCGTGATGGTTCTGGCCGTGGCCGTTATCGCCATCCTGATTGCCGCCGACCCCGAAAGCAAAGTGCTGCAACTGGTGGAATTTGCCTGGGCAGGCTTCGGCGCGGCATTCGGCCCCATCGTCATCCTTTCCCTGTTCTGGAAACGCATGACCGCCAACGGCGCATTGGCAGGCATGATTGCCGGCGCTGCGGTGGTGGTGTTGTGGGTGCAGGTGGTGAATCCTGCGCTGGCCAACGCCGGCATGGCTACACTGTATGAAATCGTCCCCGGTTTCATCGCCTGCGGCCTGACTGCCGTGGCTGTATCGCTGGTTGGCAAAGCACCTTCCGAGGAAATCTGCCAACGCTTCGAAAAAGCCGATGCGGATTACCGCGCCGCAAAATAAAGGGCGGCAAAAGGCTACCTGAAAAGCTTTCGGTAGCCTTCAAACTGCCCGTATCAAAAGGCTTCAGGCTAGCTGAAACCGCTCCCGGCCTTTTCAGGTAGCCCTTAACCGATTAACCACCCCCTCCCCTGCCAAACATTCTTTCACATTATCCGCAGTTTGGTTTATGATGCCGTTTTACCGATGTTCAAACCAAGCAGCTATTCATAACGAAACAGAGGCTACCTGAAAAGCGGTTTATCGGGCAGCCCCACCAACCACGGAGACCAACCATGTTCCAGTTTGCCCATCCCCAACAAACCAGCCTGCGTCAAGCCGTTACCGATGCCTACCGCCGCGACGAAGTTGAAGCCGTGCAGGATATGCTCGAACGCGCCCAGATGAGCCAAGACGAGCGTACCGCCGCCGACCGGCTCGCCCGCCGGCTGGTGAAGCAGGTGCGCGAAGAGCGGCGCCGCGCCAGTGGGGTGGACGCATTGATGCATGAGTTCTCCCTTTCCAGCGAAGAAGGCATCGCCCTGATGTGCTTGGCCGAAGCCCTGCTGCGCATTCCCGATAAAGCCACCCGCAACAAACTCATCCACGACAAAATCTCCGGCGGCGACTGGAAAAGCCACCTCGGCAACAGCCCCTCTTTATTTGTAAACGCTGCCGCCTGGGGTCTGCTGGTAACCGGCAAACTTGCTGCCGCCCCCAGCGGGCAGAGCCTCGGCAACGCGCTCACCCGCATCGTGAGCAAAGGCGGCGAGCCGCTCATCCTCAAAGGCATAGACTACGCCATGCGCATGCTCGGCAAACAGTTCGTTACCGGCCAAACCATCGAAGAAGCCCTGAAAAACGGCAAAGAACGCGAAAAACTCGGCTATCTCTATTCCTTCGATATGCTCGGCGAAGCCGCCATGACCGAAGCCGATGCCGAACGCTATTATCAAGACTACGTCAACGCCATCCACGCCATCGGCCAAGATGCCGCCGGCAAAGGCATTTATGAAGGCAACGGCATTTCCGTCAAACTCTCCGCCATCCACCCGCGCTATTCCCGCACCCAGCACGGCCGCGTGATGAGCGAGCTGCTGCCGCGTATGAAAGAATTGTTCCTGCTCGGTAAAAAATATGATATCGGCATCAACATCGATGCCGAAGAAGCCAACCGCCTCGAACTCTCGCTCGATTTGATGGAAGCCCTGGTTTCCGACCCCGATCTGGCCGGCTACCACGGTATCGGCTTCGTGGTGCAGGCTTATCAGAAACGCTGCCCCTTCGTGATCGACTATTTAATCGACCTCGCCCGCCGCAACAATCAGAAGCTGATGATTCGACTGGTAAAAGGCGCATATTGGGACAGCGAAATCAAATGGGCGCAAGTGGACGGCATGAACGGCTATCCCACCTACACCCGCAAAGTCCACACCGACATTTCCTACTTGGCCTGCGCGCGCAAACTGCTGGATGCGCAAGACGCTGTGTTCCCGCAATTCGCCACCCACAATGCCTACACCCTGGCCGCAATTTACCAAATGGGTAAAGGCAAACAGTTCGAACACCAATGTCTGCACGGCATGGGCGAAACCCTATACGACCAAGTGGTCGGCCCACAAAACTTGGGACGGCGCGTACGCGTGTATGCGCCGGTGGGCACGCATGAAACCCTGCTGGCCTACTTGGTGCGCCGCCTGTTGGAAAATGGTGCGAACACCTCGTTTGTAAACCAGATTGTGGATGAAAACATCAGCATCGACACTCTCATCCGCAGCCCCTTCGACACCTTGGCCGAACAAGGCATTCATCCCAACAACAGCCTGCCATTGCCGCGCAATCTGTATGGCAACGAACGCCTCAATTCGCAAGGCCTCGACCTGAGCAACGAAAGCACGCTGCAAGAGCTGCAAACCGTTATGAACAATGCCGCTGCCACGCCCTTGCATGCCGTGCCGCTTTTGGCCGTGGCCGCCCCAACCCAGGCCGCGCATGAAGTGCGCAATCCGGCCGACCACAGCGAAGTGGTGGGCAGCGCCGCCTTCGTGGAAGCCGCCGCCGTACCGGAAATCATCGCCGCCGCCAAAGCCGCCGAAAGCAGCTGGGCTGCTGTTTCCGCCGCCGAACGCGCCAATATGCTGCGCCGCTTGGCCGACCTGATGGAAGCGCACATGCCAGAGCTGATGGCCTTGGCCGTGCGTGAAGCCGGCAAAACGCTGAACAACGCTATCGCCGAAGTGCGCGAAGCCGTGGATTTCTGCCGCTACTACGCCGACGAAGCCGAACACACGCTACCTGAAAACAGCCAAGGCGTGGGCACCATCGTTACCATCAGCCCGTGGAACTTCCCGCTGGCCATCTTCACCGGCGAAGTGGTGGCCGCATTGGCCGCCGGCAACACCGTGGTGGCCAAACCCGCCGAACAAACCAGCCTGATCGCCTACCGCGCCGTGCAGCTGATGCATGAAGCCGGTATTCCGCGCAACGTGCTGCAGCTTGTGCTCGGCGCAGGCGACGTGGGTGCCGCCCTCACGCAAGACGAACGCATCAACGGCGTGGTGTTCACCGGCTCCACCGAAGTGGCCCGCCTCATCAACCAATCGCTCGCCCGCCGCAGCGGCCAGCCCGTACTGATTGCCGAAACCGGCGGCCAGAACGCCATGATTGTGGACAGCACCGCGCTGGCCGAGCAGGTATGCGTTGACGTACTTGCCTCCGCCTTCGACAGCGCCGGCCAGCGTTGCTCCGCCCTGCGTATTTTGTGCGTGCAGGAAGACGTGGCCGACCGCATGGTGAATATGATTCGCGGCGCAATGGACGAATTGCGCGTGGGCAATCCTGCCGAGCTGAGCACTGACATCGGCCCAGTTATCGACGCCGAAGCGCAGGCCAATCTGCAAAGCCACATCGACCGCATGAAAGGCATCGCCAAATCCAGCTACCAAATCAGGCTACCTGAAAATGCCGATAACGCCACCTTCATCGCGCCCACCCTGTTTGAATTGAACAATTTGAACGACTTGCAGCGCGAAGTGTTCGGCCCGATCCTGCACGTTATCCGCTACCGTGCCGACGAGCTCGACCAGCTCATCGACCAAATCAACGCCAAAGGCTACGCCCTCACCGGCGGTATTCACAGCCGCATCGACGGCACGGTGGAACACATCCGCCGCCGCATCGAAGCCGGCAACCTTTATGTGAACCGCAACATCGTCGGCGCCGTAGTGGGCGTGCAGCCTTTCGGCGGCCACGGCCTCTCCGGCACCGGCCCCAAAGCCGGCGGCCCCTTCTACCTACAACGCCTCAGCCACCTCGACAGCTGGCGCACGCCCCCGCTCACCCGCAGCGGCCAGGCCGACGAAGACGCGCTCAACCGCCTGCAAACCCTGCTGCAAAGCCTACCGCTCACCCAAGAGCAGAAGCTGGACTTGGCCGGCAGCCTCGGCCGCGCCCGCGTACACACCCTGCGCCAAGCCGAGCAAGTGTTGCGCGGCCCCACCGGCGAACACAACGTGTTGAGCTGGCAGGCGCCCAAACGCGTATGGCTCTACGGCGGCGGCCTGCCGCAAGCCTTCGCCGCCTGGATTGAGCTCGCCGGCTCCGGCATCACTGCCCTCGTGTCCGACCAGCATCCATTGGCCGCCTACGCCGAACAGGCTCCCGACCTGCTGGAAACCTCAGCCACTCCCGCTTCCGCCGGCATCAGCCACGTGGTTGCCCTGGAGGAATTGCCGGTGGAACTCAAACAGACACTGGCCGGCAGCGACGGCGCACTGGTGCGCATAATCAACGCCCAACACGGCGTGGACGTGCTGCAGCTGTTTGAAGAAACCTCCTGCAGCATCAACACCACCGCCGCCGGCGGTAACGCCCACCTGATGGCCGCAGGCGATTAAACCAGCGTTTGTGCTAGAAAAAGGCTACCTGAAAGTTTCAGGTAGCCTTTATTACTGTGCCAATGAGAATGGAGCAAGGCGGCAAGCCGCAGACAGTACCGCTAGAACGGCCGGCAAACCAATGCTGCAGCATTCTTGTTTGCATTCACTATATTGAAAATATCAAATGCTTTGCTCGATGTTAAGTATCCGGCCTATCGTGTAGATAAGAAAAAGGCTACCTGAAACTTTTAGCTTCGCAGGAACTTTGCTGCGCTGTGTTTTGACTGCGTTGAAGCTGCGTTTTCAGGTAGCCTTTCGTTGCGCTATGCGCCAAATCAATCCTGCCGCCGCTTTTCCCACAATTTCATCAGCGGCAACACCACCGCGCAGGCAACCGCGCCCACGACGAGGCCGGTGATTAGGTAGGTGAGTGTACTAGTGAGGCCGCTGTCCCAGTGGTGTTCGTGCAGCCAATGGTGCAGTGTGCCCCAATTATGGGCAAAAATGCCGCCGCCCACGAGGAACATGGCCAGCGTGCCAACGATGCTGACACCGCGCATAAACCACGGCATAAACAAAATAAGGGCTTTGCCAACCGCAGCGGTGGCCGGGCGGCGCATCAGGGCGAAGCCGAAGTCATCGGCCTTCACGATCAACGCCACGATGCCATATACAAACACGGTGAGCCCGATGCCAATAAGCAGCAGGCTGATGATTTGGGTGGTGAGGCTGGATTCGGCCACCACGCCCAGGGCGATGATGACGATTTCGGCGGAGAGGATGAAGTCGGTGCGGATGGCGCCTTTGATTTTGGCGTTTTCGTCGATCAATTCGTCGGGCACGCTGTGTGTGCTACCGTCGCGGCGGTGCATCAGCTTGTGCAGCAGTTTTTCCACACCTTCAAAGCACAAATAGCCGCCGCCGAGCATTAAGAGCGGCGTAATCAGCGCGGGCGCGAATACGGAAAGCAGCAGGGCGGCAGGAATCAGAATCAGCTTGTTCACCAGCGAGCCCTTGGCCACCGCCCACACGATGGGCAGCTCGCGGTCGGCGCGCACGCCGGTTACTTGGTTGGCATTGAGCGCCAAATCGTCGCCCACCACGCCGGCAGTTTTTTTGGCGGCCACTTTAGTCATCAAGGCCACGTCGTCGAGCACGGAGGCGATGTCGTCGAGCAGGGTGAGGAGGGAGGAGAAAACCATATAGAAGTATCTTTGGGAAGAATGCTGCGGCATTATACGGGCGTGTCCGTGCCAAAGGCTACCTGAAAGGCATCAATCATGATTTCAGGTAGCCTGCCCAAAACAGATTGCAACAAACATGGGATGGCCGGGTTGGCTACCCGCCCGCAGCCATATAGCCAACCAACTGAACTTTCGCTATCGCGTTGGTTTGCCTTGCCGTACTTCTGTACTGCCTGCGGCTTACCGCCTGGTATCGAAAGTCAATTTGGCCTGCTATAACAAAGGCTACCTGAAAAATGGGAAATCCGGTTTCAGGTAGCCTTTATCGTGCGGGTTTATTCGGGCTTGGTTTTCACCGCCATCAGCGTGTGCAGGCGGCGGTTGTCGGCGCGGGCCACGGTGAATTGCAAGGGGCCGATAACGGCTTTTTCGCCGCGCACGGGCAAATGGCCGAGCTCTTTAATCACCAGCCCGCCGATGGTGTTCACTTCTTCGTCGCTGTAGTCCGTGCCGAAAAATTCGTTCACGTCTTCGATTTCGGTAACGGCGTTGATGCGCCAGCGGTCGGGGGAAACAGCGAAGATATTATCCGCGCTGTCGTCTTCGTCGAACTCGTCTTCGATGTCGCCCAAAATCTGCTCGATCACGTCTTCCAGCGTTACCAGACCGCTGATGCTGCCGTATTCGTCCACCACCACGGCCAGGTGGTTGTGCATATCGCGAAACTCTTTAAGCAACACGTTCAACGGCTTGCCCTCGGGCACAAACACGGCCGGGCGCAGCACGTTTTCAAGCTTGAACTGTTCGGGATTAAGGGTGTATTTGAGCAGGTCTTTGGCGTGCAGGATGCCGAGCACGTTGTCTTTGTCGTCGGCAATCACGGGGAAACGGGAGTGGGTGGTGCCCACCACATAGGCGATGATGCGGCTGATGCTGTCGCCGGCTTTCACCACATCCATCTGGGCGCGGCTGATCATGGCGTCGCGCACTTCCAGCCCGCGGAAATCAATGATTTTTTCCAGCCATTGCTGGGTGTCTTCATCGAAGATTTTCTGTTCGCGCGCTTGGCGCAGCAGGGCGAGTATGTCTTCGGGGGAATCGGGGCTGTCGCCGGCGAGGCGGCCGAACAGCCGTTCAAAAAATCCGGGCTTGGCCGGGTGGTCGTCCATTTCAGTCTGCATCCTGTGCGTAGGGGTTGGGGTATCCTAACTGATTCATCAGGCGGATTTCAAGTGCTTCCATGGCTTCGGCTTCATCGGGCTCGATGTGGTCGTACCCCATCAGGTGGAGCACGCCGTGCAGGGTGAGGTGAGCGAAGTGTGCTTCTAAGGTTTTGCCTTGTTCGGCAGCCTCGCGCGCCACCACCTGCGGGCAGATGACTAGGTCGCCGCGCAAAACGGGCAGGCTACCTGAAAGCTCGGCCAAAGCGGCCTGCTCGCCTTCATCCAGTGCAAAGCTGAGCACGTTGGTGGCGTAGTCTTTTTGGCGGTAGTCGCGGTTGTAGGCGCGGGCGGTTTCTTCATCGAGCAGCAGCAGGCCGATTTCGGCACGGCGGTAGCGCGATTTCACGGCCTGCCATGCCCAGCGGCGGAATTGCGTCTCGCCCGGGCTGCCGGGCGGCTGGGTTTGGTCGGCAAAATACAGTTGCAGGCGTTGGCGCAACAGGGCGGGAAAGGGGTAACGTTTGGCGGTTTTCATGGGTTGGAGTGGGAAAGAAAACGGGCGCTATTATAGCGGGAAAGGCTACCTGAAAACCCGGAAATGCGTTTTTCAGGTAGCCTCTATTTTATGCCAAAATCACACGCTAACATTCCGATGTTGCCGTTTCCGCTGCCCGCTTCAATTCGGCCGCTAGCTTACTTTTCTCTCCCTTGCTCAAGCCTGCCACCGCCACCAGCTTTCTATCCAACGCCACCGGCACGCCGCCGCCATTGGGCACGAAAGCCAGCAGGTAGTGCTGCCCACTGGGGGTTTGAAACGTCCAAGCACGGTTTTCTTGTTTGCCGAAGCTGAGGCCGATCTTGCGGGTTTTGCCATCGATTTCGGCTTGATATACCGCGTCTTTACCCGCATTACCGGTATTCAGGCAGGGCACGGCGGCCAGCTGCCAAGGCTGGGCTTCGGGTCGGTTGATGGCGGCCAAAATCCGGCGGTAGCGCGGCACACGCACTAGCGCGACATAAAACGCGGCGCCAATCATCAACAGCCCCAGTCCGCCAAACAGCAGCACACCCATGCTGCGGTTACCCACTTTTTCCACCGCCACATCCAACGTCAGGCGCGAGGGATCGTTGGCATCAGCCAGCGCACGGGTGTAAATATCGCCGCCGGTACCGAAAAAGCTAAATGATTTTTTCACCGTATGACCGCGGTACGTGATGGTGGTGTTGCAGCTGGTGAAGATGGATTTGCGAGTGGTGCATTCACCATCGATCCGCGCGTTTACTGGTACGGCGTGTTGGCCGATTTGGTAGTCTTGATAAATTTCGGTGGCGACATGACTCTGCCACGCAACAAATATCGCGCCCACCGGCAGTAGTAGCAGTGCCACCAAAGCCATCATAATCGGCCGATGCGGCCCGATGCCGCGCATTTTGAAGGGCTTAACCGGCATGGAAAAAGGCAGAATGTACATAAATGGTTCTCCTCGAAAAATAAATGGCACTATAGCTGAAGCAGATTTCTCCATACAAGGTGGTTAAAGCTGTATGACAGAAATATTTAAGCTATACTGAAATACTTATTTCTTCCTACTGCGTTGGTTCGCCTTGCCCGTACTAGCTGTACTGTCTGCGGTTCGCTGCCTGGTATGAAGAAATAATTATTTCAGCTATATATTAATTTTTAGGTAGCCTTTAAACAGGAAGCGTGATGCGCAAAGGCTACCTGAAAATCACAAAACACGCAGATAGTCTATCGACATAGCAACGCCCATCGATCACACAAAAAAGCTGCCGGGATACCAGCAGCTTTTGCGTTGCAATCAAGCAAAGCAATCAATACATGCCTTCACGCTCTTCACGGGTAGAGATATAGATGTTTTTCACCTGAGTGTAGGCTTCGAGCATCATTTTGTGGGTTTCGCGGCCGATGCCGGAAGTTTTGTAGCCGCCGAAGGGAGCGCCGGCAGGCAGACGGTTGTAGCAGTTCACCCACACGCGGCCGGTTTCCAGGGCGCGGGATACGCGCAGGGCGCGGTTGATGTCGCGCGTCCACACACCGCCGCCGAGGCCGTATTCGCTGTTGTTGGCCAGCTGGATAACTTCTTCTTCGGTTTTGAATTTAATCACGGTAGCCACCGGGCCGAAGATTTCTTCTTGGGCGATGCGGCTGTTGTTGCTGTCGGCAGCAATCAGAGTGGGCTCAACAAATTCGCCTTTGCCCAGTTCGCCTTCTACTTTTTTACCGCCGGTGATGATGCGGCAGCCTTCTTGTTCGCCGATTTGCACATACTTCAGAATAGTGTTGAGCTGACCGGCGTTCACTTGTGCGCCCATCTGGGTGTCGTCTTCCCAAGGCAGGCCGACTTTCACTTTCTTAAACTCTTCAGACAAGGCGGCTACGAATTTGTCGTAAATGCCTTCCTGCACGAAAATGCGCGAACCGGCACAGCACACTTGGCCTTGGTTGAACAAAATACCTTTTTGCGCGCCTTCCAAGGCTTTGTCGAAAGGCATGTCGTCGAAGAAGATGTTGGCAGATTTGCCGCCCAACTCCAGAGTAGAAGGAATCAGCAGCTCGGCAGCGGCGATGCCCACGCGGCGGCCCACTTCGGTAGAGCCGGTGAAGGCAAGCTTGTTGAAGCCTTTGTGGTGCAGCATGTATTCGCCGGATTTGCTGCCTTTGCCGGTAATCACGTTGAGCACGCCTTTGGGCAGCAGGTGGTTGATTTTTTGGGCGAAAGACAGCAGGCTCAGTGAGGTGTTGGAAGAGGGGTGGATCACGATGGTGCAGCCTGCGGCCAGCGCGGGAGCAATTTTCCAGGCGGCCATGAGGAAGGGGAAGTTCCACGGAATGATTTGGCCAACTACGCCGATGGGCTCGCGCAATACGATGGAGAGATCTTCTTCATCCAGTTGGTTGGCGCTACCTTCTTCGCCGCGAATTACGCTGGCGAAATAGCGGAAGTGGTCGGAGGCCAGCGGGATGTCGGCGGCGCGGGTTTCGCGGATGGGTTTGCCGTTATCGAGCGTTTCCTGCAGGGCGAAGAGTTCGGCATTCTCATCAATCACATCGGCGATTCGATTCAGAATAGCAGCGCGCTCGGCGGCGGTGGTTTTGCGCCAGGTTTTAAACGCAGCCTGTGCAGCGGCCACTGCGGCATCCACATCGGCGTCGGTGGCGTCGGTGAATTTAGCCAAAAGCTCGCCGTTGGCGGGGTTGTGCGATTCCAGCAGGTTGCCGGGCTTTGTCCACTCGCCGTTGATGAGCAGACCGTATTCGCGGTCGAAAACGTTCAGATTTTTAGCCATTTCGTTGGTTCTCCTAAACAATAGTATGAGGCTGGCCGCCCCATTTCCGATAACATAGACAGCATCCTGTGATGCTGTGCGTGCAGCATATTCTTTTTTTTTAAGCCTTTCAAGGATACATCTTGCCAAAGTAGGTTTGTTTACAGATTAAAGGCTACCTGAAAGTGCAGCTTCAACGAGGTTAAAACCGTCACTTGCTACCACTTTCAACGCAGGGTTTGCATTGGTTGCCGTCTGGGATGAAAATCGCGGTATAATAAAGATATAACAAGCCTGCCGCCAAGGCAGTGAGTAGGCGAACACATCAGGTTGGAACCAGTTTTTTGTTGCCGCAGAAGCGGAGGAGGATAAACAATGCAAACGATTAAAAAAATTGATGCTGCAGCCCTACGTGCGTTCACCGAGGCCGCCTTTAAGGCTTACGGCTTCGTGCCGGAAGAAGCGGCGCAGATTACCGATGTGCTGGTAGCCGCCGACCTCTGCGGTGTGGACACGCACGGTTCGCAGCGGCTGGAAATGTACCGTCAGCACATCAATGGTGGCTTCGTACACATTGGCGCCAAACCGGAAACTGTGTTTGAAACGCCCGTATCGGCAGTAGTGGACGGCCACGCTGCAATGGGGCAGCTTGTGTCGCGCTATGCCATGCTGCTGGCCATCGATAAAGCCAAACAAAGCGGCATCGGCATGGTGTCGGTGCGCAATTCCAACCACTACGGCATTGCTGCCTACTACAGCAGCATGGCCGCCAGCCAAGGCTTGGTGGGCATTTCCATGACCAATTCCTTCCCCATTGTAGTGCCCACCTACGGACGCACCCCGATGATGGGCACCAACCCCATCGCCGTGGCCATTCCCGCCAGCCCGACCGATTTCAGCCTCGATGCCGCCACCTCTGTGGTTGCTTTCGGCAAACCCGAGGTATACCTCAAAAAAGGCTTAACCGCTCCGCTTGGCTGGGCAATTAACAGCCAGGGCGTGGACGAAACCGACCCGCAGATTATTGTGGAATGCGTGCGCCAAGGGCTGGGCGGCGGCATGTATCCCTTGGGCGGCAGCAGCGAGCTGTTTGGCAGCCACAAAGGCTATGGTTATGCCGTGCTGGTGGAATTCTTCTCCGCCTGCCTCTCGCAAGGCACCACTTCCAACCACACCATGAAAAACAGCCATGCCGGCATCTGCCACTATTTCGCTGCCTTCAACCCGGAAATCTTCGGCGATGCCCAAGCTATCCGCAGCCATTTCAGCGCCTACCTGCAAGAGCTGCGCGAATCGGCAAAAGCCGCCGGCCAAGAGCGGATTTATATCCACGGCGAAAAAGAAGCCGAATGCTGCCGCGAACGCAAACAAAGCGGCATCCCCATCCTGCCCAAAACGCTGGACGAAATGCGCCGCTTGGCCGAGGAACTCGGGCTGCCGTTTGAGTGGTAGAGCTTCGATACGGCAGTAATAAAGGCTACCTGAAAAACTTTCAGGTAGCCTTTTAGTGTTTGCCTGCTAGGACTGGTTGGCCAAATCTTTTTCAATCTTATCCAGCAGCGCGGTGCAGCAGGCGGTGAGGATGCGGCGGGTTTCGTTGAAGTTGCCAGTGTACCACGGGTCGGGAACGTGGCTGTAACCGCTATCGGGCAGAAGGTCGGTTATCTTGAATATTTTGCCGGGGTGGCGGCCGAAGCGTTGTTCCAGTTCGGCTAGGTTGTCGTCGTCCATGGCCAGCAGGTAGTCGAAACCGGCCAAATCCTGCGCACGCACGCGGCGGCTCACAAAGCCGCTGCTGTCGATACCTTCGTCGGAGAGGACTTCCAGGCTGCCGCAATGCATGCCTTCGCCGTCGTGCCAGCCGGATGTGCCCGCACTGGCGGTGTGCACCGGCAGGCCGCGGGCGGCCGCCATGCTGCGGCAGAGATATTCGGCCATCGGCGAGCGGCAAATGTTGCCCAAGCAAACGAACAAAACCTTAACGGGGCGTTCCATAAGGCTACCTGAAAATCAAATGGCGGCAATAAACAAAGCCACGATGCACAGCAGGTTCACACCGAACATGGCCGAGCGCAGCGTGGCTTTATCGTTGATGTAGCAATAGATAAAGGCGATGCGGCTGGCCACGAAGAGCAGCGCCCAGAAATTGATGGTGAACTGGGCGGCGTTGCCGGTGGCGTGGGCGATGATCACGGCGGCGGCAAACGGAGGGAAGATTTCGTAGCTGTTTTGCTGTGCCGCATCGGCGCGCGCGGCCTTGCCTTGGGCGCGGGCCAGGAAGGCGCGCGGGTTGTGGTTGTCGGCCGGGGAAAATCCAGCGCGGTATTTGGCATAGGCGGCGCAGAAAATGGGCAGGAAAATGGCGAAGAAGATGCACCAGTAGGCTAAGGTCATGATGTGTTTGCTCTTAAATATAGCTAAAGCGCTTATTTCCCCTGCCTGTACTGCCTGCGGCTCGTCGCTCGGTATGAGAAAATCATTGCTTCAGCCGTAATTGGTTGGAAAGATTGGTTTTGTGATAGGCAGGATTATACACTGGAGAAGAATAGACAGGCTGTTTCAGGCAGTATGCCACGGAATCGGTTGCTGCAATGATTGCAGGCTACCTGAAACTTAAGCTGCGCAGAAACTGCGCGGTGTTTTGACTGCGGTGAAGTTTCGCTTTCAGGTAGCCTGAAAAGTGTGTGTGATTAAGTCGGGCTGGTTTTCGCGCTTGGAGGCCGTCTGAAAAGGAGGTTAGCGATAACTGATGACTATCCTTGAGCTTGCCGGATTTTCAGGTAGCTTCTTTATCATACATTTCCCGCAACACCTCCGTCAGCCAGTCGAACACCTTTAACATGCGCCCGGAAGTTACTGTGCGTTGCGGGCGGTAGATATAGAGTTGCCACGGGCGGCGCGGGATTTCGGGGAAGAGTTCCACCAGTTCGCCGTTTTGCAGGTGGGTTCGGCACAGATGTTCCGGGATATAGGCCGCAACGCTGCCTGCCAGTGCGGCGGCGAGTTCGTTGGCAGGGTCGTCTGTGATGAAGCGGATGTTTTTCGGAAAAACGTGCATTTCTGCGTTGAGCGGCCAGCCCCACGGGCGGTTGGTGTTGGCGTTAATGAGTGACGATGCGGGGAAACGGCCGGTTAATTCGTCTAGGCTTCGCGGCGTGCCGTGGCGGGCGAGATAGGCGGGGGAGGCGACGATTTTGTCGGTGATGTCGCAGATTTTTCGGACAATCATCAAATCTTCCGCCTGTGTCCCGATGCGGATGCCGATATCGATTTGGTTTTCCACCGCGTTAAGTTTGGTATCGTTGCTGCGCCAATCGATATAAAGTTCGGGATAGTCGGCGCATTTTTCCAGCAGGCGGGCGAGTATGCGGTTGTTATCGCTCCAATGCGGTACGGTGATACGGACGATGCCGCGTATCTCGTCTTTTTCTTTGGCGGCAGAAAACAGGTTTTCGCTGTCGGCAAGGAGCTGCTGGGCGCGCGGCAGGAAGGCTGCACCAAACTCGGTCAGGTGGATATTGCGTGTGTTGCGGGTAAAAAGCTGTTCGCCGAGGTGTTGTTCCAATTCGGCAATCACGCGCGTTACCACTTGCGGCGAAACGGACAGGCGCAGCGCGGTTTCGCGGAATTGCAGGGTCTCGGCGGCGGAGCAGAAGTATTTTAGGGCGTTGAGTTTATCCATTTTGATTTTCAAGGGATTGGTTCAGGTCGTCTGAAAACCTTTTCAGGCAGCCTGCACCTTAATTGTTCCATATTTTAGAATTAACAATTCGGATTTTATTCATTGTTTTCTAAACAGTCCATCCCTATAATGCACTCATTCGATAAGCAAATAACGGAGCAACCCCATGAAAAATCAAGCTAAAAAATCATTTTTGAAAACTGATGCCGCAGCCGCCGTTGCATTGACTTTGTCCGCCCCTGCGCTGGCAGACGTATCCATTACCCCGATGAAAGGAGTTCAAACTATGTAGCTTACCTAAGAATGGGACAAAATTTTCCCCCAGTCCAATAAAGTGGAACACCACAAAGTAACATTCAAAAACCGCTACGGCATTACATTGGTTGGCGATTTGTATGTGCCGAAAAACATCCGTTCGGGTCAGAAACTGCCTGCAATTGCGGTGGCCGGCGCGTTCGGTGCGGTGAAGGAGCAATCCAGCGGTCTATATGCCCAAGCGATGGCAGAACGCGGTTTTGTAACCTTGGCGTTTGACCCGTCCTACCTCGGTGAATCCGGCGGCGAACCGCGCAATATGGTGTCGCCCGACATCAATACCGAAGACTTTTCCGCCGCCGTTGATTTTCTCGGCCTGCAAAACTTCGTGAATCGCGAACAAATAGGCATCTTGGGCATTTGCGGTTGGGGCGGCATGGCGTTAAATGCCGCTGTGGGCGATACCCGCATCAAAGCCGTCGCCACCAGCACCATGTACGACATGTCCCGCGTGATGGCCAACGGCTACGAAATCAACATGAAGCAGAACGCACAAGGCGGCTACGACCGCGCCCAGCCGCAAATGGATGCCGAAGCGCGCTACCAAATGAAAGTGCAATTGAACAACGGCCGCTGGGAAGCCGTGCAAAACGGCTACGCCACTCTTTCGCCCGCCAACAACCTTGACCCGGCAAAAGACATCACCGCCGACACACCGAAATTCATCGCCGAATACGCCAATTTCTACCGTGCCAAACGCGGCTTCCATCCCCGCGCGGTAAACTCCAATCCGCAAGGTTCGTGGGCGACCACCGTGCCGCTGGCGTTCATCAATATGCCCATCCTGCAACGTGCCGGCGAATTGCGCGCTCCCGCTTTAATCGTACACGGTGAAAAAGCACACTCACGCTATTTCAGCGAAGACGCGTTCAAATCTCTGGGCAGCAAAAACAAAGAGCTGTACATCGTGCCGGGTGCGAACCACACGGATTTGTATGACAACACCAGTGGCAAGATTCCGTTTGATAAGTTTGAGCAGTTCTTTAAGGCGAATCTGCATTAAGGTCGTCTGAAAGGCTACCTGAAAGCGTAAAAGCAGCCTGCACTTTTTTGTAACGAGTGCAGGCTGCTTTTTATTTTTCAGACGACCTTTTCAGATTTCGAGCTCGTCTGAAAAAGCAAATGTGGCGGCTGTATCAAACAGGTTTGCGGAAGGTAATGCAGTAAAAGCGGTTGTTCCACAGCAGCCGCGTTTTCTTTTCCTGTACGGTTTTGGGGATGCAGTTTTCGATTTGTGTCAGGTCGAAATCGGTGTCTTGGAAGTAGTTACGCGTGAATAGGCTTTTTTTGTATTGTTGTTGGATGAAGTCGGTGGTTTCGTCTGCGATCATGATTTTGGTGCCGGGCTTGGCGACGCGCAGTATTTCGTTGATGGCTTTTTGTTTGTCGCTGAAAAAATTGATGCCGCCCACATGGAATACGACGTCGAACAGATTGTCGGCAAAGGGTAAGTCTTCGGCGTTGCAGTGTACCAAGTCTAAGCCCGCCGCTTTTTTCCGCCATACGTTGCGGCAGCGTGCCAACATGCCAAGCGACAGGTCGGCGCCGGTTAAATCCAGCGCGGTGGGGTTGATGTTGGCGGGCAGGTGGTTTAAATCGGTACCTGTGCCGATGGAGACGTAGAGCGCAGTGCAGTCCTGCCGCCATTCCAGTTCGCCCATCAGGCTGCGCCGTGTCTCGTTGATGCTGTTGTCGTATTTGAGGCGGGCTATCCAGCGTTCGCCGAAATCGTACCAACGGGCAAAGCGGTTATACATTTTCATGTATTTGGCATTGTCACCCGTTACGCTGTCGGAATCGAGGCACAACAAGATGCCGTCTTGTTCGGGCGGAAGCTGGTTTTGCAGGGCGGGTTTGAGTTTTTGGATGAGTTTGGCGGAAGGCATGGTGTTATTCCTGTGGATGGTTGCAACAGCTTGAAAGGCCGTCTGAAAACCGTGCTTCAGGTTTCGTTAAAATTATACCCCAGCCCGTGATGGGTGTTGATGGTGTGCAGGTCGGAGGGGCGGTATCCACCCTGTGTGAGCGGCAATTCCTGCACTTGGTGGCGGATGCAGCAGGCGGGCGCGTAGTCATGCCACATGGGGGCGGCATAAAGGCTACCTGGAAACCGCATCAACAGTTTTCAGGTAGCCTTTATGCCGCAGCCGACTTAGCGGGCGATGTTGCCGCGCATCACTACGCGGGCGTGGAAAGTGCCCACTTCGCAGTCGTACTGCCCGCCGTGCAGCACTTGGCGGTTGTAGTAGCTGTGGAAGTTGCTCACGCGGCTGCCACCACGGGCTTGGGCGGTTTGCTGGAATTTATGGGCGGCGTTGATAAAGGCGCGTTCGCAGGCGGCTTCGTCTGATTTGTTGGAAGCATTGGCTGCCTGACGGGTGGATAAATTAGCCTGAATCACGCGGCCGCCGCCGCCGAAGCTCACAGGCACATTGGGATTGAGCAGACTTTTGGCTTCTTCGGAAGCCAGCACGGCGCGGCCAGAGCAGCGGTACACTACTTTGCGGCCGCTGCGGTTGGGGTCGTCGTCTTGTAGCAGGCGGCACACGCGGCCGGTGGTTTGGCTGGTGGCATGGGCGCCGTTGCGGCCGCCTTGACCGCTTGTGTTGTTCGGCGCACGGTTGTTGTTGCAGCCGGCGAGGCCGAAAGCGGCTACAATTGCAGCCGCCAGCATGATTTGGCGAGATTTCATATTTGCTCCCTTTTAAGCTGGGTTGGAAAACTGGAAATTCACGGCCAATCAACCGCGATTTCACAAAGTTTAAAGTATATTAAAAAACCTTGCCTATGCCTACCCGCCTGCCGCCGCAACACACCATCCGCCTCTATCTGGCCGCGCCCGACTGCGCCGCGCGCTACCCCGCCGGGCTGCTGGATGCGGCCGACCGCGCCCACCTTGTGCGCCACCCTGCCCGTGCGGCGCAAACCGGCTGGCAGGTGAGCCGCTTTCTCAAGCAGCAAGCGGCGGCAGACGGGTTTTCAGGTAGCCCGAATTTTTCAGGTAGCCTCAGCCACAGCGGCGGCCATGCCGTGCTGGCGGTGCCGTCTGCCGATTTTCCCGTGGGCGTGGATTTGGAACGGCTGCGCCCGCGCCGTTTCGATGCCTGGCCGGATTGGGTGCTGCATGCAGACGAAGCGCGCTGGCTGCAACAGCATGCCGAATTAGCCGATTATTATGCGTTGTGGACGCTGAAAGAGGCCTTGCTTAAGGCCACGGGGCAGGGGCTGGCGGATATGCCGCAAACCGGATTGCGGCCAAACGGGGACTGCTGGCGGCTCTGCGCGGGCGGCCGGCTTTGGCAGGGCGCAGTGTTTCTGTTGGACGGGGCATGGCTGTGCGGCGTGGTGTGGCCGCAGGAAGTGGCGGCGGAATGGGCTTGGCACGGCTTCGGCGAATGGCAGGCGGTGGAAAAGCGGCTGCTTTATCGTTTTGTTTAGCCGCTTGGGGCTTTCAGGTAGCCTCAAATTCGCGGGCAGCCAAGATGGAAACTTCAGGCATAAAGGCTACCTGAAACTTTTCTTTTCGCAGAACCGCCGCCCATATTTTGCCGCCCGCCGGCCAGATGCCTGAGTGGGGCATTCTTGTTATAATGCGCCACCTTAAGCGCTCTTAACAGGCCGCCTGTTTTTAAAAAGGCTACCTGAAAGCAAAGCTTTAGCGCAGTTAAAACGCAGCCTCAACGAAGTTAAACCATGACCGCCGATTTCCGCCTCCGCTTTTCCATCCAAAGCTGGCACGCCGCCTCCACCCGCCTGCATACGGGCGAAGACTGGGCCGCGTGGGCATCCGGCCGCTTAAACGCCGCCGATTTGCCCGACACGCCGCCGAAGGTGGATTTCCTGCCCGCCATGCAGCGGCGGCGGCTCGGCCTCTCGGCGCGGCTGCTGTTTGCGGCGGCGCATCCGCTCTTGGCGGAAGGCGAATCCTGCCCGCTGGTGCTCGCTTCGCACGACGGCGAAATCAACCGCAGCTTCGGTTTGTGGAGCACGCTGTTGCGCGACAACGAAGTTTCCCCCACTTCCTTCGGCCTGTCCGTGCACAACGCCCTGGCCGGACAATGGTCGATGCTGCGCGGCGATATGAGCGAATACACCGCGCTTTCCGTACGGCAGAGCGGTTTGGAAAGCGCCGTGCTCGAAGCCGCCGGCCTGCTGGCCGATGGGGCAGAGCGCGTGTTGGCGCTGGTGGTGGACGAACCCTTGCAGGCGCAATATCCTGCCGCGCCAGCCGAACGCGCGCCCTTTGCCCACGCGCTGGCGCTGCTGCTTACCGCCGGTGAAGAATGGGAACTTTCCCCCGCCGCGCACGATGCCGGCGGCACGGCAAACTGCGGCTATTGGGGCGCGCTCGAATGGCTGCGGCAACAGCATTCAGGCAGCTGCCAGTGGATAAACCATTACGCAGACAAGGCTTGGCAATGGCAGCGGCTTACCCCTTAAGCGCCCGCCTAAACCGCCTGTGGCGATTGCTGGCCACCGGGCTGGGCTTCGTGTTTTTCGGCGTGTTCGGCGTGCTGCTGCAAATCGTGCTGCTGCCCTGGCTGCTGCGCCGTTCGCCCATGTTGGCGCAGCAGAAGCAGGCGCGGCGCGTGGTTACGCGCACCTGGCTGTGGTTTAGCTATTATTTGATGCGCTCCGGCATTTTGAGTGCGGAATTTGAAGTCTTCGAGCGGCTCGGCCGCCCCGGCCAGCTGATATTGGCCAACCATCCCTCGCTGCTGGATGTGGTGTTCCTGCTCGGCCGCGTGCCCGAAGCCAACTGCATCGTAAAAGCCGATTTGCAGCGCAACCCGGCCATGGCCGGGCAAATCCGCGCCTGCGGCTACCTGCCCAATCAGGAAGACTTGGATTTTGTGGAAGCCGTACACGAAGTTTTGCAGCAGCAATGCCTGTTGGTATTCCCCGAAGGCACGCGCACTGGCTGGGACGGTGTGGTGAGATTTCATCGCGGTGCGGTGTCCATCGGCCTCAGAAGCGCGCAGGTCATCACCCCCGTGGTGATTAAAATGCAGCCGCCAAACTTCAAAAAAGGCCAGCCGTGGTACAAAATCCCGCTGCAAAAACCGGCCTACCGCTTTATCGTCGGCGACGACATCAACCCGCAGGACTGGTTAAACAAGCACCCCTTGCCCATCGCCGCCCGCCGCCTCAACGACCACCTGCAACAATACTTCAACGAAAGAAGCCAAGAAAATGACTGATTTGAAACAAGAAATAAAACAACTGATTATCGACAGCCTCGGCCTGGAAGACCTCACTCCCGCCGACATCGGCGATGAAGAAGCCCTGTTCGGCGACAGCGGCCTCGGTCTCGATTCCGTAGACGCACTCGAACTCGGCCTGGCCGTGCAAAAACATTTCGGCTTCCAGCTCGACGGCGAAAGCCAGGAACTGCGCGACAGCTTCGCTAATGTGTCCACGCTAGCCGCCTTCGTGCAGAAACAACGCGGCTAGCCGAAGCAGTATGATCAAGGCTACCTGAAACATAGGTCGGGCATTCCTGCCCGGCCGCCACCCATCATTATAAGGAACACCCATGACCGAAACCGAAATCCGCGCCTTCCTATTCGACATACTGGAAAACATGTTTGAAATCGACACCAGCAACGTAACCGGCAGTACCAACCTCTACGAAGACCTCGAAATCGACAGCATCGACGCCATCGACCTGCTCGACCAAATCAAACGCCAAACCGGCTACAAACTCCAAGCCGACGATTTCCGCAACGTCCGCACCATCGACGACGTAGTTGCCGCCGTGTCCAAGCTCTACCAAGAAGCCAAGCCCGAAGCGTGAAAACCGCCGCCAAAATCCTGCTCGGCATCTTGAGCGTACTCTACCCCCTGCTCTGGTATTACGGCCGCAAGCAGGGCTGGTTTTATCCGCTGGCCGGTTTCATGCTCCTGCTCTGGCTCGCCCGCGCCGCCATGCAACGCGATCCCGGCCAGCGGCGCGTTTCCTTGCTGGTGGCCGCCTTCTTCGCCGCCATCCTCCTTTTGAAGCGGCCCGGCAGCATGTATTGGTATCCCGTGTGGGTAAACGGCCTGCTGCTGCTGCTGTTTGGCCTCAGCCTCACGCAAAAACAAAGCCTGATCGAACGCCTCGCCCGCCTGCAACATCCCGACCTGCCACCCGAAGGTGTGGCCTACACCCGCCGCGTTACCCAAATCTGGTGCGGCTTTTTCATCCTCAACGGCAGCCTCGCCGCCCTGCTCGTGCTGCTCGAACAATACCGCTGGTGGGCAGTCTACACCGGCATCATCGCCTACATCCTAATGGGCATCCTGATGGGCGGCGAATTCGCCTACCGCAAGTGGGTGTTGAAGTTGTAAAGCCAAACAAAGGCTACCTGAAAACAGAGATAGCGGTTTTCAGGTAGCCTTTGAGCTTATCTGCAAATGAAACAGAGCGTATGCGCTGTCTAAATCGAAACCAAACTGAAGAAATTTTGAATGATGGAGAGGTAAACCTGATGTTTTCTGATTTACTGCTTTCGGACAATTTATCCCCGGCCCAGATGAAAAAAGCGGCGGCGTTGAGCAAGAAATTCAGCCCAACCAACAAAGCCGACTTGGAAAAGGCCTACCACCTGCTATTCAGCCTGTTTTGCACCAACCGCATTCAAGAAACGGAAATCTGCTTAGATGTTTTAACCAAGCTGAAATTCAACGGCAATTTCAACTTGTGGACGTTTATCGAACCTAGTTATTGTTTGAAATTCTTCTTAACCCGTGACGAAAGCGTCAAACAAGAAATCACCCGAATGCTGCGTGAAGACGTGAAATCGAAATGGCATGACGACGACGAACATCAGGAATGGATACAAAAAATTCTGGATGGCGAATCGGTGAAAAATGCGCAAGAAGAGCTAGACCGATATATTGAAGACGGAATAAAAACAGAATATATCTGGCGCGTTAGCTTACTGACAACATATTTGCACGTTTTGGCACTGGGTGCGACAGGCGTGCTGAATCCATCGGTTGTTAATGATGCCATCAATCAGAATCTGGCCAGATTAAGGGAAATAAGTGCGGCATAATCGGTTCTATAAGCAGGCATGTTTTGCCCATACAAAATCCCACACCAAAAAGGCTACCTGAAAGTTTCAGGTAGCCTTTTGTTTGATCACGCTTGGTTCAATCAAGCGGATTGTGCTTAACGCCTTCTGCCGTTGCTGCGGCGTGCGGCGGGTTTGCCGGATTGGGGCATGCCGACCACGGTGGTGTGCAGGCCGGTTACGCGGCGCTGCCAGGCGGCTTTCACTTCTTCGGCGCTCAGGCGGGAAATGGCTGCCGGATAGCGGCTGAGGTAGTCGTCGGGCAGGTTGTAGAGGCCGATGAGTTTCAGGTAGCCCAACAGTTCGGCATTGGTGTCGAAGCGCAGGGGGAAGCTGCCCACGAGATTAGCTTTGGCCTGTGCCAGTTCGGCTTCGGTGGGGCCGTTGGCGGCGAACTCCTGCAACACTTTCTGCGTGTCGGCCAGGGCGGCGGCGGCACGGGATTTCTCGGTGGCGAAGGAGATGGTGAGCGGGCCTTGGGCGCGCAGGGGGGTGAGGCGGGAAGAGGCGCCGTAGGTGTAGCCGTGTTGGTCGCGCAATACTTTCATCAGCCGGCTGTCGAAACTGCCGCCGCCGAGGATGTAGTTGCCCACGGCCAAGGCGTAGTAGTCGGGATCGTTCGGGGTGAGGAGGGGCATGCCCAATACGATGTGCGCCTGGGTGCCGCTATGAGGCAGGGTTTGGGTTTGCACCGCGCCATGGGTGGCTTCGGGCAGGGGCGGCAAGGCTTGGCCGGTGGGCAAGTCACCGGTGAGTTTGCTCACGATTGCTTCGGCCTGGCTGCGGCTGACATCGCCCACAATCGCCACCACGGCGTTGCGGCGGGTGAAATATTGCTGATGGAAGCGATGCAGGTCGGCAGGGGTGATGCGGCGGATGGTTTGCTCGCTGGTGCGGGCGGAATAGCCGTAGGGATGGGTGGGGTACACCTGCCGGGTGTTGGCCACGGAAGCGAGGAAATCGGGTTGGGTGCGGTTTTGTTTGAGGGTTTCCACCGCACGGTCTTGCTCGCGTTTGAGTACGGCGGGATCGAAACGGGGCTCAACCAATACGTCGCGCATCAGGCCGAGGGCAGGGTTGAGGATATCCGGCTTGGAGAGGCTGCGCAGTCGCACGCCGGAGGTGTCGGTGGTGTTGTAGCTGGAAAGGCTTACAGCCAAATCGGCCACGCGCTGGAGCAGGGCTTCTTCGCCCAGGCTTTTAGTGCCGGTGTCGGCCAAGCCGGCGGCGAAATCGGCCACGCCGATTTTGTTGGCGCTGTCGCGGCTGCTGCCGGCATCGAAGGCTACATCGATATCGACAATCGGGTTTTCATGCCGCTCCACCAGCAGCACTTTGGTGCCCTCGGCGGTTTGCCAGCGCTGAATGGGGATATTCTCGGCCAACGCGGCAGCGGGCAGCAGGCAGGCCAGCAGCAGGGTGCGGAACAGGGGTTTCATGGGGATTCACTCCTAAATTTGGATACGGTTTGGGCTGCGCTGAAGCGGGCGCTTTCAGGTAGCCTGTTAATTTAGAACCGGAAGGCTACCTGAAAAATATTCCTACGTTTTCAGGTAGCCTTTGCCGCTTACTTGGATTCGGGATACAGCACCACGGTGGTGTGTTTCTGCGCCAAAAGCCAGCGGGCGGCCTCGCGCACTTCTTCGGCGCTCACGGCCAAGCGGCGGCGGCGGATTTCGTCTTCATCCGTGTAGGAGAAGCCGGCCGATTCCAGCGAGCCGATGTTGGTGGCCTGGGTTTCCATCGAATCTTTGCCAAACTCGCGCGCGGCCAAGCTGCGGTTGCGCACGCGTGCCAATTCGTCTTCGCTTACGCCGTGTTCGGCAATCTGGCGTACTTCATTCAAAAACGCTGCCGTGAGCTGCTCGGGCTTCACATTCGGCGCGGGCGTGCCGCTAAACAGCAGCACATCCGGCGAGCGGGTGAGCATATCGTAGCCCAGCGAGGCTTCCACAGCGACTTTGCGGCCGCGCACCAGATTGCGCTCGATGCGGGCAGACATGCTGCCGTCGAGCACATCGGCCAACATATTCAGCGCATAGGGCAGTTTGTCGTCCACTTTGCGCAGGGCGGGCACCTGAATGGCCAAACCCACCACCGGCGAGCTTACCGGCGCGGTGGAACGGGCGGAACGGTTGGCCGTTTGCGGCGGCTCGGTTAAATCGTTGCGCGCGGGCAGCGGATGGTCGGGCAGGCTGCCGAACAGTTTTTCCGCGTTATCCAGCACTTCGCCCGCCTTCACGTCGCCCACAATCACCAGCGTGGCGTTGTGCGGCGCATACCAGGCGCGGTACCACTGGCGCAAATCTTCCGGCTTGAGCGTGTGCAAATCCGCCTCATAGCCGATAACCGGCGCACGGTTTTCCGGCTTGGCATAGGCATTCAGATTAATCTGTTCCCACATTTTGCCGTCTGGGTCATTATCCGTGGTGAGGCGGCGCTCTTCGCGGATCACCTTCATTTCGTTTTCAAAATCGGCATCGCTGAAATTCAGGTTCACCATGCGGTCGGCCTCCAGCTCCAGCACTTGCGGCAGGCTGGCCACGGCAAATTCTTGGTGATACACGGTTTCGTTGCGTGAAGTGAAGGCATTGTCGCTGCCGCCCAGTGCGGAAATGCGGCGGCTGAATTCGCCGGCGGGCACAGTGGGCGTGCCTTTAAACATCATGTGCTCCAAGGCGTGGCTCAGGCCGGTTTTGCCTGCGTGCTCGTCGGCACTACCCACCTTAAACCACAGCTGCGTAACCGCCACCGGCGCACGGTGGTCTTCGCGCACAATCACTTTCATACCATTGGCCAGCACGCGCGACTGAGTTTCTGCCGCCGCCGGCACCACAGAAGCCGCCAACACAACGGCCACAAGCAATGAACGGAACATAAGTTTTCCTAAAAACGGGAAGAGGCTGCATGATACCGAAATTTTCGGCAAAGGGCACTTGGAGCGATCTGCATAAAGATAGAGGCTACCTGAAACTTTCAGGTAGCCTCTGCCGTTATCGCGTCAGATTACTGCGCAGCCGGAGCCGTGCTCGGCAACTGGCCGATAAAGTTGATGAAGCGCAGCGGCCGGCGGCTGGTGTTTTTCAGCGCATGCGACTGACCGGGGCGGGCGATGGTGATGTCACCAGCAGACACAGGCACTTCCTTGCCATCTGTACCCATAAACGTGCCGCGGCCTTCCACAATCAGGTACACGTCTTCATTGTTGGTGTGCTTGTGCAGGCCGATAGACGCACCCGGCGGCAGCGTGAGCCAGCCGATTTCGCGGATAGCGTCTTGCTCGCCGGTTTGGTGGCGGGTGTAGGCAAAACGTCCCAGCAGCCTGCCTTCGCCGCCGCCGGCTTTTTCGCGGTTCCACTGCTGCAAGTTGGACATTCTGTACACCTGCACGCTACGGTCTACCGGCGTTTTGCTCGGTTCGTTCGTGCCCTGCACACCATGCGCCCAAGTGCCGGCGCTGGCAAACAGAGCGGAAGCGACAACGGACAACATCACTTTTTTCATTGGGTATCTCCTGTGGTTGGAATGAAGAGGAAACAAAGGATTTGGTGCAGAATAGGTGGTGGAACGGGAGTGGTCAAGATAGCTCATAAATGGAAACCGGTTTATTTGCTGTTTGTTTGATGTATGCTAAAAATTATGTTTACCAATGCTGCTTGAAAACTTGCCGAAGTACTTTTCAGGTAGCCTTTCGCCTTCACACTTGGTGCAGCAACACCTGCAACACAAACTTGCTGCCCACAGAAATGCTCAGCAGCACAAAACCCGCCAGCATGCTTTGAAACATCAGCTTTTCCAGGCCCAACAGCGGTGGCAAAACGACATCAGCGGCGAAATGCGGTGACTGCGCAGGCGGCGGTTCAGCAGCAAAACCAACGGCGCAAGCAACGCGGCAATATCGAACAGGCCGTACGATAACACCGATGTGCCCACGTGTAGAGAAAGGGCATATTGCCCACCGCATAATCCGCGCCCAGCGCCGGCCACTGCGCGGCAGCCGGCATGGAAAGCGCGGCAAAAGGGTAGAGCAGTTGCAAACCCTTCAGCGAATAAAAGAAACTGCCGCGCCAACACAACAGCAGCATCAACCAGGTAACCAGACACAGGGCATAGCCGATGCCGTTGGGGAAGCGGCTGAGTAGCAGCGGCTGACACACTACCGCCGCGTGCACGGGCAGCTGCGCCACCAGCAACAGCAGCTCACCTTTGAGCGGGCATGGCTGCCGGGCATCCTGCTTCCCGAACCACTAGGCAAACACGCCCATGCCGCCGTAGAGCAACGCAAGCAAAATAAACAATCCGGCCATGCTTCTTTATAGTGTAAAATACTACGATTTTAGCAAACTTTGCGGCCTGTCAGGGGCTGTCTGAAAGCGATGTTTTGGTGAAGCTGAAGTTGGATTTCTCAAAACCGAAAAGCTTGGAAAGGCTACCTGAAAAACCCAGCTTCAACAAAGTTTAAAAAAGCTGTTATCCCTATCCTGAATAAACCATCCATTTGTCGGCCGGGTGAGACTACCCTAAAACAAGACAAGCCAACGCAGCATCTTGGCGGCTTCACCCGGCATAAGGAACAATATGTTAGATAATCTATCCGGCCGCCTCAGCCAGTGGGCCAAAAAAATGCGCGGCCAAGCGCGCCTCTCCGAAGACAACATCAAAGAAGCCCTGCGCGAAGTGCGCATGGCGCTGTTGGAAGCCGACGTGGCGTTGCTGGTGGTGAAAGACTTTATGGCCAATGTGAAAGAACGCGCCGTTGGCCACGAAGTGATCGGCAGCCTCACGCCTGGCCAGGCCTTTATCGGCGTGGTAAACCAGGCGCTTACCGAGCTGATGGGCACGCAAAACAGCAGCCTCAATCTGGCCGCCGTGCCGCCTGCCGTGGTGCTGATGGCCGGCTTGCAGGGGGCGGGTAAAACCACCACCGCCGGCAAGCTCGCCCGCCTGCTCAAAGAAGAGCAGCGCAAGAAAGTGCTGCTGGTGTCGGCCGACGTATACCGCCCTGCCGCCATCGAGCAGTTGCGCCTCCTGGCCGAGCAAGTGGGCGCGGATTTTTTCCCATCCGACGTTTCCCAACAACCCGTGGCCATTGCCCAAGCCGCGCTTGATTACGCCAAAAAGCATTTCTACGACGTGCTGATGGTCGATACCGCCGGCCGATTGGCAGTGGACGAAGTCATGATGGCCGAAATCAAGGCCCTGCATGAAGCCGTGAATCCGGTGGAAACCCTGTTTGTGGTGGATGCCATGCTCGGCCAAGATGCCGTAAACACCGCCCAGGCCTTCAACGAAGCCCTGCCGCTCACCGGCGTTATCCTCACCAAAATGGATGGCGACGCACGCGGCGGCGCGGCACTTTCCGTGCGCCACGTTACCGGCAAACCGATTAAATTCATCGGTACCGGCGAAAAAATCGGCGGCCTCGAGCCCTTCCACCCCGACCGCATCGCCGGCCGCATTCTCGGCATGGGCGACGTGCTTTCCCTGATTGAAGATGTGCAAAAAGGCATCGATCAGGAAGTGGCCGAGCGCATGGCCAAAAAGTTGCATAAAGGCAAAGGCTTCGACCTGAACGATTTCAAAGCCCAAATCCAGCAGATGCGCAATATGGGCGGCATCGAATCGCTCATGTCCAAACTGCCTAGCGAAATGGGGCAGCTTTCCGCACAAATCCCGGAAGGTACGGCGGAAAAAGCCATGAGCAAAGTGGAAGCCATCATCAATTCCATGACCCCGAAAGAGCGCGCCAATCCGGCCCTGCTCAAAGCCAGCCGCAAACGCCGCATCGCCGCCGGTGCCGGCACCACCGTGCAGGAAGTGAACAAAATGCTCAAGCAGTTCGAGCAGTCGCAAAAAATGATGAAAATGTTCGGCGGCAAGGGCATGGGCAAACTCATGCGCATGGCGCAAGGCATGAAAGGCATGTTCCCCGGGCATTAAAATCAGCCTAGCGCAAAATAAAATACCGAAAGACTACCTGAAACTGATGTTTCAGCTTAGCTAAACGAACGTGGGGAATTTTTACAAAGCTAAAATTCCCGTCAAACCATATAACCGCCGCCCCTCCAATGCAAAACTTAAGGCTATGATGCCGCCTCAAAGCTGCTGCGCGCGGCATGCCATCCCTTTTCACCAAAGGAATTTCAAATGACTAGTCTCACCCTCCGCCTCGGTACTGCCGCCGTCCTGTGCGCCGCCGCGCTGGCCGCGCCCGCCGCCGCTGCCGAAACCGCCTTTCCCAAAAACGCCGAGCTGCACTACATCGGCCCCTACGGCGTGCCCGCCGTGATGACCTTCAACCAAAACGGCGGCCGCTACAACGTAAACGCCGACATCAACGTGCCGCTCTACAAAATGCGCTTTTCCTCCAACGGCAGCATCAGCGGCAACCGCCTGCAGCCCGCCCGCTACAGCGACACCCGCAAAGGTCGCGCCTATGCCGGCGCCACCTTCGACTACGGCAGCAAAACCATCACCTACGGCAAAACCGGCCAAACCGAAAGCCAGCCCATCAGCGGCCCCACTTTCGACCTCTTCACCCTGGCCTGGCAGCTCGCGCTCAACAACGGCCAACTGCCTGCCAACCTGCACATTACCAATGGCAAACGTGTTTATCCCGTTCGCGGCATGACCCGCCTGCCTTCCGCCCGCTACAATATCAACGGTGCCAGCATTGTGGTAAACCGCTTCCGCGTGCAACGCGGCGACGACACCATCGAATATTCCTTCGCCCCCGATTTCGCCAACATCCCCGCCCTCATCAAATACACCGACGACGGAAAAACCTACGAGCTCAAACTGCGCAGCGGCAAAATCGACGGCGCGCCCCTGCAGCCGCCCAAGTAAGCAGCAAACGCAGGCGACCTGAAATGCCAAACCAAACAGACAAGCCGCCCCGCAGCCTGTCTGTTTCTTATCTGCCCATTTTCAGGTAGCCTTACCCCTTCCCAGGCTACCTGAAACCACCACGCCAAAATGACTCCTGCCCAACTCCTCCACACTTCCACCCTGCTCGGCCAAGTGCTCAGCTTCGAGCAGCCTGCCGACGCTCTCGTTTCCGCCTATTTCCGCAGCCACAAAAAACTCGGTCGCCAAGACCGGCACGAAATCGCCGAAACCGTGTTCGCCGCCCTGCGCCATTTGCAGAAAATCCAAAGCGTGCTGCCCGAGCCCGTACGCCAATCCCGCCGCGCCGCGCTGGTCGCCCTGGTATTGGGTCGCGGCATCAGCATTTCCGCCCTGGCCGATTGCGCCAATGCCGAAGAGACTGAGTTTCTAGGTTACCTGAAAGCCAAAAAAACCAAGTTTGCCGAGCAGCTGAACACCGCCGCCGAACTGCCCGAGTGGCTCATTGCCCAACTGCACGCCCAAGGCTGGAGCGACGAACACATCCTCGCCTTCGGCCGCAGCACCGCCACTCCTGCCCCGCTCGATTTGCGCGTGAACACCCTCCAAGCCAAACGCGACAAAGTGCTCGCCCAACTGCAAGATGAAGGCATCCGCTGCGAAGCCACGCCTTATTCGCCGTGGGGCATTCGCCTGCACGACAAATCCGCCCTCATGCGCCACCCGCTATTTTTGGAAGGCACCATTGAAGTGCAAGACGAAGGCAGCCAGCTGCTCGCACGCCTCACCGGCGCGCGGCGCGGCGAAATTATTGTCGATTTCTGCGCCGGCGCAGGCGGTAAAACCCTCGCCTTGGGCGCCGCCATGAACAACAGCGGCCGTCTCTACGCCTTCGATGTGGCCGAAAAGCGCCTGGCCAAACTCAAGCCACGCATGGTGCGTGCCGGCCTCACCAACATCAGCCCGCAGCGCATCGGCAGCGAAACCGACCAGCGCCTCGAACGCCTCATCGGCAAAGCCGACCGCGTGCTGGTGGACGCCCCCTGCTCCGGCCTGGGCACCCTGCGCCGCAATCCCGATTTGAAATACCGCCAATCGCCCGAACGCATCGCCGAATTGGCAAAGCAACAGGCCGCCATCCTCGAAGCCGCCGCCCGCCTGGTGCGCCCCAGCGGCCGTTTGGTGTATGCCACCTGCAGCGTGCTTGCGGCTGAAAATGAACACCAAGCTGAACGCTTCAGTGCCGCTCATCCCGATTGGCAGCTGGCAAACGCCACCGGACTCCTGCCCGATTGCCCCGAACTGTTTTCAGGTAGCCCCTATCTGCAACTCGCTACGGCCACCCATCACACCGATGGTTTCTTTGCCGCCGTATGGATATGCCCCGAATAGTTGTCAGATCGGTTATAGTGCATCAACTTCGCTTCTGCTTCTTGTATCGAAAGCAGATTTAATCCGCTATAATGACTGCTGTTTCGCATCTGCATTTTTATCCATATTTGATCCATAAGAAGAAACACTATGAGCATCCAAGAAGAAATCAGACAATTCATAAACAGCAACCGCATAGTGCTGTTTATGAAAGGCACCAAACAATTCCCGCAATGCGGCTTCTCCTCCCGCGCCGTGCAAATCCTGCAATCCGCAGGCTGCAATGATTTCGTTACGGTAAACGTATTGGAAAACCCCGAAATCCGCCAAGGCATCAAAGAATACGCCAACTGGCCCACCATCCCGCAGCTGTATGTAAACGGCGAATTCGTGGGTGGCTCCGACATTTTGATGGAAATGTATGAAGCCGGCGAATTACAGGATTTGCTGAAAGCCGAAGCCTGATTTACCATAACGAAACTGAGCCGGTTTGGCGCGTATCTGTGCCAAACCGGCAATTTATTTCTGGCATAAGAAACCGAAATACCCTTATAATCAGCCCCGAAATAAATTTTAACAACCTTCACAAAGGAAACATCATGGCAGCACGTGAGACTTTAGACCAACTCCTGGAACAGAAGAAAACCTTGGAAGACCGAATCCAACGCCGTTTGGTTTCCGAGCGTAAAAAGAAAGTTAATCAAATTCTGGCCATTATGCGAGACTTTGAAATCAGCATTGCCGATATTGAAGCAGGCCTGAAAGAAAAACAAAGCCGCCCGCAATACCGCAATCCGAAAACTGGCGCAGTGTGGGGCGGCGTGGGTAAACGGCCGAAATGGATTGTAGAAGCCCAAGAAAAAGGCATCGACATCAAGAAATTCTTGGTATAACCGTTGCCTACAATAAAAAAGGCTACCTGAAAACTCAAAATCTGTGTTTTCAGGTAGCCTTTTCCATGCTGGGCGGCAGGGAAATGTGCCAATTGGAAAAGCATTTTGAGATTACCATTATGAATTGATATAAGCCGATTTCGGCAGATGCAAAATATCCATTTTATTAACGATAACGGAAGCTTTGTTTTTTGTTCCTGCCACAGGATCAATCTACACGCCGCCCTATTATTTTAACTTCATTGACGCTCACGTTTTCAAGTAGCCTCTACCAATTATATTCCTCCATAAGGATAGCCCATATGGAACAGTTAAACACTCTGTTTCTGATTATGGTCTTGTTTCTGTTTGTCAGTGTGGTGACCACCCGTATATCGGAGCGACTCGGTATGCCTCTGCTGTTGGTTTTCCTCGTTGTGGGCATGCTGGCGGGCGAATAATCCGCGCCGCTGAGAAACTGTTGGGCGCAGCTGCTTTCCGGTTTGGTGAAGAATTTAGCGGATGTACTTTCTTCGATGATGTTTCCTTGACCCATAAAGATAATCTGGTCGGCTACTTTGGCGGCGAATTCCATTTCGTGGGTAACGATGAGCATGCTCATGCCCTCGCGTGCCAGCTCCCACAGCGCGCGCAATGGCGATGCGCTGCTTCTGCCCGCCGGAAAGCTCGCGCGGGAAGGTGGTTTTGCGGTTGAGCAGGCCCACGCGGGCGAGCAGGATGTTGTCGATCACGTTCATGTGGGCAAAAAATTCATAGCTCTGAAACACCATGCCCACTTTCTGGCGGGCGATTTTCCCACGGCACGTTTTTGCCGAATTCGCCCACGCCTTCCATTTCGATGTTGCCGCCCGCCCTGATGCGGCTCCAGGCCGTTGATGCAGCGCAGCAGGGAGCTTTTGCCGCTGCCCGATAGGCCCAAAATCACCACCTCGCCCTTCTCTAGGCTAAAATCCAAGTCCTGCAACACTACGGTGTCACCGTAGCCTTTGCGCAGGTGACGCACGTTTAGCAAAGCCATATCAGCTCTCCTAATTTCTTTTCCAAATAGCCTGTCAGCAACGAAAGCGGCCGGCAGCACAAGAAATACAATATGAAAATCAGGCCATACACCCAAAACGAAGCGTTCGGCATGGTAAGTAGGGAATTCTCGATAATCTGTTGCCTCACCTCCACCACTTCCACCACGCCGGTCAAGGCTGCCAGCGAGCTGGTTTTCACCATACGCGTGAATAGGCTGATTGCGCCTGGCAGTGCCCGCTGCACACTCTGTGGCAACTCGATATACCAAAACACCTACCACCGGTTCAGCTCCAGCGCCTTGGCCGATTCCACCTGATGCTTTTCAATCGATTCCAGCGCGCCGCGCACCAAATCGCCCATCTCGCCGGTGCCCCAAACCACAAACACCCAAATGCATACCCACACACTGTTCAAATGGATATCCGTCTAGGCCGATAGCCCGAAATACAGTACAAACAACTACATCAGAATCGGCACGATCCGCACCACTTCCAAATACAGTGCACCCACAAACCACGCCAGCGGATGATGCACCCGCATCAGCAGCCCGAACAGCGTGTCCAACACACAGGGAAGCGTTATCGAAATCAACGAAATCTTTACCGTGAGCCACAAGCCTTGCGCCAAGCGCGCCGCATTATGGCCGGCAAACAGCCACTCAAGCACCATATTTCTCCTCCTCCGGCCTTTTTTCTACATCGCTAAAAGGAGGTACTAATGTAGATTTAAGAAGCACAAGTGGGGAGACTACCTAACAATATTAAGAAGAGCAGGTAGAATAAAATGTTGGCGTAGTAGCGCTGCTGTTTTACTATTGCATTGTGGTTTACGCTTTCAGTGAGGCACAAATATCGGGCATAAATGCTCAAGTTACGGCAGCATACAATATTAAGAGGCTACCTGAAATTTTCAGGTAGCCTCTCCCTACACCTTGTCTGCCGCGCCGCCTGTTTTATCTTCCAGCGCCTCCGGCTCTTTGCTGCCGGCTTGCTTCACCAGCTGCGCATCGAGCCGTTTGCCGGCTTTCACGCCCATTTGGCGCAGTTTTTCCACGCGGCCGACCAGGTTGCCGCGGCCGCTGTGGAGCTGTTTGTGGGCTGCTTGGTAGCTTTCTTGCGCCTGCTGGAGGTTTTTGCCTACTTTTTCTAGGGTTTCCACAAAGCCGACGAATTTGTCGTAGAGTTTGCCGCCTTCGCTGGCAATCTGCAGAGCGTGGCGGTTTTGGTATTCGTGCCGCCAGATGTTGGCCACGGTGCGCAGGGTGGCCAGAAGCGTGCTGGGGCCGACCAGGATGATGCGTTGGTCGAAACAGGTTTGGAAGAGCTCGGGGTCTTGCTGCAGGGCGAGCAGGTAGGCGGGCTCCACGGGTACGAACATGAAGACGAAATCGAGCGATACCAGGCCTTGGATTTCATCGTAGCGTTTGGCGGCGAGCTCTTTGATGTGCTGGTGTACCGAGGCGAGGTGGGCGGCGAGCTCGGCTTCGGCGGCTTCGGGGCTTTCGGCGCGGGTGTAGCGCACGTAGGCGGTGAGCGATACTTTGGAATCGACGATGATTTGTTTGTTGTCGGGCAGGTTGATGAGCACGTCGGGCTGGAGGTAGCGGCTTTCGCCGTCGCTGTCGGTTTGGCGGCCGCCGCTTTGCACGAAGTATTCGCGCCCTTTCACCAGGCCGGAGTTTTCCAGCACTTTTTCCAGAATCATCTCGCCCCAGTTGCCCTGGCTTTTGTTGCGGCTGCCGGTGAGGGCTTGGGTGAGGGCTTGGGCGTCTTGGTGCAGCCGAGCGTTGAGCTGTTGTAGGCGTTTGAGCTCGTTTTCCAACGTGAGCCGCTCTTTGGCTTCTTTTTCGTAGGTGTTTTGCACGAGCTGGCTGAAGCCTTGCAGTTTTTCGCTCAATGGATTGAGCAGTTGGTCGAGCTCTTGGCGGTTTTGCTCGGAAAAACGGCGGCTTTTTTCTTCGAGGATTTGGTTGGCGAGGTTTTGGAATTGTTCGCCTAGGTTTTGGCGGGCTTGGTTGAGCAGGGCGATTTGTTCGGCGTGGGCTTGCTGCTGCTGTTCGATTTGGGTTTGCACGCGTTCGTGCTGCAGGCGGCTGGCGGCCAGCTCTTGGCGGGTGGTTTCGTAGCGCTGTTGGAGCTGCTGCTGCTGCTCGGCGGCTTCAGCCAGTTGGCTGTTGAGGTGTTGCACGGATTTTTCGGCGGTGGCGGCACGGGTTTGCCAGTTTTGGCTTGCTTCCTGTTCGGCAGCGAGCTGCTGTTTGGCGGCGGCCAGCTCTTGCTGCTGTTGCTGCCGGCGCTCGGCGGCTTCGGCCAAGCTGCGGTCGAGGTGTTGCTTGGATTGTTCGGCGGCCACGGCTCGGGTTTGCCAGCTTTGGGCTTCTTCCTGTTCGGCGGCAGATTGCTGCTTGGCTACGGCGAGCTCACGCAACAGCTGCTGCTGCCGTTCGGCCGCCTCGGCTAGGCGGTTGGTGAAATGTTGCACCGATTGCTCGGCGGTGGCGGCACGGGTTTGGTAATCCTGTGCGGCTTGGCGGGCGGCGGAAAGCTGCTGCTGGCTGTCGGCCAGGCTTTGGGCAGTGTGGCCGAGGTGCTGTTCGCTTTGCTGCCAGGCTTGCTGTTGCAGGGCGAGCTGGTGTTGCAGGCGGTCGGCTTCCTGTTGGTGGCGGTGTTGCGCGGCTTGGTTGCGGGCGTTTTGCCACAGCCAGACGATGAGTGCGCAGAGTAGGACGGCGGCAAAGCAGGCGGCAAGCAGGACGGGGAGGGTGAAGGTCATAAAAGGCTACCTGAAAACGGTGTTTGGGCGCTAAAGCGTGAGCTTCAACGAAGTGTAAATGGGGGAGGGGCGGCGGTTTAATCCGCTATCGAAATCCGCACGATTTTATGCTCCTGCGGGTTACCGTGCCAATAATTGCGGTATAGCTCCAGGCAGTCGGCAATATCGGCAAACAGTTTGGGCTGGCGTTGCCTGAGGTCGGCCAGGCCGCAAAAGGCGATGTGGATTTCGCGTTGCGGCAGCCAGCCCAAGTCGCGCATACAGTCGTTGAGCGAATCGAGGCCGCCGCTGAAACAGGCGGGCAGTTCGAAGGCTTCTTGCATGCGCTGCATCAGGCTGTGCGGGGTTTTGATGTGGGATAAATCTACGCTGACGGCGAGGGCATCCGGGCTGAGTAGGGTTTGGTGGATAAAGCGGCTCATGTGAGAGGCTACCTGAAAACATGAAGTGAAAACGTATTCTACCGCTTTAGTGGCGCAGAATGCGCCAAGTCATCGCTTTCAGGTAGCCTTCTCGCTTTTCGGGTAGAATACCGCCGTTTTGTCGGCCTTTTTTCATAGGAAACCACATGTCTGCCCTGCTTGCCCTTTCCCCGCTCGACGGCCGCTATGCCGCCGCCGTTGAAGCCCTGCGCCCCGTTTTTTCCGAATACGGCTTGATCCGCGCCCGCGTGCGCGTGGAGCTGGAATGGCTCAAATCGCTGGCTGCCGCGCCCGAAATTAGCGAAGTGCCGCCCTTTTCCGCCGCCACTTTGGCCGAAATCGATGCCGTGATTGCCGGCTTTTCGCCTGAGCACGCTGCCGAAGTGAAAGCCATCGAAGCCACCACCAACCACGACGTGAAAGCCGTGGAATACTGGCTCAAGCAGCGTTTCGAAAGGCTACCTGAAATCCAAAAGGCAAACGAATTCATCCACTTTGCCTGCACCAGCGAAGACATCAACAATCTCTCCCACGCCCTGATGCTGCGCGAAGCCCGCGATAGCGTGCTGCTGCCCAAGCTGGCCGAAATCGCCGCCAAACTGCGCCAAATGGCGCACAGCCTGGCCGCCCAACCCATGATGAGCCGTACCCACGGCCAGCCCGCCACCCCCACCACCCTGGGCAAAGAAATCGCCAACGTGCTCGCCCGTTTGCAGCGCCAAGCCGCCCAGCTGGAAAAACAGGAGTTTTTGGGCAAAATCAACGGTGCCGTGGGCAACTACAACGCCCATCTCTCCGCCTACCCCGATATGGATTGGGAAGCGTATTGCCGCCGCTTTGTCGAACAGTCGCTCGGGCTCACCTTCAACCCCTACACCATCCAAATCGAGCCGCACGACTACATGGCCGAGTTCTTCCAAACCCTCAGCCGCATCAACACCATTCTCATCGATTTCAACCGCGACGTGTGGGGCTACATTTCGCTCGGCTATTTCAAACAAAAAGTGAAGGCTGGCGAAGTCGGTTCCTCCACCATGCCGCACAAAGTGAACCCCATCGACTTTGAAAACTCCGAAGGCAACCTCGGCACCGCCAACGCCATCCTCGGCTTCATGGCCGAGAAACTGCCCGTATCCCGCTGGCAGCGCGACCTGACCGACAGCACCGTACTGCGCAACATGGGCGTGGGCGCCGGCTACACCCTGCTCGGCTGGGCCGCCCACCTGCGCGGCCTGAACAAACTCGAAGCCAACTCCACCGCCATGCAGGCCGACCTCGATGCCACCTGGGAGCTCCTAGCCGAGCCCATCCAAACCGTGATGCGCTGCCACGCTGTGCCGCGGGCCTACGAACAACTCAAAGCCCTCACCCGCGGCCAAGACGGCATCACGCCCGCCACCCTCCAATCCTTCATCCGCGGCCTCGACATCCCCGAAGAAGCCAAAGCACGCCTGCTCGCGCTCACTCCCGCGCTGTATGTGGGCAAGGCGGAAGAGCTGGCCAAGCGGATTTAAGGCCGCCTGCTGGCATTCAACAAAAGGCTACCTGAAAGTTTCAGGTAGCCTTTTATCCTTGCCGTGCAGCCGATTAGGGGCTGCGAACAGGTTTCTAGTAGGCCGAATATTGACTCGCCGGCAGCACGCGGGTGACGCCGTTAGCACCTTGCAGCACGCGCACGCGCTGGCCGGGCTGGAATTGGATGTCGTCTTTCTGCACCACGGAAATCGCATCGCGCGAGCCTTCGAACTGAACTACGATTTCATAGCCGCGTTAGCTGTCGAGCCCGCGGGTGAGCGACTGGGTGCCCAAACCGCCCACCACCGCGCCCAAAATCGCGCTCACTGCCTCGCCCCGGCCTTTGCCGAAATTGCTGCCGCCGATGCCGCCCAGCAGCGAACCGGCGGTGGTGAGCAGCGCGTTGTCTTCGCCGCGGATGGTGGTGGGCGTTACCGACAGCACTTCGCCGTAATATACCCGGGCGGTATTTTGCGCTTGGGAAGTGGTATATTGCAGGGCGGAGCTGTTGGCGCAGCCGCCCAGGTTCAGCAGCAGGGCGGCGGATACGGCAGCGGCAAGCATACGTGAAGCAGACATGGCGTTTCCTGAAAGTATGATTAAACAAAATTATATAGTGGATAACATTATAGTGGGTTAAATTTAAACTAGTGCAGCGTTGGCTCGTCTTGTTGTACTACTTGTACTATCTGTGGCTTGCCGCCTCGCTCTGATTTTTGCTGAACCACTATATTTTTCGATATGGAGGAATGCCTGCTTTCCCTGTCGTATGAGGCTACCTGGAATCCGCGTGTTTTGAGTTCGGCTTTGAATAATTGTTCCAGCCACTGGCGTTTTACTCTGTCGCGGAATTTTTCACGCCCGCTTTCAGCTTGCCATGTATTCCACGCGGCTGATGTTGGCCAAAGGGCGGTATTCCGAGTTGATGCTGGGATAGCTGATGCTGGCGGAAACGGAATGTGTGCCGAGCACTTGGCTGTTGTCGTCCCGCAATTAATAGCTGCGGAAACCGTGCAGCACACCGATGAGGCGTATACTGCTTCCAGTATACGGGAAACAGGCCGATGGCGTTGTTGCTGCCACCCACACAGGCCATGGCCACGTTGGGTTGCCGCCCAATCGCTTCCTGCATCTGTGCTTTGACTTCGGTGTCATGTCGTCCATGCGGGTGGTTCATTCTAGCATGGCTTCGTTCATCGTGTCTTTGAGCGTACGGCTGCCACTATTTCACGCTTTCCAAAGCCCGTTTTCTCGCTGCGCCCCATTCCGAAGCCGCAATCCCTGCCGCCACCAAGATTAAGGCCGTGAGCACATAGCCGCCCAGCCGTTCGTCTGGAAAGGCCGCCGCGCCCACCAGCGCGCCGAACACTGGCAGCAGGTTCATCGTGAGCGCCGCCCGCCCCGCGCCAATCGCAATCACGCTTTCCATATAAAACAGCTTGGACAAAATCGCAATAAACACAGCAATATAAAGCAGCAACAACCAAGCCTGCCACGGCGGCAGCCGGAAGCCCCTCTCCACCCCTTCCCACACATAAAACGGCGCACTCGCCACCACCGCCGCTACGCACATCGCCCACAGCAGGCTTGCCCAATGCACCTTCGGCGCAGTGCGCAACGCCAGCGAATAGCCCGCATAAATCAAAGAAGTAGCCAATGCCAGCGCATCCCCTTGCGCCAAACCCGTTTCCAGCAGCGCGGCCGGATTGCCCCGGCCCACCACCCACACCACGCCCATAAACGACAGCCCCACCCCCAGCCATTGCAGCCCATGCGCCCGCGTGCGCCAAAACAGCACCTCCGCGAGCAACACCATTACCGGAATCAGCGCCGTGATAATCGACACATTCACCACCGCCGCTCCGCGCGCAAACGCGCTGTAGAGCACAATATTAAACAGCGCAAACCCGCTGCCGCCCACCAACAACAGCCACAACGCACGCGGCTTGAGCACAGGCAAATCCTCCCGAATCCGCATGCGGAACAACCACGAAAGCAGCAAAGCCGCCAGCACCCAGCGCCAAAACGTAAACTCATAAGGCGAAAGCCAAGCTTTGCCTAGCTTGCCCGCCACATTGCTCGTGGCCCAAAACGCCGGTGCCAAAAACAGCATCACATAAGGGTGCGGCAGGCCGTTTGCCTGCCAAATACGGAAACGCATGGTTTAATCCTCTTGCAACAGCCTGCCGCCGCTAACGGAAGGCTACCTGAAAACTATACCAATCCAGCCATCTCGAAAAACGCCCGATATGCTGCTGCCTTTTTCTGCAAGCTCAGCGGATATGCCCGCGAGGTGGAAGGCAGGCGGGTGAGGGTGAGATGCCGATTGGCTAAAGTGAAGGGCAGCGTTTCGCCGGTTTTCGGCATTTTCGGCGCATCGGGCAGCAGGGAGAGCAGCACTTCGGTGGCCTTGCCGCCGGTGGCGCATATATGGCGGCAGCACGGCAGCTGGGCGAGCACGGCGGGCAAATCCACGGTTTTCACCACGCGTAGGAATTTGTCGGAGGCATTGTCTTGCTCGCGCACGGCCTTGAGCACGGTGGGGCAGGAAGCGATACCGCGCTCGCGTAGGAAGGCTTTGATTTTTTCCGCATCAAATGCCTTTTCGCCTATTTTTTGGAAGTGCGCGGCATCGTTGAAGAACACGAGCCCGTACACGCGCCACATATCATTGATGAAATTGGGATAGTGAAACAACATGGCGTGCTTTTCCGCCTTGGGCGGGAAGGTGCCCATCATCATCACGGTGGCTTCGGGCGGCAGTAGGGCGGGGAAGGGGTGGCTTTCGATTTCGGGCATGGCGGCAGTGCAATAATTTGGAGGGTTTCATTATAAAGCGAATAAAAGCAGGAGCCGTTCGATTTTTCCCGCCGGCTATGATAAAGTACAGTCAAGATAAAAAGTTTGTTCAACCCTTGCCCACTCGAAAGCGAGAAAACAATGTTCCCCGAATACCGCGACCTCATCAGCCAGCTCAAACAATCCGACAAGCGCTTTGCCCGCCTGTTTGACGAACACAACGAGCTGGACGAAAAAATCGCCAATATGGTTAAAAACCCGGTTACCGGCAATTTGGACGAAGTGGAAGTTCTGAAAAAACAGAAGCTGCATTTGAAAGACCAGCTCTATCAAATTCTGAGACAGCACGACAAGAAATAAATACTTGCCTGGCAAAGGGCACAGAAGGCTACCTGGAAGTTTAGCTTCGCAGAAACTTAGCTGCGCTGCGTTTTCAGGTAGCCTTCGCCGCTTTAAATACGGTTGAAGCTGCTGCTTAACAAATCCTGCCGTTTCCATACAGATAAATACAAAAACTGGACATTTCCCCCACTATCGCCGAAAATGTACATCTTGCCCGCTAGCAGCAAACTGCGTTTTCAGGCGCAATTATTCATTTCAACCGAATTTAAACTGCCCTCCAGCATGAAACCCGCCATCCTCGTTATGCACGGCCCCAACCTCAATCTTTTGGGGCAGCGCGAACCGGAAATCTACGGCCGCACCACTCTTGCCGACATCAATGCCGGCCTGCAGGCGCGCGCCGAAGCTGCCGGTTTTGCCTTTGAAGCCGTGCAGAGCAATGCCGAAGCCGTGCTGGTGGAGCGTGCCCAGGCGGCCATGGCCGACCATACCGCCTTTATCATCATCAACCCGGCAGCCTACACCCACACCAGTGTCGCCCTGCGCGATGCGCTTGCTGCCGCCGGCAAACCCTTTATCGAAGTCCACCTCTCCAACGTGCACGCCCGCGAGCCCTTCCGCCGCCATTCCTATTTTTCTGATTTGGCGCAGGGCGTGATTTGCGGGCTGGGCGCACAAGGCTACTCCGCCGCGCTGGATTTCGCCATTGAATACTTGCAACAAAAACAGGCCGGCTAAAGCCCGGCTCCGAATCCCTTAAAAGGACCTCGAATTATGGATTTACGCAAACTCAAAAAACTCATCGACTTGGTGGAAGAATCCGGCATTGCCGAGATTGAAGTAACCGAAGGCGAAGAAAAAGTGCGCATTACCCGCTCGCTGGCCGCGCCGCAGCCCGTGTATGCCGCCGCGCCTGCCGTGGCCGCCGCTCCGGCTCCTGCCGCGCCCGTTGCAGCCGCAGGCGCGCCTGCCGCACCCGCCCGCGATTTGAGCAAAGCGCAAACCTCGCCCATGGTGGGCACTTTCTACCGCGCCCCCGGCCCGAACGCGCCGGTGTTTGTGGAAGTGGGCCAGAGCGTGAACGCCGGCGACACCTTGTGCATCATCGAAGCCATGAAGCTGATGAACGAAATCGAAGCCGAACGCAGCGGCGTGGTGAAAGAAATTCTGGTGGAAAACGGCCAGCCGGTAGAGTTTGGCGAGCCGCTGTTTATCATCGAATAATTTTTCAGGTAGCCTCCTGCTGCGGCATAAAGGCTACCTGAAAACCATAAGGCAAAGATTATGCTGAAAAAAGTCCTCATCGCCAACCGTGGTGAAATCGCCCTGCGCGTATTGCGCGCCTGCCGCGAAATGGGCATCGCCACCGTGGCCGTGCATTCCACTGCCGACAACGACAGCCTGCACGTTAAGCTGGCCGACGAATCCGTCTGCATCGGCCCCGCCCCCTCTGCGCAGAGCTATCTGCACATTCCCTCCATCATCGCCGCCGCCGAAGTAACCGGCGCCGACGCCGTCCACCCCGGCTACGGCTTCCTGGCTGAAAACGACCGTTTTGCCGAGCAGGTGGAAGAATCCGGCTTCATCTTCATCGGCCCGCGTGCCGATACCATCCGCCTGATGGGCGATAAAGTGTCTGCCAAGAAAGCCATGCTCGAATCCGGCGTGCCTTGCGTGCCCGGCTCAGACGGCGCACTTCCCGACGACCCCGACGAAATCCTCAAAACCGCCGAGCGCGTGGGCTACCCCGTGATCATCAAAGCTTCCGGTGGTGGCGGCGGGCGCGGTATGCGCGTGGTGGAAAAACGCGAAGACCTGATTAAGGCCGTGGAAATGACCAAGGCCGAAGCCGAAGCCGCCTTCGGCAATCCGATGGTGTATATGGAACGCTTCCTGCAACGCCCGCGCCACGTGGAAGTGCAGGTGCTGGCCGACGAGCACGGCAACGCCATTTATCTGGGCGAGCGCGACTGCTCCATGCAGCGCCGCCACCAAAAGGTGATCGAAGAAGCCCCTGCGCCCGGCATCACCGCCAAAGAGCGCGAGAAAATCGGCAAAGCCTGCGTGGCTGCCTGCAAACGCATTGGTTACCGCGGTGCCGGCACATTTGAATTTCTGTACGAGGACGGAGAATTCTTCTTCATCGAAATGAACACCCGCGTGCAGGTAGAACACCCCGTAACCGAGCTGATTACCGGCATCGACATCGTGCAGGAGCAGCTGCGCATCGCCGCCGGGCTGCCGCTGCAATACAAGCAGAAAGACGTGGTGATCCAAGGCCATGCCTTCGAATGCCGCATCAACGCCGAAGACCCCTACAGCTTCATCCCCAGTCCGGGCTGCATCACCAGCTGCCATCTGCCCGGCGGCTTCGGCGTGCGCGTGGACAGCCACATTTATCAGGGCTACCGCATTCCGCCGAACTACGACAGCCTCATCGGCAAAATCTGCGTGTATGGCAACGATCGCGAGCAGGCCATCGCCAAAATGCACGTTGCCCTCTCCGAGCTTACCGTGAGCGGCATCAAAACCAATGCCCTACTGCACGACGACCTATTCCGCGACCCCGGCTTCACCAAAGGCGGCGTGAGCATCCACTATCTGGAGCACTGGCTGGAAGAGCGCAAAGCCCAGCTGCAAGCTGAAAAGCAGGCTGAAAAATAGTTTGTTGTCAGATGAATAAAAGGCTACCTGAAAAGTGTTTCTGCTTTTCAGGTAGCTTTTGTTTTCAGGTAGTCAGTGGGTTAGCCGGCCCTAGACATCTTTGGTAGGCAACCATAAGGGCTACTTGAAACCGCTGCCGCCGCCGCGTGTTACAATAGCCACCCTTTCCCGTCGGAATCAGGCGCATACCGTTTTCAAGTATGCCCTTCCGGCATTCCACATCATTCCAAGAAAGTTACCCGCCATGAAACACATCATTCGCCGCAATAGCGAGCCGAACAGTGGCAACTGGGAGCGCGACACCCTGGAAAAACTCCTGCTCGAAGCTTACCGCGAGCAACGCCGTGCCCGCATTTGGAAGCTCATTTTCCGCCTGTTGCTCATCGCCTTCCTGGCTCTCTATCTGTTTGCCATTTTCGGCAATATAGGCAGCCTCAATCCCGCCGCTGCCGGGCCGCATACCGCAGTGATCCGCTTGGAAGGTGCGATTACCGCCGGCGAAAACCAGGCTGGCAAACTGCGCCAAGGCCTTGAAGCCGCCTATAAAAACAAACAGGTACGCGGCATCATCATCCGCGCCAACAGCCCTGGCGGCTCGCCCGTGGTATCTGGCGTAGCCTACCGCGAAATCCGACGCCTGCGCGCCGAGCATCCCAACATCCCCGTGTATATGGTGGCCGAAGACATGTGCGCCTCTGGCTGTTACTACATCGCCGCCGCCGCCGATAAAATCTATGCCGACTCCTCCAGCATCGTCGGCAGCATCGGCGTGATCGGCAGTAGCTTCGACCTCACCGGCCTGATGCACAATATGGGCATCCAACGCCGCCTGCGCACTGCTGGCAGCAACAAAGGCATGGGTGACCCCTTCAGCCCGGAAACCCCCGAGCAAACCGCCATTTGGCAAGGCATGCTGGACGACATCCACCAGCAATTCATCAAAGCCGTGCGCGACGGGCGCGGCAAACGCCTGCACGAAGCCGACCATCCCGACCTGTTCAGCGGCCGCGTATATACCGGCAACGAAGCTCTCAGAACCGGCCTCATCGATGGCCTGGGCGATATCTACAGCGTATCGCGCGATATCATCAAAGCCCCCGAGCTGGTGGACTACACCCCTGCCGATGACATCAGTCGCCTGTTCAGCAAAGGAGTAGGCACCAGCGTGCGCCAAAGCTTGCAGGAAGCGGTGCAGGAACAGCCGTGGTAGGAATTTAGTTTGTTGCTTTGGTTAAATAGGAAAGGCTACCTGAAAACGAGCTCCGCGAGTTTCTGCGAAGCTAAAATTCAGGTAGCCTTTATCTTGAAAAGCCGGCCGTTTGCCTGATATGTATGCCATCTAATCACACCATAAGAGGAAAACTAACCATGATCGGTACCATCATCATCGGCTTCATCATCGGTGTTTTGGCCAAATTCCTGTATCCGGGCGGGCAACGCTTGGGTATCATCATGACTACGCTACTCGGCATCGGTGGCTCGGTGCTGGCCAGCTGGGTTGGGCAGATGATGGGCTGGTATGCCATCGGGCAGCCAGCAGGCTGGGTTGCATCCACGCTGGGCGCCGTGGCTATTTTGGCTATTTTCGCGAACCTGCGGAAATAATGTCCCCCTACTGACAACCGAAAGCAGCCTCAACCGATAGCGGTTGATGGCTGCTTTTTTATGTTCTAGCGTTGTACGGTAAATCTATTTGCATCCAGGATAACGTTGGCCGGGTTTGCTGTACTTAACTACACTTCTGCGGCTAGCTGCTTTGTCCTAATTTAAATTTGATTTATATATTTGCTCAATAAAGGCTACCTGAAAAATATTGCTCATTTTCAGGTAGCCTTCCGTTTAGTTACGACTTTAGCCTTTCGGAGCGGGCGGTTCGATTTGCTCTTTCCAGCCGCACTCTTTCTGTGGGCAGAATTTTTCCACACCCCAGCGTTTGGTGGTTTTGATGGTGAGCACTGGCCAGTGGCATTTCGGGCATTCTTCGGCCACGGGCGGGTTCCAGGTGGCGTAGTCGCAGTCGGGGTAGGTGTTGCAGCTGTAGAACAGCTTGCCGTAGCGCGATTTGCGCTCGATCAGGCTGCCTTTGCCGCATTTGGGGCAGGCCACGCCGGTGTCTTTGGGTTTTTCCAAGGGTTCGATGTGTTTGCACTTGGGGTAGTTGGCACAGCCGATGAATTTTCCGAAACGGCCTTTTTTATACACAAGCTGACCGCCGCATTTAGGACATTCTCGCCCTTCTACGATGGTGGGCTCTTCAGCGGCTTTGGCAGCTTCGTCGGCGGTTTCGTTGAGATTGCGGGTGTAGTCGCAATCGGGGTAGCCGGAGCAGGCGATGAAGCGGCCGCGTTTGCCGAATTTGATTTGCAGCTTGTGTTGGCCGCATTTGGGGCAGGTTTCGTCCAGCTCTTCGGTGGTGATTTTGGCGCGCTCGATGCCGGCTTTTTCCTCAATCTGTTTGTGGAAGCCTTTCCAGAATTTGTCCATCACGGGAATCCACTGCCGCTTGCCGTTGGCAATGTCGTCGAGCTGGTCTTCTAGCTTGGCGGTAAAGTCGTAATCCACGTATTGGGTGAAGTGTTCGGTGAGGAATTTGTTCACGATTTCGCCGGTGTCGGTGGGCAGGAAACGGCGCTGGTCGATAGTTACGTATTCGCGGTCTTTCAGGGTTTTGATGATGCTGGCGTAGGTGGAGGGGCGGCCGATACCGAACTCCTCCAAGGCTTTTACCAGCGTGGCTTCGTTGAAGCGGGGCGGGGGCTGAGTGAAATGCTGCTCGCCGTAGAGTTTGTTCACAGGCAGAGCGTCGCCCACGGCCAATTCGGGCAGTTTTTTGTTGTCTTCATCCTCGTCGTCGTCATCGTGGCCCTCCTGATACACGCTCAAGAAGCCGGCAAATACAAGTACTTGGCCGGTAGCGCGGAACACACCTTCGCCCACGCCGATGTCCACAGTGGTGGCGTCGAATTTGGCTTCCACCATCTGGCAGGCCATGGTGCGCTGCCAAATCATTTGGTAAAGCTTGAATTGGTCGGCGGACAGGAAGGGCTTCACGCTCTCGGGCGTGCGGTACACCGAAGTGGGGCGGATGGCTTCGTGCGCCTCTTGGGCGTTTTTGGATTTGGTGCGGTACATGCGCGGCGATTTGGGCAGGAAATCGGCACCGATTTTGTTATCGATGTAGTGGTGGATTTCGGCCAATGCGTCTTGCGACAGGGTTACGCTGTCGGTACGCATATAAGTAATCAGGCCGACCGAGCCTTGGCCTACGTCCACGCCTTCAAACAGCTGCTGGGCGGTGCGCATGGTGCGGTCGGTGGTGAAGCTGAGCTTGCGTACGGCGTCTTGCTGCATGGTGGAGGTAGTGTAGGGCGCGGCGGGCTTGCGGGTGGCTTTTTTCTTCACCACGTCGAGCACTTGCGCGGGTTTGCCCTGCATGGCGGCCAACACGGCGGCCTGGGCGGCTTCGTTAGGCAGGGAGAACTGCTCCAGTTTGCCGCCCTGCCATTGGGTGAGTTTGGCGGCAAATTTTTGGCGGCCTTTGTGGCTGTCGAGGTGCACGCTCCAGTATTCCTGCGTTTCAAAGGCGCGGATTTCGTTTTCGCGCTCGCAAATCAGGCGCAGGGCGGGGCTTTGCACGCGGCCGGCGCTCAGGCCGCGTCGGATTTTCTTCCACAGCAGCGGGGAGAGGTTGAAGCCGACCAAGTAATCCAAGGCGCGGCGCGCCTGTTGCGCGTCCACCAAGCCCATATCGAGCTTGCGCGGCTGCTTGAGGGCTTCCTGCACGCCTTTTTGGGTAACCTCATGGAACACCACGCGCAGGGTGCGCTCGTCCAGATTTTTGATGCCGCGTTTGGATTTGAGGATTTCGTAGATATGCCAGGAAATGGCTTCGCCTTCGCGGTCCGGGTCGGTGGCCAGATAGAGGGTGTCGGCTTCTTTGGCAGCGGCCACGATGGCGTCGATGTGCTTTTTGCTCTTGGCCGGCACTTCGTATTTCATGGCGAAATCGTGCTCGGGATCGACGGCGCCGTTTTTCGGCACCAAATCGCGCACGTGGCCGAAGGAGGCCAATACTTCAAAATCGCTGCCCAGGTATTTTTTAATCGATTTGATTTTGTTGGGAGATTCCACAATCAGCAGGTTTTTCGACATAGTTTCCTCGCAAAATACTTTTGTTTCCGGCCACGCTGTAGCTGAAGAAATATTGTGCTTTAGCCAATAAAAGCAAGGTTTCAGGTAGCCTGAATCCATCTTGGTGCAAGAGCGCTGTATTCAATCAAAGGCTACCTGAAAATCTCAATCTTTCAGGTAGCCTTATATTATAAGAGCAGTGGCCTTTCTCAATTCATTACTGCTCGGCCATGCAGCAGGGCATTGACCAAATCGTCGCTGATGAGCATGGGCAGCTCGGATTTGTCTGCCCACAACACCAAGAGCGACAGCACTTTCACGTGTGCATCGGTGAGCGGCTCGTCTGCTTTGGCCGAAAGGTGCATCAGCGCAAGCAGCACAAATTCCCGCTGCTCCACAGAGAGAGCGCCGTTTTGCACCAAAAAGTGCAGCAAACCCAAAGCTTCGGGCGGCAAAGCGGCAAGCTCTTCGGGCAGATACACACGCATCGCCTGCTCTTCGCGGAAATTGCGGTGTAGCGAGCGGCTGCGTTCTTGGAGCACATTCATAAATAATAGCGTATCACGAATTTCCTCATCCTGGAAACCCACCTGTTCCAAGAGGCTGCCCAAGGCCTCGCTGCGCGGGCAGGTGTCGAAGTCTTGGAAGTTGTTTATCAAAAATGCAATTACATCAATCATTTGGCATTCCTGTTTGGAGCAATACGTTGGTAACGGCCGCCGGAGAGTGGGGCAATTTGGCCGTTGATTTCTAATAGAGTCAGTTCGGCATACACATCGGCAGCGGGCAGTTTGAGCCGCTCGGCCAGGCTGTCGGGGTGTACTGCATCGTAGCCCATGGCTTGCAGCAGCGGCGAGGTTTCCGTTTCGGTCGGCTCCGGCACGGTATCGGCCAAGACGGGCTGTTCGCTTGGGAGCGATTCAGTTTCACGATGCTCGCCAGCTTCATTTTTGTTTCGCAGAAACTCGCTACGCTCGTTTTCAGGTAGCCTTTTGGTTTGAGCTGCCGTTTGGCGGTTAGGCGATACGGTTTGCGGCAGCTGCGGGCATTCTTCCAAAATATCGGCCAGCGTTTCGGTGAGCTTCGCGCCTTGCTTAATCAGCGCATGGCAACCTTTGCTGTGCGGATTGTCGATAGAGCCGGGCACGGCGAACACTTCGCGCCCCATGTCTGCCGCCAGCCGCGCGGTAATCAGAGAGCCGGATTCCACAGCGGCTTCCACCACCAGCACGGCGGAGGAGAGAGCGGCAATCAAGCGGTTGCGGCGCGGGAAGTTACCGGCCAGCGGACGCGTGCCCAAGGGGAACTCGGAGAGCACACAGCCTTGTTCGGCAATGCTGTGCGCCAAGGCTTTATTGGCCACAGGATACACGCGGTCGATGCCCGTGCCCCACACCGCCACCGTGCCGCCCTGCCTGCGCAATGCGCCTTCGTGGGCGGCGCTGTCAATGCCGGCGGCCATGCCGGATACGGTTACGATGCCGGCTGCAGCCAAGGCTTCGCCGAACTCACCGGCAATCCGCATCGCTTGCGGCGTGGCGTGCCGGCTGCCCACGATGGCCACTGAAGGCCGATGCAGCCATTCAGTATTGCCGCGGGCAAACAATAAGGGCGGGGCGGTGATGCCTTCGCCCAATTGCGGCGGAAAATCTGCGTCGCAAGCCAACAATAAACGGCAGTTTTCCTGCTGCTCCCATGCCAGCGCGGCTTCGGCAGTGGCCTCGGCCTCGTGGCGGCGGCTGCGCCAGGCTTCCTGCGCCGGGCGGCTGGGCAGAATGGCGCCCACTTCCTGCTCGGCAGCCCACACGGCGTCGGCCGAGCCGTAGTGGCGGCACAATTCGTAAAACGTTTCCGCGCCGATATACGGCATCAGCGCAAGCTGTATCCAAGCCAAACGTTCTGCGGAGTTTTCCATGTGTTTTACGTGTGCGGGGAATGGGGTTGGGGAAGTAGGTCGGCGACTGCCGAGCGGTATTGAACAAACTTCAAGCAAGTTTCGAGCCAAGAATGGCGAGCAACAAATAATCTATTGTTTCAAATTGATAATCTATGTTTTTATGCGCCATATGCGTGCTTGGCGGTGGGGCGGTTTGGCGTTTCGCTATATAATGCGCACTTTGCATTGCCAAGGCCGTTTGTATGTCGCTCAAAACCGTGAAGAAATCCCTGCTCGTGCCGCATTCTGCCGAGCAGATGTTCGAGCTGGTGGACAAAGCGGAGGATTATCCGCAGTTTCTGCCGTGGTACAGCCGCACCGAAATCATCCAGCGCAGCGGCAACGAATTGAAAGCACGGCTGTTTATGGACTATATGGGCGTGCGCCAATCGTTTGCCACACACAACCGCAACATCCCCAGCCGCGAAATCCGCATGGTGCTGCTGGAAGGCCCGTTTAAAAGCCTGAACGGAACTTGGCACTTCCTGCCCTTGGGCGACGATGCCTGCAAAGTGGAATTCGAGCTGCACTACGAATTTTCCAGCCGCGTGCTCTCCGCGCTCATCAGCCCCGTGTTCAGCCACATTAGCGGCACGCTGGTGGACGCTTTCGTGAAAGAGGCAGGCCGCCGCTATGCCTAACGATACCCCGCTCAATATCGAAGTGGCCTATGCTGAGCCGGGCAAACAACGCCTGCTGGCTTTTCAGGTAGCCTGCGGCACCACCGCGCGGCAGGCCGTGCTGCAATCCGCCTTGCCAACCGAATTTCCGCACGTGGATTTTGCTGCCGCGCCCATCGGCATCTTCGGCAAAAAAGTGAAAGACAGCACCCCGCTGCGCACAGGCGACCGTGTGGAAGTGTACCGCGCCCTGCTCATCGACCCGAAAGAAAACCGCCGCCGCAAAGCCGCCGCCAAACAGAAAAAAGAGGCTACCTGAAAATCAGGCAAACTATTTTCAGGTAGCCTGCATCCATTACCCAAACCACCCAAAGGCTACCTGAAAACGAGCGTAGCGAGTTTCGCCAAAACCCAAGCAGCCCTTATCCACCCCCATGTCCACATCCCCCTTCCAACTCAACCCCCAGCAGCTCGAAGCCGTGCATTATCTCGGCGGCCCCCTGTTTGTGCTGGCCGGCGCCGGCAGCGGCAAAACCCGCGTGATCACCGAAAAAATCGCCCACCTCATCCGCGAAGTGGGCTACGCCCCGCACAACATCGCCGCCATCACCTTCACCAACAAAGCCGCCGCCGAAATGCAGGAGCGCACCGCCGCCATGCTCGGCAGCCGCCAAACCCGCGGGCTTACCGTCTGCACCTTCCACTCGCTGGGTATGCGCCTCTTGCGCGAAGAAGCCCAGCACATCGGCTACAAACAAAACTTCTCCGTGTTCGACGGCTCCGACAGCGGCAAAATCATCGCCGAGCTGCTCGGCAGCAGCGGCCGCGACGCCGTTTTCCGCGCCCAGCACAAAATCTCCCTGTGGAAAAATGACCTCCTCACCCCCGAGCAAGCCTTTCAGGTAGCCTCCAACGAATGGGAACGCCAAACCGCCCAACTCTACGCAGGCTATCAGGAAACCCTGCACAGCTACCAAGCCGTCGATTTCGACGACCTCATCCTCCTACCCACCCGCCTGCTGCAAAACGAAGCCGGCATCCGAATCAAATGGCAGATGCGCTTGCTGCACCTTTTGGTGGACGAATGCCAGGACACCAACACCTGCCAATACACCCTCATGAAGCTGCTCACCGGCGCCGAAGGCCGCTTCACCACCGTGGGCGACGACGACCAAAGCATCTACGCCTGGCGCGGCGCCAACATGGAAAACCTCCGCCTGCTCCAGCAAGACTACCCTGCCCTCAAAATCATCAAGCTCGAGCAAAACTACCGCTCCTCCGCCCGCATCCTGCGCGTGGCCAACCAAGTTATCGCCAACAACCCCAAGCTCTTCCCCAAAACCCTCTGGAGCCAATACGGCGAAGGCGAGCCCGTGCGCATCATTGCCTGCCAAAACGAACAACACGAAGCCGAATACGCCGCCGGCAGCATCATCCGCCGGCGCAATCAAAGCGGCGACAGTCTCAACTACGCCGACTTTGCCATCCTCTACCGCAGCAACCACCAAGCCCGCCTGTTTGAAGAAGCCCTGCGCAGCGCCCACATTCCCTACCGCGTTTCCGGTGGCCAAAGCTTCTTTGAAAAAGCCGAAATCAAAGACATCCTCGCCTACCTGCGCCTGCTCGCCAACCCCGACGACGACCCCGCCTTCCTACGCGCCGCCACCACCCCCAAACGTGGCATCGGCGACGCCACCCTCAGCAGCCTCAACCGCTACGCAGCCGCCGCCTCCTGCAGCCTCTACGCCGCCGCCAACACCGCCGAAGCCCTAGCCCAGCTCCCCGCCGCCGGCCGCGAAGCCCTGCGCCAGTTCACTGCCCTCATGCAAAGCTACCAAAGCCGTGCCCAAAGCGAGCCCGCCGGCAGCCTCATCCAAGAGCTCCTGGCCGACATCCGCTACGAAACCTACCTGCTCGAACACGAAGAAGGCAAAAGTGGCGAAATCAAATGGCGCAATGTGCAAGATTTATGCGACTGGCTGGCCAGAAAAGGCGAACAAGACGGCAAAACCCTGATCGAACTTTCCCAAACCATCGCCCTGATGAACCTGCTCGACAGCCGCAGCAAAGAAGAAACCGACACCGTAACCCTCTCCACCCTGCACGCCTCCAAAGGCCTCGAATACCCCCACGTTATCCTCGCCGGCTGCGAAGAAGGCCTCTTCCCCCATGCCGACAGCGTAGAAGAAGGTAACCTCGACGAAGAACGCCGCCTCATGTATGTCGGCATCACCCGCGCCAAACACAGCCTCACCCTCACCCACTGTGTCAAACGCCGCCGCCAAGGCGGCTGGCAATTCCCCGAGCCCAGCCGCTTTATCGACGAAATGCCCCAAGCCGACCTCAAAATCCTCGGCCGCAAAGGCGGCGAACCCATCGTGAGCCACGAAGAAGGTAAAGCCAACCTGCGCAGCATGCTCGATATGCTCAACGCCAAAATGGGGCAGAAAAAATAAGGGACTGACGTAGATTAGCCTTAAATTCCACACTATCCCCGCAGGATTTTAAGCTACCGGGATGGTGTATTGAAGTTAAATCGAAATTCGCACCTTTTCAAGAATAGTGGGAAATATTGCAGTCGATTCCGTTGTATTTATGTAAGACGTGCTTTGCCTGATTACAAAAATTTTCGATGCCGTTGATGCAGTTCCCGTAGTCTGTAAACCGGCTCGTACGGTCAGCCCGGCATGTTGCCAACGGCCTCCGCCTAGTAAGGCTACCTGAAAGCATCAGCTTCAGTGACGTGAAAACCAAGCTGCGGTTTGCCCCCCGTTCCCCTGTTAGCCCACATCGGACGGGGAATGGTTTTCAGGTAGCCTTTTCGTATTTCAGCTGCGAAGTTTATTCCACCACAATCTGCGGGAAACGGTTGCTGAAGTCTTTGCCTTTGGCGGCCACGGCCAGGGCGGTTTGCCAGGCAGCTTCGGTGTAGATTTGGGCGATGGCGGGGTGGGCAGCCTGCATTTGGGCGGCGCTGCCGCTATCCATGGCTTCGCGCACGGGCAGGCTCAGGGGCAGCTGGCCCAGCAGCGGCACGCCGAGGCGTTCGGCCAGCGCTTTGCCGCCGTCTTGGCCGAAAATGGGCTCGTGGTAGCCGCAATGGCTGCAAATGTGCACCGACATGTTTTCCAGCACGCCGAAAATGGGGATGTTGACTTTGCCGAACATGTCCACGGCTTTGCGCGCGTCGATCAGGGCGATGTCTTGCGGGGTGGTGACCACGATAGAGCCAGTAACGGGGATTTTCTGTGACAAGGTGAGCTGGATGTCGCCGGTGCCAGGCGGCAGATCGACAAACAGGTAGTCTACGTTGTCCCATTCGCTTTGAAACAGCAGCTGCTGCAGGGCTCGGCTCACCATGGGGCCGCGCCACACCACGGCTTGGTCGGTGTCCACCAGAAAGCCGATAGACATCACTTGGATGCCTTCGGCCGAGCGCACGGGGATGAAGTGCTTGTTTTCCTGCTGCGGTTTGCCGGCAGGCACGCCGAGCATGGTGGGCTGGCTGGGGCCGTAGAGGTCGGCATCAAGAATGCCCACGCGCGCGCCCATGTTGTGCAGCGCTACGGCGAGGTTGGCGGCGGTGGTGGATTTGCCCACGCCGCCTTTGCCGGAGGCGACGGCGATGATGTTTTTCACGCCGCTGATGGTGCGCACGCCGGGCTGGACTTTGCGGGCGGTGATTTCGCTGCGGATATTGGTTTGCACGTTTTGGGTGTAACCGGCTTGGGCCAGCGCAGCGGCGATGTTTTGCTTGAGCCGGTCGGCAATGTGGCCGACGGGAAAGCCGAAGCAGAGTTCGATTTGCAGGCCGTCGGCGGTTGGTTCGATGGCTTGCAGGGCATGGCTGCTGCCGACGGTGAGGCTGCTGTTGGGGATGGCGACGGCCTCGACGGCGGCGCGCAGGGCGTTATCGTTATGCATGATGTTTTTCCTTGAGGTGTGTGGATTGGGGAAACAGGCTACCTGAAAACGGGAAATGCCGTTTCAGGTAGCCTGTTTGGCTGGCGTTCTAGCGGGTTGGCTACGAGAACAGCCGTTTGGCCAGCTCGCTGCCGGGCTCGATGCCCACCCGTTTCATCTCGTCTTGCCGCGCCACCACATAGCTGCGGATTTCTTTCAGCCATTGGGTGGAAAGCTCTTCGAGTTTGTCGTTTACCAAATCCAGGCCGAGCATGCTGGAAAGCTTAACCGCGATATCCATGAAGCGGTTGAAGTTTTTCTCGCCGTCGGGGATGTGCGGGGCATCAAACAGCATGCTGATGCCGCGGTAGTTTTGGGTGGAGAGCAGGGTGGCGGTGAAGGCGCTGTTGTCGAGGGTGGAGATGGCAAACAGCGGCTCGCCTTTGGCGTCGTTCAGGTAGAACATGCCGTCGTGGGAAAGCTCGAAGCCTTGGCGCTCTATGGCGTTGCGCAATTCCACGCCGCTCACGTTGTTGCGGGACACCAAATGAATGGCGATGGTTTGATCCACGCGGGCGCACAGATCGTCCAGCGGGCGGGCGATGGAGAGGAAGGTGTCGATGTCGGTGAGCAGCAGGCCGCCGTCCATTTTCTCGGCAAAGGCGTTGGCCTGTTCGCCGAATTGTTCCAAATCGGCAATGCTGGCCAAGCCGTTGCGGCTGATGGCTTGCAGACCGATCACGAAGCCTTGGTAGTACACGCTGGGAATCGGCTCAGCAATTTGGAAACGGTCGTCCATGGTGCAGCCGGCGATACGGAAGCGGTGGCGGCTGGAAAGGCGCGGCATGGCGTGCAATTCCTGCGGCTCTTTCAGGGAGATGTAGCAGAGGTAGTCGAAGCGGCTGTCGAACCAGGGCAGTTGCTGTTTGGCCAAATCCTGCAAATCGAGCAGCAGCTTGCGTTTGGCGGGCTCTTGGGTTTGCGAGGGCGCGGCGGCTGGTATGGGTTGGAAGTTGAAAGCAGGGGCTTTAACGGCGGGCTCGGCCTGCAATATGGGCTCGGCCGGGGTGTTGTCGGGTTCGGCAGGCGTTTCGGCAACGGGGATTTCGTCGGCCTGTTTGCCCGAGCGGCTGAATTTGATGAAGGCTGGCTGCAGGCGCGGGGCAGCCTCTGTTTCGGCGGCGAGGGCTTGCTGCTGGCCGTCGCGCACGGAATGGGTGTAGCTTTCCATCAGCGCGTCTTTATCGGCATGGCCGAACTGGGCGCGGATGGAATCGCGGTATTTCTTTTCCTGATAGGTGTTGTACAGCAATACGCCGAACACGGGGGCGAAAATGAGGATGGCGATAATTAGAATGGTGTTGGTGCTCATTGATACTTCCGAATGGGGTGCTGTCGAAACAGCGGAATTATATAGCGAAAAGACTTTCTTTCCCATAGATGGCCATTTCAAATAAAGCCATATTGTGTTGGTTTGGTTTGAAACGATTATTGGAGCGCGGGAGGAGTAAGGCTACCTGAAAGATACGTGCTATACAACGGCAACGGCTTCCTGTTTATTTGTCCTCATCCTGCCCGTGCTCTTTTCCTTCGCGTTCTTTTTTTTCCTGCTTCTGCTGCTTGGCGGTGAGCTCGGGCAGCTCAAAGTGGATGTTCAGGCCGTTGGGCTGCACGTTGGCGGCACTGATGCGGCCGTGGTGTTTGCCGATAACGTGGCGGGCAATGGCCAAACCGAGGCCAGTGCCGGGTTTGTGCGCGCCGCTGTCGGCGCGGTAGAAGGCGGTGAAGATGTGCGGCAGCTGGCGTTCGTCCACACCGGGGCCGTTGTCGGCAATGTCGATGTGCCAATGGTGTTTGTGGCCGGAGAGGCAGATGTGGATTTTGCTGCCTTCGGGGCCGTAGGCCATAGCATTGCGCAAGACGTTGTCGAAAGCGCGGTAGAGGTAGCCCTCATTGGCGGAAACAGTGGCGTCGGCATCGGCGGGGTCGTAGTGGAAATCGATTTGCTGATTGTTTTGGCAGGCGATGGCGCGACAGTCTTCTACCAGGTTTTCCAAAAAGGGCACGAGCTTGAGCGGGTCTTTTTCCATTTCCACGTTGGCAGTTTCCAAACGGGAGAGGGTGAGCAACTCGCCCACGAGTTTGTCCATGCGGGTGAGCTCAGATTCGAGGCGCTTGATGTTTTGCTCCTGTTTGTGCGGCTGCACTTGCAGCAGGGCAAGCAGCGCCTGCATACGCGCCAGCGGGGAGCGCATTTCGTGTGAAACGTGGTGCAGCAGATGGCGTTCGCGTTCCACCAGTTTTTGCAGGCGGCTGGCCATGTGGTCGAATTGGACGGCGAGTTTGGCCAGCTCATCGCGCCGACCGAGCAGCTGGTGGGAAATGCGGGTTTCAAGGTCGCCTTCGGCCAGACGGCTCATGCCGCGTTCCAGCGTGCGGATGGGTTGAGAGATATTGCGGGCGAGGATGTAGGCTAAGAGCAGGCCGACGATGATGATGAAGCTGAGGATGATGAGCTCGTGCCACACGGGCGCCATTTCCATGCCGGGAATCATCAGCGGGGAAGGCGGGCGGGTAGGCTGCTGTTTGTCCCAGTCGGCCAACATGAAGATATATTCTTCGCCCAAGGGGTCGTAGGCCACACGCACTGCGCGGGAGTTGGGATATTCAGAGGCGAATTTGCGTGCGGCGAGGATGCGCGAGGGCTCAATCTGACGCTGAAAAATATCGGTTTTGCTGTCGCCGGAAATTACTAGGATATTGTCGAAGGTGGGGGTATTGTTCCAGTCTTGCAGGGTTTCGCGTACACCGGAGAGGCCGCGGGTTTGGAACACGGTTACAGTGCTGTTGAGCAGGCCAGTTTCAAAGGCGCGCTGCTGTTTGAAACGGCTTTCGGCCATTTTGTCTTGCACCAGCCAGAAGGAGAAGCTGGCCACGAAAATGGCGGCGATGATGACGAAAAAAAAGGTGAGGAAAATCCGCTGGAACAGTTTCATGAATATGCTTTGGCGGGAAGGTTTGGCAGGCCACAAAACAATGCCGCCATCAGTCGGTTTGGGCTTGGCGGCGGCCGTTGGGTGAATGGCGCAAATGAAGAAGCGGTATTTCAAGTAGCCTTTATCTCGTTCGATGGAGGCTACTTGAAAGCGTAAGCTTCAACACAAGTTAAAATCAAAACATCAGTTTTTCACAAACAAATAACCTAGGCCGCGCACGGTTTGGATGAGTGAGGCATCGCCCAGTTTATGGCGGATGCTGGAAATATGCACGTCGATGCTGCGGTCGAACTTGGCTAGCTTGCGGTCGAGTGCTTCGAGAGAGAGGGTTTCTTTGTTTACCACCTGGCCGGCGTGACGCATCAGCACTTCCAGCAGGTTGAACTCGGTGCTGGTAAGTTCCAGCGGGGCTTCGTTGATGGTGGCTTGGCGTTTGGCTGGGTAGAGGGTTACACCGCTCACGGAAATCACATTGGGCGTGCTGTTGTCCGGCTCGGCCAGGCGGGTGCGGCGCAGAATAGCATTGATGCGCGCCAAGAGTTCGCGCGGCTGGCAGGGTTTGGGCACATAGTCGTCTGCGCCCATTTCCAGGCCGATGATGCGATCGATGTCATCACCTTTGGCAGTGAGCATGATGATGGGGATTTTGCTCTGCTGGCGCACGGTTTTGAGCACATCCAGCCCGCTGAGCTTGGGCATCATGGAATCCAGCACCACCACGTTGTAGTTGCCGGTGAGGATTTCGGTTACGCCGGCTTCGCCGTCCGGCACGCTGCTAACTTCCAGCCCTTCGGCGCTCAGGTATTCGGTTAAGAGCTCGGTGAGCAGGGCGTCATCGTCTACCAATAAAACACGGTTCATACTTACTCCTTAGTATTTTATGTGCCGTTGCAGCACGGAATTTTGCCACCGGGGCAAACCCGGCAATATGACCAACTAACGTGATTTTTCAATCTCAGCAGCCGGAATTAGGCTGGTTGACTGTTGAATTTCAAGCGTCTTAACACTTTGCCTGATACAGGCGAACAAGCCAAATTCTTTTGCGAATCTTTGCGTAAGCCGGGCGGGATATCACGGATGTTATGCTTATTTAAGCCCGGCAGGGGATTGAGCTTTATTTTAGCTTCACAGAAACTCAGCCTTGGCTGTGCCAAGACATCGTTTGAACTACGTTGAAGCTGGCACTTTCAGGTAGCCTTGCCTTCTGCCTCCATCACTGCTTCAATTAAAGCTGTTCCGTTTTCAATTCGAAACGCCACTTCCCAATCTTCCACTGCCATCTTATATACACGCTGCGGCGTATCCTGATAAGCCGGGCGCGGGTCTTGAGCGATGCTTTGTTCAAGCAACAGGCGGATAGTTGATGGCAAGGTGGTAGTTGTTTCCTCATTTAGCCAAGCTACTTCGAGCGGCACGGGTGGAATGGTGGCGAAGCCTGAAGCAGCATCGGGCTGAGCCTCCACAAAGGGCAGATAGGGCTTGATGTCTAACACCGGCGTGCCATCGAGCAAATCCGCTCCGCCACACCATAGCCGTACTCCACCATCGGTTTCAATGCGCTCCAGCTTGAGTAGGGAAAGCCCCAACGGGTTGGGCCGGAACGGGCTGCGCGTGGCAAATACGCCCATTTTCCGGTTACCGCCCAAACGCGGCGGCCGCACCAAAGGCTGCCAGCCTGCCCCGGCCACGCCGTGAAACACGAACTGCACCCAAATATGGCTGAAGCTTCCCAACCCGCGCACGCAATCGGCAGGAAACTCGGGCAGCAGCTCGATATACACCTGGGCGGAAGGCACCAAGCCGGGCTGGCGCGGCACACCGAATTTCTGTTTATAAGGAGAGCGAACGTAGGCGATGGCTTGCAGGATATGGGTGGCTGGCATGGCTTGGAGCAATCAATATGAGCATAGAGTGAGATAAAAGGCTACCTGAAAACGCCAACTTCAGCAAAGCTGGAGCTGAGTTTCTGCGAAGCTGAAATTAAGTTTTGGCAAAGCAGCAAGGTGATGGCATCACAACGCCGCCTTACTGCGTCCTCCATGTTCTGCCCCCCCCAATGAAAACCGGCAACCTCGGAATTCTCGGGCTGCCGGCCTGATTTCACTAATGCGGCGTTGAATTTAAATCAGCTTACTGCTGGCGTTGGCAAGCGGTTTCTACGCTGTTGCCATAGGGGTCTTTGAAGCTGAACGCGGCTTCATTGCCCTTACGGTGCCACTCGGCGCCGCTGCCGAACAGGCCGCGGTTAGAGGTGTAGCGCTCGCCGGAGCCAGAAGTAGCGCGGTTGAGCACAGCGCTCTTGTCGTCAAGCTGCAGGCTCACGCGGTCGGTACCTTGCTGGCGCACAGTTACAGACAGGCCATTTTCACAGCTGAAACGCTCGGCACCGTGTGCGCGGCGCTCGCCACGACGCTCGTGGCGCGGAGCCGGCTCGTTGCCCGGGTCTTGCATGCTGTTTTCATGGCGTTGGTGATGGTGATGACGATGGCCGTCGTCTTGCGGGGCAGGCGCCACGCAGGCAGTCAGCAACAAAGCCAAAGAGGCCGGTACAGCCCAAGTACGTACTTTCATTGTGTATTTCCTATAAAATGAGAAAATACCGCCATAGCCGGCGGCGAGAACATCTTAGCCCAAAGTGTGCGGCATAAAAAGGGGGGTTAACCAAGATTTACGGCAATATCCCCTTATTCTGGCGAAAAGGCTACCTGAAAGCGTTTGGCCGCTTTCAGGTAGCCTTTGTTTTGGCAAGCCTAAGCTTTGGTTTTCGTGTTTTTCAGGTAGCCTCTTTATAAGACAGGCTGTATGTATCGATTACCCTGCCGCCTGTGGGTTTTAATCCCGCAAAAACGGATTGTGTTGTTTTTCGTGGCCGATGGTGGTGCTGCGGCCGTGGCCGGGCAGCACTATGGTGTTTTCGGGTAACACCAGCAGTTTCCCGCGGATATTGTGTAGCAAGTCGGCGTGGCTGCTGCGTTCGAAGTCAGTGCGGCCGATGGATTCGTAAAACAGCACGTCGCCGGCAATCAGGAGATTTTGTTCGACGCAGTAAAACACCACATGTCCGGGAGTGTGGCCGGGGATGTGCAGCACTTGGAAGCGGTATGCGCCCACGCTTAACTCGTCGCCCTCTTCCAGCCAGCGGCTCGGGCTCACCGGCGGAGACACGGGAAAACCGAAGCCGGTGGTGATTTCGGGCAAGTTGTCAAGCAGCCATTGGTCGTCGCGGTGTGGGCCGATAACGGGCAGTGGGGTGTGCGCAATCATCTCGGCCACGCCGCCGGCATGGTCGAGGTGGCCGTGGGTGAGCCAGATTGCCCTAGGCTGCACGCCGAGCTTGGCAGCTTCTTTCAACAGCCACGGCACATCGCCGCCCACGTCTATCCACGCGGCTTCTTTGCTTTCTTCATCCCACAAAAGTGAGCAATTTTGGCGGAAGGGGGTAACGGCGAACACGGTAAGGTTGAGCGGCATGTGTGGGGAGGTGGTTATTTTTGCACTGGGATGACCGGGGGCAAAAAACGGCGGAAAACTTTATCAGGTGCGGATTTGAGCGAAGCTGGTGCGAGAAAAAACTTGCGCCAGCTTTTGCTTTAGTTTGATAAAAAATGCATTATCTTTTGCACCGGAATGAATGGGGATTAAACGCTTTTAAAGCAGAATTTAAGCAATTATGGTTTTATCAGGAGGCGGGCATTTAAAGAGCACGGCCAAGCCAAACCACTTTACCAATAATAGATACATTACTGCTGGCGGCATCCCCATTTTCCAGTGGTACCGTGAACGGCTGATATTCCTGATTGGCACTGGTGATCAGCAAAGAATCAGGCAGGCGTTGAACGCGTTTGACAAAAGTCTCGTTGCCGATACGCAAGGCATACAGACCATCAGAAGCCTCGGTTTGGCTGTGATCTACCAAGATGGCATCTTTATCATTTAGCACGCCGACCATGCTGTCGCCTTTAACCATGACCACCGTCAGCGTGGAAAAATCAGATGTAATGTAGCTCTCTAGCCAATCGCGGCGGAAGGCGAGGCAGGATTTTGGCCGGTCGTTATCCACCCAAGCGCCTTGCCCAGCAGATACAGATACATCATAGAACGGGATAAAGACAAATTCATCAATATCTACAGCATTCCCATTTACATCTAATGGCTGAGTGCTGCCTATCCGGCTTATGCGCCTAGCTTCTTGCAGGCTTTTTACTATCTGATCAGTCTTCTCCAACTGTTCTTGCAGTATTCGCTGCCCTTCCTGCTCTAATTCGTCAGAAATACTTTGCTCTCCTTCTAAATAGGGAGCACCTTGCCCTGTGGCCAGCCATAACAAGTTCACTTGAGAGGCGTCAGCGATTTTGATCAGGTTGGTGGTGCTGGGCTCTGCACCCTCTTTAACCCATTTTGTGGCCGTTGGGTAGGCTACATCCACTCTTCTTGCTAGTTCGGAGACGCTACCAAGCCTCTTCACAACTATCTCCATGCGCTTCGCGAACTCAACGTTAAAGTTTTCCATACGAAGACTAACCTCAACCTATAAACAACTATAACGTTAATCTTAGAATATTTTATTCTTTAAATCATAAATTTATAACCAAACCTAAGAAAATCTCATAAATTTTAAGTTTAACGCTATAAATTCTACTTGCTAATTTTAAGTTTAACGCTATAATACCTACATCTAGTCAATTCCCCAACTGACAAAAAATAGGTAATTAAGATGAAAAAAAATACAGCTCAAAAAGTAACACCGGAGCTTTTGGATTGGCACCGTGCAGACATCATCGCTGCGTTGAAAAAACGGGGTTGGTCGATTCGCGCACTGGCAGCACAAGCCAACGTGCATCCAACCACCCTTTATGGCGCCTTAGTCAAACCTTATCCCAAAAGCGAACAGGTCATTGCTGATGCGCTGGGCATGAAGCCAGAACAAATTTGGCCACAACGGTATGCGGCACGAAATTTCCAGCCTGTATTGCGCCGTGCGTGTAATGCATAAATGTATTGTACGGATAACAGGCTAAAAAATCACGAATTTAAATTCTCGATTGATAAATTTTTACCATGAGAACCATCAGACGACAGGCGAAAGCCACCTCTCTAGACCATGCGATTGAGCTGGCCAAACGGCATGCTAAGGAACAGCACCGTCCATCTAAAGTGATGGCCGACCTGATGGGGGTGGAGCTTAAAACCTATTACCGCTGGCTGTTGGATAATACTTTGCCACTCAATCGGATAGCCCAGTTTGAGGCACTGACCGGCAGCCGCTTTATCAGCGAGTATTTGAGTGTGCTGCATGGCGACCGGGTGGTGATTGAAATCCCGCGTGGCCGCAAGGGCAAGGTGGCGGATATGGCACAAGTACAGAGCCAAACAGCCGAGGCTTTGGCGCTGTTGGCTAAATGGCACGAAGACGGCAGCGGTGTAGACGAGACCATTGCAGCTTTAACCAATGTGTTGGCTTTACTGGCCTATCAGCGCGAGAACGTGAAAAAGGCCGGCAATCCGGAATTGGATTTGGGGGATGAAAGCCATGAGTGAATATTTAAGTGCGGCTGAATTAGCGCAGCTCAGCATCCCCTCTCTGCCTAAAACCCCTAAAGGTATCTCCGATAAAGCTAAGCGCGAATATTGGCCGAGCCGCAGACGTGCACAACGCGGTGGCGGCGTGGAATACCAAGTGGCCGGACTACCTGAAACCATCCAAGCCGCGGTACGGGAGCGGCAGGCGGCGCAGTTACTGGCTCAATCACAGCCGGCGATGCTGCCGAGCGTGGCCAAGGCCAAACGGCCTGCGGCGGTGCGGCGGATGGAGCAGCTGGGGCTGCCGATTGACGACTATGCGATGGGCTTGAACGACAAGCAGCGCGACTGCGCCCATGCGCGGATGGCTCTGGCGGCGGAGGTATTGCGGCTGCATGAGGTAACCGGCTTTGGGATTACGGATGCGGTGCAGTTTGTGGTGCGGCAGGTGGAAAGTGGGCAGCTATCGGAATCGCTGGCTTATTTGGTGCCGGTGGCCAATGCCCGCGCCAACAACCAACGTGGCATCAGTGTGCGCACCCTGAAAGGCTGGGTAGCGGCCTACCGTGCCGCCACTTCGCCCAACGAGCGGCTGGCTGCCTTGGCACCGCGCCCAACCAAAAAAGAGACGCCGGTGGTGCAGATTGCCTGGCTGGCCGACTTTATGGCACACCACTGCCGCCCGAGCGCTCCGAAGTTGGCGCACAGCTATCAGGAATTTGCCAAAGGCTGGCTGGCTACCCAACCGGCCTACGAACTGCCGAGCTTGGATACGGTGCGGCGGGTGTGGAAAAGGCTGCCGCAGATTATGCAGCAGCGCGGGCGGATGACGGGTGCGGCCTACAAATCGCTGCTGCCCTATATCCGGCGCGACTGGCAGGCATTGCGCCCGAATGACGTGTGGATCGGCGACGGCCACAGCTTTAAAGCCAAGGTGCAGCACCCCATCCACGGGCAACCGTTTAAGCCCGAGGTGACTGTGATTATCGACGGCTGCACGCGCATGGTGGTGGGGTTTAGCTTTTCCCTCGCCGAGAGCTGTGTGGCGGTGGCGGATGCGCTGCGTATTGGCATCAAGCACAACGGCGTGCCGCTGATGTACTACTCCGACAACGGCGGCGGTCAAACCGGCAAAACCATCGACCATGAAATCACCGGCCTGACCGCACGGCTGGGTATCCACCATGAAACCGGCCTGCCTGGCAACCCGCAGGGGCGCGGCATCATCGAGAGATGGTGGCAGGACAACCTGATCCGGCTGGCGGCGCAATACGAAACCTTTACCGGCAGCAGTATGGACAGAAGCACGCAAAACCTGCTCTACCGCAAGATGGACAGCGCGTTTAACGCATGGCGGCAGGGCAAGGAATTGACACCCGAACAGCAGCGCTACAAGGCCAAGCTGCCGAGCTGGCAGCAGTTTATGGCGGATGTGATGCAGTGTATTGCCGATTACAACAACCGGCCGCACAGCGAACTGCCGAAAAACGCCGACGGCGTGCACTACACCCCGCTGGAATACCGCGACCTGCGGATGCAGCAGGAAAACCTCGCCCCCGACCTGCTGGCCGAAGCGGAACTGGACGTGCTGTTTAGGCCGCAAGAAGTGCGCAAGGCAGCACGCGGGCAGATTGAGCTGTTCGGCAATGTGTATTTTTCGACCGAATTGGCCGAGCTGCACGGCGAAGACGTGCGGGTGGCCTACGACTACGACGATGCCGAGTGGGTGTATGTGTACAAGATGGACGGCAGCTTTGTGTGCAAAGCCAAGGTGGACGGCAACAAACGCGCAGCTATGCCGATTACGGTGCGCGACCAGCTGGCGGAAAAACGTGCCAAAGGCCGCATCAAACGCGCCGAAAACACTATCCGGCTGGCGAAAGAAGAAACCCGCCCGGCCATCGAGCACCAGCCCGATTTTGGCCTGCTGGTTGGCAATGGGAACTACGAACCCGTGCCGGCGAAAAAACCTCAGATATTTATGTTTGAAAGCGACCGCGACGAATGGGAGCGGCAGCAAGCGAAGTAAAACAGGCAGCCTGCGGCAACAGGCTACCTGAAAACCCTGAAACCCCTTTTTAAAAGGATTTTAAAGATGAGCATCAGACAGGATTTACAAGACTATATCAGCGATAACGGCCTCTCGCAATCGGCGGTGGCGCGTGCCGTGGGCGTAACCTCGCCCGTGGTGAACCAATACCTGCACGGCAAATACCCGGGCAATGTGCAGGAAATCGAACGCAAGATTGCCGCCTATCTGCAAAAGCAGCGCGAGCGCGAAGCCGAGAGAAAGCTGGAGGTGGACTATGTGCTGACGACTACGGCCAAGCGGGTGCGCGACGTGCTGCGGTTGGCACACGTGGAAGGCGAAGCAGTGGTGCTATTTGGACAGGCCGGCTTGGGCAAAACCAGCTCACTGCGCGAATACTGCAAACAGGCACCCGATGCGCTGATGATTGAGACCGATCCGACCTATACCGCCAAAGTGCTGCTGCAAAAGCTGGCCGCCATGCTGGGCGCAGAGGGTAAAGGCAGCCTGAACGAGCTGATGGATGCGGTGGTGGGCCGATTGCGCGACAGCGGCCGCATCATCTTGGTGGATGAAGCGGAAAACCTGCCGCTGCGGGCACTGGAATGCCTGCGCCGCGTGCACGACAAAACCGGCTGCGGCTTGGTGTTGGCCGGGATGCCGAGGCTGCTAGTCAACCTGCGCGGCAAAAATGGCGAATTAAAACAGCTCTACAGCCGCATGGCCTTTAAGCTGGATTTAGGCGAGAGCGTGCCGGATGAAGACTTGGCACAGATTGTGGCCCAAGCGATGCCGGATATGGATGAGGAGGCCGCCGCCGAGCTGGTGCGCACCGCCGCAGGCAACGCACGCCGGCTGGACAAGATGCTGCGCGGCGTGGTGCGGCTTGCCCGGATTAACCGGCAGGATCCCTCCGTGGAAATGGTACGGCAGTTTGCCGAGATGTTGATTCACTAAGCAAAGAGGAGATGAAAAATGTGTGAATTTTGGACATGGTTTAACCAAGCTAATTTCGGCAGCGTGATAGGCGCGGCACTTACTTTGGCCTTTGCCATTGCGATTGTGGGTTTCGGGGTGGGCTGGGCTATTGAGCTTGTACTCCGCGGTATCCAAGACGGGAGGAAATAATGTGGCAAGACAGCTTGAAACCGGCGCTGCGGCGCTGGATGGTGGGCACGCTGATTGCGCTGGCTTATGCCGCCATGACCGGCAGCTGCACCCCGCAGCCGGCAGCAAACAGGGTGCTGGTACAGGCCGAGCCAGCAAGCGACCGCATGGCTACCCTGCAACAGCAGGCCGACCGTGAAGCAACGCAATGGGAAGCGACCTACAGCCGCATGAGTGACCAAGAGCGGATGCGCGGCATTGTGTATGAGCCCATCGCCGACAGGCTACCTGAAACCGAAAGGATAAAACCATGATGAGGCGACCGATTAGACGAGGCTACAACTTGAGCGATGAGGAGTTTAAGTTGCAATTGATGGGGCAGCGGTATTTGCAGCGCAAGACTAGGCAGGCACAAGACAAGCGGCCGAGTTATCGGAAGAAACAGAGGGGTTAGTGATGAAAGAACGTCCGATTTTATTCAGCGGTCCGATGGTGCGGGCGATTTTAGAAGGTCGTAAAACACAGACTCGGCGGGCATTACAACTGGATTCGAGCTGGAGAAAATTAATTGTGCTGGGGCACCACAAAAACCGCTTTGGCGCACTGTTTGGCAAACAGGAACCGCATGTACGTTTAGATCAGTTTGTCCCCTGTCCCTATGGACAACCCGGCGACCGCTTGTGGGTACGCGAGGCTTGGGCAGTGCACCCGGAAACAGGCAGCCTGCTCTACAGGGCTGATGACATCGCCCCTACCCCCATCGACATCCACTGGAAACCATCCATCCATATGCCGCGCAAACACAGCCGCATCATGTTGGAAATAACCGGCATCAAGGTGGAGCGAGTTCAGGCCATCAGCTGGGAGGATGCTCTGGCAGAAGGTACGGATAGCGATCCAGCAACAACCGATGCGGTCGGCAGCTTCGCCAAGTATTGGAACTACATCAACGGTGCCGAAGCATGGGGCATCAATCCGTGGGTGTGGGTAGTGGGATTCAAAAGGATAAAGGCTACCTGAAAATGACCGAGCAAACCTGTTACCGCTGCCGATATTGGCAAACCAGCGAGCCGGGAAAAGACAAAAAGCCTAGGCCGACGCCGATGTTGAGGTTTGGCTTTGCGCCCTGCGCCAAAGGAGAAATCGGCCGCTATTGGTCACGCAAGGCCGTGGCTTGCAAACACTATCAAGCCATCGGTGCAGCGGCGCAAAAAAGGCGTGATGAGATGATGAAGAAGTTAGGAGCTTAGAAATGACACAGCGAATCAAATTTGGCGACATGGTGCGCTTCCATGATGGGGTTGAAGCGGTGGTGTTGGACTGCGACGGCACTACCATAAAAGTCGGCTATCACGGTGATGGATATGACTATTTCAAGGTGGCTGATATTGGTAAGGGCATTGAGCTGATTCCGAATTTGGAAACGCAAAGGCTCGATTGGATGATCCTGCGCGATTACCCGGGCGACATGAGCGCCGAAGACAAGGCGTTTGCCCTGCAAGCCGAGCGCGAAAACATCGACACCTTTATCCGGCTGGCTGCCGAACAGGGAGCGGCAGCATGAAAACCCGTTGCCCGTGCTGCGGTGCCGAAAACTCCCTCGATGCGCTGATTGCCCACGAGCAGGCGCGGCAGAGCTTGTGGACGCTGGCCAATATCGGCGGGCCGATGACGCTGGGGCTAGTGAAATATCTTGGCCTGTTTCGCCCGAACAAGTCTGCGCTCTCTCAAGCTCGCATGGCTTCGTTGATGGCTGAACTGCTGCCGGACATCCAAGCCGGGCAGATTTACCGCAACGGCCAATCCTACCCCGCCCCAGTGGCCGCCTGGGCTTATGCGTTTAACGAGGTGCTGGCCGCCCGCGACAGCGGCCGCCTGAAAACCCCGCTCAAATCCCACGGCTACCTATACGAGATTATTGCCGGTTGGGCGGGCAATGCGGCACCAATGTCAGTATCTATTGGCGATGGCGCAGCGACCCCGGCTATTAGTGGCGGCAGTCTGAAGCAAACCAGCAAGACTTTGGACGCAGTAGCCCAACTGGAGGAAATGAAGCATGGATAAGCCCCTGCCGAAATTTGCCCGCGACGAAATCCTAACCGGGTTGCAAAAACTGATGATGCTGCGCCCGGACGGCGCACCGCCCAATAGCGGCATCAAGCTGACGGCCAGTGTATGGATGGAGGCGATTGCCTCACTGCCCATCCAATGGGACGAGCAGCAGGATGCGGGACGCATTACCCGGGCATTTGCCTGCTTATTGGCCGAAATCGAACGCTGGCCGACACCCAAGATGCTGATTAGGTGTCTGCCGCCGAGGCCGGAGCCGCCGAAGTTGGAACACAAACGGCAACTCACGCCGGAAGAAGAAGCCCGGGGACGGGAAAACCTGAAAAAACTGTATCAAAAAATCGCTGAAATCTTTGAAAGGAAAAAGCAATGGTAGCGAAAAAGAAAACCCGCATTAAACAGGCCGCGCTGACGGCCGCCGTGCAGAGCCGCGTGGAAGCCTCGGCGCAAATCCGCCGCATCGGCGACTTGGCACGCGAAGTAAAACGCTTGGAAGCCGAGATGGGCGACAAGCAGGCGGCCATCGAGCAGGAGTACAACGAGCTGGCCGACCCGCTGCGCGCCGAACTGGCCGAGCTCACCGGCGGCGTGCAGGCCTACTGCGAAGCCAACCGCGAAGAGCTGACCGAAGGCTACAAAACCAAGACCGTGGATTTTGTAACCGGCATCGTGAAATGGCGTGCCGACCCGCCCAGCGTGCGTGTAACCGGTGTAGCGGCGGTGTTGGCCTACCTGAAGGAAAAAACCGCGCTGGCTCGCTTTGTGCGGCTGAAAGAAGAAATCAACAAGGAGGCCATCCTCAACGAGGCCGAGCTGTTTGCCGACGGGCAGGTGCCGGGTATCAAGATTATGAGCGGGGTGGAGAAAATCGTGATCGAACCCAGCGACCCGGAATTAGCGGGGGTGTGAGATGGCTGTAATGCTGAATGAAGGCAAGTCCTGCGCCGATAAAGCAGGCAGAGAAATCAACTGCACCCTGAAAATTGATGTGTCCGACACCATCAATACTTGCGGCTACCGCGCTCTGGAGTTGGCACAGCACTACTGTGCCACGGCTGAAGCCTACCGCCGAGAAGGCCGCTGGTGGTTTGCCTGGGCGGCTATATGGTTTGCCATCAGTGCCGCAATTTGGTTTGCTATGTAGGAGTTTGAAAAAATGAAAAAATATTTATTGGTAGAAATGCCCGATTTTTCGGTTTGGCGCGTGCCAGTACAGGTTATTGCCGACAACCGAACTGCTTACTATGTTGAAAAGTATGGAAGAGACCGTGAGCAGGTTAAAGCTGAAACCGAGCAGCAATTTACTGATTACGAAAACGAAGGGGCTATTTCAGATTGGGCAGAAAGTAATATGGATTGGAGTGATGTCAAAGCCCATGCAGTGCAGGTCAAAGCCGGAGAGGTGAATTACCAAGAAGGCTGGGTAAACGGTATCAAATGTGTAACCGATGATGAGGAGCAAAAAGATGTGGTTTAAACAATGCCAAGCCTACAGGCTACCTGAAACCCCGGATGCGGCCGTTTTAGCCGCTGCTTTGGACGAACACCGCTTTGCGCCGCCTTGCGGGCTGGATTGGTTTGCCGACGGTTTTGCTGTGCCGCAGCCGTTTGGTGACGAGCTGGTATTTGCCGCAGACAAAACGCTCGGCATCTCCCTGAAGCGCGAAGAACGGGTGCTGCCGGGTGCGGTCATCAAAACTGTCTTGGACGGAAAAATTGCCAAAATCGAAGCGGAGGAAGCCCGCCAAGTTGGTCGCAAAGAAAGACAGGAGCTGAAAGAGCAGATTGTTGACGAGCTACTGCCGCGAGCCTTTACCCGCGCCAGCCGCACTGATGCAGTCTTGGTTGGCGGTTATCTGCTGGTTAACCAGACTGGCAACAAAGCGGAAACTCTGCTCAGCCGACTGCGCGAAGCACTGGGCGGGTTGCATGCCTGGACGACGACAGCCCACCGTTCGCCTTCCGAGCTGATGACCGAATGGCTGCACAACGGCGAGGCGGACGGGCTGTTTGAACTGGATGACTACGTGGCCTTGGTCGGTGCCGGAGATATGGCTCCCGAGGTGCGCATCAAGCGCGAAGACGTAACCGCCGAAGAGGTGGTGCAGCATGTGAAATGCGGCAAGCGCGTGGCCGAGCTGGGTTTGGTATGGCGCGAAAGCATCGCCTTTGTGCTGACCGACAAACTGACCATGAAAAACATCCGTTATTTGGACGTACTGACCGAGGAGGCTCAAGGTGGCGACACAGCCGCCGAACAGGCTTATGCCTCGCAAGTTATCATGGCCAACACGCTGACCACCATGCTGGACGAGCTGGCCGGACTGCTGGGCGGCTGGCAGGATTATGAGTGGATAACAAAATAAAAGGCTACCTGAAAAATCGAAACCCGCGCGGCACGGTTTGCCGCAGTTTAAAACAGTTAAATAGGAGTTTAAATCATGAATAAACCGGATTTAATTAAGGCTATCGCCGAACACGGCAAGATGAGCCGCGCCGAAGCCGAAATTGCGCTGCTGGCGGTGCAGCATACCATCCGCGAGGCTTTAGCCAACGGCCGACGGGTGCCGCTAAACGGCTTCGGCGTATTTGAGGTAACCGAGACGGCGGCGCGCACCGGCCGCAATCCGAAAACCGGCGAGCCGGTGCAGGTGGCGGCCAAACGCAAGGTACGGTTTAAGCCGAGCGCGCAGCTCAAAGAGCTAGTGAATCAGTGATGCTCAATCCATGCCGCTGCCGGATGCGGCGGCATGAGTGGATCATTACAAGAGGCTACCTGAAAAATGCAGGCCAATCTGAACAAACTGAAAGCCAAAATCCACATTGGCAAAGCGCAACTGGGTTTGGACGACGACACCTACCGCGCCCTGCTGCGCCGCGAAACGGGCAAAAGCTCCTGCGCCAAGATGACCCTGCGCGAGCTGGAAGCGGTGCTGGCGGCCATGCAGCGACAGGGTTTTGCCGCCAGCCGCCCGATGGGGCGCCGCCCCAGCCCGCGCCGCTCGGCCTCCAAGATGATTGGCAAGGCGGAAGCGCTGCTGCTGGATAACGGCCTGACTTGGGCTTATGCGCACGGGATGGCCAAACGGATGTTTGGCGTGGACCAAGTGCATTGGCTGCCGGATGACAAACTGCACAAACTGGTGGCGGCCTTGCAGATTTATGCCAACCGCCGGAAAGGGGAAAAATAATGTCGTTTGAACTCTATGACGAAACGGATTTTGATGCGGTGCGCCACCTGCTGCCGGACAGCGTGATGGAAATGGTGGGGCTGATTGGCGCCGAGCCGACGCTCGCTCTGCTGCGCGCCTACGGCGGCACTACCTTCCCGGTATCCTGTAATGTGAAGCGTGCCGGGCAGGCTACCCACGCCGCTTTGGCGGAAGTGGTGGGCGAGCAGGCGGCAGACAAGTTGTGCCGCGCCTTCGGTCAACGCCAGCGGCTGTGGCTGCCGAAATGCGAACGGGCGGTGCGCGAGCTGTTGCACCGCAAAATCCGCCGCCAGTTTGACGAGCTGGTGAGCCGCGACCATATGACCGCGTTTTGGGCGGTGCAGAATTTAGCACAATGCCACCACCTCACCGACCGCACGGTGTGGGACATCCTCAAAAAGACCGATAACGCCCCGCCGCCGGAGAGCCGGCAAATCTCGCTGCTTTAACCGTGTGAGCCGCCTCAAGCATTTTCAAACAGCCTGCCGATAGACAATAACCCCAGTGTAACCACTGGGGTTTTTATCATGTTTATTACCATTACAGCCGGACATTCCAACACCGACCCGGGTGCCGTGAACGGCAGTGACCGCGAGGCGGATATCGCGCAGGACATGCGCAATATCGTGGCCTCTATCCTGCGCACCGATTACGGCTTGGAGGTTAAAACCGACGGCGAGGGCAAGGGCAATATGCCGTTGCGCGAAGCTGTGAAACTGATTAAGGGCAGCCGCTTGGCGGTGGAATTTCACACCAATGCCGCCGCAAAGAAAGAGGCGACGGGCATTGAGGCGCTCTCCATTCTGAAAAACAAGGCAGCCTGCCAGCGTATATGCGCAGCGGTGGCCGCTGCCAGTGGCTGGAAACTGCGCGGCGAGGGCGGCTACAAGCCCGACAACGCCGGGCAGCACAGCCGTTTGGCCTATGCGCAGGCGGGCGGCATTATCTTAGAGCCGTTTTTTATCAGTAATGATGCCGACCTTGCGCAGTGGAAGCAGACCAAATGGCACATCTGCCGTGCGGTGGCCGAAGCGATTGCGGCGGAGGTGGCGGCATGAGCTGGCGTAAAAAACTGATGGCGCTGGCCATGTTTGCCCTGCCGGGTGGACACCCGACACAAGAAAGGGAATGGCCGCAACGGCGTGATGTGGAAATCATGCTGCCGCTGCCGAACTGGAAGCGCAGCGGCGTGGCCGCGGCCAGACGGGCGGCCAAGCGGCGCAGAAAGGCGAAACGATGAATAAGTTTGGCACTTGGCTGGCCGGTAACTTTACCAACCCGGCCACGGGGCAGGCCAGCCACACCAAAATCTGGACCAATATCGCCTACGCGGTCATGACCTATAAGTTCGTGATGGCTCCTGAGCCCGTGGAGTGGATGTGGTGGGCTTACGGCGGCATTGTGGGCGGTTTTGCCTTGGTGCGGCGCGGCTTATCGGTTATCCCGCAGCTGGCGGCCATCAAACAGGAAACGGAGCGTGAAAATGATGTGGATGCCCCTACTGAGTAAGCTGCTGCCCGTAGGCAGCCTGTGGAAAAAGCTGCTGCCGCTGCTGCTGGCTCTGGCTGTGGCGGCCACCTGCTACCGCGCAGGCTACCTGAACCGCGACGGCAAGGCCAAAACCGAGATGGCCGCAGTGGCCGCCGCACACCAACACGCACAGTTGGAGGCGGAACGCGCCTACAACGCCAAACTGGCCGAAGTGGCGGCGGAACGGCAGAAATGGGTTGATTTTGCCCAGAGCCAATCCGTGAAACTGGCCGAAGCCAACCGCCGCTTAGACAGGCAAACCACCCATATCAAACAGGAGATACCCCATGCGATTGCACGCGACAACGGTGCTGGCGGCTGCCATAGCGGCCTTGGCGCTGACAGCTTGCGGCTCTACCGCCAAGCCTTCGGTTACAGCACCGATTAAAGTGGTGGAGCGGCCGACCTTGCCGCCCGCTCCGGCGGAACTGCTGGTGGATTACGAACGCCCAGCGCCGCCTGCTTCAGGCAGCCCGGAAGCCCTGCTTAACCACGCCGCCGAGTACGGCGCATGGTGCGGCAAGCGCGATGCACAGACGCGTGGCTGGCAGGTTTGGTATGGCAACGGCCGAGGGGCTAATCGTGAGTAGATACCGCGAATTAGTACAACAGCAGCTGGCGGTGGATCATGCCGGCATCGAGCTTAAGCTGGCGCGGGCGCGCGAGCAGGAAGGGTTTGTGCTCTCGGTGGAGCGCAAGCTGTCGGCTGGCAGCTGGAGCTACCAAATGGGCATGACCGCCAACCTGCGTGTGGTGTTTTATTTAGTACGCTCCCACCTACCGCTGAATCAACAGTATCAGACGGTGAAAGAAGCCTTATTAACCTGCGGGGAGGTGGAGTTTGATGTGGATAACCGCCGCCCATGCCTGCATGTAGGCAGCCGGCAGCAACCCGGTATCGATTGCCAAGTGATATTTTGGGAGGATGCGGATGAGCACGCCTTTAACTATTGAGTATGTGTTCGGCGGCGGGGTGAGCTTTTTGGTGGCCGCGCTGTGGTATTACATCAAGAGTTTGGCCGACCGTTTTAAAGAGGCCGAACACGACCGGCAGGAGCTGCGCGAGCGGTTGCATACGGTGGAGATGGGCTATCAAACCAAAACCGAGGCGCGGGAGGCGCGCAGCGAGATTTTGGATCTATTAAACGACATTAAAAATCAAATAGAAAAAGTCAGCGACAAACTGGATAGGAAGGCGGACAAAACATGAACGACCCCGTTGTAGCAATGTTGCGCGAAATCAGCGCAAAGCAGGATGTAACCATTGCCAAACAGGAAGCGATGGATAAACGGCTGGCCGAAATACAGGCCGATTGTCAGCGCATCGCCCGTACCAACGGCGGTTTGGCTGGTGCGGTATCCGGCGCGGTGAGCGGCGGCGTGGTGGCCACCGGCATTGCTTTTATCCGCGCTAAATTCGGCTTTTAATTTGGATTAATTGACTATGGCTCACCCGAAAGAAACCCGTGACCGCCTGCGCCAACTCTACGTTTCCGGCAATCAAACGCTGGAAACGGCGGCGATGATGTGCGGTACTACGCAGGCCACCGCGCGGCGCTGGCGCGAACAGGCGCGCGAGCGCGGCGACGATTGGGACAAAATGCGCGCCGCCTACACGCTGGCCGGCGGCAGCATCGAAGAGCTGGGGCGGGCAACAATGGCCGGCTTCTTGCAGCAATACAGCTCGACCATGGAGCTGCTGCAACAGGACGGCGACCTAGGCCCGGCGGAAAAGGTCAAGCTGCTGGCCAGTTTGGCCGATGCCTATAACAAGACCGTGGCGGCCAACGCCAGAATCCTGCCGGAAACCAGCAAGCTGGCCACCGCATTGGAGGTGGTGGAGCTGCTGGTGCAGTTTGTATCGGAAAAACACCCCAAACAACTGGGCGCACTGGCAGAGGTGCTGGAGCCGTTTGGGGCGGAGGTGGAGAAGAGGTTTGGTTAGTTGAATAGGCCGGGAATACCGAGGGTAGAGATAAGTTTCGGTAGGTTTTGCACACCCACATCCAGTAACTTGGTGATGAAGTGTTTGATGCCGACATCACCGTATTCGGCCAATTTTTCCTGTAATTTGGCTTTTTCGGCTTCGGGTAAGTCGGATTGATTCAGTTTATCGGCTAGTATGGTTTTTAATTCGTTTAGTGTGTCAGCATGGATTTTGACAATTTGCACACCAAGAATGGCAGATAATCCGCTATCTTGCTGAATAAAATCAATTCCTTTTGAAGTTATTCTAAGTCTTAAAGTGGTTCGATCAAATACAACTAAATCATGTCCAGCTAAATAACATATATTACGAATAACTATTTGTTTCCAATGTTCATAAAAGGGATTAGGTTCAAGATGTCTATATCTGGCGTGAGTGACAGGAATTGGTGTTTCAATGGGGAACTTTTCTTCTAGGTAGGTAAATTCAAGGTTCACTATTCTACTACCCTGTGCACATATTAATTCATAAGTAATATCCCCCGCGGAGCAATGAGTTTCTGGTTTTTCTGCGCAAAAAACAAGAATTGCATTTTGTAATTTGCGATCTAACCATCCTAAATTATTGTCCATTTTATTCATAATCTATATGAAAAATAAAGAGTTTCTAAAATCCCTCTCCGCCATTGCCGACCAGCTGCGGCGCACCATCGAGGCGGAAGTGGTAGGCTTTGAATCGACCCCGGCAGCCATTGCGGAACGCCGGGCCAAGGTGTTCGACCCGATAAGCGGCTTTGAATACTTTGTTTATACCTACTTCCCGCATTATGTGCACACGGCGGAAAAGTCGCAACTGCACGAGTTTTTGTTTACGAGGCTACCTGAAATCCTGCGCGAGCCGAAGGGTGTGCCGGAAGCGACAGGCGCGCCGCGCGGCGAGGGTAAATCCACGCTGGTGACCCAGCTGTTTACCCTGTATTGCATCGTAACCGCGCAGAAGCATTACTGCGTAATCGTGATGGACAGTATCGACCAAGCCTACCCGATGCTGGAGGCGATTAAGGCCGAGCTGGCCTATAACCCGCGCCTGCTGACCGACTTTCCCGAGGCGGCGGGCGCAGGGCGGGTGTGGCAGGCGGGCACGATTGTGACCGCCAACGACATCAAGGTGCAGGTGGCGGGCTCGGGCAAAAAACTGCGCGGCCTGCGCCACGGCCCCTACCGCCCGGATTTAACCATCTTGGACGATATCGAGAACGACGAGCAGGTACGCAGCCCGGAGCAGCGCAAAAAACTCAACGACTGGCTGGATAAAACCATTCTGCCTTTGGGCGGCGTGGGCATGAAATACGATGTGATTTACATCGGTACCATCCTGCACTATGACAGCGTGCTGGCGCGCACCTTAAATAACCCGTTTTGGCACCGCAAAAAATTTCAGGCCATGATCCGCTGGCCGGACAATATGGCGCTGTGGGAGCAGTGGGAAGAGCTGTACCGCAATGAGGGCGAAGCAATGGCGTTGGCGTTTTACCGCGCCCACCGCGCGGAAATGGAAGCCGGCGCGGTTACCAGTTGGGCGGCGCGCGGGGTGCTGGAGCTGATGACCATCCGCGCCCGCGTGGGGCATGCGGCGTTTGACAGTGAGTACCAAAACGACCCGGTATCCGGCGATGCCGCGCCGTTTGCCAACAGCCTGCATTTTTGGGTACAGCGCGATAACGAGTGGCTGTTTTTCGGCGCCTGCGACCCGAGTTTGGGCAAGGCTGGTGCGAGCCGCGACCCGTCGGCGTTGCTGGTGGGCGGTTTTAACAAGCGCACCGGCGTGCTGGATGTGGTGGAGGCGCAGATTAAAAAACGTCTGCCAGACCGCATCATTGAGGACATTATCGCGCTGCAACGGCAATACCATTGCCTGCTGTGGGGTATCGAGACGGTGCAGTTTCAGGAGTTTTTAAAAATAGAGCTGGTGAAACGCGGCGCGGCGGCGGGCGTGCCGATTCCGGCGCGCGGCATCAAGCCAGTGGCGGATAAGCTGTTGAGGATTGAGAGCCTGCAACCGCATATGGCCAACGGCCTCATCCGCCTGCATGCTAGCCAAAGCACGCTGATCCAGCAGCTGCGGCATTTTCCGATGGCCGACCATGACGACGGCCCGGATGCGCTGCATATGCTGTGGATGCTGGCGCAAAGCGGCTTCGGTGCGATTGACTACACCGCCGTACCGCGCCATAGCGGCAGCGACGGGGTACTGACTTTCGGCAGCGGCGCTTGGTAACAACCCGCTGAGGCGGCTCAAACGGTTTCAGACGGCCTTACATCTGACAATAGCGGCAAGATTAACTGCATCTTGCCGCTTAATTATGTCTATCAAATCCCGTTTTACCGCCGTTTTATCCGCTATTACAGGCAGCACTGAGCCTGCGCCGAAAGCGCCGCGCAAGGGCGAGCAGACCGCGCAGCTGGCCAAAGCCCGCGGCACCATCGGCGAGCATCCGAGCAAGGGGCTGACGCCGCAGAAACTGCACCAGATTTTAGAAGGGGCGGAAGATGGCGACATCACGGCGCAGTCGGAATTGTTTGCCGATATGGAGGAAAAAGACGGCCACATCTTTGCCGAGATGAGCAAGCGCAAACGCGCTTTAACCGGCTTGGATTGGCGGGTATCCGCTCCAAAAAATGCCGATGAGGCCGGCCGGCAGCTGGCGGAAGAGGTGGCGGGCTGGCTCTACGGCCTGCCGGACTTTGAGGCGCTGCTGTTTGACCTGCTGGACGCGCTCGGCCACGGCTTCGCCGCGGTGGAAATCAGCTGGCAGCAGGTGGACGGCTTATGGCTGCCGGCCAAGTTTACCCACCGCCCGCAGGGTTGGTTTTCCCTGAAACACAACCGGCTCAAGCTGCTGGGCGTGAACGGGCAGGAGCCGCAGGACTTGTGGCCGCTGGGCTGGATTGTGCACCGCCATCAGGCGCGCAGCGGCTTCTTGGCGCGCGGCGGGCTGATGCGCTCGCTGGCGTGGCCGTATCTATTTAAAAACTACTCGGTGCGCGACTTGGCCGAGTTTTTGGAAATTTACGGCCTGCCGGTGCGGCTGGGCAAATACCCGGCTGGCGCATCGGATAAGGAAAAAACCACCCTGCTTAACGCGCTGGTGGGCATCGGCCACAATGCGGCCGGCATCATCCCGGAAACCATGATGCTGGAGTTGTTGGACGCGGCCAGCGGCAGCGGCGACACCTTTATGAGCATGGTGGACTGGTGCGAGCGCACCCAATCCAAAATCATCTTGGGCGGCACGCTGACCACGCAGGCAGACGGCAAAACCAGCACCAACGCGCTGGGGCAAATCCACAATGAAGTGCGGCACGACTTGCTGGCGTCTGACGCCAAGCAGCTGGCAGCCACGCTGACCCGGCAGCTGATTGCGCCGCTGCTGTATCTCAACAAGGGCATCACCGACCCCAATAACATCCCCTATTTTGAGTTTGACACCCGCCAGCCGGAAGACATGAAGCTGTATGCCGAGGCGCTGCCCGAATTGGTGCAGCTCGGCATGAAAATCCCGCTGGAATGGGCGCACGAAAAGCTGGCCATCCCGCAGGCGGCCGACGACCAAGACATGCTGGCCATGCTTGGCACCCAGCCGGAACTGCGGCAGGCGCAGGCCAGCCGCTACCGGCAGGTAGCCTTGTCGCGGCAGGGTGAAATCATCTATCCCGACCAACTGGCGTTGGACGACGGTATTGCAGGCTACCTGAAAAATACTGATCTGCCCGCACTGCTTGAACCGCTGATTAAGCAACTCGGCCAAGCCATCGCCGAAGGCGGCAGCTACGAGGATGCGGCGGCACGCCTGCTGGCGGCCTACCCGCAATTGGACACCGCACAGCTGCAAGAGGCGCTGGGGCGCGTGCTGTTTGTGGCGGACTTGTGGGGGCAGATCGGTGGGCGCTAATCAAGTGGATTTGGCCTATGCCTTCGGCCTGCCGCCGGGGCGTGCCATCCGTTATTTTGAGACTTTGGGCTACACGGTGCCGACCGATTGGCCGCAGCGGATGCAACAAGCAGCGGCCAAGGCGCAGACCATCGCCGGCATCTACCGGCAGGATGTGGTGGCCGACATCCATCGCGCGCTGGGCGAATCGGCGGCCAAGGGCACGCCGTTTGCTAAATTTAGGGATGCGGTGGAGCGGCAGCTGACGGCTAAGGGGCTGCATCTGGATCAGGCAGGCGATATGGTGGATGCCGCCACCGGCGAGCTGCTGGGCAAAGGCATCACGCCGCAGCGCTTGGAGGTGATTTACCGCACTAATATGCAAAATGCGTATATGGCCGGGCGTTGGCAGGAGCTGCAAGACAACCGTGCCGCCATGCCTTATCTGCAATACACCGCCGTTATGGACAACCGCACCCGCCCGCTGCACCGCGAGCTGCACGGGCAGGTGTACCACATCGACGACCCGTTTTGGGATACCTTTTACCCGCCCAACGGCTTTAACTGCCGCTGCACGGTAACCGCCTACAGCGCGGCCGATTTGACCCGGCGCGGGCTGGAAGTGGCCGACAGCGAGGGGCGGCTGGAAGAGGTGTACCGCGTGGTGAACAAAGCGGGCGACACTGAGCCGACCCGCGCCATCCGTTTGGCCGACGGCCGCTCCTTTATGGCCGACCGCGGCTTTGACGGCAACGTGGGCAAGCGGCACTTGGCGCAGCTGGGGCAGTTGCAGATGCAACGGGCGGTGGATTTGCCGCCGCGGTTGGCGAGTATGGCGGTGGGCGAGGCGCTGAAACAGCCGGCCTTTTTTAAGACGCTGTCGGATGAGTTTATCCGGCGCTTTGATTTTTTGGCCGCCGGCGGCCACGGCAGCAACCGCATAATGCACGTGGGCGTATTGCACACCGAGCTGCTGGATGCGCTGGCCGCCCACAACATCATGCCTCAGTCGGCCGTTATCAGTATGGGGGATGCGGACATTACCCATGCCTTGCGCGACAGCAAGGCGGCAAGCGGTCGGGCTTTGGATGCAGCCATTATCCGGCGTGTGCCGGAGCTGCTGCTGAAGCCGGACTCGGTGTATGTACAAACCAATGCCAAAAATCCGACATTATGGTTTATTTATGAGACCGAGCAGGGCAAATTGGTATTGTTGGTGGATAAGCCGGAGAAGAAGAGCAAAGAGATGATGAATATTGTGCGAACCGGCGGCAGAATCACGAATTGGAAAGAAGCATTGAACCAGCATACACTGGTTTGGGGGAAAGCCCCGGCAGGAATGAATTAAAATAGGCAGGGGCGTCGGGATTCGAACCCGCATAATATGGGGAAACCATAACCTTTACCAGTTGGAAACTACCCCTGCCTATTTGTGAATTACAGTATAGCTATGATCGAAATCGAAATCAAGACGTTAGAGTTGCAGCAAAACATCAGCCGCGCAGCGCAGGGCTTGGAGCAGCGCGGCAGCCTGATGCGCCTGATTGCCGGCAGGCTGCATCAGGCGGTGGATGAAAACTTTAACAGCCAAGGCCGCCCGGCTTGGGCGGGGCTGAAGCTGGGCAGCCAGCTCTCCCGTGCCGGGGCGCTGACGAAACGCGGGCAGGTATCGCAGGTGCGGTTTGACAAGCATGTGCGCAACCACAAAATCCTGCAAAACACCGGCCGCCTGCGCAACAGCATCACCGAGGCCAGCGACAATGATAGCGCGCGGGTAGGCACCAATGTGGCCTATGCCGCCATCCACAACTTCGGCGGGCAAACCGCCGCGCACATGATTTACCCGCGCCACAAAAAGGCGCTGGCATGGGCAACGGGGGCGTATCCGGTAAAAAGCGTGAAGCACCCCGGCAGCCGCATTCCGGCACGCCCGTTTATGCAGCTCACCCCGCAAGACGAGCACGAGCTGGTGGAGACGGTGAGCGACTATTTGGCCTCTGTCTGCGGCCTACCGAAAGGCAGTTAAACGACACCCCGCCCAAAATCGCGCTAAACGGCGTTTAAACGGCTTGGGTATAGTTTGGTATATCCCCGCGCCCGACCCCCGCTAAAAAACGCGCTTTATAGCCTCTTTATAGCCATCACACCGCAGCCGCCCCGTCGGCTGTTTCATCCGCGCCAAAACCAAGTGAGGCGCTTCAAAGATTTTTTCCCCAATTCCGGCTGCACAATGCGGCCATGAACAAACATACCCCTCCCCCGTTTTTACTGGCTGCCTGTTCCGTCCCGGTGGACGGCACGGTGCAGCGCATCCAGCTTATTCCTGCCGGCGAGTTCCGCGCCAACGACGGCCGCCCGGTTGATGCGCCGTTTTGGCGTTTGAGCCCGCAGCGTGCCGCCGCCTTGGTGGCCGAGCTCAATGCGCGGCCGGTGCGGCTGATGGTGGACTACGAGCACCAAACCCTGTTTACCGCGCAAAACGGACAGCCCAACCCGGCATCGGGCTGGCTCTCCGGCTTTGAATGGGTCGACGGCAAGGGGCTGTATGCCGAGGTGCAGTGGACGGCCGCGGCCAAGCAGCGAATTGCCGGCGGCGAATACCGCTATATCTCGCCGGTGTTTCAATACACGGCCGCAGGCGACATTCTGAATTTACTGCCGCCCGCGCTCACCAACACCCCGGCGCTTGACCAACTCGACCCGGTGGCCTTGGCTGCCGCCTCCCGATTACTTAACCCCCTCCAACCCTCTCAAAAGGACGAAGCAATGAACGAAGCACAAAAGCTGATGCTGTCGCTGCTCGGGCTGCCTGAAACCGCCAGCGAGGCGGAGCAGCTGGCCGCGATGCAGCAAATCCAAAGCAGCACCGACGGCAAAAAGCTGGCCGAAGCCTTGGCCGCCGCCAAAGAGGCAGCCAAGCCGGAAAACAAACCAGCCGAGCCGAACCCGCCCGCCGCCCCTGCCGCACCGGCAGGCCAGCCGGCCAATGACGAGACCGGCGCACCCAATACCGCTGCCGCCTCGCAACAGGTGCCGCTGTCGGCACTGCAAGGCTTGCAACGACAAGTGGCCGCCCTGAGCCAGCAGCTGGCTGCGCACGAGGCGGAAAAAACCGCACAACTGATTACCGCCGCCCTCTCCGACGGCCGACTGCTGCCGGCGCAAAAAGCATGGGCGGAAGGCTTGGGCAAATCCAACCCGCAGGCACTGGCCGAATTTTTGGCCACGGCGCAGCCTTTGGCCGCCCTAAGCGCCACGCAGACCGGCGGCATCCCGCCTGCTGCCGCGGAAAAAGGCCTGACTGCCGACGAGGCAAAGGTGGCGGAGATGCTGGGCATCAGCGCCGAAGATTACGCAAAACAAAAACAGGAGTAAGCAGCCATGATTATTACCCCGGACGCCCTTAAAGCCCTGATGACCGGCTTTAAGAAAAACTACCAAGACGGCTTGCAGATTGCCAAAAGCCAATACAAGGACATCGCCACCGTGGTGCCATCCAGCACCAAATCCAACACCTACGGCTGGCTCGGCCAATGGCCGGGCTTTAGGGAGTGGGTGGGCGACCGTGCCTTTAATGATATGGCAGCGCATAGCTACGCCATTGCCAACAAACACTTTGAGAGCTCTGTCAAAGTAAACCGCGACGACATCGAAGACGACAACATCGGCATTTACGCGCCGCTGTTTACCGAGATGGGCCGCGCCGCTGCCGCCTTCCCGGATCAGCAGGTGTTCGAGCTGCTGAAAAAAGGCAACGCCACCCTGTGCTACGACGGCCAAAACTTTTTTGACACCGACCACCCGGTATTTGAAAAAGTGGACGGCACCGGCAACAAAACCTTGGTTAAAAACCTGTTTACCGCCACCGGCGGCACGCAGGGCGCGCCGTGGTATCTGCTGGATACCAGCCGCGCACTGAAACCGCTGATTTACCAAGAGCGCAAGGCCATGCAGTTTACCGCCATGACCAAAGGCGATGACGAGGGCGTGTTTATGCGCAACGAGTACCGCTACGGTGCTGATTGCCGCTCCAACGTGGGCTTTGGTTTTTGGCAGATGGCCGCGATGTCTACCGAGGCATTGACTCCGGAAAACTTTGCCAAGGTGTACGACGCCATGATCAGCCAAAAAGGCGATGGCGGCCGCCCGCTCGACATCAAGCCGACCCTGTTGTTGGTACCGACCACGATGGGCGATTTAGCCAACAGCATCATCAAACCCGACAAATACGAGAACGGCAAATACAACCCGCACCACAACAAAGTGCAGGTTATCGCTACCCCGTGGTTGTTGTAACCCCTTTTGCGGCGGCTTTAACCGGTTTAAAGCCGCCGTTTTGGAGCAGATAAATGGCAAAAAACAAAACCCAAGACGATGCAGTGCAAAAGCCGCTGCAAGGCACCCCGAACAATCCGCCCGAGCAGCAAGAAGCGCAAGGCGGACAAACCGAGCAGCAGCCGGAGTCGCAGGGCAACCTGCCCGAAAACCAGCCGGAACAGGATGCCGTTGTGCAGCCCACCGCCGATGCAGACAGGCTACCTGAAAAACCAACCGAACCGCCTGCCGCCGACGATGCCGTGGCCGTGCGCTCACGCACCGAGCGCTTTTTCCGCTGCGGCTTGGAATTTGTGCGCCATGAATGGCGTACGGTACAGCGCAGCGAATTGAGCGATGAAGATTGGCAGCGCCTGCTGGCTGAGCCGCATCTTGAAATCCGCCCGGCCGATACGCCGGACGATAACGAGGACGTGCCGCAATGATTAGCTATGCCACGCTCGACGAGCTGTGCCTGCGCTACGGCGACAACACCGTGCTGCAGCTCACCGACCTAGAGCGCCGCGGCCAAATCAATGCCGACATCGCACAGCAGGCGCTGCTGGACGCTACTGCCGAAATCGACGGCTACCTGAACCGCTACACGCGGCCGTTTCCACAAATCCCGCGCCTCTTGACGGTGTACTGCTGCGACATCGCCATCTACCGCTTGGCCACCGGTATGCGCCAAGGCAACGATGACATGGACACCCGCTACAAAAACGCCATCGACTACCTCAAGCAGGTGGCGCGCGGCACGGCCACCATCAGCGGGCTGCCTGAAAACGGCCAGCTCGGCACCGGCGACACCGTGATGTTTAACAAGCCGCAGCAAAAGGTATTCGGACGTGATCGCCCTTATTGAGGCTGCCATCGTGCAGCGCCTGCGCCAAGGCTTGGGCAAGCTGGTTACCGGCGTGCACAGCTACGGCGGCGAGCTGGACGACGAGGGGTTGTATCAGGTGGTGCAGCAGTTGCCCGCTGCTTGGGTAACTTTTGCCGGCATCGACAAAACCGAAGCCGTGAAAACCAGCCGCACCAAGCACAAGGCCGAAGCCAAGTTTGTGGTGATGGTGGCTGCCCGCTCCCTACGGAGCGAGGAAACCAGCCGCACCGGCGGTATCGGCCACTGGGAAATCGGCAGCTACCAGTTGATTTACGCGGTGCGCCGCCTGCTGGCCAATCAGGATTTGGGTTTGGCCATCGACAAGCTGCAACCGCGCGCGGTACGCACCCTGTTTAACGGCAGGATGGAGCGGCAGGAAGCGATGAGCGTGTATGCCTGCGAATTTGCTACCCATTGGATCGAGGAGGCGTTGGACAACGGCCGCTGGCCACAAGTGCCGCCGCCCCCGCCGCCGGGCAGTCCGCCCGCCCCGCCGCACCCCGACCAAATCTTTGTGACCTATCAGGCGGCCACCAGCCCGCCATACCCCGAGTTGAAAGGCGCCAACCTGCATGTGCACGCGCCGCCCGACAACCCCACCCCCGCCATCGAGGCGGAAGTTAAAACAGGAGAGACACCATGAGTATCTTGGTAAGAGCCGCCGCCGGCCTGAAAGTGCCGAAGGAAGGCGAGCCGCACCGCTATATCGACGAGCATCAGGCCGTCGCCGTGGAGGAGAGCGCCTACTATCTGCGCTGCCTTGAGTGCGGCGACTTGGTGCGCGAATCCGAGGCCGAATCCGAGCCTGATCCCAAACCCGCCAAAGGAGGCAAATAATGGCCAGCGCCAACATCAGTTTTGACAAAATCCCGGCATCTACGCGCAAACCCGGCGTGTACGCCGAATGGAACCTCAAACGCGCCATGCGCAACCTGCCTACCAATCGGCAGCGCGTGCTGTTGATTGCCCAGCACACCACCGACTTGGGCGCAGTATCCGCCCTGACGGATGTGTATTCCGCCGCCGAAGTGGCCGAGCGCTACGGTGCGGGCAGTCAGGCACATTTAATGGCCGATGCCGCCATTAAAGCCTACGCTAATGCCGCCCTGAGCATCATCACGCTGGCCGACAACAGCGCCGGCGTGGCCGCCGCAGGCAAAATCACCATTACCGGCAATGCCACCACACAAGGTGTGCTGCGCGTGGGCATCGGCAACGCCGATGTGCTGATGGTGCCTGTGGCCGCCGGCGACAGCGCCGATACCGTCGGCAAAGCCGTCAAGGCTGCGATTGCCGCCCAGCCCGACCTGCCGGTGTCTGCCGCCGAAGCCGCCGGTGTGGTGACCATCACCGCCAAAAATAAAGGCACCGAGGGCAATGCCATCCGCCTGTTGGCGGCCTGCACCGCCGCCGGCATCAGCACCACGGTAACCGCGATGGCGGGCGGCGACGCCAACCCCGACATCCAGCCCGCGCTCACCGCAGTGATTGCCGACGGTCACGACATCATCGCCTGCGGTATCAGCGACGAGGCCAACCTGCTCAAACTGCGCGCCCACCTCGAAAAAGTCGGCGCGCCCACCGAAAAACGCTGGGCCATTGGTGTGTACGGCCACAGCGGCACCTTGGCCACCGCCACCACCTTGGCGGGCAAACTCAACAACGGCTTTATGCTCTGCGCTTGGTATCGCGGCACGCCCAGCCTGCCGTGCGAACTGGCGGCAGCTTTTGCATCCGTGATGGCGAGCGAAGAAGACCCCGCCCGCCCGTTGAACACGCTGGCTTTGGAAGGCATCGGCCTGTGCGACAGCAAAGACAAAACCATGCGTACCGAGCAGGAAAATGCGCTCTACAACGGCGTGGCGCCGGTGGAAACCAGCCCGGACGGCAGCCGGGCTCAGATTGTGCGGGCGATTACCACCTACACCAAAACCGCCAACGGCACCGCCGACGAGAGCCTGCTGGACGTGACCACCGTGCGCACCCTGATTTACGTGAGCAAAGCCTGCATCCAGCGCGTGGCTCTGCGCTTCCCGCGCGAGAAACTCTCCGACAAAACCCCGGCGCGGGTGCGCAGCGAACTCATCGATGTGCTGATGCGCTGCGAAGAGCTCGAGATTTTGGAGCAGGTGGAAGCCAACCTGCCCAACCTCATCGTGGAGAGGGACAAGCAAAACGTGAACATGCTGGACGTGCGCATCCCATCCGACGTAGTGAACGGCCTGCATGTGGTCGGCATGGTGGTAGACCTCTATTTATAGGAGCATAAAACATGAGTACCGAATACATCGGCAGCGTAACCCTCTATCTCGACGCCGCGGAGGTGGAAATCACCAAAATCGACGTTAAAGACAGCACCGGCCGCAAGCCCGTGAAAACCATGAACCGCAGCCGCCGCACCAAAGGCTTCACCCGCGGCGTGGGCCAATACGACATCACCGCCACCGCTGTGATGCCTACCGACGGCACCGCCATCAACTGGGGCAGCATTGAGGACGCCAAAATCTCACTGGTGCCCGACGTGCCCGGCGCCAAACCCACCAGCTACCTCGGGTTTTGTGTGACCGAGGTTGGCGAGAGCTACACGGTGGACAACGAGATGGTGATTGATATTACCGGCTTTGCCATCCGCAAGGTGTTGGAGTAAAGGCTACCTGAAAATGGTAGAATCAAGCCCTGTCCTGAATCGGCAGGGCTTTTTTATGGAGAAGGGAAAATGAGAAAACTATTGTACGGCGTGTTTATCGCCCTCGGGCTGGCCGCCTGCGGCGGGCAGGAGCAACAGGCACCGGCTGTGTCTGAGCCAGCTTCGGACGCACAGGTGCAAAGCAGCTATTGCCCGCCGCCGTTGGGTATGATGGCTGAAACTTTATTGGAAAACATAGATGCCGGGCTGAAAAGTACAGGCGCATCTGCACGGGTAATCAACAAAGAGATTGTCCCTAACGAATGCGGCCATGATGTAATGATGGTAACCGATTTTGGTGGAGTTATTATTAAGATTGACGATAACCAAAATGTCTTGTCTTTAGCTGCCGGGTATGAAATGACCGGCAATACTGTGAAAGATGTTGCTCACGCTTTGCCGGCAATACAAGTGATGACCTCGCCGTATGGCCGTGCTAAATTAGGTGAGCTGGCCATTGGGCAAGATTTGCTGAAAGCACTGCCTGAAGTTTTGAACGCCGCCGCCAGACAACAAGGCGAAGCCACTCAAGATATTATCCGTGATGGCTACAAATACAGCATCACGGTAGAAAACCGGAATGTGGCTTTTGTAGTGAGGAAAGCAGAATAGCGACCCCTCTGAAACGTCTCAACTACTTCCCCTTAAGCCTTTAAACGACAATTAAACCTACTCTTTATCTTGGTTTAATCAACGTTTAAAGGCTTTTCTTATGTCTGATAAAAAACCCTCTAATTCCATTGGTGCCGACCTGCTCCCCGCTGCCGTTACCGATTACAACCTTGTGGTGGCCGATGACCGCAAAACAGTTTCAGGTAGCCTGAAATACGGCATCGAATATGCAGGCAGCCTGCATTATGACTTTGTGATGCACCTGCCTACGGTGCGTGAAGATATGGAGATAGACCCACTGTTGGACGGACAGGCACGGATGCTGGAGAGCTACGCCCTAGCCATCGACCGCTTGGGCGACATTCCCGCAGAACAGATTGATACCGACCTGTTGGCCGATGGTTTGGCCGCTGGCGATTTCGATGCGCTGTATTTCGCGCAGGAATTGCTGGCAAAAAAGCGGCTGCGCCCGAACTCGACCGCTACCGATTAGCGGTATTGCTGCTCGGCCGCTTCGGGCTGTCGGAAGAGCGGGTGGGTGAGATGACACTGCCCGAACTCAACAGTTTTGTGCGGCAGGCGCGCCAGCTTTTATCCACCTATCAATCCGTGCCGGTGCCCATCCCCGTTCCGTCTGCACCGCCTCCATCCCCCTCTAAGCCCAAACCGTCCGGTAAGGGTACCACCACCTACATCAGCAAAAGGCAGAAAAAATGAGCAGTAACACCTTAGAACTGGTTGCCAAGTTTAAGGACAATGCCAGCCAAGGCCTGCGCCGGCTGCTGACTGAAAGCCAGCGCGCAGCCACCGGACAGGCACGTGCTTGGGCACAAGCCGGGAGGCAGCGGCAGCAGGCCATCAGTGCCTACCAGCGGCTCGGCATCCGCTCCGAGCAGCAAATCCGCCGCGAAATGCAGCTCACGCAGGCGGCCTATAACCGTTTGGCACGCTCCGGCACGCTGTCGCAGCGCGAGCTGGCGCGGGCGGCGGAAGCCAACCGCCGCAACCTGCAACGGTTGAACAACGAACTGCGCAGCGGCGCCGGTGCCGCCGGCAGCTGGCGGCAACGCTTGGGCGGTGCCATGACTACAGTAGCTGCTGCCGGTGTGGGTGCTTATACCGTGCTCAAACCGAGTATGGACAACCAAAAACAGCTTGAAGCCAATATCAGCCAAGTAGCGTGGCAGGCTTTTGGCGAAGACAACAGCAAAACGTCCGATTGGATTGCTACCACGGGCAAGCAGCAAATCCGCGACTTGGTAACCGAGCTTGTAGCCAAAAACGGTGGCAATGCCGATGCCGCGCTCAACCTGATCAACAGCCAAATGGCCAACGGTATGAGCTTCGAGCAGGTGCAGAAAGGGGCAACCGCCACCTATCGTGCCATGATTGCCTCCGCCGAAGGCGCCGGGCAATACGACCCGGAGAGTGTGGCCAAACTGATGAAAGTGCTGCACGACTTCGGATTTCAGGGCGAAGAGCTGGCTACCGCGTTTGAACACGCCATGAAATCGGGGATGCAGGGCAACTTTGAAATTGCCGACATGGTAACCGAATTGCCCGCCTTACTACCTGCCGCCAAAAACTCCGGCTTAAACGGCATCCAAGGCTTCGATTACCTGCTGTCCATCCTGCAATCTGCCTCTAATAAATCCGGCTCCAACAGCGAAGCCGCCAACAACGTGCGCAACCTGTTGGAAAAAACCTTATCGGCCGACACGGTAAGACGCTTGTCGCGTATAGATAACCCAAATGACCCGAGTAAGGGTATTGATTGGGCTAATTCGGTTTTACAAGGCAAGGCCAACGGCGAAAACGCGGTACAGGTGTTATCGCGTTTGGCTAACGCTATGCTGGAGCGCGACCAGCAATACCAACAACTTAAAGCCAAGGCCGATGCCGGCGACCAAACCGCCGCCGAACAGATGAATATCATGCGCGGTTTCGTGCTGTCGCGGATTTTGCCGGATATTCAAGCCAAAGCCGGTTTGTTGGCCGCCTCTGATGTACAACAGGTGCAGGAATATATCCAAGGGTTGGCCGGGATTGACCCGAAAACCAACAGCCTAGTGGACAGGAAAATCGGTGTAATGAGCCGAGATGACATGTTTCGGCAAGAGCAAAACCGTTCACTGGCGCTGCTTGGGCGCAAAGATGCACTCGATACCCTAAACTCTGCTGAAACTAAATGGACGGAAGCCACTACCCGCTACCCCAAAGCCACTTTGGCTGCACAAGCCGCCGGCGGTGCAGGGTTAGGCGCCGGCATTTTGTCGTTGTTTCGCAGTGGCGGCTCAGGCTGGGCAGGCAACCTGCTGTCTAAAGCGGGGGGTGGTGCACTTGGTTTCGGGCGCGGGGCGTTAAGCTGGGGTACCGGCGTGCTGACTGCTGCACCGCGTTTCAATTTTGCCACCGGCCTGCTGCTGCATTCGCCGGAGCTGAATGCAGGCGAAGGATCTGCACTGGGAAGGATGCGGCAATTAAATCAGCAATATCATGGGCAGGCGTTGCCACGTTCGGCGCTGATTAACTATAGCGATGCATCCCGTTCTACCAACCAATCCCCACTCAACAGCCCAGAGTTACAAAAAAGCGCGGAGCAAATCCAGCAGTCATCGCAAACCTATCAGCAATCCAGCGAACAATATGCGCAAGCGGTCAATCACAACCAGCAGGCTGCCGCCCAGTTTTTGGAGGCTTCGCGCCTGATGGGCACGGCAGCGGGGCAGTTGGCGGCAGCGGCGCGGCAGCCGGTGCCAGTAACCGTATCGGTGTCGGGCGGCAACATCACCGCCGCCGTATCGCAAGCCGCCGAGCGCGATAACAGAAGGAATTAACAGATGAGTTGGCAAGATACCCTGCTTGATGCCAGTTACAAGGGCGTGGCCTTCGAGGCTACTGCCGACACCCTGCGCGGCGTACACGCGCTGGCCGAACACAGCTACCCTTTTGTGGACGGCTCGGATATTGAGGACACGGGCTGCGAGGCGCTGGAGTTTAACCTCACCGCCGTTTTGTATGGCGACGACTACGAGGCGCGGCTGCAACGCCTGCTCAAGGTACTGCGCGAACACGGCAGCGGCGAGCTGGTGCACCCGATTTACGGCAGCGTGCCGGACACGGTGGTGGCCGATTTCGAGGTGCGGCACAGCGAAGACAGCCCGGACTATGCCGAAATCAACATAAGCTTCAAGCAGAGCGTGGCCGCCGCGCCGTTTTTCGGGCGCGAGCTGGCACTGGCTTTGGCCGACGAGGCGGATTGGGTGGCCGACTTGGCCGCCTTCCAAGGTTTTGGCGTGCTGGAAAAGGCCTTGGGCAAAATCCGCACCCAACAGCACCGCTGGAACAATTTTCACGCCGCTGTGCTCAATGTAGTGGGGCGGCTATACGGCCAAGTGAACGGGGTATTTTCAGGTAGCCTGAACCTACTCAACAGCCCGCGCGTGCTGCTCACCGAACTCAAAGGCGTGTTTGGCGCGCTGGCCGGGATGCACCGCACGGCGGAAAGCAGCCTGTCGGGCTGGCGCGATTTGGCCGGCGGTACCAAAACAGCCGCCGCCGTGCCGTGGCAATACCGGCAGGGCTTGGATAACGGCGCCACACCCGCCCGCTCGCAGGCCGCTTTGCCGGATGTGGCCGCGCTCACGGCAGCGATTGCCATTGTGGGCAGCACCGCGCTGGCCAAAGAGCTGGCGGATATTTTTGCCGCCGAGCAGGACGAGCCCGAACTTACGCCGACGGAAATCAGCCGCCTGCTGGCCGATGTGCGCGCCCAGCTCAACAGCGCTTTGGCCGCCAACCGCTTGGCGGTGATGATGCTCTCCGCCAGCGCCGAGCAGGCCGAACAGTTGGCCGCCTTGCTGCTCTCGCTGTATCAGGACAACCCGCCAGACCCTGAGCAGCTCTACCGCCAACTGGAACAGCGCCGCCTGTTGCCGCAGCAGCCCTATTTGGAGGGCAGCGCCGAATTGGCCGACAGCGTGCGCACGTTGGCGCATACCCTGCAAAAACAGGCACAAGCCTTGATTAACCTGCACCCGCCCTTGGTGCAAAAGGTGGTGCCGACTGACAGCAGCCTGCACCTGCTGGCTTTCCGCTGGTATGGCGACCACAGCCGCCAAGCCGAGCTGCTGCGCCTCAATCCCGGCATTGTGCATCCCAACTTTATCGCCCGCGGAACCGTATTAAATGCCTACGCCCAATAACACCATAAGCCTCTTAATTGCAGGCAAAACCCACAGCCAGTGGACAGACTACGACATCGACAGCGACCTCCTCACCCCGGCCGATGATTTTCAGGTCACGCTCGGGCGGCCGGTAGACGCCAAACCGGATGCGGTGCAGCCGGGTGATACGGTGGAGGTGCGGGTGGGCGAGGATACCGTATTGAGCGGGCGCATCGACCGCGTGAGCACCACCACCGCCAAAGGGCAAAAAACGCTCACCATTTCCGGCCGCGATGATGCCGGCATCCTGTTGGATTGCTCCTGCCCGATTTTTAACGCGCAGGATATGGATTTAAAGCAGATTATCGACACCATCGTCAAACCCTTGGGCATCAGTAAAATCCGCATCGATGCGGCGCAAACCGCGCGCACCAACAAAGTGCAAATCGAGCCGGGCAGCCGCGCTTGGGATGCCTTGGCGCAGTATGCCGAGGCCAACGGGCTGTGGCCGTGGCTGGAGCCGGACGGCACACTGGTGATCGGCGGGCCCGACTACACCACCAAGCCGGTGGCCGATTTGATTGTGCGCGTATCCGGGCAGGGCAACAACGTAGAGCAGTTGCAGGTGGAGCGCGATTTTTCGCAGCGCTTCAGCGAGATTACCGTGCTGGGGCAGAGCCACAGCGGCAAGCACAACCTGCGCGCCACGGTAAAAGACGACACGGTCAAGGTGCACCGCCCGCTGATTATCGTGGAGGCGGATGTGGACAACCAAGCGGCCGCCGAGCGTAAGGCGAAAAAGCGGCTGGGCGACAGCAAATTGGACGGCCTCACCATCACCGCCACCGTGCAAGGGCACCGCAACGACGACGGCGTGCTGTGGCAGCCCGGCCAGCGCCTGCAACTGTTGAGCGAGCCGGACGGGCTGGACGGCATCTATTTTTTGATGGCGCGCAAGTTCATCGGCGGGCGCGGCAAGCCCACGCAAACCATCCTCACCCTCAAAGAGGACAAGGCATGGATACCCGAGGCCAAACCGCCGAAAAACAACAAAGGCCAAGGCGGCAAAGGCCGCCGCAGGGGCAGCCGCAAACGCCGCGGCGGCGGGCGGAAAGGCCGTCAGGCACGGGAATTACAGGTTATTTAAGGACGATAAATGGACGCTAAACAAGTGGACGGCCGCATCAAGCGGATGCTGGGCGGCATCCGGCAGGCATTCCGCGGCAAAATCGCCCGCACCGATGCCGCCGCCGGCGTGCAACGCGCGCAGATTGAGGGGCTGGACGGCGAGACGGTGCAGGCCTTGGAGCATGCCGAGCAGTTTGGTTTCACCGGCCACCCGCCTGCCGGCAGCGACTGCATTGTATTGCCCTTGGGTGGCCAGACCAGCCACGGCATCGTCGTCAATACCTGCAACGGCGCCTACCGCATCACCAACCTGCAAGAGGGCGAGACTGCGGTGTACAACGCCGACGGCGCCAAAATCGTGCTGAAAAAAGGCCGCATCATCGATATCGACTGCCAAGTGCTCAATATCAAAGCGCCGGGCGGGGTCAATATCGACGCACCCAATGTGGATTGCACCGCCGAAGTGACCGCCGCCGGGCAAATCAACGGCAACGGCGGCATGGCGATTCAAGGCGGCAGCGGCGCCAGCTTCGAGGGCGATGTGCGCCAAATCGGCGGCAGCTACACCACCGACGGCGACGTGGTGGCCTCCGGCAAATCCCTCACCGGCCACCGGCACCCCGGCGACAGCGGCGGCACCACCGGCGCACCCCTCTGAAGCCACTCAAGCAGTTCCCCCAGCGTCCATAACCCATAATGCGGTTATGGACGCTTTACTTAACCCCGCCACCGGCGACTACCTGCCCAACCAATCCGCGCAAGGCATCGAAAACGAAGTCTATGTAAGGCTGGTTACCCCGCTTGGCAGCTACTGGGCCGAACCTGCACTGGGCAGCCGCCTGCACGAATTGCGCCGCATGAAAGACCTGCCGCGCATCGCCGTGCTGGCCAAGCAGTATGCCGAGCAGGCTTTGCAGCCGATTTTAGATGCACACCGCGCCCGCCGCATCAATGTGGCCGCCTCTTTGGCACGGCGCGGCTGGCTGCGGCTGGATATTGACGGGGAAGACATGAGCGGTCGGAATCTATCCTTAATCCATGAGGTGCGGCTGGCATGAAAACCAAAAACTTTGAGCAACTGCGCAGCGACTACCTGCGCGATTTGAGCAACCAGCAGCCTGCCGCCCACACCCATCCCGGCAGCGACAATTACGCCCGCGCCACCGCTTTGGCCGCACTGGCCGAGGGGCAATACCAGCATCAAGAGTGGATTTTGCGGCAGGTGTTTGCCGATACGGCGGACACCGCCTATTTGGAGCGCCATTGCGCCATGTACCGCATTTGGCGCAAAGCGGCTGCCGCAGCGGCGGGCAGCGTCCGCATCAGCGGCGCGCCCAATACCGTGCTGCCTGCCGGGCTGGTAGCCCAAGTAGGCGACATCGCCTACCAAACCACTGCTGCCGGCCAAACCGACGGCAGCGGGCAGGCGGTGTTGGCCTGCCACTGCCTGAGCACCGGCGCCGCCGGCAATCAGCCGGACAACACCCCAGCCAAACTGCAAAGCCCGCCTGCCGGCATTGAGGCAGATGCCGTGCTCACCAGCATGGTGGGCGGCACCGATATCGAGAGCGATGCTGCGTTGTTAGACAGGCTGCTGTCGCGTTTGCGCCAGCCGCCCGCCGGCGGCAATGCCTACGACTATTACCGCTGGGCAATGGCCGTGCCGGGGGTGGAGGCAGCATTTGTGTATCCGTTGCGGCGCGGCTTGGGCACGGTGGACGTGGCCATCCTCACTGCGTCCGGCCTGCCCTCGCCCGATGTGGTGCGTGCCGTGCAGCAGTATATCGACGAGCGCCGCCCGGTTACCGCCAAAAACGTGCAGGTGATGGCGCCGCAGCGCGTGCCGCTCAATGTATCGGTGCGCGTATCGCTGGCCGACGGCTACACCCTGCCTGCGGTTAAGGATGCCGCCGCCCGTGCTTTGTCGGCTTATTTTGCAACCATCAAGCCGGGCGACACCGTATATAAAAGCCATATCGAGGCGCTGATTAGCGATACCCCGGGCGTGCGCGACCGCGTGCTCGACAGCCCGGCCACCAACCAAAACGCCACCATCACCCCGCACATCCAATGGCTCGCCTTGGGCACGTTTGAGATGACCCTGTTATGACCTACGCCGACCTGCTCCCCCTCTACTATCCGCCCGTCAGCTACGACGTGTGCGCCACCGGGCAGGCCGCCGAGCGGCAGGCGGAAGCCGCCATATTCGACGGCGTGCAGGCACAGTCGGCACAGGTGCTGGCTGCCGCCTACGCCCCCACTGCCGGCGGCGACATCACACGCTGGGAGCGCCTGCTCGGCATCAACCCGCCGCAGCCCGACAACTACGCCCGCCGCGTGGCCGACGTGCTGGCCAAACTCAATGAGACCGGCGGCCTGAGCATCCCGTATTTCATCCGGCTGGCTGCTGCAGCCGGCTACACCATCACCATTAGCGAGCCGCAGCCCTTCCGCGCCGGTGTAAACCGCGCCGGCGACCGCCTCGCCCGCGAAGACATCATGTGGGTGTGGTGGGTGGACGTGGCCGCCCAATCGCAAACCGTGTGGCGCTTCCGCGCCGGCTCCGGCACTGCCGGCAGCCGCTTGAGCCAATACAGCGATGCCGTGATTGAGAGCCTGTTCAACCGCCTCAAGCCCGCCCACACCGCCATCCGATTTACCTACCGATAAGGACTAAACCATGCACCCCATCGAAACCCCCGATAAGACCTTCCACGACGGCGACGGCGTGAGCGAACTCGGCACGATTCTGCCCGCGTGGTGGCTCAACCAAGTGCAATCCGAGCTGCTGGCCGTGCTGACTGCGGCCAGTATCCAGCCGGATAAAGCCAAGCCAAACCAAGTGGTCGAGGCTTTGCGCAAAATCATCGACGAGCAGGCCGGCGGCAAAGGATTGCCTGTTGGCGCGGTAATGGGTTTCCCCCGTGCCGTTACCAGCCAAGAAGGGTTTTTAAAGGCCGACGGCAGCACCTTTGCCCAGGCTACCTATCCAGACCTGTATCGCGTATTGGGTGGCAACAAGCTGCCCAACCTTACGCGCTCCGACATCGGCATGACCGCCTATTTTCCGTTTGGCGACATCCCGGATGGCTGGATTAAGTATGACGAGATTGCAGCAAAAGTAACGCAGTCCTCCTATCCCGAGCTGTACCGCAAGCTGGTGGCACAGTACGGCAGCATTGCCAACGTCAAGCCGGTAGATGATTACTTTGTGCGCAACGTGGGCAGCAGTGGACAAATCGGCCAGCAATACCCGTGGATGGTAGGCGACCACCATCACATGATTGCCTTCGCCGCCTACGGTAACGACGACCTCAATTTGCACCCGCTGCCCTATGAAAATTACTACCCCGGGCAGGTCAAAGTCGGTGACCAGAAATTTATCAGTTTGGGGCAGCTTTCCGGCACCGAGGGTAGCAACCAATCAAGCGACAAATACGGGCAGGACCACGTTAATGCTTTGAATGGTAGCTACTCGCAAAAACACGCTACTTTGCTGACATGGGATAGGGCATACACCGACAAATTCACGCCGCAGCCCTATTATCAGGACAACACCCCGAAATACATCGGCATGGTGCTGTGCATCAAAGCCAAAGATAGCTTGGATGACATCGTGTTTTGGATTAAGGCTTACGGCAAAGTAACCAATGCCGGAGCACTGGATGCCTCCACGCTGGCCGCACAGTTGCAAGATAAGGCCGACAAAAACCATACCCACCGCGCTGCCGACATCAGCGACTTGGGCGATACGGTTAGGCAGCAGATGGCCGACGCCATGCAGCACCAGGCCGGCGCCAACGGCTACACCAAACTGCCCAACGGCCTCATCGACCAATGGGGCTTCGTGCCGATGGGCTGGCAGGGGGAAGGTCCGGTTAAGGTAACGTTCCCAATCGCCTTCCCGAATGAGTGCTACAACGTGCAAATCACCGTCAAAAGCGGCGGCCGGTCGGGCTCAGTGGGCACGGACTTAACCATCGGCGCGGGAGAGATAACGTCCACCGGCTTTAGCGCCATGCTTAACACATGGGCTCAAGGTGCGGCGGCCAATGATTTCCAGGGCTTCGCTTGGCGCGCCATCGGCAAATAACGGGAGATAACTCATGACACTGTATTACTCACAATCCAACGGCGGTTTTTACGACGACCAAATCCACAGTAGGCTACCTGAAGATGCGGTAGCCATCAGCCCCGAGCAGCACGCTGCCTTGCTGGCCGGGCAATCAAACGGCCAAGTCATCATGCCGGGCAAAGACGGCAAACCCGTGCTGGCCGAGCAGCCGCCCTGCCCATCCAGCACTTGGGACGGCGAGCAGTGGCACATCGACCCAGAGTGTGCCGCCCGGCTTAAGGCCGATCAGCAAGAGGAAGTTTGGGAGCGCATCAAAGCCAAGCGATACGACAACCTGCGGCACGGGGTATTTGTCAAAAGCGTGGGCAAGTGGTTTCAGACGGACGATGCCACCCGCCTGCAATATCTGGCGCTGGCGCTGGAAAGCGTAACGGGCGGCTTTAAAAAACCCATCAACTGGAAAACGATGGATAACAGCTTTTTGATGCTCACCCCAGAGCTGCTGCGCGAAATCATGCAGACCATGCACGATGATGAGGAGGTGGATTTTATCAATGCCGAGAAGCATAAAGCCGCTATGTTAAAGGCCGAAAATCCGCTGGAATACGACTACAGCGACGGCTGGACGGCAAACTTTGATGAGCAACCCGCCACCGAGCTTGAGGAGGCGCAAGCATGAAACCACGATACTACCTAGCCCTCTATAAAGGCCATCGGGATGGCACCGGCTGGCGCGTATGGTGTGCCCGAGCCACCGACTGGCTCACCCGCATTCTCACACGAGGACAATACAGCCACGCCGAGATTGCCTACGGCCCGGCTGAAGGCGGCGAGTACGACTGCATTTCCTCTTCCGTGCGCGATGGTGGCGTGCGCGCCAAAACCATGCCGCTGCCCGCCGATAAGTGGGATCTAATCCCATTGCCCGACAGCATCAATGAGCACGGCCAGCTCGACCGCCTATACCGCAATACCGTCAGCCAACCCTACGACTGGTTCGGTGCCGTCGGTGTGGTATTCAAAACCCGCCAACGCGGCGATAAGTGGTTTTGCTCCGAGTGGTGTGCCGCCGCATTGGGGCTGCCTGACGGCTGGCGTTGGTCGCCAAACGACCTCGCCGCCATTGTGCCCGCTCTAAAAAGGCAGGCATGAAAAACCCCGCCACACGGGCGGGGAGGAAAGAACCAAGACGGCGACACGGCGGGTGCGGGAACACCCGCCGCGACAGCCAAGCAGAACCAGCCTGCATTGACCCAAGGCCGCCACCCTCGAGGGCGCGCGGATTGTATCACGCAATGTAGGAAAAATAATGCAATACCGATGCAAAAGCTGCGGCAAATTACTGGCTGTTGGCAGCGGCACCGTGCAAATCAAGTGCCAACGCTGCAAAACAGTAAACCAATTCAGTTCTTTAACAACCCAGAGCGCCCAGAGTGCCGAAACTGCGAACCCCACGCAGAAAGGCACTTATGTACCGCAAAGCCCCGCTACCGTTCACCGGCCAAAAACGTAACTTTTTAAAGCTGTTTAAACAGGTATTAAATGAGCACATCCCCGGCGATGGGGAGGATTGGACAATCTTAGACGCCTTCGGCGGCTCCGGCCTCTTATCGCATGCCGCCAAACAATGCAAACCGGCCGCCCGCGCTATTTATAACGACTACGACGGCTACAGCGAGCGCCTGCAACACATCCCCGACATCAACCGTTTGCGCCGCCTGCTTGCCGGGCTGCTGGCACCTGTTCCGCGTAGCAAACTGGTGCCGCCAGCAATTAAGGCTGCCATCGTGGCCGCCATCCGCAGCTTCGGCGGCTATATCGACCTTGACTGTCTGGTGTCGTGGCTGTTATTCAGCGGCAACACCGCCGCCGATTTGGACGAGCTATGCCGCAAAACCATGTACAATTGCATCAGCCTCAGCGACTACCCTGAGGCACAAGACTACCTGCAAGGCGTGGAGATAGTCAGCCAATCCTACCGCGAGCTGCTACCGCAGCATATTAGCAACCCGTGCACGTTATTGGTACTCGACCCACCCTACGTATGTACCCAGCAGGGCAACTACCGTAAGGCAGCCTACTTCGGCATGGTCGAGTTCCTGCGCCTGATGGCAATGGTAAGGCCGCCCTTCATACTCTTTTCGAGCACGCGTAGCGAGCTGCCCGCCTATCTCGACCTTGTAGCCGAGCTGCGCCTGCCCGGTTGGGAGCGTTTTGCAGGTAGCCAAACCCTGACAGTAAGCAGCACCATCAACCGCAATTCGAGCTACGATGACCACCTGATTTATAAGTTCTGACGACAAGCGGCATACTACTTATTAAAGGCATAAGACAATCCCCGTTTAACAGACCATTAAACGGGGATAAATTTGTGCAAAAGCTGATACAATTTCCTACGCCGCGGCGGTGCAAAAGCTAATGCCAATTCAGGCAAAAGCTGCCGCCGCCTTACACATGAGCAGGCTTTCTATAGATAAAGTTTTCAGGTAGCCAGCATTGTGCCGCCGTATCTGCTCGCGGTAAACCTTTTTAAGGTTTGGCGTATCCGCTACAATGCACCATTTATCCTCTTTGCGAGCAAGTTCATGCACACTCCGCCCAATCCCAATCCCCTCAACCTCTGCTGGCTCGATATGGAAATGACCGGTCTCAACCCCGAGCACGACCGCATTATCGAAGCCGCCGTGGTGGTTACTGATGCCGATTTAAACATCCTCGCCCAATCCGAATCCTACGCCATCCACCAAAGCGACGAACTGCTCAAAGGCATGGATGCCTGGAACACCAGCACCCACGAGCGCACCGGCCTCACCCAGCGCGTGAAAGATTCCTCGCTATCCGAAGCCGAAGTGGAGCAACGCCTGCTCGATTTCGTGGCGCAATGGATTCCGCCAGGTACCAGCCCCTTGTGCGGCAACACCGTGCACCAAGACCGCCGCTTCATGCAGCGCTACATGCCCAAGCTGGAAGCCTGGTTTCACTACCGCAACCTCGACGTATCCACCCTCAAAGAGCTCGCCCGCCGCTGGCATCCTGCTGCTTACAAAAGCTTCAGCAAAAAAGGCTCGCACCGCGCGCTGGACGACATCTTGGAGAGCATCGAAGAGTTGCGCCACTACCGCCAAACCTTCCTGCGCCTGCCCGAAGCAAACGGAACAAACCAAGAGGTTACCTGGAACGGACGCGGCGAAGCAGCTGCGAAGCCCAACAGCCCGCCCGTTTGGATTCCGTTGAAGCCTGCGCTTTAGCTTCGCAGAAACTCAGCCTTGGCTACGCCAAGACATCGTTTTCAGGTAGCCCCTCCACCCATCCCCATTTAAGAAAACCATGCCCCGCCCACCCCTTCCCACACGCTAAACCCACCATGCTCCCTACCTCCCTTCCCGCCTGGCAAGCCCTGGCCGAACACCGCTGCGCCACCGCGCACCTCCACCTGCGCGAGCGCTTCGCCGCCGAGCCGGACCGTTTCAAGCGCATGCACGCCGAACTCAACGGCCTCCTGCTCGACTACAGCAAAAACCTCATCGGCGAAGACACCCTCGATTTGCTCTGCCGCCTGGCCGACGAATCCGGCGCGGCCGAACTGCGCCGCCAAATGTATGCCGGTGGAAAAATCAATCTGAGCGAACACCGTGCCGTGCTGCACACTGCCCTGAGGCTACCTGAAAACGCCGCGCCCGTGTATGTGGACGACATCAATATCGTGCCGCAGGTACACGCCGAATTAAACCGCGCCCTCGATTTTGCCGAACGCCTGCAAAACGGCACGCACACGGGCTGCACCGGATTGCCCATCCGTGATGTGGTGAACATCGGCATCGGCGGCTCGGATTTGGGCCCGCGCATGGTGGTGCAAGCCCTCGCCCCCTATCGGCAAAACCTGAACGTACACTTCGCCGCCAATCTCGACAGCGCCGATTTAGACGGCATCCTGCGCCGCGTAGAACCCGAAACCACGCTGTTTATCGTGGCCAGCAAATCCTTCCGCACCCCCGAAACCCTGCTCAACGCCCAAGCCGCGCGCCGCTGGTTTCTGCAATCCGGCCGCAGCGAAGCCGACATCGCCCGGCACTTCGCCGCCGTATCGGCCAATGTGGCCGCCGCCGCCGCCGAATTCGGCATCGCCCCGCAAAACGTGTTCGGCATGTTCGGCTGGGTGGGCGGGCGCTATTCCGTGTGGTCGGCCATCGGCCTGCCCGTGATGTGCGCCATTGGCCGCGAACATTTCCGCGAATTCCTGCGCGGCGGGCACGATATGGACGAGCACTTCCTGCACGCCCCGTGGCGGCACAACATCCCAGCCCTGCTCGCCCTCATCGGCATCTGGCAGCAAAACTTCTGCGGCAGCACCAGCCACATCGTCATCCCCTACAGCCACGGCCTGCGCCGCCTGAGTGCCCACCTCCAGCAGCTCGATATGGAAAGCAACGGCAAAAGCCGCAACCGCCACGGCAACCCCGTGGATTTCGCCACCGGCGCCGCCATTTGGGGCGAAGCCGGCGTCAACTGCCAGCACGCCTTCTTCCAGCTCATCCACCAAGGCACGCAGGTGATTCCCGTCGATTTCATCGTCCCCCTCAGCGGCGAAGGGGCAGACGACGGCCGCCACCTCCGGCTCGTGGCCAACGCCTTCGCCCAAGCCGAAGCCCTTATGCGCGGCAAAAGCGAAGCCGAAGCCCGCGCCGAAACGGCCGGCAAAGGGCTGCCTGAAAGCGAACAAGCCGCCCTCGCCCGCCAGCGCAGCTTCCCCGGCAACCGCCCCAGCAACACCATCCTCGTCGAACGCATCACGCCCTACACCCTCGGCCTGATTCTCGCCATGTACGAACACAAAGTCTTCATGCAAGGCGCCGTGTGGGGCATCAACTCCTTCGACCAATGGGGCGTGGAATACGGCAAAGAACTCGTCCAAACCATCCTGCCTGAACTGCAAGGCGCATCCCCCGCCGGGCACGACCCCTCCACCGCCGCCCTGATCCAACGCTACCGGCAGCAGATAGCCAAATAGCCTTCCCTGTCAACCCGCTATAATCCCCATCCCATCTCTTCGGAATCCCATCATGACCACAACTTGGCACAATGGCTGGTGGCAGGGCGCAGTGCATTGCCCTTCACCCAACTTCTCGTCCCGCCCCGCCGGCGAAACCGTTTCTCTGGTGGTGCTGCACAACATCTCCCTGCCGCCCTTCGAATACGGCGGCAGCGCCATCCGCGATTTGTTCACCAACCGCATCAACCCGCAGGCGCACCCCTTCTTCCCGCAGCTGGTGGATTTGCGCGTGTCCAGCCATTTTCTGATTGAACGCAGCGGGCAGGTGGTGCAGTTTGTGTCGGGCAACGACGCGGCACACCACGCCGGCGTGTCGCAATATCGCGGCCGCAGCGGCTGCAACGCTTTTTCGCTCGGCATCGAGCTGGAAGGCTGCGATTTCGAACCTTTCACCGAGGCACAATACCAAGCCCTGATTCCGCTGCTGCACAGCATGGCGGCGCACTACCCCATCGAAGCCGTAACCGGCCACCAACACATTGCCCCCGGCCGCAAAAGCGACCCCGGCCACTTTTTCGACTGGCCTCGACTGGCCGCTGCGGGCGTGGTGCTGGCAAAGGGGGTTATGGATTAACCGTTGCTGCAACAATTTAAGAAAGGCTACCTGAAATTTTCAGGTAGCCTTTGGTTTACCCTTCCCAATCTTCCAAGGCCAGCGGCCCGTTTTCCTTTACTTCCTCCATCACCACATAGCTGCGGCTTTCCACGGCGGAAGGCAGTTGCAGCAGGATTTTGCCGAGCATATCGCGGTAGGCGGACATATTTTGCAGTCGCACTTTAATGAGGTAGTCGTATTCGCCGGACACGAGGTGGCATTCGAGGATTTGCGGGATTTTCAGCACTTCGCGGCGGAATTCTTCAAAAATATCGCCGGATTTGGAATGCAGTTTGATTTCCACAAATACCAGCAAGCCGTAGCCCAAGCGGGCGGGGTTGAGGCGGGCGTGGTAGCCGCTGATGTAGCCGTCGCGCTCCAAGCGGCGCACGCGTTCGGTTACGGGGGTGGCAGATAGGCCGACGCGTTCGGCCAGCTCGGTCATGCTCAGGCGGGCATTTTCCTGCAAGAGCTTGAGGATGTGGTGGTCGATGCTGTCGGCTTCTTTGAAGGTGGGGCGGTTGGGCATGGGCTTCTCCTATCATTATCGTGATTGAAATAAGAATGCTGCTGCGTTGCCTGGCCGTACGTGGGAGCCGTCTGCGACCAGTCGCCTCGTCCCATTCTTATTTTAATCCGCTATGAAAGCACTTCTCTGTAGTTTCAAATAAAGGCTACCTGAAAAGGTTTCAGGTAGCCTTTGCTTTATCTAATCATCCTGCGCTTATTGTTCGCGGGTTTGATCCAGCAGGGCTTTCATGGAAAGGCGAACGCGGCCGCGGTCGTCCACTTCCAGCGCTTTCACGCGCACGTTTTGGCCGACTCTGAGGTAGTCGTTCACGTCTTTCACGCGCTCGTGGGCGATTTGGCTGATGTGCACCAGGCCGTCTTTTCCGGGCATCACGGATACGATGGCGCCAACGTTGTTGTCCAAAATCTTAATCACCACGCCGTTGTACACCTGGCCCACTTCCACTTCGGCCGTGATTTCTTCGATGCGTTTGCGGGCGGCTTCCACGGCTTCCACATTTACGGCGGCGATGGTGATGGTGCCGTCGTCTTCAATGTTGATTTCGGTGCCGGTTTCGGCGGTGAGGGCGCGGATGGTTTCGCCGCCCTTGCCGATAACGTCGCGGATTTTGTCTTGGTTAATCTTCATGGTGAAGAGGCGCGGGGCGTGCTGCGAGAGCTCCTGCGGGCCGGCCACGGCGGCTTTCATCTGCTCAAGGATGTGCAGGCGGGCTTCTTTGGCCTGTGCCAGGGCAATTTGCATGATTTCTTTGGTGATGCCTTGGATTTTGATGTCCATCTGCAGGGCGGTAACGCCTTCGGTGGTACCAGCTACTTTGAAGTCCATGTCGCCGAGGTGGTCTTCGTCGCCCAAGATGTCGGTGAGCACGGCGAATTTGTTGCCTTCCAGAATCAAGCCCATGGCAATACCGGCCACGTGGGCTTTGAGCGGCACGCCGGCGGAGAGCAGACTCAAGCAGCCGCCGCACACGGAGGCCATGGAAGAGGAACCGTTGGATTCGGTGATTTCAGACACCACGCGCATGGTGTAGCTGAATTCTTCGGGCGAGGGCAGCACGCCGAGCAGGGCGCGTTTGGCCAGGCGGCCGTGGCCGATTTCGCGGCGTTTGGGCGCGCCCATGCGGCCGCATTCGCCGGTGGAATAGGGCGGGAAGTTGTAGTGCAACATGAAGCGGTCGGTGTATTCGCCGCTCAAGGCATCAATGATTTGCTCGTCGCGCTGGGTGCCGAGGGTGGCCACGGCCAGGGCTTGGGTTTCGCCGCGTGTGAAGAGGGCGGAACCGTGGGTGCGCGGCAGCACGCCGGTTTGGATGTTGATGGGGCGCACGGTGCGGGTGTCGCGGCCGTCGATACGCGGCTGGCCGGCCAGAATCTGGCTGCGCACCACATTGGCTTCCAATTGTTTGAAAATGCCTTTGATTTGATTGGCGGCCAGGGTGTCGGTGTCTTCCGTAATCAGCGCGGCTTCCACGGCGGCCCAGGCTTCGTCCAGCTTGGCGGTACGTGCCTGTTTTTGGCGGATTTTGAAGGCTTCGGACACGGTTTGTCCGGCAATTTCCTGCACTTTGGCTACCAGGGCGGCATCGGTTTCGGGCGCTTTCCAGTCCCACACTTCGGGGTTGACCGCGTCGGCCAGCTCGTTGATGGCGCGGATAACGGCCTGCATTTCATTGTGGCCGTATACCACGGCGCCGAGCATCACGTCTTCGGGCAGGATTTGGGCTTCGGATTCCACCATCAGCACGGCTTGCGCGGTGCCGGCCACTACCAAATCCAGCTGCGATTTGGCCAGCTGGGTTTTGGTCGGGTTCAGCACGTATTCGCCGTTCAGGTAGCCCACGCGGGCGGCGCCGATGGGGCCGGCGAAAGGCACGCCGCTCAACACCAGCGCAGCGGAAGCGCCGATCATGGCGGGGATGTCGGAATCGATTTCCGGATCAACCGATACCACCGTGGCCACGATTTGGATGTCGTGGAAGAAGCCTTCGGGGAACAGCGGGCGGATGGGGCGGTCGATCAGGCGGCTGGTGAGGATTTCTTTTTCGCTCTGTTTGCCTTCGCGCTTGAAGAAGCCGCCGGGGATTTTGCCTGCGGCATAGGTGCGCTCCAGATAATCCACGGTGAGCGGGAAGAAATCCTGCCCGGCTTTCACTTCTTTATTGGCAGTAACGGCTACCAGCACCACGGTTTCGCCCATGGATACTTTTACCGCACCCGCAGCCTGACGGGCGATTTCGCCGGTTTCGATGGTTACGGTGTGCTGGCCGTATTGGAAGGATTTGACGTGTTTGTTAAACATTAAGATTCCTTTAGAAGAAGGCCGCTGCCGCTAAAACACTAAACATAAGCCCGCACAGACGCAGGCGCATGGTTAGGGTTTCAGACAGGCAGGGCAGGTTGGAAATAAAACAAAGGCTTGAGGCTACCTGAAAGTGCAGCCCGAAACCGGCGCGCATTCTAACACGCTGCCGGGCAGATTGCACTGTATCAACAAGATAATCTTTCGTTTTTCAGGTATCCCCTTCGTGCATACCCAAGGCTACCTGAAACTGCCTGCACGGTTGGAGCTTTATTGAAACTTTGCTTTCAGGTAGCCTGCCGTTCGCCTTCTCTGCCACAAAAGAAAGCGGGCATACTTGCTGCGGCACGAACAAAATACAATAGGGGTGCTCGTGTTCCATATTTCAAGGCTACCTGAAAACCCTGCCCCGCTGCCGAAGGTGCAGCCCGTATCATGCCGCGCCCGCCTGCGCTAAAATAGCACCCTTTCCCACTCATCCTTGATTTATTCCATCATGCCCCTTATCCCATCCCGGCTCAAATGGCTTTCCGCGCGCGTGCTGGCCGCGCTGCCGATGCTGGTTAGCGTATGCATGGCCGTGCTGGCCGTGTGGTATTGGCAGAAGCCGCTGATGTGTATGCCGTTGGTGCTCGGTGTGATTGCCGGTGGCCTGGTGGATTTAGACAACCGCCTCACCGGCCGCATCCAAAACCTGCTCTCCACCATTGCCGCCTTCAGCGTTTCCTCGCTCACCGTGCAATTTACGTTCGGCCAGCCGCTGCTGTTTCTGCCCGCGATGACGCTGCTCACCTTCGTGTTTACCCTGTCCGGCGCCATCAGCCTGCGCTACCGCACCGTCTCCTTCGGCACGCTGGTGGTGGCGCTCTACACCATCCTCACCATCAACCACAGCATGGTTTGGTATGCCAACACCCTGCTTATTTTGTGCGGCACGCTGCTCTACAGCGGCAACACCCTGCTGCTGCATCTTATTTTGCCGCACCGCCCCGTGCAAGACAGCATGGCCGCCGCCTATACTGAGCTGGCGGGCTATCTCGACATCAAAGCCCAATTTTTCGACCCCGACGACACCGACCAGCTCGAACAGCGGCAAATCGCGCTGGCCATGCAAAACGGCAAAGTAATCGCCGCCTTCAACCAAGTGCGCAGCGCCTTGTTTTACCGCATGCGCGGCCAGCACCGCCACCCGCGCACCGCCCGCATGCTGCACTACTACTTTGCCGCGCAAGACATCCACGAGCGCGCCAGCTCCAGCTACATCGGCGAATACCGCCGTTTTGTGGCCGAGCTCAGCCACAGCGACCTCATCTTCCGCATCCAGCGGCTGATCGAATGGCAGGCGCAGGCCTGCCGCGATGTGGCGCACAGCCTGCAACGCGGCAGCACGGTGCCGGACAATGCCAAGCTGGACAAACTGGCCGCAGGCATCCGCCGCTCGCTCCAGCACCACCAAGCTGCCCAAGCCGACAAAAGCCCGCGCAGCCTGCGCCGCCTTATCGACAACCTCTACGGCATCAACTACCAACTCACCCACCTGGCCGGCGAGCAAGCGGGCTATACCGAAGCCAGCGAGCAAACCCGCATCGTGCGCGAAGATGCCGGCAGCTGGCGCAGCCATCTCAAGATCCTGCGCCATCATCTCAGCTTTGAATCCGGCGTATTCCGTCACTCCGTGCGGCTCTCCATTGTGGTGTTTCTCTGCATCGCCCTGGTGGAAAGCCTCAAGCTACCCATGGGCTATTGGGTATTGCTTACCGCCGTATTCGTGTGCCAGCCCAACTATTCCGCCACCAAAAGCCGCCTTATCCAGCGCGTGGTCGGCACGATGGCCGGCGTGGCAGTCGGCTCGCTGCTGCCCTATTTCACCCCCTCGCTCGCCACCCAATTGGCCGTGGTGGCCGCTTCCAGCACCCTGTTTTTTTTCTTCCGCACCAACAAATACAGCTACTCCACCTTCTTTATTACCATCCAAGCCATCACCAACCTCTACATCGCCGGCCTGCACGGCATCGACGCTCTGCCTTGGCGGCTGCTCGATACCATTGTCGGCTGCGCGCTGGCCTGGTGGGCCGTATCCATGCTCTGGCCGGATTGGCGTTACCTTTCCCTCGCCCGCACCGCCCAACGCGCCTTGGCCGGCAACGCAGGCTACCTGAAAAGCATCACCGACCAGCTCCAACACGGCGGCCATTGCGACGATGCCGCCTACCGCATCGAACGCCGCCGCGCCCACGAACGCGCCGCCCAGCTGAGCAGCACCCTGTCCGACATGTCCGGCGAGCCAAAAAAATACGCCGCGCACCTGCCCGGCGGCTTCACCCTGCTCAAAACCGTTTACGCCATCAACGGCTATATCTCCGCCCTCGGTGCCTACCGCAGCCGCCTCAGCTCCGGCCAAATCGAGCCCGATTTCAACGCCGCTTTTGCCCGGGCTGCTAACGAAACCGCCCGCCTGCTCGAACAGCTGCCCGGCCTGACCGAAGCCGAATTTCAGGTAGCCTACAGCGCCCTACGCCAACAACTCACCGCCCTGCGTCCCGATAGCAGCGCCAGCCTCCACGCCCACACCCTCTGGCAGCAGCTCTCCCTGATCGCTAAACTCCTGCTCCCCGCCTACCAAGCCTTGCAAGACGCGGATGACACCCAAACCGAAACGCAGCAGGCAGCCGCAGCGGGCACCAGCGGTTAGGCAATGCTTCGCGCCGCAAAAGGCTACCTGAAAGCGTAAGCTTCAACGGAGTTTCTGCGAAGCCAGAACACAGCAGATTTTTGTGCAATGAAGTGCCACTGCAACGCAGTTAAAACGCGGCTTCCATCGGAAGCCGCGTTGCTATATAGGGTTTTCAGGTAGCCTTTTATGCAGTTAAACCCCGGCGGAAACTTTCTCCCACGCTTCCAAAATCAATTCGGGGCGGTTGCTTTGCAGCAGGCTGGCATCGGAGAGCATCTGCCGCCACACCCGGGCATGGTTGCGGCCGTGCAGCAGGCCGAGGTAGTGGCGCAGCATGTGGCGGATGGTGAGGCCCGGGTCGGCAGCGCGCGAGCGCTGCATATAGAGGTAGAGTGCGTGAATCAGGGTGTCGAAATCGGCTTCAGGTAGCCCTTCGCCGTAAAACAGCCTGTCCCACGATTGCATCAACATGGGGTTGTGGTAGGCCTCGCGACCAATCATCACACCATCGACGTGTTGCAGGTGTTCGGCGATTTCGTCATTGGTTTTGATGCCGCCGTTGATGATGATTTCCAACTGGGGAAAATCCTGCTTGAGGCGGTAAACATAGTCGTATTTCAAGGGCGGCACGTCGCGGTTTTCTTTGGGCGAAAGGCCTTCCAACCAGGCATTGCGGGCGTGGACGATATAGGTGCGGCAGGCGGTTTTGTCGGCGAGCGTGCCCACGAAGTCGCATACGGTTTGGTATTCGGTTTGGCGGTCGATGCCGATACGGTGTTTCACGGTTACGGCGCAATCGGGCGTAGCTTCCTGCATGGCGTTGAGGCAATCGGCCACCAAATCCACCTCGTTCATCAAGCAGGCGCCGAACGCGCCTTTTTGTACGCGCGGGCTGGGGCAGCCGCAGTTGAGGTTGATTTCGTCATAGCCCCAGCCTGCTGCGATGGCGGCGGCCTTGGCCAAATCGGCCGGGTTGCTGCCGCCCAGCTGCAGGGCAACCGGGTTTTCGCTTTCGTCTTTGCCTAAAAAGCGCTCGGCCTGGCCATGGATGATGGCGCCGGCATGAATCATTTCGGTGTAGAGCCAGGCATGGCGGCTGATTTGGCGTGCCATGTAGCGATAATGCCGGTCTGTCCAGTCCAGCATCGGAGCAACAGATAAACGGCGGGCGGGGAGGGTTTGGCGAACGGGCATGATGGGCAGAGGATAAAGAAAAAGCCTAAACGGGATGTTTAGGCTTTTTAAAATTTGGTGGGTCGTGAGCGATTCGAACGCTCGACCAACGGATTAAAAGTCCGCTGCTCTACCGACTGAGCTAACGACCCTTTGGCTCCCCGAGCTGGGCTCGAACCAGCGACCTGCGGATTAACAGTCCGTCGCTCTACCGACTGAGCTATCGGGGAAAGGAAGCGCGCATTGTAGAGATGAAGCGGGAAATTGTCAATAAAAATTTTGCAGTAGGCGGTAAAAAAGCAAGGAAAATCTAATTGATTGAAATCAAAGAGGGATTCTTGGAGGAAAGTGGTTGACTTTAGGCTTATAATTTATTCTGCAACAATTTTAGACTGTTTCATCCGGATGGTCGGCAGATGATGCCGACTGCACGCTAACTTTATAATTTGGAGAAAAAAGAGATGCTTACCGAACCCCACTATGCCAAGGCCGAAACCATTGAAGAATTGGCCGCCAATTTTGCCGAGATTGAAAACAGAATCCGTGCCGCCTGCTGCCGTGCGGGCAGACCGGAGGAATCGGTGCGGCTGTTGCCGGTAACCAAAACGGTGGACGAGCGGCGGCTGCGCATGGCCTACGGGCTGGGCTATCGCCATTTCGGCGAAAACAAGGTGCAGGAGGCGTGGGGCAAGGCTGAGATGATGGCAGATTTGCCGATAGAATGGTCGGTTATCGGCCATTTACAGACCAACAAAATCAAATATGTTGCCCGCTTTGCCACTGAGTTTCAGGCTTTGGACAGCCTGCGGGTGGCCGAACAGCTCAACAACCGCCTGATGCAGGAGGGGCGGGAGCTGGATGTGCTGGTACAGGTGAATACGTCAGGCGAGGAAAGCAAATATGGTTTGGCACCGCAGGAAGTGGTGCCGTTTGTGCGGCAGCTAGTGCCGTTCAATCAACTGAAAATCAAGGGGTTGATGACTTTGGCGCTGCTTTCCAGCGAACGCAGCAAAGTACGCGACTGTTTCGTGTTGCTGCGCACACTGCGTGACAAATTGCGCCGCAACCTGCCGGCAGGAATGAGCATGGACGAATTGTCGATGGGCATGTCGGGCGATTTTGAAATTGCGATTGAGGAGGGGGCAACTATTGTGCGGGTGGGGCAGGCGATTTTCGGCGCACGGGCTTTGCCGGACAGCCATTATTGGCCGGAAGGGGAAAGGCCGGACTAACCCCGGGGGACTTGGTATCGAGGGTGGATTTATCTGCCAAAACAGGCTACCTGAAAACTTCCGGTTACACGGAAAGGTTTTCAGCCAGCTTTTTGCCTTTGCCTTCTTTTGTGCCAAACCACAAATGCAGCGGGGCGAGCAGCTCTAAAACGAGGCGGGCGAATAGGGGGCTGTTAATCGGCTCGTCTTCATCGCGGCCGTATACTTGGGCGACTTCTGGGTCTTGGTTTTGGCCGGGGTAGTCGCGGCTGTCGCGGTATTTGCCGCGGGCGGCGGTAAGGGCTTTTTCAGGTAGCCCTTGAGCAGAGAGGTCTTCGGCGGTGCAGGCTTTGGCAGCGGCAAGGCTGGTGCGGGGGAAGAAGGGCAGCGGCTGTTGTTGGCCGAGCAGGTAGTAGTCGAACCAGCGGGCAAGTTGCTCGGCGGCTTCCGCTTGCGGCAGCGGAGGCAGGGTTTGCGGGCTGTCGAGGGAGACGAGGTGGGTGGCTTGTGCTTGCGGGCAGACGGCGCAATACACAAGGTGTTGCAGCCACAGCCTAATTTCGGCGGGGGCTTTGAGTTCGGCGGCGTGGTAGAAGATTTGGCCGTGCTGGTGCAGGTGGGTGAGGCTGCCGACGAGGGTGTGGCCGCCGTGCTCGAAACGGAAGGGGAAGTCGGGCTCGCGCGGGCTGGCGAGCAGTTCGGAATCGAGCTGTTTGGCGGCGGTGCGCTCAGGCTCTTGCAGGATTTCGCCGAGCAGGCCGGCGGGCAGGAGGCTGTCGGCCTGCAGCTTGGCTTCGGTTTGGGCGAAATCTTCGCAGTGGCGGCGGGCATCGAGGTAGCGCTGTTTCACTTCGTCGGAGCGCTCGATGGCGTAGGGCTCGGCGGAATCGGCGGGGCGGTCGGCATAGGGGCCTTTCCATTGCAGGGTGTGGCGCAACCAATAGCGCACGGGGTTGCTCCAGAAGTTTAGGAAACTGTCGAGCGATACGGCGGGCTCGGCTGCGGCTTCGGGCAGGGTATCGCTGATAAAGGGTACAGCTTCGGCGGCGGGCTGGTTGAGGGCTTGGGCGTAGTCTTGGCGGAGGCCGGCTAGGCTACCTGAAAGCCCGTTTTCGCTGAGGCCGACTGAATTTTCCCCATCTACTTGCGGGGCAAAGTAGCGGGTGGAAAAGGCTTGCAGGGGATGTTGGCGCACATGGGCGGCGGCGAAATCGGCGCTGCTCTGGCCGGCCATTTGTGCCAGCGTGTCGATGAGTTCGCTCAGTAGCGGCGAGGGGGCTTGGGCTTCGTCTTTGAGGTGGTCGCGGCCGATGTAGGACAGATAGAGGTGGCTGCGCGCGCTGAGCAGGGATTCGAGGAACAGGTAGCGGTCGTCGTCGCGGCGGGAACGGTCGCCGGATTGGGGGTGGCGGGCGATGAGGTCGAAGGCAGGGGCGGGGGTTTGGCGCGGGTATTTGCCGTCGTTCAGGCCGAGCAGGCACACAGTGTCGAACGGCAGGCTGCGCATGGGCACCATGCTGCAGAAGGTGATGCCGCCGCGCAAAAAGGCGGCTTCGCTGCTTTGGCCGAAGAAGCGGCACAGGTGCTGGCAGGCGGTGTCGGGCGGCAGGGCCGCGGCATAACCTGCCAGCGCGGCTTCTTCCTGCCATGCGGCCAAGGCCTGGCTGATTTGCTGCCAGGCGGCTTGGTCGGCTTCGGCGGGGGTATCGCCCGCGGCATCGGTCAAGAGGGCGCGGAAACGTTCGATCCAGCCTTCGATGGATGTGGGGCTTTGCCAGCGGCGGTGGTGCTCGCGCAGTTTGCCCAGCAATACGAACCAAGCGGCTTGAGCAGGCTGGCGGGCAAAATCGGCCGGCCAGGGGTGTACGCCCTGCCACAGCGTATCTTCGCCTTCAGGTAGCAGCCAGCCCAGCACGCTGCGTTCGGCGGCCTGCTGCCAAGTGAAGGCTTTGCCGCTGCCGCCGTGCTCAGCGCGCATTTCGGCATCCGCGCCCCAATGTACGTTGAGTTCGGCCACGCTGCGGCGCAGGAATTCGGCATCGGTTTCATCAATCTGCCAATGGCGGCGCACCGCTTGGGCATCGAGTAGGGGCAGCAGGCGTTCGGTTTCAAAGCGGCTTTGCATCAGGGCGATGAGCTGCTCGGCCAGCAGCATCAAGGGCTGGCTGCGGCTGAGGCGCACGTCGGCCACGGAATACGGTAGGGCGCGGCTGCCGGGCGCGGCTTCACCGAATACGGCGCGGATGAAGGGCAGGTAGTCTTCCACGGCGGGGGTGAGTACAGCGATGTGGTGCGGCTGCAGCTCGGGCTTGTCCGCCAAACGGCGCAACAGGTGTTCTTTAAGGATTTGCAGCTCGCGCAGGGGGCTGTGGGCGGCTTGGATCACGATGCTGCCGTCCATCTGCGCGCTGCCTTTTTCAGGTAGCCTCAACAGCTGGATATCGGCCTGCAAGCGTTGCAGCAGGCTGGGCGATTCGGGCGGCGCGGGGAAGAGTTCCACCTGCTCCATGGCGCGGGTGCTCACGGCTAGGCGGTCGAAAAAGTCGCGCCCCTGTTTGCCCAGCGAGGAGAGCAGCGGGTGGCCGGCTTCTTCGGCTGCGGGTTCGGCCTGTACGGCCAGCCGTTTCGGGCTTTGGATGTCGCCCCAGTATTGCTGGCTGGGATTAACCGCGAACAGGTGCACATCGGTGTGCTCGGCCAGGGCCTGTAACAAATCCAGATACACCGGCGCCAGCGTGGAAATGCCGAACGCCAAATAACGCTGCGGCAGGCGCGCCGGATTCAGCGCGGCCAGCAGCCGTTCGTGCTGCGCGGCGCGGTGGGCGGCGGGGGTGTCGGCGGCGAGCGTGCGCCACAACGCGGCCTGCCAGGCTTCGTCTGCGCCCAAACCGTTGAGCTTGCCCTGCTCCCATTGTGCGAGCCAATGCGGGCGGTACACCAAATATTGGTCGAACACGTCCGCCAGCCGCCCCGCCAAATGATAAGCCGCCGCCGTACTGCTTTTCAGGTAGCCCTGCAACACTGCGGGCAAGGCCGAGTCGGCACTTTCCAGCAGCGGCAGCAGCCGCCAGCGCAACACTTCCGGCGCAAACGGGTTCAGGCGCGGCGCATCCGGCAGGAAGCGGCACGTGAGCTGCCAGCTCAGTGCCGCCGGCAGGCTGAAATTCAAATTGGCCGCAATGCCGCTGCGCTCGGCCAAATAGTGGTTGAGATAACGGCGCATCCCCTGGCTCTGCACCACGATTTCCTCCGGCGCAAACACCGCTTCCGGCGGCGCAGTCTGCATCAGTGCAACGGCGGTTTCGGCAAGGAATTCTAGGCGGTTGGAAGAATAAAGGTGGAGCATGGCGCGGGCGGGAGTAAACAATTAAGAAGGAATCGACATTATATAGCGAACAGCCGGGTTTGGCGGCGCGGTGGAAGGCTACCTGAAATGGCGATGGCGGGATTGACGGAATACATGGTGGCAGGCAAAGTCAGCTTTTGGGTTACCACCCGTTTTCAGGTAGCCTCATTCAGGTTGGCAGGATAAAACCGTTCCGACGGGATGACTTGCAGCCCGCCATCTTGCAGGCTACCTGAAACCCCGTAGGAATGTGCTTGATACCTGCCCGCAGCCCTAACAAGGGCTACCTGAAATTGGCACGGCATGACTTGCCCGACACTTGCAGCTTGCTTACTGCTACGCTGCAATACCATCCGCCCGCCGCGCCGTTCTTTCGGTTTGCCGCGCCCGCTGTTACAATCGCGGCTGCCCTTCGGGCTGGCGGCGGTGCTGTTTAATTCAGCCGGAACGGGTGTTTTAGCAAAACCTGTTGTACTTATTTCAGGTAGCCCAGGGTCTGCCATTGAACAGATTGAAAGGAAAGAATGATGGGTATTTCAAGCGGCTGGCATTGGCTGGTGATTTTGATTGTGGTGGTGCTGATTTTCGGCACGAAGAAGCTGCGCAATGTGGGCAAAGACCTCGGCGGGGCAATTCACGATTTTAAAAAGGGCTTAAATGAAGGCAGCGGGGGCGAGAGCGAAACGGCTGCGCCCAAGCAGGTTATTGAGCATAAAGAAGAGAAGCCGGGCGAATAGGCGATGTTTGATTTCGCGTTCAGCGAGATGCTGCTGGCAGCGCTGGCGGCGCTGGTGGTGCTGGGGCCGGAACGGCTGCCGCAGGCGGCGCGGGCTGCCGGGCGGATGGCGGGCAAACTCCAACATTTGGCCGGCAGCCTGAAGGCGGAGCTGGCACAGCACGCGGATATGGCGGATTTGCGCCGGATGCAGGAAACGCTGGCGGATACGGCCAACGAGTTGCGCCAGGAAATGCAGCATTTGCGTTCGTCGGCCGCGCCGGATGTGCCGGCCTGGGAGCGTTTGCCGCCGCAGCGCACGCCGGCGGATTTCGGCTTGGATGAAGACGGCCTGCCCACCCTGCGGGATACGCCCCATGCCCCGGGCTTTCACACGCCTTCGCTGGGGCAGCGCTCGCGCGCGCGCCGGCGCAAGCTGCAGTCGCGCGTGCGAGTGCGGCCGCGTTTGCGGGTGCGCAAACAGGCGGGGAGGGGCAGATGAACGCGCAGCCTTTGGTGGAGCATTTGAAGGAATTGCGCCGCCGCCTGATTTGGGTGGCGGCGGTGTTGCTGCTATGCTTATTTGCGGCGGTGCCGTTTGCCAACCGGCTGTATGCGCTGGTGGCCAAACCTTTAATGGCGAGCCTGCCGCCGGGGGCGCATATGCAGGCGATTGATGTGGTTGCGCCGGTGTTTGTGCCGCTGAAGGTGGCGCTGATGGCAGCGTTTTTGGTGTCGCTGCCGCATACGCTCTACCAGCTGTGGGCGTTTGTGGCGCCGGCGCTCTACCGGCACGAGAAACGGTTGGTGCTGCCGCTGTTGCTTTCGAGCGTGGGGCTGTTTTTTGCGGGGATGGCGTTTTGCTATTTTTTGGTGTTCCCGCTAGTGTTTAAAGTGTTTGCCTCGGCCACGCCGGAAGGGGTGAGCATGATGACGGACATCGACCGCTACCTTTCCTTCGTGTTGGGGATGTTTGTGGCTTTCGGTATGGCGTTTGAGCTGCCGGTGTTGGTGGTGCTGCTGTATCGGATGGGGGCGGTATCGCTCGCGGCGCTGAAAACGGCGCGGCCTTATGTGGTGGTGGTGGCGTTTGTGGTGGCGGGGATTGTGACGCCGCCGGATGTGATTTCGCAGTTTCTGCTGGCGGTGCCGCTGATTGCGCTGTATGAGGCTAGCTTGCTGATGTGCCGGCTGTTTAAGCCGAATGCAGAGGCGGCGGAAACTGTGGAAGCAGATGAGACTACCTGAAAACGTCGGTTTTAGCGAGGCTAAACTCTTCATTTGCATTTTTAGGTAGCCTTTCCATTGCAGCAGGCGGGTGTAAAACCTGCCTTTACTGGTTTCAGGTAGCCTCTTTATTGATTCAATCCAATTCTTTTTTAATTTGAACAAGCAATGCCGATTTCGCAATCTTTTGCCTACCGCGCGGCTGTGTGCAGCCTGTTTGCGCTGATTTTCTTTTCCCTGGCTTGGGAGTTGTGGCTGGCGCCGCTGCGTTTGTGCGGCGGTGGCTTTGGCCTCGGGTTTTTTGTGTTGTGCCCGGTGTTTATGCGTGCGGGCAAGAAGGAGCGGGCATGATGTGGGAACGGTTGAAAGAAAGTTGGGTGGTGTGGCTGGGCATGGCGCTGATGGCGGTGGTGCCGTTTTTGTCGTCTTGGCGCACGGGGCCGCAGGGCGGCTGGTTTATTGAGAGCGGCTCGCTGCTGTTTGCCGCTTTATTTGCGCTGCTCACGCTGTGGCGCAATCCGGCGCGCGCGCGGCTGCCGGGGGCGATGGTGTTTTTTGTGCTGCTGGCGGGATTTTGGCTGGTGCAGGCGCGGATTTTGCGGTTGCCGTATCCGGAAATGTCGGATTTGACGGCGGCGGTGTTTTGCGTGATGGCGCTGCTGGCGTGGGCCTGCCGGCTTCAGGTAGCCCGGCTGGGGCAGGACAGGGTGGTGGAAATTTTTGCCTGGGCGCTGCTTTGCGGGGCGGTGTTGCAGGGCTTGGTGTGCGTGTTTCAGTTTATCGGCCACACTGCCTGGCTGCCGGGGATGATGCGCGCGCCGCAGAAGTATTTTGTGTTTGGCCAGGTGGGGCAGCGCAATCATTTGGGGCACTACATGATGTGGGGCGTGCTCGCGCTGGGCTACCTGTGGAGTAGACGGCGGCTGCCGGGGCTGATTGCGTTGGCGCTGGTGGTGTTTTTGCTGCAGGTGATCGGAGTGATTACGTCGCGCACGATTATGGTGTATGTGGGCGCCTTGCTGCTGCTGTTGCCGCTATTGTATGTGCTGGGCGGCCGCCCACTGCGCCGTTGGTGTGCGCTGACGGGGCTGTTGGTGCTGGGCGTGCTGGCGGCGCAGTTGATTATGCCTTGGCTGGTGGATACGTGGCTGGCTCCTGATGTGCAGTCTTCGGGCGTGGGGCGTTTGGTGTCGGGCGATGCGGCCAGCCCGGGGCGTGCTTCGGAATGGGCGAAGGCGTGGACGGTGTTTACCGAGCATCCGTGGCTGGGCGTGGGCTGGCAGGGCTATGCGCACGAGAGTTTCGCGCTGGCCATGCGCGGCTCGGAGTTTCGCAATTATGACGTGGGCGTGTTGTTTACCCACAGCCACAACAGCATGCTGGAAATCTTGGCCGAGATGGGCGTGGTGGGTGCCATCTTGGTGTTCGGCGGCTGGCTGGCGGTGGCCAAGGGCTACCTGAAAAAGGGATTGGGCGCGTCTTCGGCGTTGATGCTGGCTTTGATGGCCGTGTCGCTATGCCACAGCCTGTTGGAATATCCGCTGTGGTATGTGTATTTCCTCACGCCGTTTGCCGTGATGATGAGCCTCACGCCGGCCAAAGCGCCCGGCTGGTATATCGTGCAGGCCGGCAAGTGGCCGCAACGTTTCGGCATGGCCTTTGCCACGCTGGCGGCCGCCATCATTGTGCAATACGGCTTTGCCTACCACCGCTTGGTGTTCGCCTACGCCAATCCCACCGAAAACTATCCGCAATACAAGCAAGTGGACACTCTGCGCGAGCTGGAAAGCAAACACTATTTCCTCAAGTATTACGCGCAGATGGGCTTAATCCGCAAAGTGGATTGGCTGCGCCCGCTGCCCGAGTGGGGTCGTGATGCCGCCCTGCGTGCCAGCCTGTTCCGCCCCTATGCCAACACCGCTGTGCGTGCCTTCTATTTGGAGCAAGACGGCCACCCGAGCGAAGCTGCCGATTGGCTGGTGAACATGGGTCGCTACTACCCCAAACAAATGCCCGGCCTGCTCGGCATCACCGCCGCTTTCCGTGCCGCGCCCGAAGTGGTGCAGCCCCTGCGTGAGCAGTGCCAACGCTATGTGCAAACCATGCCCCAGGTCGCCGGCAACCTCACCTGCGGCAACGCTCCCGCCCCTGCTGGCAACAGCGGCAGTGGGGTGTGATGCGGGGGGGATGCTACCTGAAAATGAGCGAGGCGGATTGCGCCAGAACGATGTTTCAGCAAGGCCGAAGCTGAGTTTCTGTGAAGCTAATCCTCCTTCTGCCAAACGGCGGGCGGCATAACAATGCCGCCTTACCTTCATCTATACCGTAGGGCGGTGTGGTCACGCCGTCGAATACGGATGAATATAGTAAAAATGCCAAAAACCGCTGCTCAACATAGCAGCCAACATAAATTGGCAGGCCATGAAACCCATAAAACGGCAATCTGTGCGAAATAGCGGGCCAAAAACTGACGATAAATGTCAGTTTTGCAGATTCGCCAGTTGCGCAGAACAACCGCATAGGCTGGTTTCTTAAATTAAAATAAAACAAAAAATAATTTAAAAACATATATTTATAAAATAAATAAAACGGTTTTTTTGTTTTTTGGCACAGCCGTTGCTTTATGTTTCTCGTGGTGACGGCAAACAAGCCTAGCCGAAAACGAAGTTTTTTAGTTGTCTCCTTCTTTTGGTTGAAGTTCCCGGATCGAAAGATTCGGTTTATTTTAAGTTCCATTTTATTAAAGGAAAATGTCATGTTGAAACAAGTACAAAAAGGTTTTACCCTGATCGAGTTGATGATCGTTATCGCCATTATCGGTATCTTGGCTGCTCTGGCTCTGCCGGCTTACCAAGACTACACCATTCGCGCCAAAATGGGCGAAGTAGTATTGGCCGGTTCTACCTGCCGCACCACTATCCAAGAAGCTGCTGACTCTGGTCTGCGCGCCGCTCCTGCTGCTAACGGCTGGGGCTGTGGTGAAGCTGGTTCTACTACTACTGCCAGCAGCCAGTATGTGAAAGAAATCACCACTGATGCTAATGGTGCCATCACTGTAGAAGCTCAAAACATCAATGCTAAAGTTGACGGTAAGAAAATTACTCTGACTCCGTATTCTGACGATGCTAAGACTACTGCTATGCAATCAGGTGACTTTGTTGCACCCGCTAACAAACCGGTTAAAGGCTGGGTATGCAACTTCGACGGTGAGAAAAAATACACTCCTTCTTCTTGCCGCGGCTAATTGATGCGTAGCAAAAAAGAGCAGCCTAGGCTGCTCTTTTTCTAGTTTGTATGAGTATTGCAGCGGAGCGTATCTATGAGTGAATCCATAATCCCTGTGCCGCGCTGGCGTTTTGCCCTGCGCCTGGCTTCTTTCCATTTGCTCGGTAGCGCGGCATTGGCCGGTTTGGCTGCCTGGCTGGTGGTAAAGTTTTTATATCCGTATCCTTATTCGGAAATGCTTGGCGGCCTGCACTTGCTGCTGATGATGGTGGGGATTGATGTGGTGTGCGGCCCGCTGCTCACTTTGATTTTAGCCAATCCGAAAAAATCCAAAAGGGAAACCTGCGTGGATTTTGCCTTGGTGATTGCCATCCAGCTTGGAGCCTTGTCTTACGGCATTCATACCGTGCATTTGGCTCGGCCGGTGCATTATGCGTTCGACCACGACCGCTTCACTGTGGTTACCGCCGCCCAGCTCAGCGATGAAGATTTGGCCAAAGCGCCGGAAAATATGCGTTCTCTGCCTTTATATGGTGTAGAGCAAATCAGCTTGGCTGCCATTCCGCCGGAAGAAATGCAGGATAGCGTGTTATTGTCTTTAGGCGGTATCGAGCCGGTGGCGCGGCCTAATTTGTGGCTGCCGCTGGATGCGGCTAAAGAAACTGCCGATGTGAGTGCGGCCATGAAACCGGTGAGGCACTTAATTCAGCATAGGGCGGCACAACAGGCTGCTATCAAGCAAAAATTGGCAGAGATTAATCTGCCTGAGGCAGAAGCCTATTATCTGCCATTTACCAGCGATAAAAATAAAGAATGGATCGCCCTCTTGAATAAACAGGGGGAAATTGTGGGTTACTTGCCGATAGATGGCTTTATTGATTCAGGAAAAAATAATGCATAATACAAAAATAAACGGTTTCACTTTGATTGAGCTGATGATTGTGATTGCAATCATCGGTATCCTCACGGCGTTGGCCATCCCTTTTTATAATAACTACACAGGCCGGGCGAAAGTTTCCGAAGCCATCCAAGCTTCGTCGCGTTGCAAAAATACCATTTCTGAAGTGGCGAACACAGGTGTAACAGCAGACGTGTTAAACCAAGGGTTTGGTTGCGAAGGAAGCGGTGGGGTAAGCCAGTATGTGGCTGCCATTGAAACGGATGATAAAGGGGTAATCACCGTTACTTTGCAGAATATCCACGAACTCACCGGCGGTAAAATTTTGCTTACTCCGCTCAGGCCGGACGGCACTGCTATGCAGACGGCGGATTTCTTGGTGGGAACGCATCAGCCGGTGCATGGCTGGAAATGCTCACCCGGAGCATCATTAAGCGGCAAGCTAAATTTCTTGCCGGCTTCGTGCAGGGGATAGTGGTTTCTATAGCTGAATTTGAAGAGATACTTTGGAACGGATATATTGTGTGTCCGTTCCAATTTTTTACTTTTGAGAAGGAGTATTATGATGAACGAACTCATCTGCTATAAAACCATGCCGATATGGGATAAAACCACTATTCCGGAGGCAGTTTTGTCGCAGCACAACACACAGGTTGGTACGTATGGCAAGCTGCGCGTATTGCGCGGGTGGCTGAAGTTTTATGAATTGAAGGAAAACGGTGCGGTGATCGCAGAACATGTGTTGCAGCCGGAAAACGGGGTGTGGACGATTTACCCGCAAGCTTGGCACAAAGTGGAGCCTTTGGATGATGATTTTGCCATGCAGCTGGAATTTCATTGTGAAAAAGCTGATTATTTCCACAAAAAATATGGCATGACCGCCACACATTCCGCTATCCGCGAAGCGGTGCAATCCGTGCCGCCGTGCAAGACGCTGGATTTAGGCTGCGGGCAGGGGCGTAATGCGTTGTTTTTAAGCTTGGCCGGATATGATGTGCACGCTGTAGACCATAGCCCGGCAGCAGTGGACTCGGTGTTGGATATGGCTGCACGCGAACAGCTGCCGCTGCGGGCGGATGCTTACGATATTAACGTTGCTGCCTTGGGCGAAGATTATGATTTTATCTTCTCCACCGTGGTGTTTATGTTCCTCCAGGCCGGCCGTGTATCGGATATTATTGCCGATATGCAGGCGCACACTCGTGCCAGTGGCTATAACTTGATTGTGTCGGCGATGGATACGGCAGACCATCCCTGCCATATGCCGTTCTCGTTCACATTTAAAGAGGACGAATTGCGGCAGTATTACGCCGGCTGGGAATTGCTGAAGTACGAAGAAGCTGTGGGCTCGCTGCACGCCACCGATGCACAAGGGCGGCCGATTCAGTTGAAGTTCGTTACGATGTTGGCGAAGAAGCCCGGTAAATAATTTTGTATTCTGCATTAAGAGGAAGGCTACCTGAAAGTTTCAGGTAGCCTTTTGTGTTCATATGGCCAAGGCAATTATTTCATGCAAGACATATGGCAAGACGATCTAATGCAACAGGAGGTGAAGAGCTTTGGCAGCCGGTGAAGGCTACCTGAAATTTTATAGTGAATTAAAATTAAGAATGCTACAGCGTTGGCTCGCCTAACCATACTACCTGCACTATCTGCGGCTCGCCGCCTTGCCTCATTCTCATTTTAATCCACTATAGTTTCACTGGAACTTACGAAGCTCGTTTTAACTTTGATGAAACCTCGCTTTCAGGTAGCCTGAATGGTTTGTTATTGCAGGCATCCCTTATCTGGAATGCTGCATATTATATTGCTGATCCGCCGCTCCACATCTATCGGCTTCCTAACTCCGTTCTGTGCCCAGCCTTCTGTTTCTGCTATGATAACCGTCTTTGGGGCCATACTTGCGTACCAAGCGGGCGGCCATATTTTTCAGGTAGCCGCAACCATACAGGCTACTTGAAAGCGTGAGCTTCAACGAAGCTCAAACATCAGCCCCGGCTAAAGCTAAAACCTAAATTTCTATTTAAATATAAAGTACCACACCATGTTCAACCGTTTATTCTCCTGGTTTGAAAACCGCATTGATCCCTATCCAGCCAGCGAGCCGAAAACCCCGCGCAACGGGCTGTTTGGCTTTATTTGGAGCAATCTCGAAGGTGTGCGCGGCTGGCTCGTGCTGCTGGCGCTGCTCTCCGGCGGTATCGGCATTGGCGAAGCCTTGCTGTTTCAATTTATCGGTAAAATCGTCGACTGGCTCGGCCGCTATACGCCTGAGACGCTGTTTGCCGAAAAAGGCTTGGCACTCGTTGGCATGGGCGTGCTGATGGTGGTGCTGGTGATTTGGACGTTTTTCACTTCCTCCATCCGCCTGCAGGTATTGCAGGGCGTATTCCCCATGCGCCTGCGTTGGAATTTCCACCGCCTGATGCTCGGCCAATCACTCAGCTTTTATCAAGACGAGTTTGCCGGCCGCGTGTCGGCCAAAGTGATGCAGACCGCGCTGGCCGTGCGCGATACGGTAATGACCATCGCCGATATGGTGATGTATGTGCTGGTGTATTTCATCACTTCCGGCGTGATTTTGGTGGCGCTGGATAGCTGGCTGCTGCTGCCTTTTGTGGGCTGGCTCATCGGCTTCAGCCTGGTAATGCGCTTTCTGATTCCCCGGCTTGGCCAAACCGCCGCCCGCCAGGCCGATGCCCGCTCACTGATGACCGGCCGCGTTACTGATGCCTACGCCAACATCGCCACCGTGAAACTCTTCTCCCACGGCGCACGCGAAGCCGATTATGCCCGCCGTTCGATGGAAGAGTTTATGGTAACCGTGCACGCTCAAATGCGGCTGGCCACCCTGCTCTACAGTGCCAGTGCCGCAGTAAACACCACGCTCACCCTTTCCACTGCCGTGCTCGGCATTTGGCTGTGGCACAATGGCCAGGTGGGCGTGGGCGCCGTGGCCACCGCCACTGCCATGGCGCTGCGCGTGAACGGGCTCTCGCAATACATCATGTGGGAATCCGCCCGACTATTTGAGAATATCGGCACTGTGGCCGACGGCATGGGCACGCTTTCCAAGCCGCAAACCATCCTCGACAAGCCCGATGCCAAGCCCCTGTTGGTGAACAAAGGCGAAATCTGCTTCAACCACATTGATTTCTCCTACGAGCCCGGCAAGCCCCTGCTTAACGGCTTCAACCTACACATCAGCCCCGGCAAAAAAGTCGGCCTTATCGGCCGCAGCGGTGCCGGCAAATCCACCATTGTGAATCTGCTATTGCGTTTCTATGAGCCGCAGAGCGGTCAAATCTGCATCGACGGGCAAAATATCGATAGCGTTACCCAAGAAAGCCTGCGCGCCCAAATCGGTCTGGTCACACAAGACACCAGCCTGCTGCACCGCTCGGTGCGCGACAATATCGTCTACGGCCGCCCCGACGCTACCGAAGAAGACATGTTGCAAGCCGCCCGGCGTGCCGAAGCTGCCGAATTCATCCCCCAGCTTTCCGATGCCAAAGGCCGCAAAGGCTACGATGCCCATGTGGGCGAGCGCGGCGTGAAGCTTTCCGGCGGCCAGCGCCAACGCATCGCCATCGCGCGCGTGATGCTCAAAGACGCACCGATTCTGCTTTTGGACGAAGCCACCAGCGCGCTCGATTCTGAAGTGGAAGCCGCTATCCAAGAAAGCCTCGGCACCATGATGGAAGGCAAAACCGTTATCGCCATTGCTCACCGCCTCTCCACCATCGCCGCCATGGACCGCCTCATCGTGCTCGACAAAGGCCGTATCGTGGAAGAAGGCAACCACGCTGAACTCTTGGCTAAAGGTGGCCTCTATGCCAGCCTGTGGGCACATCAAAGCGGCGGCTTTCTCAACGTAAAAGAGCTGGAGGCAGGGCAGACGCTTGAGAAGGAGTAAAGCCTGCTGGCTGTCGAACAAACATGAAGGAAGGCTACCTGAAAATTTTCAGGTAGCCTTTTGCCGTATTTTGCTTTAATTCGCGTTCATATTGATGTTGTCTTTAAATTGTGCGTTTGATACTTGCACCATCAGTGGATCGGCTGAGCCGATGGCTTTGAGATCGTGATGTGCTCCTTACGCCGTGTTGAAAATGAAATTTATCCTTTTAATTATTAAGGACAATTTACATTATGGCGGGCTGCCTGAAAAGTGAATTCGCCCTTTATCATTCACGCTAATCTAATTGTTTCAAACATGCATGAGGGTAAGGCGGCAATCTATGCTGCCAGGAGAGCCGACGCGCATCCTATTTGGAACGACTATATAGCTGAAGCACTTATTTTCATACAAGGCAAACTAACACTGTATGAGGAGATAAGTGTTTTATCTATCACAACGCCAATAACAAAACAAGCCCGAACCTTGTGGATTCGGGCTGTTGCTATTTTCTGCTACACTTTAAAGCTTGGCGGTACCATTGATTTTCCGATTAATCAGCCACTGTTGCGCCATACTCAAGAGGTTGTTCACCACATAGTAGAGCACCAGGCCGGCGGGGAAGAAGAAGAACATCACGGAAAAAGCCAGCGGCATGATTTTCATCATTTTGGCCTGCATCGGGTCGCTCGGTGGTGGGCTGAGTTTGGTTTGGATATACATGGTCAGCGCCATCAGAATTGGCAGGATGTAGAGTGGGTCGGGGCGAGCCAGGTCAGCCACCCAGCCCCACGGGGCCTGGCGCAGCTCAACAGAGGCGAGCAGCACCCAATACAGACCGATAAACACGGGGAACTGCAACAGCATGGGTAGGCAGCCGCCCAGAGGGTTGATTTTCTCGTCTTTATACATCTTCATCATGGCCTGTTGCAGCGCTGCACGGTCGTCACCGTGCTGTTTTTTCAGCATTTCCAGCTTAGGTGCAACGGCACGCATTTTGGCCATGGAGCGGTAAGAAGCGTTGGTGAGCGGCAGCAGCAGGGTTTTGACGATGATGGTCAGCAAAACGATGGACCAGCCCCAGTTGCCGATGAGACTGTGCAGCCAGTTGAGCAAGCCGAACAGCGGCGCGGCCACCACATGGGTACGGCCATAGTCTTTCACCAGCTCCAAGCGGTCAGCCACTTTGCTGATCACGGCGTATTCCTGCGGGCCGGCATACAATTCGGCAGGCACGCTCAGTTTCTGGCCAGCAGCAATCGCGGGCAGCGGCATACGCACGCCAGCGGAGTAAAGGTTGTCGCTGCGGCGTTTGATATCGAGCAAGCAGTTGCCGTTTTGGCAGATGCTGTTGCCATCTTTGGGCTGTAACACCCATACGGTGGTGAAGTAGTGCTGAGTGAAGCCAACCCAGCCGCTGGTAGCGGTGCGCTGGTAATCGGCGCGATCACGTTTGCTCTCGAAGTCGTCGTCCAAATCTTTAAACGGCACTTTTTGGAAGTTACCATCGGGCGTGTAGGCTACTGGGCCGACATAGGTTTGGTTGAAATAACCGCTGCCCTCGGGCGTGCTGTTGTCGCGCAGCACACGATACACGCCGTCCAGCTTCAGCGGGGTATCAGTGTGGTTGGTAATATCGAACCGTACATCAATAAGGTAGCTGCCTTTACGGAAGGTGTACACTTTGTCTACCTGAACGCCGTTGGTTTCTGGTGCGCTCAAGCGCACTTCCAGCGTATCTCCATTGAGGGTGTAGCTGTTTTGCGGGGCTTTGAAGCTGCTGTCTTGTAGCAGGTAGTTGCCTTTTTGGTCGATCAACAGCGATTGCACCAAGTATTTGTGCTCGTTGTTGTCGGAGAGCAGGGTGAAGGTTTTGCTGGCATCGCCGGCGGAGTTGTGTTTGAGTAAATCCAGCCCGCGCAAATCGCCGCTGTTTTCATCGATTACGGCTTTAAGCGTGTCGGTGCTTACGGTAATCGGCTTGGTGGGCGGCAAATCGTTCCCGGCCACGGGGGCGGCGGCTTGCTGTTCCGTCTGCGCGGCTGCCTGTTCGGGCTGTTGCGGCTGGGGATTGAAATAATTCCAAACCATCAAGGTCAGGATAGCGATAATGGCAAAAACCACCGTCCGCTTCAATTCGTTGTTGGATTCCATAATCAGGTTCCGTTTGAAAACAGGAGAAAACGGCAGTCTGCATTCCAATGCAGGCTACCTGAGAATTCTGCCGCCATGCGGTACGAATACCGTAGGCAGGCTTAAGGCACAGGGTCGTAACCGCTGCCTCCCCACGGATGGCAACGGCCGATGCGCTTGGCTGCCAGCCAGCCGCCTTTGAGTGCACCGTATTTGCTCACCGCCTCAATGGCGTATTGCGAACAAGTGGGCTGATAACGGCAGCGCGGCGGCAGCAGCGGGCTGATTGCGTATTGGTAAAACCGGATCAGCCCCAGCAGGATTTTGGCTAGCATGGTTTTTTCGGTACAATCTGTTCCAACTGTGCCAACACCTGCTGCCGCTCTGCCTTGTCGAAGGGACGGCGCACACGAATCACCAAATCGCTGCTGTCTAAATGGTGCCGATTGAGACGGAACCATTCGCGCAGCGTGCGTTTCATATAATTGCGGCGGTTGGCACGTAGGGCAGTTTTCTTGGCCACCACCAAACCCAGCCGCGGATGTCCCAGCCCGTTGGGCTTGTGCCACAGTTGGATATCCGGCCGCGATTTCAGCCGGCGTAAAGCAAAAACGGATGAGAAATCATCCGTTTTCAGTAAGCGGTATGGTTTGCCGAAACAGTAATCCACTGTTACACGGCCAAACGTTTACGGCCTTTGGCGCGACGAGCAGCCAACACGGCACGGCCGCCGCGTGTTTTGGAGCGGACCAAGAAACCATGGGTACGTTTGCGGCGGATAACGGAGGGTTGATAAGTGCGTTTCATGATGTTTCCCGTAGAATAATCTCAAATCAGAAAGCAATGTATTACACCTGATTTTGCTGAAATTGTCAAACTGTTCGTGCTGTGGGCCGCTTTTCCTCCTGTCTTGGTTTGCCTCCTGAGTTTTAGGTATAATCTACCGGTACGTACCGTACCCAGATACGGTGGTGCCCCGCACACCTTTTGCCGCTTCCCTTGTATTCTTTTCAGAATAGCCACCATGACGCTCGACCAATTCTGGCCACACTGTCTGCATCATTTGCGCCACACTCTGCCCGCCAAACAGTATCAAAGCTGGATTGCGCCCTTGGGCGTGGGCGAAGGGGCGGGTGGCGAATGGGTGGTGTACGCCCCCAGCCGCTTTGTATTGAATATGTTGCGCTCTCGCTATGCTGCCAAAATCGGCAAGCTGCTGGCGGAAAGGCTACCTGAAAACACACCCACACTGCTGTTCGAGCAAGGGGAAGGCAAACACTATGCTCCGGCAGGCAATCCACCGCCGGCGTATGCTGCCAAAGCTGTTGCGCCAACCGAGCAAGTTAGTAAATCAGCCGCCTCGCAACATGCCGATAAACGTAGCGCCCTAGAAATCGTGCAATTCCGCTTAGAGAGTTTGGGCATCAACCCGCAGGTCGAGCCGGCTGAGCAATCCGTACCGACCAAACTAGAAGCCAAGTCCGCCCGAGCCAAACCCATTGCCAAACGCGAAGAGCGGCAGAAGCAACACTATGCGCAAACCAATTTGTCGCCAGAATACACTTTCGACACTTTGGTGGAAGGCAAAGGCAACCGCTTGGCTGTGGCCGCTGCCCGTTCTATTGCCGAAAACCCAGGCAAAAACTACAACCCCTTCTTTTTATACGGCAGCACCGGCCTGGGCAAAACCCATCTGGCGCAGGCCGTGGGCAATGAACTGCTGCGCCTTAAGCCCGAAGCCAAGGTTTACTATATGCATGCTGAAGATTTCGTGCGCGGTATGATTCAGGCCTTCCGCAACCACGCCCATGATGCCTTCCGCCAGCAATACAAGCCCTACGATTTCCTCATTATCGACGACATCCAGTTCATCAAAGGCAAAGACCGCAGCATGGAAGAGTTTTTCCACCTGTATAACCATTGCCACCACCACAAAAAACAGATTATCCTTACCTGCGATGTGTTGCCCACCAAAATCGACGACATGGACGACCGCCTGAAATCCCGTTTTTCATGGGGTTTGACGCTGGAGTTGGAGCCGCCGGAATTGGAAATGCGGGTGGAGATTTTGCAGAAAAAAGCCGATTCTGTGGGCGTGGAGTTAAAAGAGGAAGCCGCCTTTTTCATCGCCACACATATCCGTTCCAACGTGCGCGAGCTGGAAGGCGCGTTTAAACGGGTGGAAGCGCGCAGCCGCTTCGAACATAAGCCGATTGATGTGGAGCTGGCCACCGAAGCCCTGCAAGATATTGTGGCCGGCAACTTCAAGCCGATTAACCTGCCGTTGATTATGGATGCGGTGGCAAAATATTACGGTATCCGCACCGCCGACCTTATCGGCAAAAAGCGCGCGCAAAGCATCGTCCGTCCGCGCCATCTGGCCATCAAACTTGCCCGCGAGCTGACCACCCACAGCTACGAAGACATCGGCAAAGCCTTCGGCGGCCGCGACCACAGCACGGTGCTCAACTCCGTGAAAAAGGCCGACGAATTGCGGCAGGAAGATGCCGAAATTGCCCAAGATTACGAAAAACTATTGATTATAATCAAAAATTAAACCTAAGGAATCTGTATGTTGATTTTAGAAGCCGAGCGCGACACTCTGCTCAAACCGCTGCAAGCCGTTACCGGCATTGTGGAGCGCAAGCACACCTTGCCGATTCTCTCCAACGTGCTGATTGAGCGCACCGGCGGGCAAACCAATATTTTGGCCACCGATTTGGAAATCCAAATCCACACCCATGGCCCGCACACCGATGCCGAAGACTTCCGCATCACCACCAATGCCAAAAAACTGCAAGACATCCTGCGCGCCCTGCCCGAAGGCGCGATTGTGGCGCTGGATTGGGCGCAAAACCGCCTTACCCTTAAGGCCGGCAAATCCCGCTTCGCTCTGCAAACCTTGCCGGCCGAAGATTTCCCGTTGATGAGCATCGGCGAAGAAGTGGTTTCCGCCTTTACCCTGCCGCAGGAAACCTTCCGCAATATGCTCTCGCAAGTGCAATACGCCATGGCCGTGCAAGACATTCGCTATTATCTCAACGGATTGTTGATGCAGGTGGAAGGCAGCAATCTGCGCTTGGTAGCCACCGACGGGCACCGTTTGGCCTACTCCGCCGCCGTGATTGATGCCGACTTGCCCAAAGCCGAAGTGATCCTGCCGCGCAAAACCGTGCTCGAACTGTTCAAGCTGCTCAACCGCCCCGAAGAGCCCGTTACCGTGGAACTCTTGAATAACCAAGTGCGCTTCCGCTGCAACGACACCGTGGTGGTGAGCAAAGTGGTGGACGGCAAGTTCCCTGATTTCAACCGCGTGATTCCGCAAGATAACGACAAAATCTTCCTACTCGGCCGCCAACCGTTCTTGGGTGCACTGGAACGCGCCGCCATTTTGGCCAACGAAAAATTCCGCGGCGTGCGCCTGCAGCTGCGTCCTGGTCTGCTGAGCGTGTTGTGCAGCAACAGCGAGCAGGAAGAAGCGCGTGAAGAGCTGGAAATCGCTTATCAGGGTGCCGAGCTGGAAGTGGGCTTCAACATCAATTATCTGATGGACGTGTTACGCAACGTGCATGCCGAAGACATCCAACTGGCCTTCGGCGATGCCAACCGCTCCACCCTGTTTACCATCCCCGACAACGCTGATTTCAAATACATCGTGATGCCGATGCGCATTTAAGCTGTGTCGCTTGATACCGGCAGAGGCTACCTGAAAGCGAAACTTCAACGAAGTTCAAACCGCAAGATGGTGGTAAAAATTTTATTTAAATAAATGTGAAAAGAGCGCCCATGGGAATTTCATTTTTTACGACGCTTGAGCCTAGCTTAGTGGGCGCTTGGATACCCTCATTTGCGATGGTGCTGATACAATTCGTGTATATGTTTATCTATAAAGAGGTCGGCAGGCGTGCCACAGATACCTCGTGGTACGGCGCCGAAGATAGACGAAATGCGATCATAAGCACGCTACTACAAGTGGTGTTGCTTATTTTGTCGGTGTTCGTGCCGCTTAAAGCAGGCACCGTGTGGTTTTGGATCGGATCGGTGATCTATGTAGCGGCTTTTGCGGGCTTCATCAAGGCATTTTACGATTATGCGGCGGCATCTGTGGACAAAGCCGCACAAGGCGGCATCTACCGCCTGTCGCGCAATCCGATGTATCTCTTTTTCTTCCTCGGTATGGCGGGCGTTTGCATCGCTTCGGTATCGCTGTGGTTATTGATAGTGCTAGTGCCGTTTGTTTTGTATAACCACCTCTTAGTCCTAAGCGAGGAGCGCTACTGCGAGCAAATTTATGGGCAGGAGTATTTGGAGTATAAGCACAAGACGCCGAGATATTTTTTATTTAAATAAGGGGTGAATAAACCCCTAGGGTACACCGCAGTGCCACAACCCTAAATGTTTTATAAGATTTCAATACTAAAGAAAGAGTATCTTCGTAAAGAAAATTTGGCACTCGACGGCACTTTGTTTCTAACGCTTTGTCTAAAAGCCACCGCAAATGAACCGAAGACGATTAAAGATATGCGCAGAAACATTATCGAGCTGCCGGAGCAAGTAAGTAAAGTAGCCCCGCTTTGAACACAAACAATCAAACCATCCTCGCTAAAAGCTTGATTTTTGGTAAGCAGTCCGTGATTGCGTTATAAACTCCGCCCGTCGCGGTTTAGCTTTCATTGAAGTCCTGCTTTCAGGTGGCCTCGCCACCGCACACCCATTCTAAGGAACCACCATGTCTTCACGGCATTCCCGTATCCGCGCCCTCGCTCTCGCCACCCTCCTGCTGCCATTAGCTGCCCAAGCCGCGCCCGCACCGCGCAAACCCGGTTCGCAAACCCCGCTTACCCACCGCCAAATCATCGACCACGCCAACAATCTGATGATGGCCTTCTCCTCCGAGATTGCCCTCCAGCAAGGCAAAGGCAGCGAAGCCCTCGCTGCCTATATGCGCCTGTTCCGTCGCACCAACGACCCCGCCGTGGCCGAACGCGCCGTAGAAATCGCCCTCTCCGCCGATGTCCGCTTGGCCGAGCAAGTGCTTGAGCGCTGGCAGGAGGCTGAGCCCAACCCCTCTACCGAGCAAAAACGTATGCACTGGATTGTAGCCGCTGCCAAAGGTGATATCGCTACTGTGCGCGCCGGCCTGCCCGAAATCCTCACCCAAACCGCCCGCCACCGCATGCGCAACATCTTTCTGCGCATGTCCCAGCTTGCCCTCTATCATCCTGAAGCCGCTGATGCGCAAACCGCCCGCCGCGTGCACCAAGCCGCTACCCGCTTCCCCGGGTTGGCTGAAGCTGCCATCACCGATGTCATTTACTCTGCCCATACCCGCCGCACTACCGATGCCAACGCTGCCCTGCGCCGACTCTCCCGCCTCGACAGCGACATCCGCCCCATTACTGGCATCACCCTGCGCCTGATTGCCCAGCGCCAGCCTGAAGTGCTCGAATACTTCTTCCGCCATGCCGATAGCCGCCACCTTTCCCCCATGTGGCAAAACCTGCAAGTAGAAACCCTCATCGCCGCCAAACGCGAAGAAGAAGCCTACCGCCTGCTGCAAAATATGCTGGCCAAAACCCCAGATGCCGACCTCTACATCCAAGCCGGCATCCTCTCCGTGCGCCGCAAAGAGCCCGTGGCTACCACCGTAAACTACTTCGATAAAGCCTACCTGCACGGCACTCAGCAGCAGAAAAGCCGCGCCGTCCTGCTCGCCGCCATGCGCCTGATTGAAGACAACAACATAGCCGAAAGCCGCAACTGGCTCAATCGCGCCAGCGCCCCCGAAGCCCAGTTCGACAAACACATCCTAGAAGCGCGCATTGCCGAGGCCGAGAAAAACTGGCCGGTAGCCGAAGATGCCCTGCTGCGTGCCGAATCCATCGTATCGGCCGGCCGCAGCAATGCCATCTTCAATGCCGACGACCTCCTCGTTGCCCACCTGCGCATCGCCCGCGAGCAGCCGCCTGCCGAAGCCCTCAACAGCATCCGTAGCCTCTATCGCCGCTACAGCGACAACTCCGCCCCGCCCGCCATGATCGCCATCATCCTCGAGCAGCGCGCCATCCTGTATGCCGACCGCCTACAACAGCCCGAGAAAGCCGTAGCCGACCTCAAACAGGCGCAAGAACTCGTGCCCAAAAACCCCGACATCCTCAATTCCCTCGGCTACACCATGCTCTCCCTGCCCAACCCCGACCTGGCCCAGGCACGCCGCTACATCGAACAAGCCTTGCAGCGTCGCCCCAATTCGCCCGAAATCCAAGACAGCATGGGCTGGGTGCTGTTCAAGCAAGGCCAACCTCAAGCCGCCCTGCCATATTTGCAGCGCGCCCACGCCAAACTGCCCGAAGCCGAAGTGGCAGCCCATCTTGGCGAAGTGCTGTGGACACTCGGCCGCAAAAACGAAGCCATCGTTATCTGGCAGGCCGCCCAGCGCAAAGGTGGTGATAAACCCGTATTGCAGGAAACCCTGCAACGCCTCAATGTAATCCTCCCGTCTTCAAGCGGGAAAACCAGCAGCGAAGGCAACAACAGCAGCCAATAAACCAAAGGCTACCTGAAAACAGTTTTCCCGTTTTCAGGTAGCCTTTTGCCGTTTTAGCCCTAGGCCAAATGTGTTACGGCAAAACTCCATCCTCTCCATCCTTAATTGTTCCGTTACCGTGCGCGGTATGGCGAAGCAGCAGGTTTTGTTGGGATCGACTACTTGGCAAATCTGCAAATCGCCGGCGATGCCTTGCAGGGCGATGGCTTGGTTGGTGTCGAGCCCGCCGTGGGCGGTGAGTAGGCCGGTGGCCATTAGGGTGGCGGTTTCGGTGGTCTGGCCCAAATCGGGGCTGGAGGCGATGGTGTACAGCAGTCGGTGAACCGCTAGTGGCAGGGGATAGAGGTGGCTTTTGATGACGCTCACTTCCACTTCCATCACACCTTTGATTTCCAAGCCAGAGATGCCCACCTCGCCGCCGCTCATGCCAGCATGTAAATAGCCCATGGCCAGCAGTGCGCCGGGCACATTTATCGGCAAGAGGAATATGGTGCCTTTGGTGATGGTTTCGATCCCCATATTGCCGCCGTGTGCATCGGGCGTGCCACAGTTGATTGTGCGGTACCGATAACGCCGATCATCGGGTTGGGCGGCAGGCGCACTTTAGCCAAACAAGACAATGTGGCCGTCCTCCACCGGCACGATGTTGATGCGTCCGCGTTCCAGCCGATTGCCGGCCATGCCTGTGCCGGTAGGGTGCCTCTTGGCTCGGCGCCTTCCACAAACAGGAGTCTGGTGGCGGGATTGACGCGGTTCCAGTTGAGATGGTCGAAGGTGTCGGCGGGGGGTTGGATTTGGTCGGTGAAGTAGTCGCAGGTTTCGAAACGCACTCGGCTGCTGGATGCCGTTTGCTCACATCGGGGCGGCTTATTTCAGGAAGTTCACGAAGCCCGATAAAATCAGCGCGTTGATGATGTCCACGAAGAACGCACCCACCAGCGGCACAATCAGGAAGGCCTTGTGCGAAGGGCCGAAGTGTTCGGTGATGGACTGCATATTGGCCACGGCCGTGGGGGTGGCACCGAGGCCAAAGCCACAGTGGCCACCAGCCAGTACGGCGGCATCGTAGTCGCGGTTCATAAATACATAAGTAACAAAGGTGGCATACAGAATCATCACTATGGTTTGAATCAGTAGGATTATGGTAACTTTCCCTGCTAAACCAGTGAGTTGCCATAGTTGCAAGTTCAGCAGCGCCATGCCCAGAAAGAGTGAGAGTGAGGCGTTGCCGAACACATCGATGGCGCGGTCGAACATATTGAATTTAAATGCACTCACCAATACGTTGCGCAATACCACGCCGCCAAACAGTGCCCACACGAATTTAGGCAGATCAAATAGATATTGTTTGTCGATACCGTCCAGGATTTCGGCAAACGAGAGGCAGGCGGCAAACATGGCCAGGGTTTCGATAGCCGAGGTGGCGGTAATCAGGCGGGTTTGCTCGGCGCGTTCAAACATATTGTCGGTGTTGTTGTCCGGATCGTCGTCGGCACAGCGCAGGTGTTCAGCCTGTATGGTTTCGGAATCCAAGGGTTTATGCCCCATTTTGTTGATGAGGCGGCGGGCAACTGGGCCGCCGATTAAGCCGCCGGCTACTAGGCCGAAGGTGGCCGAAGCCAAGCCCAGCTCGGCTGCGGCAGGTACGCCGTATTTGACTAAATCGGGCGCCCAGCCAGCTGCCGTGCCGTGGCCGCCAGTGAGGGTGATGGAGCCGGTAATCAGGCCGGTCATCGGGTGTAGGCCGAAGGCACTGGCCAAGCCCACGCCGATAGCGTTTTGAATAAAGATAAATGCGCCCACGATGGCGGTAAACACCACCAATGGAATGCCGCCGGCTTTCAGACGGGAGAAGTCCGCGCTCAGGCCGATGGAGGTGAAGAAAATCAGCATAAACGCATCTTGCAGTGGTTTTTGGAACTGGAAACCGATGCCTGTAAATTTATGCAGACTAAACAGGCAGATGGCTGCCACCAAGCCGCCCGCCACCGGTTCGGGAATGTTAAAATCCCGCAGAAATTTGATTTTGCTAACCATCAGTTTGCCTAATAGCAGCACCAAAGTGGCCGCAATCAGGGTGTAGTAGCTGTTCACTTCTATCATGGCTTATCCCCATTGAAAATAAAGAAACAATTAAATACAGGCCTGTTGTTCGCCAGCAGGCCTCGGACAAATATTAGGATAGCGGTTAAAAATTGTCAAAGACTATGGATTGTTTTTTGCAATAGAAGAAGGCTACCTGAAAAGTTTAGGTAGCCTTTCAGCATGGCATAGCCGGGCATGAAAGCTTGTTACCGATCCCGCCGTTTCAATCGATGTAATACACTTCGCAGCGTACGTTTGTTTGGTGCAGCAGCAGGCTAATGGGATATTCGCTCGTGGCCGTGGCGGCAGCCTGTTCCAGTACGGCACGTTTGTCTGCGCCCTGAATCGACAAAAACAGCTGCGGTACGGCGGCGAGCGTGTTTAGGCTCATGCCGATACGTTCGTGTGCAGCGGTAACCGGGCTGGTGTGCACCAGTTTGGTGCGGCAGTCGGGCGACACGGCTGCGGCCAGCTGCGGGGCTTGCGGAAACAGCGAGGCGGTGTGGCCGTCCGTGCCCATACCGAGCACGGCGATGTCGGGCATGGGAAAGCCGGCCTCGGTTTCGGCCAGGGCGGCGGCGGGGTCGGACACATCGGTTTGTTCATTCACCAGCGGTAGGAAGTGGGCGGCTGCGGCAGCGTGTTGCAGCAGGTGGCGGCGCACCAGTGCGGCATTGCTGTCGGGGTGCTGTGGCGGCACGAGCCGTTCGTCCACCAGAGTGACGGTAACGTTTGGCCAATCCAGTTTTACCTGTGCCAGGGCTTCAAAAAATGCTACGGGCGAGCGGCCGCCAGATACGGCCAGCACAGCACGGCTTTGCACCTGCAGGTATCGACACAGTCTGCCGGCCACGGCTTCGGCTAGTGCAGCAGCTTGGGCGGCGGGAGTGGGAAAGGTGTGCCAGGTGAGGGTCATAGTAGTCTTTCGGGTAGTCTATAGGGAAAAGGAAAACCAGGCGGAACAAATTTTCAGGTGGCCTTTTTCAAGAAGCTACCTGAAAGACTAAAATAAAATGTTAGGGAACACAGCCGTCTTCGTTATGAAGAGGGCGCACCCATCAGTATAAGTATAAAGACAACAACGCTGGCATATAAGAACAACCCTCCCACGCCGAGAATGCCGAACAATATCGGCTTGCCCCACGAGCGACGCGGGTAATTCGTGTCGAATTTATCTTTGACCAGCGTCACTTGCTTGCGCCCCACTGCACTATACCAAGCACCCAACAGCGCAATGCTGAGAACATTGTTGGCAATATCGAAAATGAGGATGACTGGAATGGCTGCTAGGATAACGACCACCATGCCCCACAAGAAACCTTTATTCAGTTTTTCCAATTCTTTGTCGCCCATGGCGCGGGCATTGAGCATATGCAGTGCTGCACCGAATACGGGCGAAAATAGCAGCGACCAGCAGGCAGCGGCGTTTGGGTTCCACAGCTCAGGGGCTTCTTGGCCGGTGCCCGAGCCGAGGCCTTCACTTTGCGGGGCGTGGTAGCGTTCGTCAGAACTCATGGTGGTTCTCCTTTTTAGTTAAGTATGTAGATTGATCAAATTATATTTTGGGATGAGGGTGTTTGCCTAATATAGAGGCTACCTGAAAAATTCAGATAGCTTTTGCTATGCCTGCTGTTTCAAGCTTCGGCCACGAGGCTGCGGTCGTAGGTTTTTTCGCAGTAGTGGCATTTGAGGCGGGTTTGGTCGCCCGGGCGGCGCACGTAGAAGCGGCTGGAAACAGGTTCGTTGTGGCTGGCACAGTTGGGGTTGGGGCAGCGGAAGACTTCGCTGATGGTTTCGGGCAGTCTGAGCGGCATTTTTTGTTCGACTTTGAAGTTAGCGATGAGGTTCACCGTGGCTTCGGGGGCGAACAGGGCGAGGCGGTTGGCGGCGGCTTCGTTGAGCCTGATACCGTTGATTTTGATGATGTCTTTGCGGCCATGCCGTTTGCTGGGCAGGTTGAAGCCAACAGTTACGGCGCAGCCTTCGCGCAACAGTTTGAATTGGCGTAGGATGGTGAGGGCGAGGCCGGCGGGGATGTGGTCGATAACGGTGCCGTTTTCGATGGCTTCGACGCTGAGTCTTTTCTTGTCCATTTGGATTTCCGATGGGGATTGGATGGAATACAGGCTACCTGAACTTTCAGGTAGCCTGCAAGAGCTGGGTTAGGTTTTCTGATACAGCCGCACGTAGTCGATCAAGGTGGTTTGGATGCGGAAGTTATCGGTGGGGCGTGGTGGCTTGAGCTTGTCTTCCCATTCCGCGTAGTCATTCAGAATGAAATACCAAGGGCCTTTGGTTCTGAATATCTGATCCAGCATTTGGCGGTTGACGTTGAGTTTTGCAAAGTCTTCATCAGGCATGGTGGAAGGGTAGCCGCCTGATTCGTCGGTGCGGCTGCGGTCGATAACGTCCACTGTGGTATTGTCGTCCACCGTGTAGTGGGACACGGGGATGAGCTTGCCGTCTAGATAGTAGCGTACTTTCTGGCCGTCAAACTCTATTGCCCATATATGCCACTCGCCATCTAACGGTGTGGCTTGCCGGTTGATGTGCTGTTCCAAACGGTGTGCGAAAACGCGCGTACGCCAAGAGCTCCTTTTGTGGCTATAGAAACAGCTGGCATGTGTTGAGGACCAAGCATATGCTCGTGCAGAGGAATACCACTCGAGAATATCGAGCTCACCATAGGGGTCGTTGGCAGCAGGGTTGCTGCCGCAATTTTGCAAAGTTTCGCTATTACGCATCCATAGCGCCGTGCGCATGCCTCTTGAGCCGTTCCAGTTGATTAGGGCGCGGATTTCGGCGCGGAAGGGTTTGCTGGCATCAACTATGGGTTTGGATTCCAATCTGCCGCTTGAGTATTTGGTTTTCTCACCGGCCTGGCAGGGTGTTTCCCTGGTGTTGCTGTCGGTTAGGGCTTCGCTGTCGTTCCGCACGCAATGGCGGCGTGTGGTAATTCTGGCGAAATCATTATTTACGAATCCAATATTTCCGGGAAGATAAGAGAGGTGGCTGCCTAAATGGTTGAGTATGGTTTTTGCCTGCCAATCATTTGGCACATTATTATCTTTAAACTCATAACACTTGAGGCTGCGCCATTGTCCTGACGCATCAGTCGCACTTTCGCAACCGTTGGAAGGGGGCTGTGGTTGGGGTTGCGGTGGCTCCGGTTGAGGCTGCGGTTGCGGTGGCTCCGGTTGAGGCTGCGGTTGCGGAGGCTGCGGTTGCGGAGGCTGCGGTTGCGGAGGCTGCGGTTGCGGAGGCTGCGGTTGCGGAGGCTGCGGTTGCGGAGGCTGCGGTTGCGGATGTGGCTGATTTTGAGGTTGCTCTTGATTCTGTCTCTGTTGCTTCATAGGGACGGACATTGTCAATGATTGCCCTGAACTGCCACTGCCGTTGGCAAATCGTATCGACTGTACTGATTGTCCATCTCTGCTTTTGCCGTCACCGCAGCCGGCCAGTACGCCCAGGCACATAACGGCTAACATGTTTTTTACGTGCATTATTCAATTTCCTTTGCTAGACAGAATTTAGTCATTCAAGCAAGTCGATGATGTTCGCCAGCACCGCAAATCAGGCCGGTTTGCAGCCTTTATATTGCTTTTGTTAGGGGATCGGCTTTTAGGCAGTCTGCCTAGATGCCGGGGTTAGATTATTTCGTTTAACACTAATGACAGCATGGCCATGCGTGCGAATACACCGTTTTTTGCTTGTTCAAAATAGTAAGCATAAACCGTGCCATCCACGTTGGGATGGATTTCGTCGACGCGGGGGAGGGGGTGCAGTACGCGCAGGTTGGGTTTGGCCTGGGCGAGGGTGGCGGCTTCGAGGTTGAATTTGCCTTGGATTTTGGCGAATTCTTGTTCGTCAAAGCGTTCGCGCTGCACGCGGGTCATGTAGAGGATGTCGGCGTGGCGGGCGGCTTCTTCGAGGCTGGGCAGGATTTGGTAGCGGCAGCCGGCTTCGTCGAGCTCTTCGGTGATGTAGTCGGGCATGGCGAGGCTGGGCGGGGAGACGAAGATGAATTCGGCTTGGTGCCGTTTCATGGCTTGGGCGAGGGAGTGGACGGTGCGGCCGTATTTGAGGTCGCCGGCCATGGCGATAACAAGCTTATCCAGCCGACCTTGGGTTTCTTGGATGGTAACGAGGTCGAGTAGGGTTTGGCTGGGATGCTGGTTGGTGCCGTCGCCGGCATTGATGACGGGCACGGCGGAGAATTCGGAAAGCACGCGGGCGGCGCCGTCTTTGGGGTGGCGGATGATGATGGCGTCGGTGTAGCTGGAGATGATGCGGGCGGTATCAGCCAGAGTTTCGCCTTTTTTGGCGCTGGTGTTGGCGCCGTCGGAAAAGCCGATAACTTTACCGCCGAGCCGCTGTACGGCTGTTTCGAAGGAGAGACGGGTGCGGGTGGAGGGCTCGAAGAAGCAGGAGCCGATGAGCCGGCCTTCAAGTAAGTTGCGGCGTGGTTCCCGTTTTAGGCGCAGGGCGGTATCCAGCAGGCATTCGAGCTGTTCGTTGCTCAGGTCGGGGATGGAGATGAGGTGCTGGCCGTAGAGTGGGTTGGGCATGGGAGGCTCCGGGCGGGTTGGCAAACGGGCGTATTATGCGCTGTTTGCGGGGAACAGGCTACCTGAAAACGGTGTTGATGGCGGCGGCTGTATGGGAGATGGCTTATATTTTCAGGTAGCCTCTTTCAAATCGGCAATTAGGCTACCTGAAAATCTGGAGGAGCTGTTTTCACTTCTTTATACTTCGTGGCAGTGAGTGCTTTCAGGTAGCCTTATGTTGGCGCAACAGGCTACTTGAAAACATGCTCTCTCCGCGGCCAAACAAATTTGCCGTCAAACGCCGCAATTCCGTTACAATATCGCCCGTTATCAATTTTCAGTTGGAGAGGCGCAATGGCTGAATTCCACATTGCCAAAACCGTGGCCGAAGGCCGCGATTTATTCTTGCTCGGCCAGATGGCCAACCGCCACGGCCTGATTGCCGGTGCTACCGGCACGGGCAAAACCGTTACTCTGCGCAAAATGGCCGAAGGCTTTAGCGCGCAAGGCATTCCCGTATTTATGAGCGACGTGAAGGGCGACCTCTCCGGCATCGCCAACCCGGGCGACGGGCAGGGCAAGGTGGGCGAGCGCATGGCTCAATTCGGGCTGGATGCGGAAGGCTACCTGAAAGGCTGTCCGGTGCGCTTTTGGGATGTATACGGCGAAACCGGCATTCCCGTGCGCGTAACCATTTCCGAAATGGGCCCCCTGCTGCTCTCCCGCCTGATGGGGTTGAACGACACGCAGGAAGGCCTGCTTAACCTGGTATTCAAAGCCGCCGACGATAAAGGCTGGCATCTGATTGATTTAAAAGACTTGCGCGGCATGCTGCAATATGTGGCTGAGCATGCCAAAGAATATCGCACCCAATACGGCAACGTTTCCGCCGCCAGCGTCGGCGCTATTCAGCGCCAGCTGTTGCAGCTGGAAAGCGAGGGCGGCGATGTGTTTTTTGGTGAGCCGGAGCTTAATCTGCAAGACTGGCTGCAAACCGAAGGAGGGCAAGGCGTCATCAATATCCTGAATGCCGAAAAACTGATGCGCTCGCCGCGCCTCTATAGCGCGTTCTTACTGTGGTTTTTGGCCGAACTGTTTGAAACCCTGCCCGAAGCTGGCGATTTGGACAAACCCAAATTCGTCATGTTCTTCGATGAGGCTCATTTGCTGTTCGACAATGCCGCTGACACCCTGCTCAAGCAAGTTGAGCAAGTGGTGCGCCTGATCCGTTCCAAAGGCGTGGGTGTATATTTTGTTACCCAAAACCCACTCGATTTGCCCGACACCGTGCTCGGCCAGCTCGGTAACCGCGTGCAGCACGCTCTGCGTGCCTTTACCCCGCGCGATCAAAAAGCCGTGCGCGCTGCCGCCGAAACCTTCCGCAGTAATCCTAATCTCGATGTGGCGCAAGCGATTACCGAATTGGGCGTGGGCGAGGCGCTGGTGTCTTTCCTTGATGAAAAAGGCATGCCCGGCATCGTGGAGCGCGCCTTCATCTTGCCGCCGCAATCCCAGCTTGCCCCGCTTTCCGCCGCTGAACGCGACAGCCGTTTCCAAAACGACATCCTTTACCGCCACTACAAAGACGCGGTGGACAACTTCTCCGCCTACGAAGCCTTGCAGCAGCTGGAACAGGAGCAGGCCGCTGCCGCTCAGGCAGAAGCCGAAGCCAAAGTGCAAAATGCTGCAGCTGCGTCTGCCCAAAAAGCTGAAAGCAACAAAGGTGGTGTGCTGGACGGTTTCCTCGGCGGCCTATTCGGCAGCCGCAAACGCGCCAACCAAGGCTTGGGCTACGATTTGGCCGATTCGCTCGGCAGTCAGGTGAACAAGCAGATCACCCGCAGCATTACCCGCAGCATTATGGGTGTGATCCGCAGCGCGATAAAGTAAAGGCTACCTGAAGGTTGTAGCCGGGCCTGGCTGCTAGAAGTAGAGGCTCGGCAAAGCCAAAAGCGGATGCTTATATAGCCATTAAGAGGCTACCTGAAAACAGGCTAGGACAGTTTCAGGTAGCCTCGTTGTTTGGCTGGCCGATGGGAGGGGCCTCTTTTCTTCTGTGCAGAAAACAACAGACCCGCCCGTAAACCACGAGAAGCTAAGGTATATTCCGCTGCTGCCATTGACCTGCTGCTTGCAAAAGAACTATAATTCCGCTCTTGCCGGCATGGTGTCGGCAAATATTTAACTCAACAGGACGAGAAAATATGCCAACTATTAACCAGTTAGTACGCAAGGGCCGTAAAAAGCCCGAGTACGTAAACAAGGTGCCCGCACTGGAAGCCTGCCCGCAAAAACGCGGTGTATGCACCCGTGTGTACACCACTACTCCGAAAAAACCGAACTCCGCTTTGCGTAAAGTGTGCAAAGTGCGCCTAACCAACGGATTTGAAGTGATTTCATATATCGGCGGTGAAGGCCACAACTTGCAAGAGCACAGCGTGGTGCTGATCCGCGGCGGTCGTGTGAAAGACTTGCCGGGTGTGCGCTACCACACTGTTCGTGGTTCTTTGGATACTGCCGGCGTGAAAGATCGCAAACAGGCACGCTCCAAATACGGTGCTAAACGCCCGAAATAATTTTTTAATACAGGCACGTCGGCCGTTATTGCTGATATAAGCCGGCCGAGTAAGTGAATGCTCCCCAATGGGCATTCGCGGGAATCATCCCAGCTGAATAGATTAAAGGAAATTGAAATGCCAAGACGTAGAGAAGTCCCCAAGCGCGACGTATTGCCGGATCCGAAGTTCGGCAGCGTTGAACTGACCAAGTTTATGAATGTCTTGATGGTTGACGGTAAAAAATCGGTTGCTGAGCGCATTGTGTATGGTGCTCTGGAGCAAATTGCCAAGAAAGTACAGGGCAAAGAAGCAATCGAAGTGTTTAACGAAGCCATCGACAATGCCAAACCCATCGTGGAAGTGAAAAGCCGCCGTGTTGGTGGTGCTAACTACCAGGTTCCTGTTGAGGTTCGTCCTTCCCGCCGTTTGGCCTTGGCAATGCGCTGGGTGCGCGATGCAGCCCGCAAACGTGGCGAAAAATCCATGGATTTGCGCCTGGCCGGCGAGCTGATTGATGCCGCAGAAGGCCGTGGTGGTGCCATGAAAAAACGTGAAGAAGTACACCGCATGGCTGAAGCCAACAAAGCCTTCTCTCACTTCCGCTTCTAATTTTGAAAGGCGATTGAAATGGCTCGTAAAACCCCGATTAATTTGTACCGTAATATCGGTATTTCTGCCCACATCGATGCGGGTAAAACCACCACTACCGAACGTATCCTGTTCTACACCGGCTTGACCCATAAATTGGGCGAAGTGCATGACGGTGCGGCTACTACCGACTACATGGAACAAGAGCAAGAGCGTGGTATTACCATTACCTCTGCTGCCGTAACTTCCTATTGGTCTGGTATGGCGAAGCAGTTCCCCGAGCATCGCTTCAACATCATTGATACCCCCGGACACGTTGACTTCACCGTAGAGGTGGAGCGTTCTATGCGTGTATTGGATGGCGCAGTAATGGTTTACTGTGCGGTAGGTGGTGTTCAGCCTCAGTCTGAAACTGTGTGGCGCCAAGCCAACAAATACCAAGTTCCGCGCTTGGCATTTGTAAACAAAATGGACCGTCAAGGTGCCAACTTCTTCCGCGTAGTTGAGCAGATGAAAACCCGTCTGCGCGCCAATCCTGTGCCGATCGTGATTCCGGTTGGTACCGAGGATAAATTCGAAGGCGTGGTGGACTTGCTGAAGATGAAAGCTATTATTTGGAATGAAGCCGACAAAGGCGTAACTTTCGAATATGGCGATATCCCGGCTGATTTGGTTCCGACTGCCGAAGAGTGGCGTCAGAATATGATCGAAGCCGCTGCCGAAGCCAGCGAAGAGCTGATGGACAAATACTTGGGCGGTGAAGAGCTGTCTGAAGAAGAAATCGTTGGCGCGCTGCGTCAGCGTACGTTGGCCGGTGAAATCCAGCCGATGTTGTGCGGTTCTGCATTTAAAAATAAAGGTGTTCAGCGTATGCTGGATGCTGTGGTTGAACTGTTGCCTGCTCCGACCGATATTCCTCCGGTTCAAGGTGTTAACCCTGATACCGAAGAAGCCGACAGCCGCCAAGCCAGCGATGACGAGAAATTCTCCGCTTTGGCTTTCAAGATGCTGAATGATAAATACGTTGGTCAGCTGACCTTTATCCGTGTTTACTCTGGTGTGGTGAAATCTGGTGACACTGTACTGAACTCTGTTAAAGGCACTCGTGAGCGTATCGGCCGTTTGGTGCAGATGACTGCCGCTGATCGTACTGAGATTGAAGAAGTACGTGCTGGCGACATCGCTGCTGCTATTGGTTTGAAAGACGTAACCACTGGTGAAACTCTGTGTGCAGAAAATGCTCCGATTATCTTGGAACGCATGGAATTCCCCGAGCCGGTAATCCACATTGCCGTTGAGCCGAAAACTAAGGCCGACCAAGAGAAAATGGGAATCGCTCTGAACCGTTTGGCCAAAGAAGACCCGTCTTTCCGTGTGCGCACTGATGAAGAGTCTGGCCAAACCATTATTTCTGGTATGGGCGAGCTGCACTTGGAAATTATCGTGGACCGCATGAAGCGTGAGTTTGGTGTGGAGGCTAATGTGGGTGCACCCCAGGTAGCCTACCGCGAAACCATCCGTAAAGAAGTGGAATCCGAAGCTAAACACGTTAAACAGTCTGGCGGTAAAGGTCAGTATGGTCACGTTGTGATCAAAATGGAACCGATGGAGCCGGGCGGCGCAGGCTACGAATTTGTCGATGAAATCAAAGGTGGTGTGATTCCTCGCGAATTCATTCCGTCTGTCGATAAAGGTATCCGTGATACGCTGCAAAACGGTATCGTGGCCGGTTATCCGGTGGTAGATGTCCGCGTTCGTCTGACTTTTGGTTCTTACCACGATGTGGACTCTTCGCAAATCGCGTTTGAATTGGCCGCTTCTATGGCATTCAAAGACGGTATGCGTAAGGCCGCTCCGGTTCTGCTGGAGCCGATTATGGCTGTAGAAGTGGAAACCCCGGAAGAATACATGGGTGATGTGATGGGCGACTTGAACCGTCGCCGTGGCATCGTACTGGGTATGGACGACGATGGTATTGGCGGTAAGAAAGTTCGTGCCGAAGTACCGTTGGCTGAAATGTTCGGTTACTCAACCGATCTGCGTTCAGCTACCCAGGGTCGTGCCACCTACACCATGGAGTTCAAGAAATATGCAGAAGCTCCGGCTCATGTAGCAGAGAAAGTTGTAGCAGACCGCAAAGGTTAACTTTGCAATCTAGGCTGTCCGTTGAGATGGGCAGCCATTTCAGGCTACCTGAAAACCATTTCAGGTGATGAAGCCGATTTTCAGGTAGCTTTTGTTCTTTATAATCGATCTTTATATGAAAAGGAATTAGCTCATGGCTAAGGAAAAATTCGAACGTAGCAAACCGCACGTAAACGTTGGTACCATTGGTCACGTTGACCATGGTAAGACCACACTGACAGCAGCATTGACCACCATTTTGGCCGAAAAATTCGGTGGTCAGGCCAAGGCTTATGACCAGATTGACAACGCCCCGGAAGAAAAAGCTCGCGGTATTACCATTAACACTGCTCACGTAGAATATGAAACCGAGACCCGTCACTATGCTCACGTAGATTGTCCTGGTCACGCCGACTATGTAAAAAACATGATTACCGGTGCTGCCCAGATGGACGGCGCTATCCTGGTGGTATCCGCTGCCGATGGTCCCATGCCGCAGACCCGCGAACACATCTTGCTTGCCCGTCAGGTAGGCGTACCCTACATTCTCGTATTTATGAACAAATGCGATATGGTAGATGATGCCGAACTGCTCGAACTGGTTGAGATGGAAGTCCGCGATCTGCTCTCCAGCTATGATTTCCCTGGCGACGACTGCCCGATCGTACAAGGTTCCGCCCTCAAAGCCCTCGAGGGCGATGTTGGCTATAAAGAAAAAATCTTCGAACTGGCCGCCGCTCTGGATAGTTACATCCCCACTCCCCAGCGCGCCGTAGACAAACCTTTTCTGTTGCCGATTGAAGACGTATTCTCTATCTCTGGTCGCGGTACCGTGGTAACCGGTCGTGTAGAGCGCGGTATTATCAAGGTGGGCGAAGAGATCGAAATCGTTGGTCTGAAACCCACCCAGCAAACTACCTGTACCGGTGTGGAAATGTTCCGCAAGTTGTTGGACGAAGGCCGGGCAGGCGATAACGTAGGAGTACTGCTGCGTGGTACCAAACGCGAAGAAGTGGAGCGCGGGCAAGTGTTGGCCAAACCCGGCACTATTACCCCGCATACCAAATTCAAAGCCGAAGTATATGTGCTGAGCAAAGAAGAAGGAGGTCGTCACACCCCGTTCTTTGCCAACTACCGCCCCCAATTCTACTTCCGTACCACTGACGTAACTGGTGCCGTAGAGCTGGAGCCTGGTGTGGAAATGGTCATGCCCGGTGAGAACGTAACAATCATCGTAGAGTTGATTGCTCCGATTGCTATGGAAGAAGGCCTGCGCTTTGCAATTCGCGAAGGTGGTCGTACGGTAGGTGCCGGTGTGGTGGCTTCCGTGATTGCTTAAAGAAGGATATCGAGTAAATGGCAAATCAAAAAATCCGTATCCGTCTGAAAGCTTATGATTACAGCCTGATTGACCGTTCTGCTCAGGAAATCGTTGAAACCGCCAAGCGCACTGGTGCTGTAGTAAAAGGTCCGATTCCACTACCGACCAAAATCGAGCGTTTCAATATCCTACGTTCTCCGCACGTGAACAAAACCTCACGTGAGCAGTTGGAGATCCGTACTCATCTGCGTTTGATGGATATTGTAGATTGGACTGATAAAACTACCGATGCATTGATGAAGCTGGATTTGCCGGCCGGGGTGGATGTGGAAATCAAGGTTCAGTAATCTACTTGCAGATAATATCGAAGCCGAACGGAGTCTCTGTTCGGCTTTTTGTGGTTAAGAGTTTTACTTGACAAGGTAAAGTAAATTGACACTATATGAAAAAGTGAATGTTTAGCTGTATTATTAAAAATAACCAGCTATGGATTCTACGTATTCTTTGTGGAATAGATATGCAAAAACACAACATGCACAACAAACACAAAAATCAAATCCGCATCATTGGCGGTGAGCAGCGTGGGCGGAAAATCCGATTTGCAGATACAGAAGGTCTACGTCCAACCGCCGATAGCGTGCGTGAGCGTTTATTCAACTGGTTGAGACACGAGTTAACAGGCCGAACGGTGCTGGACTTGTTTGCTGGTAGCGGGGCGCTGGGCTTTGAGGCTATTTCGAGAGGGGTGAAACGGGTTGTGCTGGTAGAAAATAATCGGCGGACTGCAGCAAGTTTACAACAGCAAATACAAGAATTGAGACTATCCGAAAAGATGGAAGTTCGAGCACTTGATGCTTTTGAATATTTGTCAAAAACACATGAGCAGTTTGATGTGGTGTTTTTAGATCCGCCATTTACTTGGCGAGAATGGGCTAAACTGTTTATGCGCTTGCAGCGGCATTTGCATAGTGGTGCATATATATATGTTGAAGCAGGAGATTTGCCTGTTTGGCCTGATTATTTGTTGGAATTGAACGTAGGACGATCGGGTTTGAGTAAGTATGCACTGCTCAAGAAGGAGTGAGAATAAGTGGCTTTAATAATTGTTATCAAAGAAGAAAACTTTATGTCTTGCTAAGGGTGTAGGCTGCCTGAAGGAGGGCTTATGCTATAATTTCACTCTTTAATTTTGGATAATTTTAGAAGAATAAATATTAAGAGGAAAGCATGTCTCTTGTTATTACCGATGAGTGTATCAATTGTGATGTGTGTGAACCGGAGTGCCCGAATGATGCCATTTCACAGGGTGAGGAAATTTACGAGATTGATTCGAATCTGTGCACACAGTGTATTGGACATTACGATGAGCCACAATGCCAGCAGGTGTGTCCGGTGGACTGTATTTTGATTGATGAAGAGCATCCAGAAACTGAAGAACAGCTGCGTGCTAAGTATGAAAAGATTATTTTGTTGAAAGGGGGGATAAGCTAGAATTCCAATTAAAAATACTGATTTGCAGTTAATTTTAGAAAGACGGGCAAATTTTGCTTGACGAGCGGTTGGGAAAACCGCTATATTTATTTTCTCTTTTGGTGGGATTCCCGAGCGGTCAAAGGGGGCAGACTGTAAATCTGTTGCGAGAGCTTCGAAGGTTCGAATCCTTCTCCCACCACCAATACTATTGCTATTGCTATTGCTTGGGGCATTAAGGGCGGGTGTAGCTCAATGGTAGAGCAGAAGCCTTCCAAGCTTACAGTGAGGGTTCGATTCCCTTCGCCCGCTCCAATAAATTTTTAAAGCCCATGTAGCTCAGGGGTAGAGCACTCCCTTGGTAAGGGAGAGGTCGGCAGTTCAAATCTGCCCATGGGCACCACCTCATTTTTTACTTGTTTAACTACATAGGAAATTGCCATGGCTAAGGAAAAATTCGAACGTAGCAAACCGCACGTAAACGTTGGTACCATTGGTCACGTTGACCATGGTAAGACCACACTGACAGCAGCATTGACCACCATTTTGGCCGAAAAATTCGGTGGTCAGGCCAAGGCTTATGACCAGATTGACAACGCCCCGGAAGAAAAAGCTCGCGGTATTACCATTAACACTGCTCACGTAGAATATGAAACCGAGACCCGTCACTATGCTCACGTAGATTGTCCTGGTCACGCCGACTATGTAAAAAACATGATTACCGGTGCTGCCCAGATGGACGGCGCTATCCTGGTGGTATCCGCTGCCGATGGTCCCATGCCGCAGACCCGCGAACACATCTTGCTTGCCCGTCAGGTAGGCGTACCCTACATTCTCGTATTTATGAACAAATGCGATATGGTAGATGATGCCGAACTGCTCGAACTGGTTGAGATGGAAGTCCGCGATCTGCTCTCCAGCTATGATTTCCCTGGCGACGACTGCCCGATCGTACAAGGTTCCGCCCTCAAAGCCCTCGAGGGCGATGTTGGCTATAAAGAAAAAATCTTCGAACTGGCCGCCGCTCTGGATAGTTACATCCCCACTCCCCAGCGCGCCGTAGACAAACCTTTTCTGTTGCCGATTGAAGACGTATTCTCTATCTCTGGTCGCGGTACCGTGGTAACCGGTCGTGTAGAGCGCGGTATTATCAAGGTGGGCGAAGAGATCGAAATCGTTGGTCTGAAACCCACCCAGCAAACTACCTGTACCGGTGTGGAAATGTTCCGCAAGTTGTTGGACGAAGGCCGGGCAGGCGATAACGTAGGAGTACTGCTGCGTGGTACCAAACGCGAAGAAGTGGAGCGCGGGCAAGTGTTGGCCAAACCCGGCACTATTACCCCGCATACCAAATTCAAAGCCGAAGTATATGTGCTGAGCAAAGAAGAAGGAGGTCGTCACACCCCGTTCTTTGCCAACTACCGCCCCCAATTCTACTTCCGTACCACTGACGTAACTGGTGCCGTAGAGCTGGAGCCTGGTGTGGAAATGGTCATGCCCGGTGAGAACGTAACAATCATCGTAGAGTTGATTGCTCCGATTGCTATGGAAGAAGGCCTGCGCTTTGCAATTCGCGAAGGTGGTCGTACGGTAGGTGCCGGTGTGGTGGCTTCCGTGATTGCTTAAAGGGTAGAGGCCAGTAGCTCAATTGGTAGAGTATCGGTCTCCAAAACCGAGGGTTGGGGGTTCGAGACCCTCCTGGCCTGCCAAAAGAAAGACTAACCGGCCAACCGGTTAGTCTTTTGTTTTATATTAAATAGAAAAATATGAAATTTAGGGTGGTTGCAAATGAGTGATCGTAAGCAGAAGGTAAAAGAGATGGCGGTAGCCTCGCTGAAACAGTCTCGCCAGGAGTTGCGTGATCGAAGGCGGGGTGTTCAGCGAAAGACTGGAAGAGAAAATGTCGCTAAATTATGTTTGGCAGCTGCCTTAGTTGCCGGGGGGGTGATTGGCTTTTCATTTTTGTCCCAACAGCCGCTGTATGTGCGAGGCATTATTTTAGGAGTTCCGTTGTTGCTGTCTGGATTAATTGTTCTCTTTTGGTGTGATGCCAGTCCTAGTTTAATTCGATATATCAAAGATTCTGTTGTAGAAATTAAGAAAGTTGTTTGGCCGCCTAAAAATGAGGCTTGGCGGAATACATTTTTTGTTTTAGTGTTCACGGCTGTGCTGACTTTATTCTTGTGGCTGGTAGATTCTTTTTTAGTGTGGTTATTTATGCAAAGTACGTAATTTGCAGGGGGTGTCGAGAGAATGGCTAAAGATTGGTATGTTATCCAAGCATATTCTGGATTTGAAAAGAATGTTCAGAAAACTTTAAAGGAGCGGATTGCGAGAGAGGGGATGGAGGGGCTTTTTGGTCAGATTCTGGTGCCAGTTGAGGAAGTTGTTGGTATTAAGAATGGCCGGAAGACGGTTAGTGAGCGTAAATTTTTTCCAGGTTATGTGTTAATAGAGATGGAAATGACGGATGAGTCATGGCACTTGGTTAAGAGTACGCCCAGGGTTAATGGGTTTATTGGAGGTATGGCTAATAGGCCCTTGCCAATTTCTCAGCGAGAAGTTGATGCGATCATGTCCCAAGTGTCGGATGTTGCTGGTTCTGAGAAAAAGCCTAGGCCGCGAGTTGAGTTTGTGGTGGGGCAGCAGATTAGGGTAAGTGAAGGCCCATTTTCTGATTTTAACGGGTTGGTTGATGTTGTGGATTATGAACGTAATAAGTTGCGAGTTCTGGTTCAAATTTTTGGTCGAGAAACACCCGTTGAGTTGGATTTTAGTCAGGTGGAGAAAATTTAGTCTGATTGCTTGGCAATAAGCAAGATTTTATTTATAATATGCGGCTTATCTTGGGGAGCAGAATTTCTGCGTATTACCCGTTATTTAGGAGCTAAGTGTGGCAAAGAAAATTGTAGGTTATATCAAGTTGCAGATTCCTGCAGGGAAGGCTAATCCTTCTCCTCCAGTTGGTCCGGCACTGGGCCAGCGTGGTTTAAATATCATGGAATTTTGTAAGGCATTTAATGCGGCTACACAAAATGTGGAGCCTGGTTTGCCTATTCCTGTAGTAATTACTGCGTTTGCGGATAAGTCTTTTACGTTTGTAATGAAAACTCCTCCGGCCAGTATTTTGCTGAAGAAGGCTGCTGGTTTGCAGAAAGGTAGTTCAAATCCGCTGACCAGTAAGGTGGGTAAAGTTACCCGTGCTCAGTTGGAAGAAATTGCCAAGATTAAAGAGCCTGATTTGACTGCAGCTGATTTGGATGCAGCAGTTCGTACTATCGCTGGTTCTGCCCGTTCCATGGGCTTGGATGTGGAGGGTGTGTAATGGCTAAGTTGTCTAAACGTTTCCAGGGTCTGCGCTCTTCTATTGACTCAAATGTACATTACTCAATTGATGAAGCAATTGAGTTGGTAAAGAAGACTGCTACAGCCAAATTTGATGAGTCTGTTGATGTTGCTATCAATTTGGGCGTGGATTCGCGTAAATCTGATCAAGTAATCCGTGGGTCTGTTGTGTTGCCCAAAGGTACTGGTAAGACTGTTCGTGTGGCAGTATTTACTCAAGGTGCCAATGTTGAAGCAGCAAAAGAAGCAGGGGCTGATGTGGTTGGGTTTGAGGATCTGGCCGCAGAAGTAAAAGCAGGAAATTTAGATTTTGATGTTGTTATTGCCTCTCCTGATGCGATGCGTATCGTTGGTCAGTTAGGTACTATCTTGGGGCCGCGCGGTTTAATGCCAAATCCGAAGGTGGGCACGGTTACGCCAAATGTGGCAGAAGCTGTGCGTAATGCCAAAGCTGGTCAGGTTCAGTATCGCACTGATAAGGCTGGTGTGGTGCATGCCACAATTGGTCGTGCTTCTTTTGCGGCGGCTGATTTGCGCGAAAACTTTAATACTTTGTTGGATGCGGTAGTAAAGGCGAAACCCGCTGCTACCAAAGGCCAATATCTGAAGAAAATCGCATTATCTAGCACTATGGGACCTGGTGTCCGTGTAGATGTTGGTAGCGTGTCTAGTTAAAAGAAATTTTCAGGTAGCCTTTGCGGGTTGCTGAGGCTACCTGAAATATGGACTGCTTATACTTGATTGTAAGTAGAGTCCAAGACCGTAGGGATCGTAAGATTTAATATTTTACCCTACGTAGACGGTGGTCCTGAGATTATGAGCAAGCAATTGCTTGCAAAATGTCTTTTCAGGTTGCCGAACTGGTGGATGTCATTAGACATTCTTTGATAAACAGTAGGAGGTAGACCTTGAGTCTTAGTATTGAAACTAAAAAAGCAGTTGTGGAAGAGATTGTTGCCGGTATCGGCAATGCTCAGACTATGGTGCTTGCCGAATACCGCGGTATCAGCGTTGCTAGCATGACCGAATTGCGTGCCAATGCACGTAAGGAAGGTGTGTATTTGCGTGTTTTGAAAAACACGTTGGCTCGTCGTGCGGTAGAAGGCACCCCTTTTGCAGGGTTAGCCGAACATATGGTTGGCCCGTTGGTATATGCAGCATCTGAAGATGCTGTAGCTGCTGCAAAAGTGTTGCACCAATTCTCTAAAAAAGATGAGAAGCTGATCATTAAAGCAGGCTCTTATGACGGTGCGGTGATGGATGCCGCTCAGGTGGGTCAGCTGGCTGCAATTCCGAGTCGTGAAGAATTGCTGTCCAAATTGCTGTTCCTCATGCAGGCTCCATTGTCTGGCATGGCTCGCGGCTTGGCTGCTCTGGCTGAGAAAAAAGCTGCTGAAGAAGCATCTGCTTAACCATTATTTATATTTTACTTATTCATTGAATTTAGGAGTTTGATAGCATGGCTATTACTAAAGAAGACATTTTAGAAGCAATTGGCAGTTTGACTGTAATGGAGTTGAACGACTTGGTAAAAGAATTTGAAACCAAGTTTGGCGTTTCTGCCGCTGCCGTTGCTATTGCTGCTGGCTCTGGTGCTGCTGGTGGTGAAGCTGAAGCTAAGTCTGAGGTAGACGTAATTTTGGCTGCTGCTGGTGATCAGAAAGTAGGCGTGATTAAAGTGGTTCGTGCCATTACTGGCTTGGGCTTGAAAGAAGCCAAAGATATGGTTGACGGCGCTCCGAAAACCATCAAAGAAGGCGTTACTCCTGCTGAAGCTGAAGAAATCAAGAAACAGCTGGAAGAAGCTGGTGCCAAAGTGGAAATCAAATAAGTATTTTCTTGCTAACAGGCTGGCAGGTTTCTGCCAGCCTTGTTTTGCTTGGAGATTGGTAATAAATAATAATTTGCATATATTTACCATATGCCGCCACTCAAATGGCAAATATATGCAAATTTCAGGTGGCGGCGGATATTGCTGCTGTTCAAGTTGGAGTCAACCTTTCTCATTATCTGGAGTGTTCAACAATGAGTTATTCAGTTACCGAAAAAAAGCGTATCCGAAAGAGTTTTGCCAAACGCGATAGTGTGTTGGAAGTGCCGTATTTGTTGGCTACCCAGCTGGAGTCTTACCACAAATTTCTCCAGCAGGAAACTGCTTTCGATAAGCGCTTGGATGAAGGCTTGCAGGCCGCATTTAATTCTATTTTCCCGATTGTGAGCCACAATGGATATTCTCGGTTGGAATTTACTCATTACATCTTAGGTGAACCTTTATTTGATATTGCTGAATGCCAACTGCGTGGCATTACTTATGCCGCCCCTTTACGAGCCCGAATTCGCTTGGTGATTCTAGATAAAGAATCTTCCAAGCCTAATGTGGTGAAAGAAGTGCGCGAGAATGAAGTTTATATGGGCGAAATCCCGCTGATGACTCCTTATGGTTCATTCATCATTAACGGCACTGAGCGTGTCATTGTGTCTCAGCTGCACCGCTCTCCGGGCGTGTTTTTCGAGCATGACCGGGGTAAAACCCATTCTTCAGGCAAGCTGCTGTTTTCTGCCCGCATCATCCCCTATCGCGGCTCATGGCTAGATTTGGAGTTTGACCCGAAAGACTTGCTCTATTTCCGTATCGACCGCCGTCGCAAAATGCCAGTAACCATTTTGCTGAAAGCATTGGGATACAGCGCTGAGCAGATCTTAGATACCTTCTATGACAAAGAAACATTTTACCTAAGCAAAGATGGTGTGGAGACCGAGCTGGTTTTGTCGCGTTTAAAGGGTGAAACCGTGAAAACCGATATTTACGATGCGGACGGCAAGGTGCTGGTTGCCGCGGGCAAGCGGGTTACCGCCAAAGGGTTGCGTGATATTGAGAAAGCTGGCTTGAAGCGCTTACGGGTGGATGCCGAGGCTTTGATCGGCAAAATGCTGGCTAAAGATGTTATCGTACCCGATACCGGTGAAATTCTGGCACCAGCCAATAGCGAAATTACCGAAGAATTGCTGGCACAGTTGGAAATTCAGGGTGTGAGTGAAGTCCAAACCTTATATATCAGCGAGTTGGGGTATGGCGGCTATATTTCCTCTACGTTGCAAGTAGATGAAACTACTGACCAAATGGCCGCACGTATTGCCATTTACCGCATGATGCGCCCTGGCGAACCGCCCACCGAAGAAGCAGTAGAAATGCTGTTTGATCGCCTGTTCTTTAATGAGGCCAGCTATGACCTATCGCGCGTTGGCCGCATGAAATTCAATACCCGCACCTATGAGCAAAAACTGTCTGAAGACCAGCAGCGGTCTTGGTATGGCCGTCTGTTAAACGAAATCCTGGCCGGTGCAGCTGAAAAAGGCGGGTTTATTCTTAGCACGGAAGACATTGTTGCCTCTATCGCTACGCTGGTTGAGTTGCGCAACGGCCATGGTGAAGTGGATGATATTGACCACCTGGGTAACCGCCGCGTGCGTTCCGTGGGCGAATTGACTGAAAACCAGTTCCGCTCTGGCTTGGCCCGTGTGGAGCGCGCAGTAAAAGAGCGCCTGAATCAGGCGGAAGCTGACAACCTAATGCCGACCGATTTGATCAACGCCAAACCGGTATCGGCTGCCATCAAAGAATTTTTTGGCTCCAGCCAACTATCACAGTTTATGGATCAGACCAATCCGCTGTCGGAAGTAACCCATAAACGCCGTGTATCCGCACTCGGTCCGGGTGGCCTGACCCGTGAACGTGCTGGGTTCGAAGTGCGAGATGTACACCCGACTCATTATGGCCGTGTGTGCCCGATTGAAACGCCTGAAGGCCCGAACATCGGCCTAATTAACTCATTATCTGTTTATGCTCGCACCAACGATTACGGCTTCTTGGAAACTCCGTACCGCCGCGTGGTGGATGGCAAAGTTACTGATAAAATCGACTATTTGTCTGCCATTGAAGAAGGCCGTTATGTAATTGCGCAGGCCAACGCCGAAGTGGATAAGAAAGGCTACCTGAAAGGTGATTTGATTACCTGCCGCGAAAAAGGCGAAACCATCATGGCCAGCGCCGACCGCGTGCAGTATATGGATGTGGCTACCGGCCAAGTGGTGTCTGTGGCTGCCTCTCTGATTCCTTTCTTGGAGCATGATGACGCCAACCGTGCCTTGATGGGTGCCAACATGCAACGTCAGGCTGTACCCTGCCTGCGTGCCGAAAAACCGCTGGTTGGCACCGGCATCGAACGCTCCGTGGCCGTGGATTCTGCCACTGCTATCGTGGCCCGTCGTGGTGGGGTGGTGGAATATGTGGACGCCAACCGTATCGTGGTGCGCGTACACGACGAAGAAACCGCTGCCGGAGAAGTGGGTGTGGACATCTACAATTTGGTGAAATTCACCCGCTCCAACCAATCTACCAACATCAACCAACGCCCGGCGGTGAAAGCCGGCGATGTGTTGCAGCGCGGTGATTTGATTGCCGACGGCGCTTCTACTGACTTGGGCGAACTCGCGCTTGGCCAGAACATGACCATCGCCTTCATGCCTTGGAACGGCTACAACTACGAAGACTCGATTCTGATTTCCGAGAAAGTAGCTGCCGCCGACCGCTACACCTCCATCCACATCGAAGAGCTCAATGTGGTGGCGCGTGACACCAAGCTGGGTGCGGAAGAAATCACCCGCGATATTCCCAACCTGTCCGAACGCATGCAAAACCGTTTGGACGAAAGCGGCATCGTATATATCGGCGCCGAGGTGGAAGCCGGCGACGTATTGGTGGGCAAAGTAACGCCCAAAGGCGAAACCCAGCTCACGCCGGAAGAAAAACTGTTGCGTGCCATCTTCGGCGAAAAAGCCTCCGACGTGAAAGATACCTCGCTGCGTATGCCCACTGGTATGAGCGGTACGGTAATCGACGTACAGGTATTTACCCGCGAAGGCATCCAGCGCGACAAACGTGCCCAATCCATTATTGACGCCGAGCTGAAACGCTACCGCTTGGATTTGAACGACCAACTGCGTATTTTTGACAACGATGCCTTCGACCGTATCGAGCGCATGATTGTTGGTCAAAAAGCCAATGGTGGCCCGATGAAGCTGGGCAAAGGCAAAGAAATTACTGCCGAATACCTGGCTTCCCTGCCGACCAAGCACGATTGGTTCGACATCCGCTTGTCAGATGAAGAACTGGCCAAACAGCTTGAGCTGATTAAGCTCAGCTTGCAGCAGAAACGCGAAGAGGCCGACGAGCAATACGAAATCAAGAAGAAAAAAATGACCCAGGGCGATGAGCTGCCGCCCGGTGTGCAGAAAATGGTCAAAGTGTTCATCGCTATCAAACGCCGCCTGCAGGCTGGCGACAAAATGGCTGGCCGCCACGGTAACAAAGGCGTGGTATCGCGCATTCTGCCGGTGGAAGACATGCCCTACATGGCCGACGGTCGCACCGTAGACATCGTGCTCAATCCGCTGGGCGTACCTTCGCGTATGAACATTGGCCAGATTCTGGAAGTGCATTTGGGCTGGGCCGCCAAGGGTATCGGCCAACGTATTGAGAAAATGCTGGCTGAGCAGCGCAAAATGAAAGAAATCCGCTCCTTCCTGGAAAAACTCTATAATGGCAGCGGCAAAAAAGAAGACCTGAAATCACTCAGCGACGAAGAAATCCTAACTTTGGCCGAAAACCTCAAGGGCGGTGCCACGTTTGCCTCGCCGGTGTTCGACGGTGCCAAAGAGCAGGAAATCTACGACATGCTCGAATTGGCCTACCCAAGCGACGACCCAGAAGTGCAGAAACTGGGCTTCAACGACACCAAAACCCAAATCACCCTGTACGACGGCCGCTCCGGCGAACCGTTCGACCGTAAGGTAACCGTGGGCGTGATGCACTATCTGAAGCTGCACCACTTGGTGGACGAAAAAATGCACGCTCGTTCTACTGGCCCGTACTCGCTCGTTACCCAGCAGCCGCTCGGCGGTAAAGCCCAGTTCGGTGGCCAGCGTTTCGGTGAGATGGAGGTGTGGGCGTTGGAAGCCTATGGCGCCGCCTACACGCTGCAGGAAATGCTGACCGTGAAATCGGACGACGTAACCGGCCGCACGAAGATGTATGAAAACATCGTTAAAGGTGAACACAAAATCGAAGCCGGCATGCCCGAATCGTTTAACGTGTTGGTAAAAGAAATCCGTTCGCTGGGCTTGGATATCGATATGGAGCGGTATTAAACGGGGCTTTTCAGGTAGCCTTAAAGGCTACCTGAAAATAGAAACGGCCATTGTGCCGGCGTGATATATCCCGCCGAGCCGCTGTTTGCTGCCGGACAAAAATCCGGCCAAGCTGCCCGCCCATATTTTTCAGGTAGCCTCAAAGGCTGTCTGAAGTAGAGTGAGCAAAATACAAAATCCTGATTGGGAGCAAAAATGAATCTGTCGAACCTGTTTAACCCCCTGCAAGCTGCCGGCATGGAAGAAGAATTCGATGCTATCAAAATCGGCATTGCCTCGCCCGAAACCATCCGCTCTTGGTCTTACGGTGAAGTGAAGAAGCCGGAAACCATCAACTACCGTACCTTCAAACCCGAGCGCGACGGCCTATTCTGCGCCAAAATCTTCGGCCCGGTAAAAGACTACGAATGCTTGTGCGGAAAATATAAGCGATTGAAGTTCAAAGGTGTAACTTGCGAAAAATGCGGTGTGGAAGTTACCCTTTCTAAAGTGCGCCGTGAGCGCATGGGGCATATTGAGCTGGCCGCGCCTGTTGCCCATATTTGGTTCTTGAAATCACTGCCTTCCCGCCTCGGCATGGTGTTGGATATGACCTTGCGCGATATTGAGCGCGTGCTGTATTTCGAAGCTTTTGTGGTAACCGACCCTGGCATGACCTCGCTGCAACGCCGCCAGCTGCTGACCGAGGAAGACTACTACGCCAAGCTGGATGAATACGGCGAAGACTTCGATGCCAAAATGGGCGCCGAAGGCATCCGCGAACTGTTGCGCTCATTGGATGTGCCGGCCGAAATCGAAATCCTGCGGCAGGAATTGGAAAGCACCGGCTCCGAAACCAAAATCAAGAAGCTGGCTAAACGACTGAAAGTGCTGGAAGTCTTTCAGCGCAATGGCATGAAGCTGGAGTGGATGATTATGGACGTGTTGCCCGTGCTGCCGCCTGATTTGCGTCCGTTGGTGCCGTTGGATGGCGGGCGTTTCGCCACTTCCGATTTGAATGACCTCTATCGCCGCGTCATCAACCGCAACAACCGCCTCAAACGCCTGCTGGAGCTGCATGCGCCCGACATCATCGTGCGCAACGAAAAACGCATGCTGCAGGAAGCGGTGGACAGCCTGTTGGATAATGGCCGCCGCGGCAAGGCTATGACCGGCGCCAACAAACGCCCGCTCAAATCGCTGGCTGACATGATTAAAGGCAAAGGCGGCCGCTTCCGCCAAAACCTGTTGGGCAAACGCGTAGACTACTCCGGCCGTTCTGTGATTACCGTCGGCCCCTATCTGCGCCTGCACCAGTGTGGCCTGCCCAAACGCATGGCCTTGGAGCTATTCAAACCGTTCATCTTCCACAAACTGGAAGTGCGCGGCGAGGCGGCTACCGTGAAAGCTGCCAAAAAACTGGTGGAGCAGGAAGTGCCAGTGGTGTGGGATATTTTGGACGAAGTCATCCGTGAGCACCCGATTATGCTCAACCGTGCCCCGACTCTGCACCGCTTGGGAATTCAGGCTTTTGAGCCAATTTTGATTGAAGGCAAGGCTATCCAGCTGCATCCCTTGGTGTGCGCCGCGTTCAACGCTGACTTCGATGGCGACCAAATGGCCGTACACGTTCCCTTGAGCCTGGAAGCACAAATGGAAGCCCGCACTCTGATGCTGGCCTCCAACAACGTGCTCTCTCCCGCTAATGGCGAGCCGATTATCGTGCCGTCTCAAGATATTGTGTTGGGTCTATACTACATGACTCGCGACAAAATCAATGGTAAAGGCGAAGGTAGTCTGTTTTCCGACGTGAAAGAAGTGCACCGCGCTTACTACACCAAGCAGGTGGAATTGGGCACCAAAATCACCGTGCGCCTGCAGGAATGGGTGAAAGACGACCAAGACGAGTTCGAGCCGATTACCAAGCGCTATGAAACCACAGTCGGCCGTGCCCTGCTTTCCGAAATTCTGCCCAAAGGCCTGCCGTTTGAATACATCAACAAAGCGTTGAAGAAAAAAGAAATCTCGCGACTGATTAATGCCTCGTTCCGCCTGTGTGGCTTACGCGATACAGTGATTTTTGCCGACCACCTGATGTATACCGGCTTCAGCTTTGCAGCCAAAGGTGGCATCTCCATCTGCGTGGATGATATGGAGGTACCGAAAGAGAAAGTCAAACTCTTGGCCGAAGCCAACGCCGAAGTGAAGGAAATCGAAGATCAATACCGCCAAGGTTTGGTTACCAATGGCGAGCGCTACAACAAAGTGGTAGATATTTGGGGCCGTGCCGGCGATAAAATTGCCAAGGCGATGATGGATAATCTTTCTAAACAGAAAGTGATCGACCGCAAAGGCAAAGAAGTGGACCAGGAGTCGTTCAACTCCATCTACATGATGGCCGACTCTGGTGCACGTGGTTCTGCCGCCCAGATTAAACAGCTTTCCGGTATGCGTGGTCTGATGGCCAAGCCTGACGGTTCGATTATCGAAACCCCGATTACCTCAAACTTCCGCGAAGGCCTCACCGTATTGCAATACTTTATTGCTACTCACGGTGCACGCAAAGGTTTGGCCGATACTGCGCTGAAAACCGCCAACTCAGGTTACCTAACCCGCCGCTTGGTGGACGTGACCCAAGACTTGGTGGTAGTGGAAGACGATTGTGGTACCAACGACGGCTTCGTGATGAAAGCTGTGGTACAGGGCGGCGATGTGATTGAAGCCCTGCGCGACCGCATTTTGGGCCGCGTAACTGCACAAGACGTGGTGGATCCCTCCAGTAGCGCCACCTTGGTGGAGGCCGGAACCCTACTCAACGAGCAGCTGGTAGATTTAATCGACCGTTCCGGCGTGGACGAAGTGAAAGTCCGCACCCCGATTACTTGTAAGACCCGCTATGGTTTGTGTGCCAAGTGCTACGGCCGAGACTTGGCGCGCGGCAAGCTGGTGAACACCGGCGAAGCCGTGGGCGTGATTGCCGCCCAATCCATCGGTGAGCCCGGTACACAGTTGACTATGCGTACCTTCCACATTGGTGGTGCCGCCTCCCGTGCTGCCGCCGCCAGCCAGGTGGAAGCTAAATCCAACGGCACTGCCCGCTTCAGCAGCCAGATGCGCTATGTAGCCAACAACAAAGGCGAGTTGGTGGTCATCGGCCGCTCGTGTGAGTTAGTGATTCACGACGAAGTAGGTCGCGAGCGCGAACGCCACAAAGTGCCCTACGGCGCCACTTTGCTGGTGCAGGACGGCTCTGCGGTTAAAGCCGGCCAAACCCTAGCCACTTGGGATCCGCACACTCGCCCGATGATTACCGAATACGCCGGCCGTGTACGCTTTGAAAACGTGGAAGAAGGCGTAACCGTTACCCGTCAAACTGACGAAATCACCGGCCTCTCCACTTTGGTGGTGATCGATGGTAAACGCCGCACCAGCACCAGCAAGCTGCTGCGCCCCACCGTGAAACTGTTGGATGGGAACGGCGAAGAGGTAACTATGCCCGGCACTGAAACTCCTGTTTCCATGGCCTTTCCCGTGGGTGCGGTGATTACCGTGCGCGAAGATCAGGAAGTGGGCAAGGGCGACGTACTGGCGCGTATCCCGCAGGCCTCTTCCAAAACCCGCGACATTACTGGTGGCTTGCCACGTGTGGCCGAGCTGTTTGAAGCCCGCGTGCCCAAAGATGCCGGCATGCTGGCCGAAGTAACCGGCACGGTGTCTTTCGGTAAAGAAACCAAAGGCAAACAGCGCCTGGTGATTACTGATTTGGAGGGTGCGGCACACGAAACTCTGATTTCCAAAGAGAAACAGATTCTGGTGCACGACGGCCAAGTGGTGAATCGCGGCGAGATTATCGTGGACGGCTCGGTTGACCCGCACGACATTCTGCGCCTGCAAGGCATCGAAGCGCTGGCACGCTACATCGTGCAGGAAGTGCAAGAAGTATACCGCCTGCAAGGTGTGCGCATTTCCGATAAGCACATCGAAGTGATCATCCGCCAGATGCTGCGCCGCGTGAACATTGCCGACGCCGGCGAAACCGGTTTCATCACCGGCGAGCAGGTGGAGCGTGGCGACGTAATGCAGGCCAACGAACGCGCCGTTGCCGAAGGCAAAGAACCGGCACGCTTCGACAATATCCTGCTGGGTATCACCAAGGCTTCGCTCTCTACCGACAGCTTCATTTCCGCGGCCTCCTTCCAGGAAACTACCCGCGTGCTTACCGAAGCCGCCATCATGGGCAAGAAAGACGACCTGCGCGGTCTGAAGGAAAACGTTATTGTCGGCCGCCTGATTCCGGCCGGTACCGGCCTCACTTACCACCGCAGCCGCCGTGCGCAGTGGCAGGCGCATCACGAGGCGCAAGTGAACGAGCAGGTGGATGAAGCCGAATAAGGCTACCTGAAAAGCAAAAGGCTGAAACCGTAATAAGCGGTTTCAGCCTTTTTCGTGGTCGGGTGGCTTGGCTGGCTGATGGGGGTTAGGTTTTCAGGTAGCCTGCTATAGCTGGGGCAATTATTGATTCATACCAGGCAGCAAGCCGCAGACAGCACAGCTAGTACGGCAAAGTGAGCCAGCGCAGTATGCAGTGAAGTACCTTAGCTATACGAACTGTGTAAAAGGCTACCTGAAAAGCCAATCAAGTATTTCAGGTAGCCTTTTGATCATTTTGCTTCAGCGCTTATGCACTGCCGAAGCAGCTTGCGGTTTGGCTTCGGCGGGCTTGGCTGGCGGCGGGTTGGTATTAGCCGGCTTGCTGTCTGCGGCTTTTTGTTCGCAATCCATCTGCTGCACCATTTCTTCAAACTGCCGGCTCACCACTTCACAGCCTTCGGCATCTAATTGCGAGAGGTCGCCGCGTGTGGCTTCTAGCGATTGCAACAGTGCATCGGCCTGGCCGTCGGGGGCTTGGCGGAAGCAGGCGCGGGCGCGTTGGAAATAGGTTTCGCACACGGGGTTCATGTAGTCGGCAGTGGTGGGCGGCAGGGCGTGCTCCGGTTCGGGGTTGGCTTCAGCAGCAGTGAGCGGGTCGTCTTCGGTATTGCCGTCCGACACTTCGGGAGTAACCAGCTCAACCGACACAGTAGCTGTTTCGATGCCGGATGCGCTGCCTGCGGCCGATGCCGAGGCCTGTGAAGCCGCAGTCTCAGCGGCGGGGGCAGGATGTTTGCGGCTGCCGCCTGCCAAGAGCCCGAAGGCGAGCAGCAGGCAGCCGGCCACTACGGCGGCTACGGCCAACAGCTGCGGTTTTTCACGCACTTGCTGTGGCAGGGTACGCAGTTTTCCCCGCAGTTTCTGCCACTGAGCGCGCAAGTTTCCCCGCCATTTGGATGGCCGGGCGTTCGGCTTAGCTTGCTGTTTTTGCCGCAGGGCTTGCAGTTTTGCCTGCAGCTGCTGCCGGTATCGTTTCCAGTCTGGTTTGCCTTGCATGGTAATGAATGTCGATATGGTAAGGAGGCTGTTGCGCATCTTACACGTAAGCTGTGCTGCTCGGGAAGGGCGGCGACAGGGCTGGGCGATTTTTCCCGAATAGGCGAGCTAATGCCATAAGAAGAAATAAGTGCTTTTGTTATATATGGTTTTTGGATGAAATGGTTATGGTATAACATCCAATTTGTGCAAACAATCTGCAAAGGAGTTTTTATTTTCGCCGTTCATTGTCTACCGTGCTGTTGGCCGGCTTATCAGTGGCCGCGCACGGTCATGAGGTGTGGATGAATGCTGCGCACACGCATGGCGGCGGGGTGTTGAAGGCCGAACTGAGCTATGGGCACTATCCCGAGTTGGGGCCGATTACTGCCGACCGTTTGTTGCTGTTTCCCAAGCCACTGCAATTGCTCACGCCACAGGGCAAAATCGATTTGATGCGGCGCGGGCAGCATAATTATCAGTTTGAAATGCCGCGTGCGGTGGCAGAACCTGACGCAGATGAAAGATGCCACTTATTGCGAGCAAACCAGTATGTTTGGCAAAGCGGTGGTGAACATAGGGCACGAGAGCGCGAGTAAGGAGCTGATCAGCCGGCTGGTGGGTGATTTGCTGGAGATTGTGCCGTTGCAAAACCCGGCCAACGTGCGCGTGGATAAAGTGTTGCCGGTGCGGGTGTTGTTCCGTGGCGAGCCGCTACCGGATGCTACGGTGGTGGCCACGTTTGATGGCTTCTCCCACCGCGATCCGGTCGATAAATCACACCGCCTCGAACCACAGGCGTTCTCCGGCACCACCCGCGCCGACGGCATGGTGAGCACATTCCGCTGCGCCAAGGCAGCTGGAAAGTGCGCGTGGTGCACAAAACCGATTTCGCCGATCAGGCTGTATGCGACCAGCTGACTGCCTATGCCACGCTAACCTTCGAGATCGGCAGCAGCCATCATTGAGTTGGCGGTTTCAGGTAGCCTGCAACTCGACTTTTCTTGCCGTCTACCATCGGTGCGGTCAGCCAATGCAGGTAGTACCAAGTGTAGGGCAGCAGCGAGGCGGTAAAAGAGCTACAAGCCGGGCTGGTGGGCTTGCCGGGTGCAGATACATCAGCATCGCCGTGGTGGCCTGCGGCAAGGCGGCTGCCGCCATCAGCCAAAACGCCAGCGGCATGGAGGCGTACCCAAGTGCGTGGCTGTTTCGTCCAAGTGGTCACTGCCGTGAGCAGGAAAGCCACTACCACCGCGCCGGCATAGCCCCAAATCATTTCGTGGGCATGCCAGAAATAATTGGGCAGCGCGGCCGTGCCTTGATAGCCGAAGCTCCACAGCAGGATGGAAAGCGTACCGTAGAGGGCGGTCAGCGGGTAGAAGGGGCGGAAGGCCATGCCCCAAACGGGATGGTTTTTGGAAAGCAGATTCATGATGTGTCGATTATTGGTTTGTAGGGGGAGGGGTTAAACGGGGAAGGCTACCTGAAAAACGGCAGGCTTTTCAGGTAGCCCTTAAATCATGCGGCAATACGTTTTCAGGTAGCCTCGGCAAACGGCGGCACGGGCGCGCCCAATTGGCGCAGCAGCTGCACGGTTTCAAACACGGGCAGCCCCATCACGCCGCTGAAGCTGCCGGAAAGGTGCGCCACAAACACGCCGCCAATGCCTTGGATGCCGTATGCACCCGCTTTATCCAGCGGTTCGCCGCTGGCAATATAGGCCGCGATTTCCTGCGCGCTCAGTTCTTTAAACCTCACATCGCTGCGCTGTGCCGTTTCCAGCGTTTGGCCGCCGAGCGATACGCATACCGCCGTCCACACTTGGTGTTCGCGCCCGGAAAGGCTTTCCAGCAGCTCGCGGGCGTGCGCCGCATCGCGCGGTTTGCCCAAAATGGCATTGTCCAGCGCCACCACCGTGTCGGCGCTCAACAGCGGCTGTGCCAAGGCAAGGCCGCGTTGCGCCGCCAGCCGGCGTGCTGCCGCGTTTTTCTGCCGTGCCATCCGCGCCACATAATCCACCACCGCCTCGCCCGGCTGCGCCGTTTCGTCGGTTTCCGCCGTCAGCAGCACGGGCTGGAAACCTAATGAAACCAGAATTTCGCGGCGGCGCGGGCTGGCCGAGGCCAGATAGATGGTGTTGGGCATGGCGTTTCTTTTCTTTACATAGCTGCGGAAGCCGCTAAGGCTACCTGAAAATCCCGTTTCCCGCGATAGCTAAAACGGGTGAATTTGTGCGGGCGGGGTGGTGCAGCGGATTCACACGCTGCAACGCCGGCGGGTGGAAGCAAAGTTAATCTGCCATAGAGCTTGTTTTTCCCGCTCCTGCCCTAATCTTGCGCGGCAAACCGTTTATTTACCCATTAGCAACCATGAGCGATCAAGACTATTATCAAACCCTCGGCGTCTCCCGCGATGCTTCCGACGACGAAATCAAAAAGGCCTACCGCAAGCTGGCGATGAAATACCATCCCGACCGCAACCCCGATAATAAGGAAGCGGAAGAGAAATTCAAAATCATCCAAAAAGCCTACGAAATCCTTTCCGACCGCGAAAAACGCAGCCGCTATGACCAATTCGGCCAGGCCGGCGTAGACGGCAATGCCGGCGGCTTTGGCGGTTTCGGCGGCGCAGCCGGCTTCGATTTCGGCGACATTTTCAGTCAGATGTTCGGCGGCGGAGGCGGCGCGCGTCAGCAGAACTTCCAAGGCAAAGACCTGCGCTACGATATTGAAATCACGCTGGAAGAAGCCGCAGCCGGCAGCAAAAAACGCATCACCATCCCTTCGCACGAAGAGTGCGACATCTGCCACGGCTCCGGCGCCAAACCCGGCACTTCTGCCACCACCTGTTCCACCTGCCACGGTTCCGGCGTGGTGCACGTGCGCCAGGCCATTTTCCAATTGCAGCAAACCTGCCCCACCTGTGGCGGCTCCGGCCGTGAAATCAAAGAGCCGTGCGTTAAATGCCACGGTGCAGGCCGCGTGAAGAGCCGCAAAACTCTGGATGTGAACATCCCCGCCGGCATCGAAAACGAGCAGCCCATCCGCCTCTCCGGCGAGGGCGAACCTGGCTCGCACGGCGCGCCCGCCGGCGATTTGTATGTGGTGGTGCACATCCGCCGCCACGAAATCTTCGAGCGCAACGGGCTGGATCTGCATTGCGAATTGCCCGTGAGCTTCACCATCGCCGCGCTGGGTGGCGAAGTGGAAGTACCCACGCTCAACGGCCGCGTGAAGCTGAATATCCCGAAAGAAACCCAAACCGGCCGCCGCATGCGCGTGAAAGGCAAGGGTATGAAATCGCTGCGTTCTTCCTCGATGGGCGATTTGTATTGCCACATTGTGGTGGAGACCCCGGTCAACCTAACCGATCGCCAGCGCGAATTGCTGGAAGAGTTTGAAAAAATCTCCACCGGCCTCGACCGCGCCCAAACCCCGCGCCAGAAATCGTTTATGGACAAACTACGCGATTTGAAAAACGATTTGTTCGACTAAGGAGGCAGCCAAACGCGCAAAAGGCTACCTGAAATCCCGATAGGGCGTTTCAGGTAGCCTTTCTTTATTCAGGTAGCCAGCCGCTTGCCGCGAGCACGCTTTTGCAGTATAACCACCTCCGCGCCACATAAAACAACATCATCATTCATCGGCGCTTCAAACCACTTTTCCGTTTTCCCAAGCTGCCGCCAGCCGCACCGCATCAGCGCGTGTGGCTGAAACCGCCGCCTGTTTTTCAGGTAGCCTTTCGGAAATCATTTGCGTGGTCATGACACACGCAAGCCCTTGGGCGCGGCAGCCCCGCTCACCGCATCCACACAGGAGAATCTCATGAAGAAAGACCAAACCGGCCATCATTTCCTCGCCCGCCTCGGCAAAACCCTCCTGCGCCCCGGCGGCCGTTTCGCCACCGAATGGCTGATCAACCAAACCCGCTTCGCCCCCGATACGCAGGTGCTGGAAGTGGCCTGCAATATGGGTACCACCGCTGTGGGGCTGGCGCGGCGTTTCGGCTGTCACATTACCGGCGTGGATTTAGATGAAAACGCGCTGAACAAAGCCCGGCAAAACATCCGCGCCGCCGGGCTGGAAAGCCTGGTGCAGGTGCAGCACGCCAACGCCACCGAGCTGCCTTTCCCCGATAACAGCTTCGATGTCGTCATCAACGAAGCCATGCTCACCATGCTGCCGCTGGCCAACAAAGAAATGGCCGTGGCCGAATACTTCCGCGTGCTCAAGCCCGGCGGCGTGTTGCTCACGCACGATGTGGTGGTGAGCGAGCACAACACCGAAGAAGCCGTGGAACGCCTGCGTGACACCATCCAAGTGAAAGTTACCCCGCTCACCGAAAGCGCCTGGACCGATCTTTTCCACCGCAGCGGCTTCAGCAACATCACCACCATCAGCGGCGGCATGACCCTGCTTTCGCCCAAAGGCCTGATTTACGACGAAGGCTGGCGGCGCGCCTTCCAAATCGTGAAAAACGCACTCAAAGCCGAAAACCGCGCCGCCTTCAAACGGATGTACCGCACCTTCAACGACCCGGCCAAAACCATGGGCTATATTGCTGTGCACAGCTGCAAAGCTGTCGATGCCGTCAGCCCGGGTGCTGTAGGAGTGCAAAACGGTTGAATGCCTTGTGCTATGTCAGATGTAGGAAAGGCTACCTGAAAGTTTTCAGGTAGCCTTTTGCAATTTGCGGTGGCTGTGTTTTGCCGTTATGGGTTGGCGCGTTTTTGTTGGGAAACCGAGAAAAAACGCATGGGCAAAACTTGCCAGCTATCGCTCTAAGCAGGGTTAATTCACACGACTGCCGGAGAAGCCGACTTCCCGATTCACACTGCCGGGAGGGGTAGTAAAGTTATGTGCTTTACCAGCGATTTCGTTGGCATTCGGGCCGAAGATATTGAGATGGTAATTGCCGTTTCCTCGGCGTTGGGATTCGGCAACGCCGGTAATGTTGGAATTATGGCGGTCTAAATTACCGGTGCGCAGGTTGATGTCGCCGAAATCCGGCAGGCCGGTAATTCGGCCGGAGCCCGTACGACCGCCGTAATTGATGCTGTAATCTAACCTGCCGTTGCGTTCATCCGAGCCGGCGAAAGCATGGCCTTGATAACGAACGGTACCGGTGGTTGGCAGTTGGTTTTCTTGAGTAAGCGTGCCTTGGATGCTTCTGATCTGGAATTCGTTTGCTCCTGTCGCTGTGCCATCTGGAGCATAGCGGTTTCTAACGTGCGCACCAACGATAGCGCTATAAGAACGTTTGTACATCTCTAATTGGCCGTCTTCCAAACTACGACCGTTACTTTTCAGTACATAGTGAAAACCGGTTAGCCTGTTTTGCCAGTTATGGCCGATATCCAACGTGCTGTTATTCCTATAATCCCGACCGTCAATATTGATTGTGTCTGCCACCATATTATTACCAGTTCGCAACAATCCGTTACCGTTCTGGTCGTTAATCGCAAGAGAAGGTTTACCGTGCGGCTTTGGTGTAAACGGGTCGGTAATCGCATTGGCCAGCGAGTTGCCGGCGCTGCCGCAGCCTCCCAAAGCGAGGGCTGTAATCATGATGTAAAGAGTGTGATGTTTTTTCATGGCGAAATCCTTTCATTTTTCAGGGAACACTGCTTAAAGCAGAGACAGTATAGCACGCCTCTTGGTAGGAAATATGGGTGAATATTAAAATATTTGGAATTTATAGCATGATAGCGACAAGCTTGTTGGTTAATTTTGGCAATTAAGAGTTATGTTCTTTTTTTGGATATAAAGTGTATTAAAGAGGACGTGAATGGTTGAGATAAAGCAGCTAACCTGCTTGAAAACAGAATGGAAATTCGCCATTTTTTCTACAAAACCTACTGTGGAAGAGTGTAATCGTTATAGTTTTCTGTGCTTTACGAATGTTGGTTTAGGTTTGGCGGGCATACTGAATCCGCTATAATCCGCCCGTTTTATGGATTTGTCTCAAGGAAAGCGTTTAATGAGCATACAGAGAAAGCCTTGGCTGGTGGTTGCTTGCCTGCTGCTGTTGCCTTTTCAGGTGGCCTTGGCCGCGCCGCCGGAAGATAGGTTGGCAACCGAGCCAGATACCGGTTTCGACATCACACCTGCTGCCGCGCCGCAGGCAGAAACCCCGCCCACACCCGCCGCGCCGCCCGACAGGCGCCTGCAAATGAGCCGCGAAGAGCTGCTGCAACGCCCCGAGATGCTGCAACAGGCGCTCAGCTATGCCGTGCTCACCCACAATGCCGAAGGCGCGGCGCTGTTGCTGCCGATTTATCTTGAACTGCCCGGGCCGCACGATGCGCTGTTGGTGGCTTTGGCACAGGCGCTGATTGCTCGCGCTGAGGGCGACTACCAACACGCCATCGGCCTCTACCGCACCGTATTAGCAGCCGACCCCGACATCCCACCCGTGCGCCTTTCGCTGGCGCAGAGCCTGTTTGAAAACCGTGCCGACAAAGATGCGCGGCAAGAGTTCGAACATTTCCGCCAAACCCCCAATCTCGCGCCCGAGCTGCAACAGATTGCCGGGCAATACCTCGAAGCCCTGCGCAAACGCGACCGCTGGAGCTTCGGCGGCAGCGTAAACTTCATCAGCGACAGCAATGTAAACAACGCCGGTCGCGAGCGCGAAATCCGCACCCCGCGCGGTGTGTGGACACTGCCCGAGCCTGAATCCGCTCAAGGCTTCGCCTACCGCCTCAACGCCGATCGCGACTGGAACGTGCACGGCAACCTCTACTGGCGGCTCAGTCTCGATGACTACGGCAAATTCTATTGGAACAACCACAAATACGACGACCAAATCGCCCGCTTCAGCAGCGGCCCCGCCTATAAAACCGCCCGTGCCGAAGCCGCCGTTACCCCCTATTACGAACGCCGCTGGTATGGCACACACAAATACTCGCGCGAAGTCGGCGTACGTGCCGAATGGCAATATTGGCTCACCCCGCGCCATAAAATATTGAGTGCGCTTGAAATAGGCGAGCAGCGCCACGACCGCCGCCGCTGGCTCGACGGCGACAGCTACACCGCTTCCGGCACTTGGCTTTTCGTGCGAAGCCCCACCCAATATTTCAGCTTCGGCCTCGACTGGCTGCGCAAAACCGCCGCCGACAACAGCGAATCCTACACCCGCAAAGGCCTGCGCCTGGGCTGGACTCAGCAATGGGGCTGGGGGCTCACCACCTCCGCCCAAATCAGCGCCGGCCACCGCAGCTACGACGCCCCCGACCTATTCCGCATCACCCGCCGTGACCACGAGCTCACCGCCAGCCTCGCGCTCTCTCACCGCAAGCTCCAATTCGCCGGCATTACCCCGCAGCTGGTGGCCACCTGGCAGCGCGTAAACAGCAGCCACTTCTTCTACCCCTACCGCAAAGGCAACGTGTTTATCCAGTTTGGACGTTCGTTTTAGCAGGGCAGGGCGGTGATGGGAAAGGCTACCTGAAAAATTTCAGGTAGCCTCAAAACGGCGGCGCGGGGCAATGTTGCTTTACCGCGCAGCTATTGCAGCTCAGCATTGTTAGGCCAATATTTTAAGTTTCGCGCCTTTTGAATTTAGCTTCGCAGCAACTCGCATTGTTCGTTTGAGCTTTATGGGTCTGATTTGCGTATCTATGCCGCCCTGGTTGCCAATATGCTTAAAGGCTACCTGAAATTTCAGGTAGCCTTTTGCTTATTCGCTCAAATCGTTTATCTACGACAAGGGGCACGGCGTAGGTGGGAGTAGCGGCTGATAACGCTGCTGATACCGGCGGCAGCGTTATCGTCTACGTTCATAAACGTTATCTGCATTTTGGATTCGCCCAATTCGGCAGATTGTTCGCCGCCGCTTGAACCGGTACGGATGATTTGCGGATTGAGGCCGGCTTGGCGGGCTCTGGCGGCGGTTTGCTCGGCCTGCTGTTCGCTGCTAAACGAGCCGAGGCTCATGCGGCCGCCGGCGACGCTGGCGTTACGGAAACCCTGCGAACGCACTTTGGCGGTGAATTCCTGCACGTCACCTTCAATGGTTACACTCACTTGGTAGCGTTCGCTGCCGCGCTGGGGTCGGCCGGAATCGCGGCGGCGCTCCACTACGCGGGTGGCAGCGTGCGGCCAGCGGGCGAGCAGGCCTTTAATGCGGTGGTAGTCGTCTTCCGGCAACACGGCCACGGCGGTGCAGGCGGTGTTGGGTGCGCGGATACCGCTTTCGGGGGTGGGCTTGGGCTGGGCTTCGCCGGCGGGTTTGGCCGGGGTGTTGGAGCGTCCGGGGGCAGCAGGTGCAGTACGGGGGCGGTTGGCATCCACCGGCAGCACGGGTGTGGCCGTTTGCTGCGGTGCAGCGTGCTGGGCGGGCGCGGCGTGCACCACTACGGTGGTGGGCTGCGGCTGTTGTGGCTGCACAACAGGCGCGGGCTGCTGTTGTTGCGCCATGCGCGTTACCAGCATCCCGCCGAAGACGATGATGTTTAATGCCACCAAAACAGCAAACAGCCACTTCATGTTTGTGCAGCCCAGTTGAGTAATCCGTGAAGCACAAGATTATCCACAATTTGAATGGGGTTGTCCAAAGCAAATTGTTCAGGTAGCCCTTGTTTTACTTTGGCGGCACCGCCGCCGGTGATAATCACGGCCACGGTTTGGCCAGGGTGTTTCTGCTGCAGGCGGGTGTGCATCAACAAAACCGCGCCGCATATGGCATCGAGCATGCCGCCGGCCATGGCGTTGGCGGTGGTGGTGCCGAAGGGGTAGGCGCGGCCAGCGGGGCGGTTGAGGTTGGCTGTGTGTTGCGCCATCGCCTCTTTCATCAGGTTGAAGCCGGGCATGATGCTGCCGCCCAAGTAATGATTGTCGGCGGTGAGGGCGTCGATGGTTACGGCAGTGCCGCAGCTCACCACCACGCAGGCGTGCTCGGTGAAGAGGCGGCTGCCGAGGATGTTGAACCAGCGGTCGGCACCGTGTTCGTTCACGCGGCGGTAGTGGTTGCGGATGCCCAAGGCCTGCGGCATCGAGCCGAGCCACTCCGGCTTGCGGCCGAGCTGTTCGGTCACGGCCTGTTGTTTGGCTTCGCCGCACACTGCCGAGCCGATGATGCGCACGTGTTCGCCGCCGTGCTGCCGCCAGCTGTGGGCGAGCGGCTCGAGATTCCAATAGGCGGCTTTATCTGCCGCCGTGATGCGGCCGTTTTCCACCCATGCCCATTTGAGCTTGCTGTTACCGGCATCGAGCAGCAGTATTTTGCTTTGCTTGTCATCGGGTACTACGGCATTTTGATTGTGCAGCGGGCGCAAGCTGATTTCGCCGCTCACCACATGATGCTCCGTGCCTTCGGCATCGCGAATCCGCAACGCACCGCCCTCATCCACACCCAAGGCCGTGCCTTGCAGCAGGTTTTGCCCATCGCGCAGCAGGCGCACGGGCTGGTTTTGGTCGCGGTGGCAGGCATGGTAACCCGAGAGGAAGGGGGTGAGGCCTTCGCGGTCGAACTGCTCGAAAGTGCTCGCCAGCTCGGGCAGCAGGCGTTCGGTGAGACGGCTCACGGCGATGTGGGGCGCGCTGCCCTGCACGGCTTCTGCATCGGCCACGGCTTTGGGCTGCACGAAATTGATGCCAATGCCGATCACGACAGCGGTTTGGCCGTTGCAGCGCACGGTTTCGGTGAGGATGCCGCCAAGCTTTTCACCGCCGATGACCAAATCATTCGGCCATTTAATCTGCGCGGGCACGCCCAAATCGCGCAGCACGCGACAGCAGGCCAGCACAGCGGCGAGCGTGAGGCCGCCTAGTTCGGCCGGCGGGCGGGAAAAGCACCAGCCGGCGCTGAACATCAGGCATTCGCCGATGCGGCTCTGCCAACTGCGCCCCTGGCGGCCGCGGCCTTGGGTTTGATCGTGTACAAACGCGATGCGGCGGTGGATAGGGCTGCCTGCTTTGGCTTGAGCGATGAGGTAGCTGTTGCTGGAGGGGTGTTCGTGCAACAGTTCGGCCTGCCAGCCGGCGGTTGCGGCCTGCTGTTGCAAAAAGGCATTGTCCAAAATCGCCAGGGGGCGCACCAACCGCCAGCGGCCGTCTTGCTGGCGCAGTAAGCCGCGGATGTGTGGCGGCACTTGCTGCCAGAGCGCGTTGAGCTGCGGCGGCTTGCGGCCTACGCGGCGCGCCAACTCGGTAACGTGGTGCGGTTGGCCATCTGCCAAGGTGGCCAGCAGCTGCCAGTGTACGGCCTGCATCATGAGCCTTGCCCCACGGCACGGATTTTGGCCAGGGTTTGGGTGGTGGAGGTTTGGTGCAGGAAGGGGATGGAATACACTTTGCCGCCGCGCGCCAGGGTTTCGGCGGCGCCAACGATGTTTTCAGGTAGCCAGTCGCCGCCTTTCACCAAGATATCGGGGCGCACCAATTCGATGAGTTCGGCCGGGGTATCGCTGTCGAACCAGGTAACCAAATCCACGCTCGCCAGCGAAGCAGCCACGGCGGCGCGGTTGGCCAGCGGGTTGATGGGGCGGTCGCTGCCTTTGCCCAGCCGGCGCACGGAAGCGTCGGTATTGAGCGCGAGCACCATCACCGCGCCAAGCGCTCGGGCTTGGGCGAGGTAGGTAACGTGGCCGCGGTGCAGGATGTCGAAGCAGCCGTTGGTGAACACCAATGGGCGCGGCAGCTCGGCCAATTTCTCGGCCAGCGCTTCGGGCGGGCAGATTTTGCGTTCGAAATCGGGGGTGGGCCAGGCAGTCATGGCAGCTCTTCCAAGATAATAAAGCGCGGATGATACCATTTCTGCGCCGCCGCTTGGTGTTGGGCGGGCGGGAATTGCCGTATAATCTGCAGGCTGTTTTCAGGTAGCCCCCGTTTCAGGTAGCCTCAAACGGCGTTTTCCAAAAGGCTACCTGAAACCCATTCACTCCAAACCTCACATCATGATCCGTTTCGAACAAGTTTCCAAAACCTATCCCGGCGGCTTCCACGCCCTGCAAAACGTCAGCTTCAAAATCAGCAAAGGCGAGATGATTTTCGTGGCCGGGCATTCCGGCGCGGGCAAATCCACCGTGCTCAAGCTGATTGCCGGCATCACCAAGCCCACCTCCGGCAAAGTGTGGATGAACAACCAAGACCTCGGCACGCTCAACGACAGCCGCCTGGGCTATCTGCGCCAGCACATCGGCCTGGTGTTTCAAGACCACAAAATCCTGTTCGACCGCAACGTGCTGCAAAACGTATTGCTGCCGCTGCGCATCATCGGCTACGACCGCGCAACTGCCGAAAAACGCGCCCGCATCGCCATTGAAAAAGTGGGCTTGGGCGGGCGTGAAACGGCCGATCCGATTACCCTGTCCGGCGGCGAGCAGCAGCGCCTGTGCATTGCCCGTGCCGTGGTGCACCAGCCCGGCCTCTTGATTGCCGACGAGCCCTCCGCCAACCTCGACCGCGCCTACGCGCTCGATATCATGGAACTCTTCAAAACCTTCCACGAAGCCGGCACTACCGTCATCGTGGCCGCCCACGACGAAACCCTGATGGCCGACTACGGCCACCGCATTTTGCGTTTGCAGGAAGGCAGGTTTGCCGCATGAAACACTATCTATCTCTGCATTTGGAAGCCGCCTGCCAGGCCTTTGCCCGCCTCGTGCGCCAGCCCTTGGGCACATTGATGGTGCTGCTGATGCTGGCCGCCGCTATGACCTTGCCGCTGATGCTCTATTTGGGCGTGCAAAGCAGCACTGAAGTGCTCGGCCGGCTCAACCAAGCCCCGCAGATGACGATCTACCTCACGCCCGAAGCCGCCGAGGCCGACATCGCCGCCATCCGCGCCAAGCTGGCGGAAGACAGCCGCATCGAAAAAGCCGAATACGTGAGCAAACAACAGGGCATGGCCGAGCTGCAGCAGGCGTTTCAGGGGCAGGATTTGGTGTCGATGCTCGATGCCAACCCGCTGCCCGATGCCTTCGTGATCACGCCCAAAGACGGCGCCACCCCCGAAGAGCAAACCGCCCTGCGGGCCGATTTGGCCGCGCTGCCCAAGGCCGAGAGCGTGCAGATGGATGCCGAATGGATGCAAACCCTGTTCCAAATCAACGAATTCGTGCATCAGGTGTTCCGCTTCTTAGTGATCACGCTGGGCGCGGCGCTGGTGTTGGTGGCGTATAACACCAGCCGCCTGCAAATTCTCAGCCGGCGCGAAGAAATCGAAATCACCAAGCTGTTGGGCGCGCCCGCTTCCTTCATCCGCCGCCCCTTCCTCTATCAGGCCTTATGGCAGGGCGTGCTGTCTTCCGCCTTGAGCCTGGTGCTGTGCAGCTGGCTGATGCGCAGTACCCGCCCGCTGGTAGACCGTATTTTCAGCCCCTACGGCCTGAACTTAGACTGGCGCTTCTTCCACGGTTGGGAAATGGCCGTGATTATCGCCGTGGTGTGCGGCCTGGGCATGGCCGGCGCCTGGCTGGCCGGCAGCCGGCATTTGCAGGAATTCAAAGCCAAGAGTCATTAACAGCCAAAGGCTACCTGAAAGCCCTAAAACCATTTTTCAGGTAGCCTGATGCCATACCGATAAAGGCTACCTGAAAAACCAAAGGCTCCGATAAACCGCAGCCCCTTTGGCATAAAGTTTCAGGTAGCCTTTAATCATGCCATGAGGCTACCTGAAAACCGGAAACCCTTTGCCAATCAATCTTCAGCCCACCCTATATCTTCCCACTTCCCAGCCCGCCCTTTTTGCCCCAAACGGCAATCTGTTACAATCGCTCCCCCTTTTTTCGTGAGGCTACCTGAAAAGGTGGCCGCAGTTTTTCGCACATCCGCTGCCGACTCTGGCCAGAGCAACAAAAAGGAAGCCCATGTTCACACGCAAACCCCAACACACGCTACCTGAAACCATCAGCCGTGCCGCCGCCGAAGGCAATGCGTTGCGCGTGTTGCAGGCAGTGGTGACTTGGCTGCGGCAGGGCGGCGCGGCGGGTGCGCCGGTGTGCTTAGGCATCTTGTGCCGCCATTTGCGGCAAGAGGGCGGCGAAGGCAAAACCATCGCCACCCTGTTGTGCCGCTGGCTCTCCAGCGTGCGCGTGTATCCCACCCTGATCACCATCGGCATCTTCTCTCGCTCCGGCTTCGGCCACGAATTCCGCCACCGCCTCTACGAGCACATCAATCCCGCCTACAAAGACTGCAACGACCTGCGCGACGTGCTCGCGCTGCTGTTTTGCGGCAGCAACGACGGCGAATGGCTCGCCGCCATCCCGCTTTCCGCCTGGCTGCGCCTCCTCAGCACCATCCAACGGCAAACCGAGCCCGCCGTTCGCGAAATGTGCGGCCGCCACCTGCGCGACGAAAGCCTGTATGCCGTGGAAATGCTCTCCATATGGGTGGCCGCCGAAGACCTCGATCACGACCTCATCCGTCTCGAGCCCAGATTGCTCGATGTGGATTCGCCCTTCGTCAGCCTGATGCGCGAAGTGTCCGACTGGCTCGACTTCCAACGCAGCCGCCAGCCCGGCTCCCGCACCACCTATGATGCCGGCCATTTAGACGTGATGCTAGCGCAATGCCGCACCCTCATCGAACGCCTGCAACGCAAAGGCACCGGTGCCGGTGCCGGCTCCTCCATGGCCGTGGCGCACCTGTTGCAACGCCTCCAGCAAACCCTCACCCGCATGGAACGGCTCATGGCGCTGTTTGCCGCGCGCACCCGCACCCAAAGCCTTTTGCGCACCCTGCTTCTAGCCAACGAAATCGCCGTGGCCGTGGTGGCGCAGCGGCGCATCATGCCCCTGTGGCGCAGCAACGTGAAAATGCTCGCCCGCAGCATCAGCCAAAACTCCAGCCGCCACGGTGAACACTACATCACCCGCAACCGCAGCGAATACTGGGGCATGCTGCGCTCCGCAGCCGGCGGCGGCGTGCTCATCGCCCTGATGGCACTGCTCAAAATCCACATCGGCAGCCTGCCCGGCGGCCACCTCTACCACGCCGTGCTCGCCAGCCTCAACTACGGCATCGGCTTCGTGTTCATCCACATGCTGCACTTCACCGTGGCCACCAAACAGCCCGCCATGACCGCTGCCCGCTTCGCCCAAGCCGTGGAACGCAGCAGCAGCGGCCGCGCTGTGAACCAGAAGCTCGCCCAGTTATTGATTGACGTAATCCGCTCGCAGGGCGTGGCCGTGTTTGGCAACGTCATCGTGTCTGTGCTGCTTGCCGTTTTCATCAGCCACGCCTTCGCCCACCATTTCGGCAGCCCCCTGCTGGATACAGCCACCACCGCCTACCAGCTCAAATCCCTCGCCGTGTTCAGCACCCCCGCGCTCTTGTTTGCCGCCATCGCCGGCGTGTGGCTGTTTTGCTCCGGCATCATCGCCGGCTTCTTCGACAACCGCGCCGACTACCTCAACCTCAAACTGCGCCTGCGCGAACACCCCCTGCTCAAACGCATCCTGCCCGCCGCCTGGCGGCAGCGTTTGGCCGATTACATCCACAACCACTACGGCGCCATCATGGGTAACTTCTGTTTCGGCTGGCTCCTCGGCATGACCGGCTACCTCGGCCATCTCACCGGCCTGCCGCTCGACATCCGCCACGTTGCCTTCTCCTCCGCCAACCTGGGCTACGCCGCCGTGAGCGGCGACATCGGCTTCTTCTCCTTCGCCGCCCATTTATTGATGGTGCTGCTCATCGGCGCGGTGAACCTGCTGGTGAGCTTCTCCATCACCCTGTGGGTGGCCCTGCGCTCGCGCGACGCCGTGCTGGACAACCCGCTGCAAATCATCGGCAGCACCATCTCGCTGGTGAAACAAAAACCCAAAAGCCTGTTCTTCCCGCCCAGCGACACGCCCGAAGCCGAGAAAAAGCCCGCTGCGCCGAGCAAATAGCGGCATGGCGGGCAGGGAAAGGCTACCTGAAAAAGGTTTGGACGAAGCAGCCGCAAGTCGGATTCTTGAACCCGACATTTCAGGCATGGCGATAACGGGTAATAATGGCAGCGTTGCAGGTTTGCCGGATAACCAGTATCCGACCTATGCTTACTGCCGAGGGGAAAAAGGCTACCTGAAAATTTCAGGTAGACTCTCTCTCCGCCGAATCTATTCGTTCCAAGCCATTGCTTCGATTTTGTGCCCGTCCAAATCGCGCACGAAGCAGCCATAGTAGGCGTCGCCGTAGTGCGGGCGTTTGCCGGGCGCGCCGTCGGGCCTCGCGCCGTGGGCGAGGGCGGCAGCGTAGAAGGCGTCCACTTGTGCGTTGTTTTCTGCCAAAAAGGCGATGTGCACGCCGTTGGCGGTTTGCGCGGGCTGCCCGTCGTGCGGTGCCTGAATCCAGAATTCAGGGAAGGCGCGACCATAGGCGATGGCGCGGTGTTCGCTCAAATCCAGCACGCGGCGGATGCCCAACGGGGCGAGCACGGCATCATAAAAGGCAGCGGCCTGCTCGAATTGATTCGTGCCGAGGGAAACATGCGATAGGGCGCTTTGCAGTTGGGGCATGGTAAACTCCTTTTGCTAGGGTGGAAAACTATTTAGTGATTTTAATCGATTGGGAATGGCGGATTCAAGAATCCGACCTGCGCCCAAACATCATTTCAGCAAGCGTAGCCCGCATGGATAAGGGTGTGTGCGGAATGCACGCACGCGGTTTTAACTGCGTTGAAGCTGCGCTTTCAGGTAGCCTGCCGAGGAAATTATGTTAGAAGAGCCCAAACAAGATCATCTCAATAATTCCGCCTCCAACCGCCGTATTCGGGGCGGGTGCTGATTGTTTGCAGCCTGTTCGGCCCGCCCTTGGGCGCGGTGTTATTGCTGATCGGCCTATCCGACCCCAATTCACAGCAGGCTTTCCGGCTGATTCCTATTGCCACTCTATTCAGCTACCCGGTAGGCGGCATTCCCGCCTTCCTCACCGGCCTCTTGTCTATGCTGCTGCGCCTGAAGCGCAACCTGCCCGGCATCGCTGCCGTTACGGCAGCAGGCGCCCTACTGTCGGTCATCTGTCAGGCCGTCATGTTCGGCATTTTTGGTTCGGCTGATGACTGGATATTTTTGTGTTGCGGCGCGGCGGCGGCTTTCGTGTTATCGGTATTCCTACCCAAACCGTCAAAATAAATTTTCAGGTAGCCTTCTGCCAACAGCCTAAGGGCTACCTGAAACCCATCTGAAAAAGGACACCCATGAAATACTGGATCGGCACGGTTTCCAAAGAGCACGTCCTGCGCGGCGTGGCAGGTGGCTTTTGCCAAGTGTGCCACGGCAAAGCCGCGCCGCTCAACCGTATGCAACGCGGCGACTGGCTGCTCTACTACAGCCCGAAAATCCGCTTGGACGGCCACGACAAACTGCAAGCCTTCACCGCTCTCGGGCAGATTACCGACGACCAGGCCTACCCGTTTCAGATGAGCGCAAGCTTTATCCCCTTCCGCCGCAACGTGGCCTATGCCGAAACCCGGCGCGAATGTCCGATAGCGCTTATCCGCACGCATCCGGAATGGAAAAAATATGCCGCCCGGCTGCGCTATGGCCATTTTGAAATCAGCGAAGACTTCTTCAACTTCGTGCGCGCCTATATGCTGGCGCAGCCCGAAACACCGGAAACCAACGCCCGGCAGGAAAGCCTGTTTTAGCGGGCAGCCATGCCGAATCTGCCCCTCCATTCTTAATCTACTCAATCTAAGGCTACCTGAAAGCTTCAGGTAGCCTATAATCTGCCCGTTTGATTTATACCCTCCGCACACAAGGAATCCCCATGCCTGCCGATATGATTGCCCACGCCCGCCGTTTTTCCCTTTGGCTGTCGCGCCAGCTGGATGGCGGGCAAATCGATGTTGCACGTTTGCAGCCTATGCTCGCGCAGCCTTTGCAGCCGCAGGATTTGGCCGGCTTCGCGCCGTGGGCAGACATCGCGGCAGCGGCGGATGAGGCCGAATTGGCGCGCCAGTTGCGGCTGTTGCGCCGTTATGTGCTGGCGCAGATTATGGTGCGCGATTTGTGCGGCGCGGCCGAGCTTTCGGAGGTAACGGCTTCCATCACGCATTTGGCCGATTTTGCGGTGAACACCGCGCTCGCTTTTGCCGAAGCGCACTACACCGCGCTCTACGGCACGCCCATCGGCCGCTATAGCGGCGCGGCGCAGCATTTGAGCGTGGTGGCCATGGGCAAGGCGGGCGGGTTTGAATTAAACGTATCGTCTGATTTGGATTTGATTTTTGTCTATCCCGAATCGGGCGAAACCGACGGGCGGCGCAGCCGCAGCAATCAGGAGTTTTTCACCAAGGTGGGGCAGAAGCTGATTGCGCTGTTGAACGACATCACCGCCGACGGCCAAGTGTTCCGCATCGATATGCGCCTGCGCCCCGACGGCGACAGCGGCGCGCTGGTGTTGAGCGAAACCGCGCTGGAGCAGTATTTGGTGGCGCAGGGGCGCGAGTGGGAGCGTTATGCCTGGTGCAAAGGCCGCGTGGTCACGCCGCACGCCAACGGCATCCGCAGCGTGGTGCAGCCTTTCGTGTTCCGCAAATATCTGGACTACGGCGCCTACGAAGCCCTGCGCGGGCTGCACCGCCAAATCCGCAGTGAAGTGAGCAAAAAAGGCATGGCCGGCAACATCAAGCTCGGCGCTGGCGGCATCCGCGAGGTGGAATTTATCGCGCAGGTATTCCAGATGATTCGCGGCGGGCAAAACCGCAGCCTCCAGCTCAAAGGCACGCAGGAAACGCTGGCCGCACTGGCCGAAGCCGGCATCCTCGCGCCCGAAGCTGCCGCCCAGCTGCTCGAAGCCTACCGCTTCCTGCGCCGCCTCGAACACCGCCTGCAATACTGGGACGACCAGCAAACCCAAACGCTACCTGAAAACCCCGAACAGCAGCAGCTGTTGGCCGAAAGCATGGGCTTTGCCGATTACGAAGAATTTTCAGGTAGCCTCAACGCACAACGCGCCCAGGTAAGCACCCAATTCAACCAAACCTTAAGCAGCCCCGAAGAGAACGACAGCGAAGCCGAACAGCCGCTGGCCGGGCTGTGGCAAGACGACGCCGAAGCCGCCGAATGGGCGGCGCAGCTGGCCGACTTGGGCTTTGCCAACGCAGCCGAAGCCGCCGAGCGGCTGGCGCACATCCGCAGCAGCAGCCGCTACCGGCATTTGTCTGCCCGCGCCCAGCAGCGTTTCGACGCCGTGCTGCCGCGCGTAGTGGCTGCCGCCGCCGAAAGCAGCCGCCCCGAAGCCGCCCTGCCGCGCCTGCTCGACTTTCTCGACAGCATCAGCCGCCGCTCCGCCTACCTCGCCTTTTTGCAGGAATACCCCGCCGCGCTCGCCCAAGTGGCCGAACTCATGGCGCAAAGCCCCTGGCTGGCCGAATATTTGCAGCAACACCCCGTGCTGCTGGACGAATTATTGTCGGCACAATTAATGGAACACCCCAACTGGTCGCAATTCATCGGCGCACTTTCAGGTAGCCTCCAAACCGCCGGCGACCCCGAAGCCAAAATGGACGTGCTGCGCCGCTTCAAACACGCCCAAACCTTCCGCCTGGCCGTGCAGGATTTGGCCGGCCGCTGGCCGCTCGAAGCCCTGAGCGACCAGCTCTCCTACCTGGCCGACATCCTGCTCGAACACACCATGTGGCAGGTGTGGCAGGCCATGCCCAAAACCCACCGCTCCATCCCCCGCTTCGCCATCATCGGCTACGGCAAGCTCGGCGGCAAAGAGCTGGCCTACGGCTCCGATTTGGATTTGGTGTATCTGTATGACGACAGCGCGCCCGAAGCCGCCGACATCTACAGCAAATATGCCCGCCGTCTCACCACCTGGCTCTCCGGCAGCACCGGCGCCGGCAGCCTCTACCAAACCGACCTGCGCCTGCGCCCCAACGGCGACAGCGGCTTCCAAGCCCACAGCCTCGAAGCCTTCGCCAAATACCAGCACGAAAACGCCTGGATTTGGGAGCACCAAGCCCTCAGCCGCGCCCGTTTCGTGACCGGCAGCCCCGAAGTGGGGCGCAAGTTTGAAACCGTCCGCCGCCAAATCCTCAGCCTACCGCGCGAAGCAAACCCGCTGCGGCAGGAAATCGCCCAAATGCGCAGCAAAATGCTGCCCACCCACCCCGCCCGCGAAGACAACGTGAAATACGCCCGCGGCGGCGTGGTGGACGTGGAATTCATCGTGCAATTCTTCGTGCTGCTCCATGCCCGGCAGTATCCTGAGCTACTGGAAAACTACGGCAACATCGCCCTGCTCAATATGGCCGCCCGCCGCGGCCTGCTCAGCCAAGATGCCGCCGCGCGCACCGCCGCCGCCTACCGCCACTACCGCCAAGTGCAACACCGCCAGCAGCTGCACGGCGCGGGCGCGGTGCAAGTGGACGACACCCTGCGCAAACACTACGAACAAGTGGTCGCACTGTGGCGCGAAGTGTTCGGCGAAGAGATTCGCTAAAACGAAAAAGGCTACCTGAAAGTTTCAGGTAGCCTTTTTACTTAGCGACATTACAGCGGCAAAGCTCGGTTTGAATCCTCCAAACGGCCTTTACGCAGAGTTTCCAGTTCATCCAGCAGTTGCAGGATTAGCGCAGTGGCGGGCACACTGGCTTCGAAGTCGCGGCTGATGCGGCGGGCGCGGCGGATACGGGCGAGCTGCCAGCCGCTGAAACCGGCCTCGCGCGGGCTGCCCTGCACGGAAATGATTTCTTCCTCGATTACGTTGACCACCCAATCGGCATCGCCGTCGCAGGCGCGCACAATTTCGTTGAAGGTGAGCTGAATATCTTGTTCGCGGTTCATGGTTTATCCTTTCACGCCGTAATGCTCGGCCAGCTGCTGCCAGACTGCACGGTCGGCTTCGCTCATGGTTTCCGGCAGAGTGATGTTGATGATGAGGTAGAGGTCGCCGGCTTCTTTGGCGGGAATGCCTTTGCCTTTGAGGCGCAGGTTTTGGCCGCTGCGGCTGTTGGCGGGAATATTGATGTTGAGTTTGCCGGCGGGCGTGTCGATAGCGGTTTTGCCGCCGAGCGCGGCCACCCAGGGCATCACATCGATGCGCTGGTACACGTCTTTGCGGTTTTTCACATACAGCGTGTCGCTTTCGCGGAAGCGGATTTTTAAATAGAGGTCGCCGTTTGCGCCGCCGTTGAAGCCGGGCAGGCCTTGGCCGCGCAGTCGGATTTGCTGGCCTTCGCTGATGCCTTTGGGGATTTTCACCTGCAGGGTTTTGCGTTCGTAGGCCATTTGGCCGCCCGCGCCGATGGTGGGCATATCTAGGCTGAGCGAGCGTTCGCCGCCGGTGTAGGCTGCGGCGAGGTCGATCGCCAGCTCGGCGTGCTGGTCTTCGCCGGGAAGGGGGCCGGTTTGGCGCTGGCGGCCTGCACCGGCGTGGCCGAAGGCGGAGAAGATGTCGTCAAAGCGGAAGTCACCGCTGCCGAAGGGCTGGCCTTCACCGAAGCGGCTGCTGTCGAAGTGGTAGTATTGCCCGAAGTCTTGGCCGGGGTCGAAACCGCCCGCGCCGCCGTGGGCACTGCCGGCGCGGCCGAAGGGGTTGGCCAGCATTTCATCGTATTCGGCGCGTTTGGCCTCGTCTTTCAGGGTGTTGTAGGCGAGGTTGATTTCGCTGGTTTTTTGGTCGGCATCGGAGTCTTTGCTGATGTCGGGATGGTATTGGCGCACCAGCTTGCGGTAGGCCTTTTTGATGTCGGCCAGGCTGGCATCTTTGGCTACGCCGAGGATGTCGTAGTAGGTTTTCTGGTTGGCACTCATATGTTGGATATTTTGTGGAATGGATAAAATTAGGAGGCACCTCTTGAGCTGAACGCGAGGCTAGGGCTTGCTGAAAGCCGTAGGGCAGAGGTGTTGCGGCTGCAAATACAAAGAACAGGTGGGGCTGGACATAGGGAAATCAATACACGGTTTGCAGCAGGCAAATCCCGCATTCGCTCGATAAAGGTATACTTAATCAGGCCGTTTTGTTTGAGCGGTTGGGAAAGGCTACCTGAAAGTTTCAGGTAGCCTTTTCTCAGCGCATCACATTGCGCCAATCCTGCTCGAAATAATGCACCAGAATCTGTGTGTTCAGATAGTTTGGCTGCACATCGCGGCGTGCCATGTCGGGCGGGAAGCGGAACATTTCGGCGGCGGTGTCGGCGTTTAGAAAGCGGGTGGGCACGCTGAATTGTGCGGGCACGGGGAAATCGGGCTCGCGGGCGGCCAGCACAAAGCCCCATTCGCCGAAAGAAGGCACATACACATGATAGGGCGCGGTGGCGAGCCCGGCGGCCTCCAGCGTGGCCACCACCGACCAATAAGCATTCGGGGCGAAATAAGGCGAGGTGGATTGCACCACAATTTTGCCGCCGGGCGCGAGATGCCGCGCCACCAGCCGATACATGGGCACGGAATAGAGCTTGCCCAGCGAGAAGTTGGAGGGGTCGGGCAGGTCGATGATGATGACGTTGAACTTTTCCTGCGCCTGTTCCAGCCATTTGGCGGCGTCGTCGTTCACCACGCGCACTTTGGGGCTGGCGAGCGAGCCGGCGTTGAGGCGGCTTAATTCGGCGGAGGTGCGGAAGGTGCTGGTCATTTGCGGGTCGAGGTCGACCAGGGTGATGCTCTTCACTTGCGGGTATTTCAGCACTTCGCGCGCGGCCAGGCCGTCGCCGCCGCCCAGAATCAGCACGTTTTGCGCCTGCCCGCCCACCATCTGCATGGCGGGCAGCACGAGGGCTTCGTGGTAGCGGGCTTCGTCGCGCGAGGAAAATTGCAGGTTGCCGTTGATGTAGAGGCGTAGGTCGTCGTGCCATTTGGTGATTACCAGGCGTTGGTAGGGCGAATGGCTTTCGTACACCACCGGGTCGCCGAAATAGCTTTGCTCGGCCAGAAAGGTGATGCGGTTGGCGGCGGCGAAGACGGCCAGCAGGCAAGCCAGCACGATGCCGCCGCGCAGCTGGATGGCGCGGTAGCGCGGCAGCTCTGCTTTAAAGGCGCGCGCGGTGAGCACGGCCACGGCGGCGTTGAGCAAACCGAACAGCAGGGCGGAACGCGCCATACCCAGCCGGGGCGCCAGCACCAGCGGGAACAGTAGCGACACGGCCAGCGCGCCCAGGTAGTCGAAGGTGAGCACTTTGGCCACCAGGTCTTTAAAATCGGCCTGCCGCCGGTTCAGCACGCGCATCACCAGCGGGATTTCCATACCCACCACGATGCCCACCACCAGCACCAGCGCATACAGTAGCGTGCGGAACGGCGCGGCAGCCAGCCCGAAAACCACAAACAACACCAAGGCCGACACCCCGCCGATGATGCCCACCAGTAATTCGATTTCGATAAAGCGTGAAAGTGCGTCTTCATCGCGGATGTATTTGGTGAGGTGCGCGCCGATGCCCATGGCGAAGAGATAGAGGCCGATGATGGAGGAAAACTGCAGAATGCTGTCGCCCAGCAAATAGCTGGCCAGTGCGGCAATGATGAGTTCATAGGCCAGCCCACAGCTGGCCACGATGAAGACGGAGATGATTAGGGTGCGGTCGGGTTTAATTTTTAACTTCATTGAAGCTGACGCTTTCAGGTAGCTTTGATTATGTGCCGAATTATATAGCAGGCAGTAGATGCTGGAGATGCTGGATGAACAACGGGCTTTTGTGTGGCATAATCAGTCGCATCATAAATATAGCTGAAACACTTATTTCTTCCCACTGCGCCAGCCTGCCTGGTAAAAAATAATTGTTTCAGCTACCGCCGCCGCGGCTTCTCTTCCCACCCTGATTACAAAGGCAACCCATGAGCATTTCCCTGCAACAATATCTGTCGTATCTGCAATACCTGGCCGTGGGCCTGGGTATGACCGCGCTGTTCGCCGCCGTGTATCTGCGCATCACCCCGGCCGACGAATTGAAGCTGATTAAAAACGGCAACTTGGCCTGCGCCCTTTCCTTCGGCGGCGCGCTCATCGGCTTCTGCCTGCCTTTGGCCTCCAGCATCGCCCACAGCGTTGGGCTTTTGGATTTCGTGCTTTGGGGTTGGGCTGCTGCGGCGATTCAGATTGTGGTGTATTTCGCCGCCACCCGCCTCGTGCCTGATTCCGCTGCCGAGCTGGCCGGCAATAACGTGGCCGTGGGCACGCTCTGTGCCGTGATTTCCGTGGCGGTGGGGCTGCTCAACGCCGCCTGTTTGGCGTAATAACGCATGCACAACAGGCTACCTGAAATTTCGTTTCACAGAAATTTGTCCCATTTTAGCTTCGCAGAAACTTAGCTTCCTGCGGAAACCTCGTTTTCAGGTAGCCTTCCCCTTATCCTAATCAAGAAAGGAATCCCCATGCTGGGCAATTTCATCAAGAAGCAGTTTATCGACGTTATCGAATGGCCGAATCCCGAAGAAGGGCTGCTGATGTGGCGCTTCCCCGTGGCCGACCAGGAAATCCAAAACGGCGCCAGCCTCACCGTGCGCGAGGCGCAGGCCGCCCTGTTTGTGGACGAAGGCAAAGCCGCCGACGTGTTCCAGCCCGGCCGCTACACGCTCACCACCCAAACCCTGCCCATCCTCACCAACCTGAAAAACTGGGATAAATTATTCCAGTCGCCCTTCAAATCCGACGTTTACTTCTTCAACACCCGCCAGCAACTCGCCCGCCGCTGGGGCACTTCCCAGCCGGTTACCGTGCGCGATGCCGATTTCGGCGTGATCCAGCTGCGCTCCTTCGGCATGTATGCCTACCGCATCAGCGATCCCGCCGCCTTCTTCCGCGAAGTTACCGGCGTGGGCGCCTCCTACAGCGGCGAGCAGCTCGAACAGCAGCTGCGCAACCTCGCCATGACCCAGCTGGCCGCCGCCTTCGGCACCTCTGGCATCCCGTTCCTCGATATGGCCGCCAACCAAGTGCTGCTGTCGCAGAAAATGAACGAGCTGCTGCTGCCTGAGTTTGTCAAGCTCGGTCTCACGCTGGAAAACTTCACCGTAGAAAGCGTGAGCCTGCCCGAAAACGTGCAAAAAGTGCTGGACAGCAAAATGTCGATGGGCATCATCGGCGACATGGGCAAATTCACCCAATACCAAACCGCTACTGCCATTTCGATGGCCGCGCAAAACGAAGGCGGCATCGCCGGTCTCGGCGCCGGTTTCGGTGTGGGTGCAGGTATCGGTCAGGCCATGGCCGGTGCCATGAGCGGCATGACGCAGCCCCAACAGCCTGCCCAAGCCGCGCCCGCTCCAGCTGCCCAGCCTGCTGCTCCGGCTGCTCCTGCCGCCGAAGACCCGCAAGCCAAGCTGGCCAAACTCAAAACCCTGCTCGACGGCAACCTGATTTCAGTCGAAGACTACGAGAAGGCTAAAGCCGAAGTGCTCAAGCAGCTGATTGGTTGATCAGCTGAGGCTACCTGAAAATCATCATCCGTAAGCTTTCAGGTAGCCTCAAACACGGCTTAAAGGCTACCTGAAAGCCAAATCTCACCATCATGCCAACCACAAACCCCGTACAAGTCATCGCCAAACATCTGCAAAGCCGACCCACCATTCTCGATTTTGCAGAGGAATTGCAAACCATTGCCAACTTGCAGGCTGTTGCGCCGGAGCAGGCTGCCGCCGATTGGGATGCGTTCAGCGCCGTGGTGAACTGCCTCCGCGATTCGCATCAAATTAACGGCATTTTCTGCCTTACGCCGCAAAACCAGCCTATCTTTCTGGAGTTTGCAGGCTACCTGAAAACCGTTGCCCAATTAGCCAGCCGTGATTATGCCCGTTTGTGCGACAGCTTCGATTTAACGGCCGCCGAGATTGCTGCTAAATTTGCCGCCAAACTGCCCGCCCTTTAGGAACCCATCATGAGCGAACCCTTCTTCAAAGCCGACTGCCCCAGCTGCGGCGCGCCCGTGCACGCGCATTCGGCCACGGTGGTTACGCTGGTGTGTGGTTTCTGCCACAGCCTCTTGGTGTGCCAGGGCGAAGACATTATCAACAGCGGCCGCGATTCTGCCCTTTTGGAAGACTTTAGCCCGCTGCAAATCGGCACGACCGGCACATTCGCCAACCGCCCGTTTTCCATCATCGGCCGCCTGCAGGCCAAATACGATGCCGGCATGTGGAATGAGTGGTATGTACAGTTTGACGACGGCAGCAACGGTTGGCTCTCCGAATCGGACGACCAATACGTATTCACCCTGCCCGCTGCCGAGCCCTTGCAGGAAATCCCCGATTTTTCCAGCTTAGTGGCCGGCCGCAGCAACTTGGTGTACCGCAACAAACGCTTCTGGGCGGCCGACGTGCGTGATATTGTGCTGGAGCAGGCCGCCGCACAGGGCGAGCTGCCTTTTGCCGTGCCGCCGCAGATGAAAAACCAAGTGGCCGACTGGCGCTGCGAGCAAGCCTTCCTCACACTGGATTATGCCGAATCGCCGCCCGAAATCTTTATCGGGCAGGGAGTGAGGCTGGCCGACTTACAACTCGCCAACATTCGTAGCAGCGAGCAGGTGGCCGATAGCGCAGGTCGGCTAAAAGGCACACGCCAGGCCGAAAGTTGCCCGAACTGCGGCTCGCCCGTCCAATGGATTACCGGCCTCACGCCTTCCATCCTCTGCCCCAGCTGCGGCAGCGGTTTGGATGCGGCAGAAGGCAAGCTGGAATTGCTAGAAGCCAATAATAGGCGCGATGCGCAAACCTATGCGTTCACCCTGAAAATCGGCTCGGAAGCCCGCATTAACAACCGCACCTACACCCTCATCGGCGCGGTGCGTAAAGACGAACTGGAGCCGGAAGATGCGTTCAACCTGATGTTCGGCCAAAAGCCGCTCGGCATCGTGCCCGTCGGGCGTTGGACGGAATACCTGCTCTTCGAGCCGCAGGCCGGCTTTATGTGGCTGGTGGAAAGCGGTGACGGTGAATGGAGCGTGTCGGAAACGCTCAATGTGTGGCCGCGCCTGTATGGCGATTTGTTCCAGCCGCAAGGCCTACCCAAACTCTACGATTATGGCGGCCGCGTGGTTTTCGCTGCCGGCGCGTTTTACTGGCACATCCGCCAAGGTGATGTGGATTTCTACAGCGACTACCGCCTCAACAGCAACGGCAAACTCTGCGCCGAATGCAACCGGCACGAAGCCGCCTGGAGCCAAAGCACCACCGTTCCCTACCGTACCGTGTTTAGCTGGTTCGGTATCGAGAACGATACTCCGCAATACAGCACCAATATGCATGCGGACCGTCCGTCGAACGGGCTGATGCTGCTGCTTATAATAGTGTTTGTCATCATCAACGTGCCGGCGTGGTTGAATATGCTGGCTTCAGAAGAAGATGTATCCCTTGCCGCCATGCTGTCGGTGATGGTGCTGTATTTCCTGGGGAAACGCGGCAATGTGTTCAGTGGCGATGACGACGATGAAGATGAGTGAAACAAAATGTCGAGAAATACTTATTTGATTTTCAGCATCATAGCTATGCTGGTCAGCACCTTTTACAACTACAGCTTCATGGGCAGCAGCGGCAGCAACCGTTCCTACAACGGCTCGCGCGTGGGTGGTGGCTATTCTTCTGGATGGCATAAATGAGCCACAGCCCCGGCAGCCACGGTCTGCTTGACTTATACGGCTGCCCGCCTGAATTGCTGCGCAACGAAGGCTACCTGAAAACCGCATTGGAGCACACCGCCCACCACATCGGCGCCACCGTACTCGAAAGCCGTTTCCACACCTTTGGTGGCGAAGGTGGTGTAACTGGCGTGCTGCTCTTGGCCGAATCCCACCTCAGCATCCACACCTGGCCCGAACACGGTTTCGCCGCCATCGATATCTTCCTCTGCGGCCACCTGCGGCCTGAAGCAGCAAAAGAAACACTGCAACACGCCCTGGAAGCTGAACACAGCGTTTGGCAAACCCATCCGCGCGGTAGTGAGTTATAGGTTTGCGGCAGATAGATGGGAAAGGCTACCTGAAAATTTTCAGGTAGCCTTTCTTATTTAGCTCTTAATCCAAACAATCAGCGTTTGTTTGACTGATCCACGGCAGCGGTAAAAAGCACGTCGGTGGAGGAATTAAGGGCGGTTTCGGCAGAGTCTTGAATCACGCCGATGATGAAGCCCACCCCCACCACCTGCATGGCGATGTCGTTGGGGATGTTGAACAGGCTGCAGGCCATGGGAATCAGCAGCAGCGAGCCGCCGGCCACGCCAGATGCACCGCAGGCGCCGATGGCGGCAATCGCGCTTAAGAGCAGAGCCGTCCAGAAATCCACGGTGATACCCAAGGTGTGCACTGCGGCCAAGGTGAGCACAGTAATAGTGATGGCGGCACCAGCCATGTTGATGGAAGCACCCAGCGGGATGGATACGGAATAGGTGTCTTCATGCAAACCGAGTTTTTTCGCCAAAGCCATATTCACGGGAATGTTGGCAGCGGAAGAACGGGTAAAGAAGGCGGTTACGCCGCTTTCGCGCAGGCAGGTAAACACCAGCGGGAAAGGATTGCGACGGGTTTGGGCGAACACGATGATGGGGTTCACCACCAGTGCCACAAACAGCATCGCGCCCAGCAATACGGCCAACAGGTGCAGATAGAAGCCCAGTTTATCGAAACCTTCTTTCACGATGGTGACCAACACCAGCCCGAAAATGCCCAAGGGGGCAAAGCGGATGATGCCGCGCACCACTTTGGAAATGGCTTCGGCCACGTCGTTGATCAGTGTGCGGGTTTGCTCGCTAGCTTGGCGGAAAGCCGTGCCGAGCACCAACGCCCAGGCGAGGATGCCGATGTAGTTGGCATTGGCCAGTGCCTGAATCGGATTGGAAACCAGGTTCATCAGCAGGTGGCGCATCACTTCGCCAATGCTGGTGGGCGCTTCATTGCTGGCCGCTTCCACGCCGCTGAGCAGCAGCTGCGAGGGGAACAGGAAGCTCGCACCCACGGCCACTACCGAGGCAGCAAACGTGTTCACCAGATACAGCACCAAAATCGGGCGGATATTGGTGGGGTTGCCGCTACGGTGCTGCGAGATGGCGGAAGTTACCAGAGCAAACACCAAAATCGGTGCCACAGCTTTGAGCGTGCCCACAAACAGGCTGCCCAAAATCACGCCTACTTCCACCACCGCCCCGGCGGCAGTGGTGTTGCGCGCCAGTACGCCTACCAAAATGCCGAGCACGAGACCGATGGCAATCTGCGTTACCAGCCCCAGGCTGCTGAAAAGGCCGAACGGGCTTTTCCTTTGAGTGTTGTTTTGCATATGAATCCCTAGATTGTGTGATTGTTATAGCTAAAGCCCATTGTTTTCTAGTGTATCGGCTCGCTTCAGCTATGGTTCTGGGTGAAAAAAGGAGCCCAGTTTAACACAAACGAACGTATCAGCACAAATATTTACCAACAGAAACTGCCTGCACAAGCTGCCTGTGGCGGGGAGAGCGAGTTTTTCAGGTAGCCTTTGAGCAGATAGAGGCTACCTGAAACACACAATAACAGACCGTTTGGATAATCAAACTCAACCATCCCTTTCAGGTAGCCTTAGCCGGCTGGCTTTCTTTTGCCTGCCTTTACTATAAAACGTAAGGCAAAAATGCTAATATGCGGTAGTTTGCCGCACACACACCGGCTTGATGTTTACCGATTGCAGATTGCCCATGAAAACCCCTCTGTTTCCCTTTGCCGTAATTGCCGCCTTGCTGCTGAGCCTGCCCGCCCGTGCCGACGGCAAGGCAGGAGAGGCGGCTGCTAATTCGGTGCAAAAAAATAAAGAAAAAGAATCAATCGAGCAGCCCACCACGGTTAATCCAAACAAACTGCCTTTCCCCATTTCCATCAATGCGCCTGCCGATTTGGCCGCACTTTTGCGCGAGCATCTTTCTATTATCAACCGCCAAACCGAGCCGGACGCGGATATTGATTATGAACAAATGCAGTTTCTGGCCGAGGAAGCGCCGGACGAAATCAAACAGATTGTGCGTTCGCAAGGCTATTTCCGCGCTGATATTCAGGTAGCCCCGCATGGCCGCGGTTGGCGCATCACGATAAAACCCGGGCCGCGCACGCGGGTGAGTAATGTGGAAGTGTCGATTGTGGGTAAAGTGTTGGAAGACGCCGAGCTGGCCAACTACTACAAACGCGCCATAGCCAACTGGGCCTTGCCGGTGGGCCAGCCGTTTGTGAACAGCGAATGGAGCAGCAGCAAAGATGCGGTTCTCTCCGCCGTGCGCCGCTATAAATACCCGCTGGCCTTGCTCACTGAAAGCCGCGCCACCATTAATCCGCAAACCAGCCAAGCCGTGCTCGCCGTGAGCGTGGACAGCAAACAGCCGGTGTATTTCGGCGATATTCAAGTGAGCGGCAACGAACGTTACCCCGCCTCGGTGATTACCGGCATGGCACAGTTCAAGCCCGGCGAACCCTACGATTTCGACAAAATCCTGGATTACCAGCAGGCGCTGGAACAAGACAGCCACTACAGCCGCGCGCAGGTGGAGGCTGATTTTTCCAAAATGGTGAACGACCGTGTACCGCTGTTGGTGTCGGTGAGCGAAGTGCCGCGCCAGAAGTTCGACATCGGCCTGCGCTACGATTCCAAAGACGGCCCCGGCATCCGCCTGGGCTACGAACACTACAATGTGTTCAACCGAGGCTATGTGTTTGCCGGCGCCACCGACGTAAACCGCTACGAAAAAAGCGCCAGCATCGGCCTGAGCCAGCCGCGCAACAGCAACGGCTGGTATTGGACGGGCAACATCGCCTACGACAGCTCCACCACGCAGAAGCTGGATAAAAACACCCTCCAATCCGGCATCTGGCGCGTGCGCGACCGCGACGGCATCGAAGCGCGTTTCGGGCTGGAATACATCACCGAATCACGTCGCGTTGTGGGCGGCCCCGACTTCGGCCGCAGCAATGTGCTGATGCTCACTGCCGCCTGGCGCCGCCAAAACATCGAAACCCTGCTGCGTCCGGCCAACGGCTATTATTTGGAAGGCAAGGTAGGTTCCACCGTCGGCTCGCTCGGCTCGTCCGCCGTGGTGCAGCGCGTGCACGGCCGCGCCGGCTACTATTTCACGCCTGAAGAACACAAAAACATCGGCACCTTCATCGCGCGCGGTGAACTGGGCTACACCCATTCCAACCAAGATTTGGATGTGCCCTCCGTATTGCTGTTCCGAAGCGGCGGCGCCAACAGCGTGCGCGGCTACGAGCAAGACAGTATCGGCCTGAAAGGCCCGAATAATTCCGTGCTGCCCGACCGCGCCCTGGCCGTGGCCAGCTTCGAATATCAAAAACCGATCGGCAAAAACTTCGCGTTGGCGCTGTTTCACGATATGGGCTCGGTGAGCCACAACTTCACCAACATGAACTGGCATCACGGCAGCGGCGTCGGCCTGCGCTGGTTTAGCCCGATTGCCCCCTTCTCCTTCGATTTGGCCTACGGCCACCAAGACCGCAAACTGCGCTGGCACATCAGCCTGGGAACCCGATTCTAAATGACCGACACCGCCCTACCCGTTGATTCCGACACCCTGCCGCCCGAAGCTGAAAATGAAGCCGCTGCCGGCAACACTCCGCCGAAGAAGCCGCGCCGCCGCTGGCTGCGCCGCCTGCTTTCCGCCTTTTTGCTGCTGCTCACGCTTCTGGTGGCAGCCGTGGTGTGGCTGGTGGGCACCGAATCCGGCCTGCGCTTCGGCATCACCAAAATCCCCTCCTGGTTCGGTGTGAACATCAGCGTGAAGGAATTGAACGGCAGCCTGTGGCGCGGCTTTCAAGGCAGCGGCATTCAGGTAGCCACCGAGGGTACCGATTTAGACATCAGCAGCGTGGCGCTGCAATGGCAGCCTAATGAATTGTGGCACCGGCAGCTGCACGTCAACCGCCTGGCCGCCGGCGATATCCGAATCATCAGCAAACCCATCCCGCCCAAAGAAGACCGCCCGCCGATGAAGCTACCTGAAAGCGTGGATTTGCCCTTGGGCGTACAGATCGAGAAAATCGAAGTCGGCCGCATCCTGCTGGGCAAAAGCAACAACCCGGTGGTGGAATCCGGCGCGGTCAGCTACCAGTTCGACCACCAAAACCACAAGCTCAACATCGTTTCCCTGCGCCTGCCCTGGCATAATTTCAGCGGTAGTACCACACTCAACACCGCCACCCCCTTCAAGCTCGACGGCCAAATCGTGGGCAGCGGCGAGCTGGACGGCAAACAGGCCGACAGCGCCGTGGCCATGAACGGCAGCCTGCAAAACCCCGAGCTGCTCGTCCAGCTGGACAACGGTGATTCCCACTTTGCCGTAAACGGTAAACTGCGTCCCTTCGAGCCGCTGCTCAACCGCAAAATCGTCAACCTCAACATCGACGGCCGTCAAATCAACCCCGCATGGTTCGATCCCTCCCTGCCCACTGCCGATTTGGTGTTCAACCTCGCGCTCAATCCCGCCGAAGAAGCCGATACCCTCGCCGGCCTGCTCGAAGTGCGCAACCAAGCCCCCGCGCCCATCAACGGCAACGGCATCCCCGTAGCCGGCATCAACGGCAAACTCAAAGTGGACACCAGCGGCAAACTGCATCTGGACAATGTCGATACCGAGCTGGCCGCCGGCGGCCGCATCACTTTCAACGGCAACATCGACAGCGCCAACCAAAACATGGCCGTAGATGCCGCCGTGCAGCAATTCAAACTGCAAGACATCCTCAAACAAAAGCTCGACCTCAGCCTAGACGGCGACATCAAGCTTTCAGGTAGCCTCGGCAGCCCGCAGGCCGATTGGCAGCTTAAAGCCGGCCAAACCGCCACCAGCGGCACCTTCCAGCTGCTCACCGACAAAACCAACCGCCAGCGCAGCATCAGTCTGCAACAAGTGAAAATCACCCCCGCAAACGGCGGCGAAATGCAAGGCGAAGCCCTGCTCGAGCTCTTCCAAGGCCGCAAAATCACCGCCCGCGTTAACAGCACCCGCTTCAACCCCGCCGCCGTGCTGGCCGATTTGCCGCAAGGCAGCGTGAACGGCAGCGTGAAGCTCGACGGCAGCCTCGGCCAAACCCCCGATTTGCACCTCCTGCTCGATTGGCAAAACAGCCAGCTCTCCGGCGCCCCCCTCGCCGGTAAGGCCGATTTGCGCTATCAAAACGACCACCTGCCCAAAGCCGACCTCCACCTTTTGCTCGGCCGCAACCGCATCCACGCCGACGGCAGCTTCGGTAAGGCAGGCGACCGCCTTAATCTCGACATCGACGCGCCCAACCTCAATCTCTTCGGCTTCGGCCTCACAGGCTACCTGAAAGCCCAAGGTTTCCTCTCCGGCGACCCCGCCAAGCTTACTGCCGACCTGCACGGCCACGCCGACAGCCTTGCCGTGCAAAACGCCGTGCGCATCGACCACCTCGATTTCGACCTCAAAGGCTCGCCCGACCTCAACCAGCCGCTCAACATCAAGCTCGACGGCCGGAAAATCCACATCGGCAGCACCCAAATCGACAACATCAACCTCAACGCCAACGGCAGCGGCAAAAGCCACAGCATCACCGGCAACAGCAGCCTCAGCCTCAGCGGCAAGCCCTTCCGTCTCAATCTGGCCGCCAACGGCGGGCTGAACAACGAACAGCAGTGGAACGGCCGCATCGGCCAGCTCGACATCGGCGGCGCCTTCAACCTCAAGCTGCTCAACCCCATCCAAATCGAAGCCGGCGCCAAACGCGTGCGTCTCGACAACGCCCGCTGGGCAGCCATGGGCGGCAGCCTCAACCTGCACAATTTCGTGTGGGAAAAACAAAGCGGCATCAGCAGCAAAGGCAACGCCACCAACCTGCACCTGCAAGAGCTGGACAACCTGATCGGCCTGGGCAAAGACGACAAATCTGTCAAGCTGCAGCTCGTGGTGGCCGGCGATTGGGACTTGCGCTACAGCCGCGATGCCACAGGCTACCTGAAACTCACCCAGCAATCCGGCGACGTGGTTATCCCCTATCGCCAGCAGGCGCTGGGCTTGAGCAACCTCGTGCTCGACACCCGCTTCCAAAGCGGCCGCATCGACAACCGCCTCACCGGCAAAACCCGCTACGGCACGCTCGACGCCTCCGTGGCCGTGAGCCAGCAGTTTGGCAACGCCATCAGCCAAGCTCCGATCAATGGCTACCTGAAACTCGACATCCCCGAGCTCGACGCCATCCGCAACCTCCTGCCCGGCGGCATGAGTGCCAAAGGCGCGCTCGCCATCGACACCACCGTGTCCGGCAACGTGGGCGAGCCCCGCCTCAACGGCACCGCCACCGGCAAAAACCTCTACTACCGCGACCGCAACACCGGCGTGATTTTGGATAACGGCAGCCTCAGCTCCCGCTTCCAAGGCCGCGACTGGGTAATCGACTCGCTCAAATTCACCCGCAAAGACGGCAGCGTCGAACTTAAAGGCCGCGTCAACCTCACCGGCACCACCCCCGATGTAGACGTAAACGCCCAGTTCACCCGCTACCCCATCCTCGACAACCCCAACCGCAAGCTCACCCTCAGCGGCAACAGCCAACTGCTCTACAACCCCGGGCGCGGCATGGCGCTCAACGGCGAGCTCAAAGTGGATAGCGGCCACTTCGGCTTCCAAAAATCCAGCATGCCCGGGCTCGATGACGACGTGGTGGTGCTCGGCGAAGAAAAACCCGCCGACACCAGCACCGCCACCCCCATCGAGATGAACCTCACCCTCGACTTGAACGACAACTTCCGCTTCAGCGGCCAAGGGCTGGATGTGTTGCTCGGCGGCAAGCTCACTCTCAGCGCCAAACCCAAAGAGAACGTGCGCGCCGTGGGCACCGTAAACATCGTGCGCGGCCAATACAAAGCCTACGGCCAAGACCTCGTCATCAATAAAGGCCACATCTCCTTCGTCGGCCCCATCGCCTCGCCCAACCTCAACCTGCGCGCCACCCGCAAATACTCTCCCGTGGGCGCCGGCGTGGAAGTGCTCGGCAGCCTCGACAACCCGCGCGTGAGCCTCGTCTCCAACGAGCCGATGAGCGACAAAGACAAACTCTCCTGGCTCATCCTCGGCCGTGCCAGCAGCGGCAACGAAAGCGACGAAGCCACCGTGGCCGCCGCCGGCGCCTTCCTGGCCGGCAACATCAACGACAAAATCGGCCTCCTCGACGACTTCGGCATGACCACCCGCCGCACCCGCAACACCCAAACCGGCGAGCTCAACCCCGCCGAACAAGTCATCACCTTCGGCAAGCGCATCACCAACGAGCTCTATCTGGGCTACGAATACAGCGTAACCAGCGCTAACCAGGCCGTGAAGCTGATCTGGCAGATCAACAGCACTCTACAGGCCATCAGCCGCGTGGGCACTGACTCTGTGGGCGGTGAAGTGCGCTACACCATCCGCTTCGATTAGCGCGCCATTCGACCAAGCTGCCGCTACAAAGTTTTGGCTTGGCTGGATGTTTGGTTGTGCAGAAATTTGCGTTGCCCGTTTGAACGGCGTTGAAGCTCACATTTTAGCTTTGTAGAAACCCGGCTTCCTTCGGAAACCTCGTTTTCAGGTAACCTCATCCAAGGCCGTGCATATGGCTTCGGCAATCCGCTCGCTCGCGCCTTGGTGGGCTTGGATAAAACCGGCGGCTTGGGCGGAGAAGCGTTCGCGTTCGGCGGGGTTGGCCAGCCAGCGTTGTACGGCGGCATACCATTCGGCGGGAGTGGCTACCTGAAGCGCGGCGCCGGCAGCCAATGCGCCCGCGCAGGCGGCGGCGAAGTTGTAGGTGGAATAGCCGAACAGGGCGGGTTTGCCGCAGGCGATGGGTTCGATGATGTTTTGGCAGCCGGTGTCCACCAGGCTGCCGCCCACAAAGGCCAGATCGGCGGCCAGATAGTAGGCGAACAGCTCGCCCATGCTGTCGCCCAGCCACACTTGCGTTTCGGGGCGCACGGCGGCTTCGTCGCTGCGCCGCTGCACGCGCAGGCCGAGCGCCGCCGCGCCTTCGGCCACGACATCGAAGCGTTCGGGATGGCGCGGTACGATTACTAAAAGCGCATCGCCTTGATACTGCCGCCACTCTTGCAGCAGCAGCAGCGCTTCGTCTTGGTTTTGATGAAAACGCGTGCTGGCGCACACCACAACGGGGCGGCTGCCGATGCGTTGCTTAAATGCCGCGGCCAACTCGCGCATGGCTGCGGGCGGGGCGATGTCGTATTTGGTGTTGCCGCACACCAGCACGTTTCCCGCACCGATGCCGCGCAGGCGTTCGGCATCGGCTTCGGTTTGGGCGAGCACGCGTCGGAAGGATTGCAGGGCGGGGGCGAACAGGGACGGCCAGCGGCGGTAGCCCTGCGCGGATTGCTTGGAGAGGCGGGCGTTGGCCAGGAACACGGGCAGATTGGCCGCGCGGCAGGCGGCCAGCAGGTTTGGCCAGATTTCGGTTTCCATGATGATGCCGAAACGCGGCTTATGCTGGGCGAGGAAGGCGGCTGTCCAAGCCGGGTGGTCGTAGGGCAGGTAGCGGCATTGGGCATCGGGAAACAGGCTCTCGGCGGTGGCGCGGCCGGTGGGCGTCATTTGCGTGAGCAGCAGCGGGGCATCGGGAAAACGGCGGCGCAAAGCCTGCACCAGCGGCACGGCAGCACGGGTTTCGCCCACGGACACGGCGTGCACCCAAATGGCGTGTTGCACGGGATTATCCAGCGGCTTGCCGAAACGCTCGCCTTGATGCAGCAGATAGTCGGGAGAGCGGCGGCTGCGCTTGGCGAGCAGGTGGCGGGCCAGCGGGCGGCCGAGGAGGCGGGTAAGCAGGCGGTAGAGGGCGGGGAGCATGGGATGGTTTGTTTTTGCAGAGATTCAGCCTTGGCTGCGCCAAGACATTATTTTAGCTGCGCCGAAGCTTACGCTTTCAGGTAGCTTGGGGGTAGTTTGGAGGCTACCTGAAAAAATGAATTTGGTGAAGTGAAATATAACGCTACGGCCGGTGTTTTCAGGTAGCCTTTGTTATTGCGTGGATGAGGTTACCTGAAAACGAGGTTTCCAAAGGCAGCTGAGTTTCTGCGGAGCTAACATTTCAGGTAGCCTCACAGTGATACAGAAAGGTCAATGGAAATGGAACAAAACAAACCGCAAGAAGCAGTTTCCGCCAAACCTCCTTACCCATGGCGGGTGCCGATTGTTCGCGCACTATTAGGTGGCCCGCTGGAGGTGTGGTTGATGGCTTTTTACCTATGGTTTCAAAACGGCTGGATTTCCCGAGTCGATTTTGTTGAAGTGATTGGTGCAGCAGTTTTGTTTTTATGGGTTGCGTTGATAAACTGGGATGTCAGCACGTTGTATAGCCGCCAGCAAATGTTTATAAAATGCTGGTTATGATGAGCTGCAGTGCAAATATCTATGATTTTGTTGGAATTTCTGTCCAAGCCGCAGCCGCAATAAGTCGGGCACTCATACCCAGCCTACGGGCTACCTGAAAGCATGAGTTTCAACGAAATTAAAAATTTCAGGTAGCCTTCCCCCCGTTTCTCCCACTCCTCCAAAGAAAGGATTTGCCATGACTATCTGCCACCATCTCCCCGCCGCACGCTATTCTGAAGCTGTGATAGCCAACGGTTTCGTTTTCCTCTCTGGCCAAGTACCTGCCAACCCCGAAGCCGATATCGAAGCGCAAACCGCCGATGTGCTTGCGCAAATCGACCGGATTCTGGCCGACTGCGGCTCAGACAAGGCACATATCTGCGAAGCGGTAATCTATTTGCCCGATATGGCCGACTACGCGGGCATGAACCGTGTTTGGGATGCCTGGGTAGCCCCTGGCAAAGCCCCCGCCCGCGCCTGCGTACAAGCCGCATTAGCAGATGCAGGCTGGAAAGTGGAAATCAAGATTACGGCTTTGCAGCGCACGGTATGACAGGCAGTGGCCTTCTGTCGTACAATCCGTGCCGTTTCTTTATTATATAGCTAAAGCACTTAATTTCTTTTTACAACAGTGGTTCGCCTCGTATGAAAGAATGTGCTTCAGACCACCTGAAATCGGCACAACTACGGAACGATATGGTTTATCAAAGAAAATTTATTAAAGAAGTGTCGCAAACGGCGGTGGGCGTATTCGTACTGCTCTTGGCTACGCTGGTGGTGGTGCAGGCGGTGAAACTGTTGGGCGGCGCAGCCGGCGGCAAGGTGGCGGCGGATGCAGTGGCCACGCTGGTGGCGTTTTGGACGGTGGCGCTGATGCCCATCGTGCTCATCCTCACGGCCTACATCAGCGCGCTCACGGTATTTTCCCGCTATTGGCGCGACAGCGAAATGACAGTTTGGCTTTCTTCCGGCCTCTCCCTCTGCGGCTGGATTAAGCCGCTGATGGCTTTTGCCGTGCCTTTCGCCCTGCTCACGGCGCTGGTGTCGATGCTGGTGATGCCGTGGGCGGATGCGCGTAGCCACGAGTTTGCCGAGGTGCTAAAGCAGCGGCAGGATACTTCCATGGTGCGCCCGGGGGTGTTTCAGGAATTCGGCAGCAACACACCGCGCGTGTATTTTGTGGAAAAATTCGATGCGGGCAGTGGTGATGCAGCCAATCTGTTTATCCGCGAGCAAAACGTGCAGGGGCGCGACACGCTGATTACCGCCGAGCGCGGCCGTTTTGCCGAAGCAGGCAATAAGCGTACGCTGGAATTGTTTAACGGCCGCCGCTACAGCGGCACACCCGGTATGGCGGATTACGACGAAGTATCGTTTGAGCGGCTGCATTTGGTGGTGGGCACCGCGCCCAAGCTGGTGCAGCGCGATATTCACCGCCGCACCGTGCCCACCGCCAAACTGTGGGGCAATACCAACCCAGAGTTGCGCGGCGAATTAATGTGGCGTATCACCATGCCGGTGAGCGTGCTGATTTTGGCGCTGTTGGCGCTACCACTTTCATATATGGATAACCGCAGCGGCCGCAGCTACAGCCTCTTAATCGCCATCGGCATGTTTCTGCTCTATCAGAACGGCCTCACGCTGGTGCGCGATGGCATCAGCAGCGGCAAGATTCCGCTGTGGCCGGGTTTGATTGTGCCGCATCTCTTGATGCTGATGCTAGCCGTATTACTGCTGCGTGTACGCAGCCAGCCTTCACGGCCATTTTGGCAGGCCTTGCGCCTGGCCTTAGGAGGCAAGCCGGCATGAAACTGCTCACCCGTTATCTGATCCGCCGTTTGGGCACGGCCACGCTCTACGCGCTTATGGCCTTAGTGGCGCTGTTTTCGTTTTTTGAAGTGATTAATGCCGTGGACGACGTGGGCAACGGCAACTACACCGTGCTCACCCTGATTCTGTATGTGGGCATGCGCCTGTTCGGGTACATGTATACCCTGCTGCCGCTGGCTGTGCTCATCGGCTGCCTGGCCGCCTTGAGCCAGCTCGCCTCCGCCAGCGAATGGACGGTTATCCGCACCAGCGGCACTTCGCTCAAGCGCATCATTGCCACCGTGGCCTCGGTGGGTTTGCTGGCCGGGCTGATCGGCGTGGCGTTGGGCGAATGGGTTGCCCCCTATATGGAACAACGCGCCGAGCGGCTGCGCCTGCACGCCGTGCAGCAAACCGTAAGCCTGGGCGGCAGCGGCCTGTGGTTTCGGCAGGGCAGCGACAACATCAACGTGCGCGAAATGTTGCCCGACGGTCGCCTGCTCGGCATCCGCATCTACCGCTACAACCAACACGCCGCACTGGAATCCGCCTGGCAGGCCGCCGAAGGCCGCGTCAACAGCAACGGCACTTGGACGCTCAAACAAGTGGCGCGTACCCATATTGCCGCCGATCGCACCCAAACCGAACGGCTGGCCAGCGCCGAATGGCCAAGCGACGTGGGCGTGGAGCTGCTCGGCGTACTTTTGGTGGACACCGACCAAATGTCGGCTCGCAGCCTGAAAATGTATATCGACCACCTGCAAAGCAACGGCCAGCAAACCGCCGCCTATGCCACCGCCTGGTGGCGCAAGCTGCTCTACCCGCTGATTTGCACGGTGATGGCCTTGGTGGCACTCGCCTTCACCCCGCAAAGCTCGCGCCACGGCAACATCGGCGTGCGCCTGTTCCTCGGCATCTGCCTGGGCCTCGCCTTCCACTTCGCCGGCCTGCTCTCCGGCTATGTCGCCCAACTCTCCAGCATGCCGCCCTTCGGCGCCGCCATCCTGCCCGGCACAGTGTTTGCCCTTGCCGCTGCCTGGTTGATTAGGCGGCAGGAAGTGCGTTGAGGAAAGGCTACCTGAAAAACCGGGCTTGGCATTTTTCAGGTAGCCTTTATTCCGTTGCAAAACCAATATAATCAAGGAGAAACCATGTTTACAGGAATCGTACAAGGCTTAGGCGAAGTGCTGGCCATAGATCAGCGTGCGCCCGATTTCCGCAGCCACACCGTGCGCCTGCCCGAGGGCGCGGATGCCGATTTGCGCGTGGGCGCATCGGTGGCGCACAACGGCTGCTGCCTCACCATCACCCGCGTACACGAAAACGGCGCGGCGGATTTCGACCTGATGGGCGAAACGCTGGCCAAAACCAATCTGGGCGCATTGCAGCCGGGCGACAAGGTAAACATCGAGCGCGCCGCCCGCTTCGGCGACGAAATCGGCGGCCACAGCATGAGCGGCCACATCACAGCCACTGCCGAAATCAGCCGCATCGAAGCGAACGGGCTGAATCGCACCGTGTGGTTTAGGCTACCTGAAAACCTGAAAGGCTATGTTTTCCCTAAAGGATTCATCGGGCTGGACGGCTGCAGCCTCACCATCGGCACGGTAAGCGACAGCGAATTCAATGTACACCTAATCCCCGAAACCCTGAACCGTACGCTGTTTGGCAGCCGCCGCGCCGGCGAGCGGGTGAATGTGGAAATCGATCCGCAAACGCAGGTGATTGTGGATACCGTGGCGAGGATTTTGGCAGAAAAGGACAACGCATGATGCCGCTGCCGCCGCAAGTGCCGCGCCGGGACGGCGGAATCAGCCGCCGTGTGGCGACCGCTTTACTCCGGCTGCTGGGCTGGCGCGTCGCAGGCAGCGTGCCGGATGTAGCCAAATGCGTGGTGGTGGCCGTACCGCACACATCGAATTTCGACGGGCTGTATGTGCTGCCTGCTCTGCTGGCTTTGGATTTGAAAATGAGCATCTTCGGCAAGAAAAGCCTGTTTGCCGTGCCCGGTTTGGCGGCGTTTTTGCGCTGGGCGGGCGTGATGCCGCTGGATAGGGAACGCGCCGGCGGCGTGGTGGACGAAGCCGTGGCCGCCTTCCGCCGCAGCGAGCAGCTGTTTCTCGGCATCTCGCCGGAAGGCACGCGCCACGCCGCGCCCAAATGGAAAAGCGGTTACTGGCGGATTGCCCGCGGCGCCGGTGTGCCGGTATTGCCGGTGGCGATCGACTACGGGCGGCGCGAAGTGCGCTTCCTGCCGCTATTTACCCCCACCGCCGACATGGCCGCCGACATGGCCGCCGACCACGCCGCACTGGCCGCACTGTTTCGCGGCATCGAGCCGAAGCATAAACATCGTTTGTCTTTGCCGCTGCGTGAAGCCCAGATGGCCGAAACCGATTGATGACATATGGAGATTACACTTCAACCCATCGGCTACCTCGAAACGCCGTTTAACGACATCGCCGATATGCCGATACAGCCGTCTGTGCTGGCCGATACACGCGGCAAAGCCGTGCTGGATGAAAAATTTGCGCCCGGCTTAAAGGATTTAGACGGCTTCTCGCATATCATCCTGCTGTTCTTGCTGCATAAAATATCCGGCTATCAGCTGGAGGTAGTACCGTTTATGGACACGCTACCGCACGGCATTTTCGCCACCCGCTCGCCCAAACGGCCAAACCGTATCGGCATGTCGATTGTGCGCGTGGAAAGCGTGGTCGGGAATATCGTGCAGTTCAAAGGCGTAGATATGCTCAACGGCAGCCCGCTGCTCGACATCAAGCCCTACTATTCCTATTTCGACCAGCAAACCCAGGTTCGCAACGGCTGGCTGGAAGGGAAAACGCTGCGGCCGGAAAATTTGCGTTCCGACAAACGCTTTGAATCATGAGCCTACCCACTCAGCACAAAATGCCTTGAATGCCCAAAATAACGCTTAATCATTGCCCGTACAACTCTTCCAACCAAGCCAGCCAATGCCGCTGGCAAGGAAGCCGTGCTTTGATCGCCGCTGAAACCGATTGATATGACAGACACCCCCACCGTTCCCGACTATCTGCGCCACATCCACGTGGTGCTCACCCGCACCAGCCATCCCGGCAACATCGGCGCCGCCGCCCGCGCCATGAAAACCATGGGCTTGAGCCGCCTCACCCTGGTCGCACCCAACCTGATGGCCACGCCGATGACCCCCGAGCCGCCTACTTTCGATGCTGCCCAGGCTGCCGCGTTCCGACTGCCGGAAGAAAGCTTCATCCTCGCTTCCGGCGCGCGCGACGTGCTGGAGCAGGCGCGAATTGTGGCCACCTTGGATGAAGCGCTGGCCGACACCGTATTGAGCTGCGCCCTCACCAGCCGCCGCCGCGAACTCTCCGCCCCACTACACACCCCGCGCGAACTCGTGCCCGAGCTATTACAGGCCGCGCAGCAAGGTTTTCAGGTAGCCCTCGTATTCGGCAACGAAACCTTCGGCCTGAACATCGACGAAGTGCAGCACTGCAACCGTCTGCTCACCATCAGCGGCAATCCCGCCTATTTCTCGCTCAACCTCGCCCAGGCCGTGCAAGTGGTGTGCTACGAAATTTTCAGCCAAACCGGCATCGGCATGAGCCAGCTGCAACAGGCACATACGCCCGCTACACAAAGCCAAACACGCGGCATGGTGGACCACTTGGAGCAAATCATTGAGCAAACCGGCTTTGCCAACCGCCACAACCAAGAACGCATGATGCGCCGCCTGCACAGCCTCTTCGATCGCGCCTCTCCCAGCCGCGAAGACATCGACCTGCTGCGCGGCCTGTGGAACAGGATTTTGCAGCGGCTAAGGGATTAAGGGCAGGGAAGGGGAAGGCTACCTGAAAGTTTCAGGTAAACTTCCATCTTGTGTAGTCGTTCCCAATAGGGATGAGACAAGGTGGCGAGCTGTAGATGGTATAAATAGTACGGCAAGGCGAGTCAAAGCCGTATCACCCCTATTATGGAAGGCTGTAAAAAACCTTGAATTGCCAGGGGATAACACTTATCATTGCCACCCTTGTAGCTGAAGCAATTATTTCTTCCTAACAAGGCGAGTCAACGTAGCAGGAAGAAATAATTGCTTCAGCTATGCAAAACACATCTGAAAAAGGAAACAAATATGGCATACCAACTGCCCGAACTACCCTATGCTTATGACGCGCTGGAGCCACATTTCGATACGCAAACCATGGAAATCCACCACAGCAAGCACCATCAGGCCTATGTAAATAATGCCAATGCCGTGTTGGCCAAACTGCCCGAGTGGGAAAAACTGTCCGCCGAAGAGCTGATTGCCCGCCTTGCCGAGTTGCCCGAAAACGTGCGTACTCCTCTGCGTAACAATGCCGGTGGCCACGCCAACCACAGCCTGTTTTGGCAAATCCTGAAAACCGGTACCACTCTGCAAGGCAAGCTCAAAGCCGCCATCGAGCGTGATTTCGGCAGCGTGGAAGCTTTCCAGGCCGAGTTTGAAAAAGCTGCTGCTACCCGTTTTGGCTCTGGTTGGGCCTGGCTGGTATATGAAAACGGCAAGCTCAAAGCCGTTTCCACTGCCAACCAAGACTCCCCGCTGATGGGACAGGCCGTATCCGGTGTGTCCGGCTACCCGATTATTGGCTTGGATGTGTGGGAACACGCCTACTACCTGAAATTCCAAAACCGTCGCCCCGACTACATCAAAGCCTTCTGGCAAGTAGTAAACTGGGACGAAGCCGCCCGCCGTTTTGAAAGCGTGGCTGCTTAAGTGTCTATCTTTCTGAAACAGGCTACCTGAAAGCCCGTTCGGCATTTTCAGGTAGCCTTTTCCAATTCCAATCACTTAGCAAATACCAATCAATAAAATGGCAACACTCAGCAACGAAGACATCCACTGCTTCAAACAACAAGCCCACCAACTGCGCCCCACCGTGCTCATCGGCAAACAAGGGCTCACTGAGGCTGTTATCAAAGAAACCGACACCCGCCTCACCGCTCGCGAGCTGATTAAAGTGCAAGTGGCCGGCGACGACAGGCAGGAGCGCATCGCCATTGCCGAAGCCCTCTGTGCCGCCACCGGCGCCGAACTGGTGCAGCACATCGGCAAACAGCTGGTGTTGTGGCGGCCGAAGCCCGAAGAAAAAGAGTAGGGCGGCTGCACATTTTTTCATGCAGGGCAGGCCAAAGCTGTATCGGTGTCGGTTGATTCGTTATTCCACAATATAATCCGATTTCAAACAGCATCTTGCCAAACCGGCATATTGCAGTATAATGCCGCCTTTCCCGCGGACGTGGCGAAATTGGTAGACGCACCAGATTTAGGTTCTGGCGCCGAGAGGTGTGAGAGTTCGAGTCTCTCCGTCCGCACCATCTTCACAAAACAGCCCAAATTTTCGGGCTGTTTTTACGTCTAATACCATCCAATGCAATCAGTCAAATTCAAGACAGGCAAGGATTTCAGGCTGGTTCAATCTATCCTTTCCCCTTCCCTATTCAGCTAATCCCGTCTAATGCCGTCTAATTGAATTGCCCCTTTTGTGGGGGTATGATTGGGGGCGTCCAGAAAATACCCTCAAAAATATACCCCCAGAATGCCCCTAAACGACCGCCAAATCAAGAACGCAAAACCTACCGGCACAGGAAAGAAATCCAAACTGTTTGACGGCAGCGGCCTGTATCTGGAAATTACCCCGGCAGGCGGCAAAATCTTCCGCCTGAAATACCGTATCGACGGCAAGGAAAAAACGCTGACTATCGGCAAGTATCCTGCCGTTTCCCTATCCGAAGCCCGGCAAGCTGCCGAAAACGCCCGCCACCTGCTTTCAGGCGGGCAAGACCCCGCTGCCGCCAAGCAACAGGCCAAGCAGGAAAGGCAGGCTGCTTTACTGAATACTTTTGCCGCCACTACCCGCCGCTGGCACACCGACAATCTACACCGCTGGAAGCCAAACCATGCAGAGCGCATCATGCGCTATTTTGAAACCGATGTTTTTCCGCTGATTGGAGAAATACCGATAGATAGCATCACGGTAGGGCAAATCAAATAAGTTTTAGACCGTATCACAGCGCGGGGCGTGAGCAACACAGCCGAAAAAGTAAGGGAATGGATAGGCGCAGTTTTCGATTATGCGGCCATGCTGGAAGTAACCGACCGCAACCCCGCCCGTGCATTGCGCAAATACATTGCCAAGCAACCGCCCAAAAACCGTGCAGCCCTACCGCGTGAAGAACTGACAGAGTTTTATCGCCGCCTGATACTGGCCGAGATTGAACCGGCAAATAAAATCGCCCTATTACTGCTGATGCTGGTGTTTGTACGTAATACCGAACTACGCGGCGGACAATGGGCAGAAGTAAATTTTGCAGCGGCGCAATGGGTAATTCCCGCCGAACGAATGAAGCACGAGAAGACCGCCCCCAAACCGCCGCACACCGTGCCGCTTTCCGATTGGGTGCTGGAGCTACTGCGGGAACTGCACGGCCTAACCGGCAATACTCCCTATCTATTTCCCAGCCGCACCAAAACCACCGGCTTTATCAGCGATGCCACCCTAACCTGCATCATTGAGCGCCTAGGCTACAAAGGCATAGCCACCCCGCACGGCTTCCGCAGTTTGGCAAGCAGCATCCTGAACGAACAGGGCTACAACCCAGATGCCATAGAACGCCAGTTAGCGCATGAAGAAAGCAACCGGATTAGAGCCGCCCACAACCGGGCGGAGTATCTGGCCGAGCGGCGGGAGATGATGCAATGGTATTCAGACTATCTGCGGGAGCGATACCGCCAAGCCAAAGCCTTGATTGCAACAGATGGGGCTACCTGAAAAACAAAACACCAGCAGGCGGGCTGGTGTTTTATTTCGCTTCGCATTATCCTTAATCCAGCCTAATGCCGTATAACGCTGTATTGTGCAGATAGCGATAAGGTATAGCGCATTTAGTAAAACTTAGTATTTTGAGCTTCAACATTTTTCAACAGGAGGCATGGGTAATTTATGCCAAATACTGATTATAGTTATTTAAAAAATTTAGATAAACATCATAAAGTAGCGTATCTAAACTTAGATACTGTCTACACTGTACTGTCAGAATACTTTGATAAATTAACAAACTTAGAAATTTCAAAAATACATAATGATTACATATTGTTATGCAAAAACTTTAAAGAGCGAGCAGGGTTCCCTCTTGAAAAATCATTGATAATGAGTGATTTACTATTTTTTTGGGAGATAATATAAAAACAACAGAAAAAGACATGTCGGCTTTTCTTGCAGTTAATGAAATTTATACTCTAATTAATGATTATGATGGATTGGAGCATTACGAGTTAATAGATAGGATGGGATAACCCTGCTGACACGTCTAGAAGTCTGCAACGCTGTCCTAATTGGCAGCGGTATGAGCTATCCGGAGCGCAAGGCCTCTCTGTTTGATATGGCCGCATCCTACCGCCACGGCAGCCACATCTGCTGCATTGAGAAAACTGCTGTTCTGACAGCCTAGACAGCATCCCGAAAAGGAGCAGAGAAATGGGCAATCGAAAGAAAAAGGCAGAGAGATGGCAGCACAATTACGCTGCCATTTCCCATGTGGCTTGGTCGTTGAGGTCGTAGTTCTCCTCGCCATCTCTGATGGATACTTCCGCCCATTCACGGATGATGGCGCTGCGGTATTCTTTCTCCAGCCGCAGGGCTTCGGCTTCTTGCCTGCTCTCTTCGTCCTGTGCCGCGCTGATTTCGTCCAAGTAGGCGGCTAACATGCCATCGTAGTTTGGCTGGATGGTGTACATGATTGCTCTCTCCTTCAATCACAGTGAATGTTTAATAAAACCATCTCTTAGAAATGGTTACGTTAAACATTCACTTACCGTTGATAAGGGCGGCGGCATCCCGGCCTGTCTGTTGCCCCAGTTCCCCTCCGGCCTGACTGCTGCTTGAGGGTGGCGGTGAAGCGGTGTTGTGCTTCGTTGGGGTGTAGTATAGAAAACTATACTTTCCTTTGATTTGAAACAGAATTTATTTTTTCGCGGGCAACAAAAAAGCCGCACTTGGCGGCAACAGTCGGCTACGGGTTTACGGTTGGGATTGCTTAAATCTTATTGCAACTGTAAAATAGTTGCATATAGCAAACAAAGGCAAAATAATGGGCAAGGCGGAAAAACTGCTGGCACGGCTGTTGAGCCTGCCGCGTGATTTCACTTGGGGCGAGCTGACTGCCGTGATGAACAAACACGGGTTTGTGCTGCACAAGGGCAGCGGCTCGGGTAGGAAGTTTCTGCATCGGGAAACGGGGATTGCGGTTACGCTGCACGAACCGCACCCGGGCAAGATTTTGAAGCGTTACCAACTGCAAGACGTGATTGAGGGCTTGCGTAAAATTGGAGTGATGGATGATGAATGATTTATTGAGCTATAAAGGCTACGAAGGCACGGTGCAATACAGCAAAGAAGACGACTGCCTGCACGGGCGGGTGCTGCATATCCGCAGCGTGCTGGGCTATGGCGGGGAGACCTTGGCCGAAGTGAAGGCGATGTTCGAGCAGGCGGTGGACGAATACTTGGCGATGTGTGCCGAAGAAGGGATCCCGCCGGAGAAGCCTTATAAGGGCAGCCTGAACGTGCGGCTGGGGGCGGAACTGCACCGGCAGGCAGCCGCGATGGCGGCACGACAACATACCTCGCTGAATGATTTGATTGTGCAGGCGGTGGAAAGGCAGGTGCGGGAAGCACTGCCTGCCTGACTTTTAATTACGGCGAATTCGCCATATTTGAATTGAAGGAGCGGTAAATGAAAATGCAAAAATTTGATATAGCCGAATACTTGGACAGCGAGGAAATGATTGCGGCCTATCTTTCTTCTGTGCTGGAAGACGGGGATGCGGACGAATTTATCGCCGCGCTGGGAGACGTGGCGCGAGCCAAGGGGATTAGCGAGCTGGCCGCGCAAACCGGGCTGGGCCGGGAAAGCCTGTATAAAACCCTGTCCGGCAACAGCAAGCCGCGTTTTGATACGGTATTGAAGATTACCCGGGCGCTAGGGGTGGAGATGCCCTTGGCTCCGGCTGCCTTGATCGGATAATAGACACAACCGCCTGCGGGCGGTTTTTTGGCGGGCAAAAGAAAAGCCCGCGCTGGGCGGGCTGTGGTTGAATTAATTAAGCGAAAGCGTGCTGCATCATTTCTTGATGCTGTTCAGCGTCCTCCGCTTGCCTACGAATTAGGATAGCTTCGGCAATGTTCCTTTCTGTAATGCCGTTTCCGTTTCGCAAGCGGAGTTTATTTTTAACCTTGTCCCATCCGTAGATTTTTACCAAGATGGCAATGCTTTCATCAGCAAAAGAGCCAGAGATAACATCAACACCTTGCAGGTCAATTATAATTCTGCTAACGGCTGGGTTCTCAAAAGCTTTAATAATTTGGTCTCGGATTGGGATGGCAGCTCGGCGGGAAGCAAGACTGCCACTTGGCAAGTGGATAATTCTTTCCATGTCAGCCTCCTTTAATTTAACCTATTAATGTATCTAATATATCTGCAATTTCTGCATTAGCAGACGGTGTTGTGATTTGGTTTAGATTACTAGTCTGCAATCTGCATTGGATAATTACCCCATCCCAAAATAGGTCTTGGGGACAGGGTCTGATGCGTTTTATTCTATTCTGAAAATTTGATATTGACAACTCGGCATTACCTGTGATTATGGTTAACTCTCCACCAAAACTTTCCACCACATCAATAAATCGAGGTAGACCTAAGCCTGCATGATTGTTCCCACTGCTATACTTGGCAAGGCTTCCCATAGGATTGCCTATTACGTCTGGCGGCAATTGTTGCGCCCAGTCGTCTTTTGGTTTGATAGTCTTGGATGAGTTCCCTTTTTTGATGCACCACTCAATAGCATCTTCGTGATTATCTATTTGAATACCAACACGGTTTAACTCCTTCAGAAACCCACTCCCACAATCTGCCAGAGCGAACTCAATCCATTTGTTGTATTTTTGCGCCATCGAGAAGCCGGTGGATTTTCCATGTGACCACACGTTATCGTGTACTTCACCAATAGCATCAATCAAAGGGGAGATGGCTGCCCTGTTCTCTCCATCCCCCATCACATTGATGCAACTGCCTATCTGTGTAGTGGCACTATCAACAGATTCTTCACAGTCAAGCATAGTCAATAAAGAGTAGCTTTTCCCTAGATTCGGCCTGTCCCAAGTATCATTAATCCCCCATACCTTGTTGAAAAATCCAATTGTTATTAGATAGTTCATTCGAGAGTCGTCCACATTAAAAAAGTGTGTGGGCGTCTTATGTTTGTACAGATAGGCTGCCATACACACTAAATAGGCAGGTTTGATAAAGTCTTCGTTATAAATACTGACAGGGTTATTTTTAATGATGGTTTGACAATCTTGTAGAGCTGAAATTAAGTCTTTAGCCATAAGTTAAATATCCATTTCAATCCAACACGCTCCACCAGAACACGCGGCCTATTATTTGAATATCGGATGCATCGACTTCTTCGTTCGGGTGCTCATCTTCATTGTAGCTATGGATACGGATTCTATTGCCTGGCAGGCGGTAAAGGATTTTGGTGCGTAGCCAGCCGTCATGATTGATGGCGTAAATCTTGCCGTCCTTAATGTGCTTTTGGCTGGTGTCTACGCCTAACGTAGCGCCATCAGGGAATACCGGCTCCATGCTGTTGCCATCGGCAGATACACATACTACGTCTTTAGGGTTGATGCCTTTGCGGTGCAGGGTGGATTTGTGAAAGCGCAGCTTATAGCCGTTGAAGTCGGACGCTTCAAATGCACCGGAGCCGGCAGATAAGCGCACTTCTTTCAGGAATGGCACTTCACACTCTGCATTATTGAGCGGTGTGCCGTCCTGCCATGTTTCTACCATGGCGAAAGCGGTCGCGTTTGATTCTATCGGTTTGCCGGTAGAGGCTGGCTGATATTTTTCGCCCGTGCCATCTGCCAGCCATTGGGTAGAGAAGCGGGTTTTCTTTCCGAAGGCCAATAACGGCTTCGCGCCTAGCCCCGTACTTCCGTTAAACCATTGTCCAACCAGTCCTTTTGATACTCCGGCGAAGTCTGCGAGTTGCTGCTGCGTGGTTAAACCATGCTCGGCCATCAACTCTTCCAATCTATCTTTAAGCGTGTTCATATCAATATCCTATCTGATTGTTTAGCAGTCTAAACTAAATATTGTTTAGACTGCTTGACTTTTATATGTTTAGTATCCTATACTTTAGGTAAGTTTTCTAAGATGAAAGAAGAAAATGAAACATATCGAGTTTATTGAACTACTAGGCGGCACATCCAAAGTTGCCGGCTTGTGTGGCATTTCCAAAGGGGCGGTATCCCAATGGAAAAAGAACGGTATCCCGTTGGCACAAAACAATTATCTGAAAACCAAATTCCCTAAAGAGTACAAGAAAATCTTTGGGGCTAGGCCATGACTGAATTATCAGTAGAAGTGATAACAAAATCCCACAAGGTGCAAGCTACTGTTTTGAGGATGCTTGCGGACAAATCACAGCACGAAATAGCGCTGATGCTTGGTGTGGATGATGCCACCGTGAGCCGGTGGAAGTCTGATGAACGCGGGCTATTGAAGGCCGCGCGAATGATTGCTGCCTGTGGCGGCAAGGTAGTGGATGAAGATGCCGTGGTGGTGAATGCCGAAGAGTACCGGCTGATGTGCCGTATCTCGGCTGAATATTTTGGCCGCCAGGCGGATAGATGACGGTCGCAAATATTTTTGAGGAAAGGAAAGAAGATGAAGGAAAGACAAGAGATTGAGCAAGTACTGTCTTTGGAAGAAACCAACCAAGCGGATTCCAGTAAATGAGTGGTGCTAATTCCCCCAATGACTTTAATGACGTTGGTTAGTCCGGAGTAGTCTCTCCCTGGTTTCTTCAGATCGTAGCTGATTAGTAGGTAGCGGGCCATGATTTTACCTTTCGTGGTGGGTGGTTGTGAGAGGCAGCCATTCTGCCACGGCGGGCAAAGCGGAAAGACGCTTGGCAGCCCGGACAGATGGGCAAAAGAAAGCCCGCTAAGGCGGGCTGGAAAATCACACTTCTTTAACCTGGGTGTTAGCAGTAGTGGATTTAACTAAGTCTATCGAATGGGAACAACTTTGTTTGGATGCGTAGCCTTCGGAGCTGACGGCAATGATTTCATGATTACCGGCTTTTAACCGCCAGCGCCATTCATTACGGGCATCTCTATATATTTCAAAATACATATAAGGAACTCCTATGGATTATGCGAAAAAACGAATACACGTTCTCCTACCGTTTCAAAGGCAGGACGTGGTCATTGAGCATTTGGGCGGACAGCCCGGAGGAAGCTAGGGAGAAACTGGGGGCTGCGGCCAATGCGCGTTATGACGGGCAAATCATGCAACGGATTTATGTGCCGGTCAAGGCTGCTTGGTTTCGGCGGTTTCGGGAATGGTGGGAGTGAAAAAAAGCCCGCCGGAGCGTGGCGGGCAAAAGTCGTATGAAGAAATTCCCTTTTCAAGGAGACTTGATTATGACAAATAAAGCCATGCAAAGCAAGCGCAAATCGATAACAAAAAAACTTAGGTTTGAAGTTTTAAAGCGAGATTCCTTTACTTGTCAGTATTGTGGCAAAGCTGCACCTGATGTGGTGTTGGAAATAGACTATATTAATCCGGTCAGCAATGGTGGCGATAACGACATCATGAATCTGATTACTTTGTGCCGGGACTGCAATCAGGGTAAGAAGCATCGGACGCTGGACGATCACTCTGTGATTCAAAAGCAGAAAGCCATGCTGGATGAGCTGAACCAGCGGCGTGAGCAGTTGGAAATGCTGATGAAATGGCGCGAGGAACTGCAAGAGATTGATGACCAATGCATTGATGCTGTCGCGGCAAGAATCAATGAATTTCTCCAGCTACGGTTAATGACCAGGGCAAAAGAAGTATCAGGGGCGGCCGCACGATTTGCTGATATTCGACGAGGCGGCGAATTTCTTGGAAATTCAGGTGCGGGCCTTGCTGGGCTGGCTGCGTTCGACCGACCCGAATCAGAAATGCCAGGCGCTCTTGACCTTTAATCCGCCGACCACGGTGGAGGGGCGTTGGATCGTGGATTTCTTTGCGCCGTGGCTGGATAAGAAGTTTCCTAATCCGGCGGTGGGTGGGGAAATCCGCTATGCGGCCAGTGTGGATGGGAAGGATGTGTGGGTGGATGACGGTCGGGAATTTGTGTTGGCGGACGGGGTGCCGGTGTATGAGTTCGAGCGCGGGGCTTTCAAACCGGAAGAGGTGGTGAAGCCTTTGGCCCGCACGTTTATCCCCAGCCGGGTAACGGACGCCTACTGCCTGGCGCTGTTGGATACGCCGAAAATCGACAGCTTGCGCGCGGCAGGCGGTAATAGAAAAGTGATGGAGTACAACCCTTATGCTTGATGTGCGGACAGATGACGGCTTGCGCCATATGGATTGGATTGAACGGCATCTGGCCGAGGCGCACCGCTCGGAAACGGAGGCGGCATGGGCCGGGCAGGTGAGCTTGAACCGTGAGCTGTATCAGGCGGTGGCGGCAGCGGGGAATCTGTTGTTTGCCGGGGCGTTTGCTGACGGTGAGCTGGTGGGCTACTGCTCGGCGTTCCTGTTGCGCCATCTGCATTATGACTGCCTGATGTGCCAGCATGACGCGTTGTTTTTACTGCCGGCATATCGGGCGGGGACGGCAGGCTTGCGCCTGGTGCGGACGATTGAGCAGGAGGCGGCGCGGCGTGGCGCGGCTTATGTGGCCTGGCATGCCAAGCCGGGCAGCAGTTTTGAAGGCATACTTGCGCGGCGTTGCCACCGTGAGGATGTGGTTTATTTACGGCAACTGACGAAAGGATAGAGACGATGCCAGCAGCACCAGTGATCGCCGCCGTAGCAGCGGCAGTGGGAACCAGTTATTCGATTTACTCCGGCGAGCGTGCGGCCAAGAAACAAAGCCAAGCGCAAGCACAGGCGGAAAAGCAGGCGAAGGAGCAGGCTTTGCAGGCGGAGCGCGATTTCAATAAGGCCAACAGCAAGAAGGCCAACACGGCAGGCTTGCTGCAGGCGGCGCAACAGGACGGGGGCGGGGTGGGCAGCACCATGCTGACCGGCTCGGAAGGGGTTGGAAACGACAAGCTGAAACTGGGCAGGCAGGGCCTGTTGGGCAAAACCTCTCTCTTGGGGTAAGACATGGACACGACTTTACGCAAACGCATCCTGAAGCGGCATGCCGACCTGAAGAAGGAGCGTGCCTCTTGGGATGATCATTGGCGCGATATTTCCCGCCATCTGCTGCCGCGTTCGGGGCGTTTTTTGGCAGATGAACGCAATCGCGGCGATAAGCGCTTCAATGAGATTTACGACAGCACCGGCACGCAGGCGCTGCGCATCTTGGCGGCGTGGATGATGAGCGGCATGACTTCGCCGGCACGGCCTTGGTTTAAGCTGGCGATTGAGGATGGCGGCTTGATGCAGCACCAGCCGGTGAAGTTGTGGCTCGACCAGACGACTAAGCTGATGCACACCGTCTTCCAGCGCTCAAATACTTACCGTGCCCTGCATGCGATGTATGAGGAGCTGGGGGCGTTCGGCACGGCGGCCAGCATCATCCTGCCGGACTTCGATGATGTGCTGCACCACTACCCGCTGACGGTGGGGGAATATGCGGTGGCGACCAACTGGAAAGGCGAGGTGGATACGCTGTATCGTGAGTTCCAGAAGACGGTGGCGGAGACGGTGCGCGAATTCGGCTACGACAATTGCAGCCCTGCCCTACGCCGCTGCTATGACAATGGGCGGTATGATGACTGGGTAAACATCATCCATGCCGTCGAGCCGCGCTTGGAGCGGGATGCTTCGCGCCGTGATGCGCTGAATATGCCGTGGCGTTCGGTGTATTTGGAAAAAGGGGCGGGGGAAAACGAGGTGCTGCGCGAGGGCGGTTTTAGGCGTTTCCCGGCACTCTGCCCGCGCTGGACGGTATCGGGCGGGGATATTTACGGCCACAGCCCGGGCATGGAGGCATTGGGCGATATTAAGCAGCTGCAGCACGAGCAGCTGCGCAAGGCGCAGGGTATCGACTACAAGACCAACCCGCCGCTGCAAGTGCCGACCAGCCTGAAATATCGGGATGTGGACAGACTGCCCGGCGGGATTATGTACACCGATTCCGCCGGCTCGCAGGCATCCGCCCGCTGTATGAAGTGCAGCTGGATTTAAACCACCTGTTGCAGGATATTCAGGACGTGCGCGGGCGCATCCGCAGCACCTTTTATGCGGATTTGTTCCTGATGTTGAGCAATCAGCAGAATCCGAACATGACGGCCACGGAGGTGGCGGAACGGCATGAGGAAAAACTGCTGATGCTGGGGCCGGTATTGGAGCGTTTGCAGAACGAGTTACTCGATCCGCTGATTGAAACCACCTTCGACTTTATGCAGGAAGCGCAGATGCTGCCGCCGCCGGAAGAACTGGCGGACGTGGATATCGATATCCAGCTGGTATCGATGCTGGCGCAGGCGCAGCAGGCGGTGGCTACCAACAGCATCGACCGCTTCATTTCGACCGTGGGCGGGGTGGTGCAGTTCAAGCCGGAGGTGTTGGACAAGATCGATGCCGACCGCTTGACGGATGTGTACGCTTCGGCCTTGGGCGTGGATCAATCCATCATGCTGCCGGATGAGCAGGTGCAGGCGGTGCGCGAGCAGCGGGCGCAACAGCAACAGCAGGCGCAGCAGCTGGAGATGGCCGGCCAGGCGGCGGATGCGGTGCAGAAGGTGAGCCGGGCTGCCGGCAATACGGATGTGACGGAGGCGTTCAGCGGCTATGCTTAGGCAAGGCGGGAATAAAGGGCGGCGCAGGCTACCTTTTTTGTTGGGATAGTTAGCGATAACGGCGGCAAATATACTCCAACATTCTTTCTGCTTCAGAATCTGGAATTACATCATGAAAAATAGCTGTATTGCCTTGATTACGCAAAACTCTTTCCCCTTGTTCTTCATCATAGAAAGCAAAAAAAGTTGTAGCAAATTGGCGCTGCCTGCATTTGATACGCATATGTATTTTTGTATAACTGCCGCCTGTATTTTCATTGGGATTGTAATTACTATTATTGCCTACAAGGATTGACCAGACCCCATTTCTACTTGCCGTTCTAGTGTCAATATATGTTGTTGTTCCTTTGTCATCAGTATAGATTGGCTTCCATCTATTAGTTTGTGCCTGAGCAAAAGCAGCCATTCCAATCAGTAGCACTATAAATATATACTTTTTCATGATACCCTCTATTTAATTTGTCCAAAGTTATTGATAAATGTAGAAATATCATCTTTGTTGTTCAATAGATACCGCTTCCCTTTATCTAAAATTGAGATGCTGATAGATAGTGAATCTTGACCTTTGATGATACCTCGGTTTTTAAGCGTAGTAATGTGGCTGCTCGGAATAACGGCAAAGGATGTTTTAGTGAGTTCGCGCAAGGCGAATACATAATAGGTATTGCCGCTGTGGTTGGTTTCAAAAGATTTTTGGTTGATACTGAAACCAAAACTGCCATTGGCACGCGGCTGAGATGTTTTCACTTGGATATGGTAATAAACGTTTTCTTTTGATGCGACAATATCAATCCCTTTATCCACTACCATTAACGATGCATTAAAGCCCCAGAATAATAGCTCGCTCATCACCGCTAGCTCGCCAGCTTTGCCTAAAAAGGCAGAATCCACAGGCGGAGCAATGTTTTGTTCTGTAGGGTTGGCTACTCTCAGTTTCTTCAGACGGTACACGCCACGCTTGTAGGAAACAACCTTCCCTTTCGCATCTTTTTTACTGGCAACCTTAGTAAAAACGGCGTCTTTCTTTTTCACATGGGCAGCAAGCGCTGATGATAGTTTGTTGCTGAATGTGTCAGCATCCATTCCCATATTGTGATTTATCCTGACAGCTTCAATAGCAATATCAGATACATGGCCTTGTTTCCCTGGCATGTCAGCTAGGATTTTATATGCGGCTTGCAAGATTTGGCTGAGATTTTCCATAAGTAGTCCTTGATAATATTGACTTCCATCTGCCCAACAATTATGATGATCTCACTACTAAATCACAAGCGGATATCTGCCCCGTCAGTGCACATTTTTTGTGCCTATCGGTTTCGTTGCTCTCTCCTTGCATGAGATTAGCGGCACAAAACGCCAAGTTTCTCTGG